>JABDKG010000050.1 GCA_013002305.1 Hellea sp.
ATCTGGTATTGCTGGGATATGTTCTGGCGGCTGTGTTTGGCGGGTGGGTATCAACCAAAATTTCGAAAGAAAAATATCTTCCGGCACTGATCATCGGGGGTCTGTTGGCCATAGGGTCCGTAATGAACAGTATGAATGTCCCGCAACCCATGTGGATGAGCATCGCCAGTATAATCGTCATGGTTCCGCTGGCCTGGCTTGGCGCAAAACTGGCGAAGATTGCTTAACCGGCATTGACCAGACGCGCCCTTTTGCCTATGTGACGCGCTCATATTCGCGCCCGCAATGCGCAAGGAGCCTGACATGTCTGACATCTATGATCTCGTTATAATCGGCGGCGGTCCGGGCGGCTATAATTGCGCTATTCGTGCTGGACAGCTCGGCCTTAAAGTCGCCTGCGTCGAGACCCGTAAAACACTCGGCGGCACCTGCCTGAATGTTGGCTGTATCCCGTCAAAAGCGCTCCTGCACGCAACCGAATTATACGAGGCGGCCGAGAAGGATTTCGCCGGACTCGGGATTGACGCGACGGTCAAACTGAACCTGCCCAACATGATGGGCGCCAAAGACACAACTGTTGATCAGCTCACCAAAGGCATTGCCTATTTGTTCAAGAAAAACAAAGTCGACCATATTGAAGGCTTTGGCAAAATTGAGGATGGGGAAACGGTCGATGTTGACGGTAAGACCATTAAAACTAAAAATATCGTGATTGCCACAGGATCAGAAGTTGCCACGCTGCCCGGCATCGACATTGATGAAGAGCGAATCATATCTTCGACCGGCGCGCTCAAACTTTCCAAAGTCCCGGGCAAAATGGTGGTCATTGGCGGCGGCGTTATCGGGCTCGAGCTTGGCTCTGTCTGGAGACGCCTTGGCGCCGAAGTTACGGTCGTTGAATATCTTGATCACATCCTGCCGGGAATGGACGCAGAAGTTCAGAAAACCGGTCAGCGCATTCTCAAAAAACAAGGAATGAAATTTCACACCGGCCACAAAGTCACCGGCGTAGAAACGCTCAAATCCAAGCTTAAAGTCACGATGGAGCCATCCAAAGGCGGCGACGCGACAACTTTTGATGCCGATGTCGTGCTGGTATCAATCGGCCGCCGACCGTTCACCGATAATCTCGGCCTCGAAGGCGTCGGGGTTAAAACCGACAAGCGTGGCTTTATCGTAACCAATCACTTCAAAACCGGCGTTGACGGTATTTGGGCGGTTGGCGATTGCACCCATGGCCCGATGCTGGCCCATAAGGCCGAAGAAGAAGGCGTTGCAGTAGCAGAGCTCATCGCGGGCAAGGCCGGTCACGTTAATTATGACGTCATTCCGGGCGTGGTCTATACAAAGCCGGAATTCGCCGCGGTCGGCAAAACCGAAGCCGAGCTCAAAGAGGCGGGCGTGCCCTATAAATCCGGCAAATTCAGCTTTATCGCCAATAGCCGCGCCAAGGCCAATCACGAGACAGACGGCTTTGTCAAAATCCTCGCCCATGCCGAAACCGATGAAATCCTCGGCGCTCATATGATCGGGCCGATGGTCGGCGAAATGATTCAGGAAATTTGCGTCGCGATGGAATTTAGAGCCTCATCAGAAGACATCGCGCGGACCTGCCACGCCCATCCGACACTTAGTGAGGCCGTCCGCCAAGCCGCCATGGGCGTCGAAGGCTGGACCATGCAGAGTTAGGGAAATATTGTCATCTCGCATCAAGTGCGGGATGAAAGATATTGTGTTGTCAAACCCCGCTTACCTTGCCATCTGCCTCGACAAAAATTTCGCCGAGCAGTTCCATCTCGAGGAGCACGGCGGAAGCCAACGACACCGGTAATCCTGACAGGCGGATGATATCATTACGCGGGGTTGGTGTGGGCGAGAGCAGGGGCTGAATGACGGTTTTGGCCTTATCGAGGTCACCTTCAAAATCCGAATTATCCGGACCTTTGTAAAGATCGGATGGTTCCTGAAACTCGCGAATACCGCCGAGCGTTTCCAGCACATCTTGCGCGTTTTCGATCAGGGCCGCACCTTGTTTTAAAAGTCGGTGACAGCCCTTAACACGGGGGTCGAGCGGAGAACCCGGCGCGGCCATAACTTCGCGGCCTTGCTCGAGCGCGTAGCGGGCGGTGATGAGCGTGCCCGACCGTTCCGCCGCTTCGATCACAACAACACCTTTGGATAGGCCGGAAATAATCCGGTTGCGGCGCGGGAAATCCCGGGCTGTGGCTTTATAGCCAAGCGGGCTTTCCGAAATGATCGCGCCTTTGTTTTTAATCTCTTCAAACAGGTCGGCATTTTTCTGGGATAGACATGGTTGGCCGCGCCGCCGAGCACGGCGGCTGTCCCGGTATCAAGTGCACCCCAATGGGCCTGTGTATCGATCCCGCGCGCGAGACCGGACACCACGGTCAGACCGGCCTCTCCGAGCTCTCTTGAAATTTCGTTGGCAAATCGTTGCCCGATGGCGGACGCGTTTCTCGACCCAATGACCGCGGCGCAGGATTTGAGTAGAATTTTAGGATCACCCCAAACAGAGATCACCGGCGGCGGTGGATCGATCGCGCGAAGCGCTGGCGGATAATCGGCCTCGCAAGAGGCGATCAGATGAATGCCGATCTCATCATGGGCGGCCATTTCGGCTTCAATAGCGTCCTGTTGCGGAATATTGATCCGTTTTCCGCGCGTAATATCCGGAAGCCCGGCCAGCGCTGCGCCCGCGTCACCCTTAAAGCGCAGCATAAGATCGCGAAAGGCAACAGGTCCTAATGTGGGCGTACGGATCAGCCGGAGCCAATCGCGTTTTTCGGCAAATGAAAGTTTCCCCGCAGTCATGTCGAAAATTACTTTTTCTGACCGATTTTGGACTCAGTTCCTTTGAGGATGCGCTTTATATTTTCGCCGTGTCGAATGTAAATCACAATGGCGAGGAAAGCGCACATATAGGCGACATTAGTATAGCCTCTGTAAAGCGCAATCAGCGGAATAACTCCGGCGGCCCAAAGCGCGCCCATGGATGACATGCGTGTTAAGAAGGCGATCGCGAGCCAGATACCGCCAGCCATAAAGCCAAGCGGCCAAGCGGTCG
>JABDKG010000065.1 GCA_013002305.1 Hellea sp.
CGGGCCGCAAAACCCCGCCAATCCCGGAGAGACTATCCTTGGCATGGTGGAGCAGGGCATTGACCAAAGTACCGGACGGCGAACCCGGCGCCGGGTGAACCGTCATTCCGGCGGGTTTGTTAATGACAATCAAATGCTCATCTTCAAAAACGATATCGAGCGGGATATTTTCAGGTTCCGGCAACGCCGAAACAGGTGGCGGGACTATGATTTCGTAAACCGTATCGGCGACGACTTTGGAGGATGGATTTTGATTGATTTCGCCGCCTGCGGTGACGGCTCCTTCCTCGATAAGCGCCCGAATCCGGCTGCGCGATAGTTCTGAATGGCCCGCAAGCCATTTGTCGAGACGCGCGCCCTTGTCCGTTTCGGTCGAAAAATGGGTCTCAATAGGGTCTGTCATAGGGCGTCTTTGTACGAATTTGGCCCGTAACTCTCAAACATGTGATGTTTTAGCAACATGTTTTAAATATTATCAGCCTCTACTTGAATCCTAAACCCTTATTGGGTACCCGTTCGGCATGAATCCGTCCATCTGGACGAATTGGCAGAATAATAAATTTCATCTAACCACTTTTCCTGGGGAAAATATGTTTAAAAAAGCAATTTTACTGTCTTCAACTATGACTTTGGCAATGGCCATTGCAATGCCTGCCGCAGCGCAGGATTATGAAGACGAAATTTTCGTAACAGCAACCAAGCGTCAGCAAACTTTGCAAGAAGTGCCTGTTGCCGTGACCGTTACAAGCGCCGAGACGATCGAACGCGCTAAAATCCAAGACATTGTTGACTTGCAGACAGTCGTGCCATCGCTTCGCGTGACGCAGCTGCAAAACAGTGCTCAAACAAACTTTATCATTCGCGGCTTCGGTAACGGTGCCAACAATGCCGGTATCGAACCGTCTGTTGGTGTGTTTATCGACGGTGTTTACCGCTCGCGTTCAGCCGGTGCACTTTCTGACCTTCCCAACATGGAACGCGTCGAAGTCCTGCGCGGGCCGCAATCAACGCTATTTGGTAAAAACGCCTCCGCTGGTGTTATCAGTGTTGTAACCGCCAAGCCCTCTTATGATCTCGAAGGATATTTCGAAGGCACACTTGGGAATTACAATCAACGGGCCTTAAAAGGTTACGTATCAACGGGTCTTGCCGACAATATTGCGGTTAGCCTGGGCGGATCGATCAACCAGCGCGACGGTTACTATAAGAACCTTTTAACAGGTATCGATCAGAATGATCGTGATCGATGGGGCCTTCGCGGCCAGATCCTGTTCGAACCTTCCGATGACATTTCATTCCGTATCATTGGTGACATCGACAAGATTGACGAAATTTGTTGCGGCGTTGGTAATATTGTTGCCGGCCCGACAGCTGACATCATCACCGGCGGCGGCGTTTTGAACCTTCTATTCCCGGATCCAAATGATCCGCTTAGAAATGGTCTTTCAGCGAATTTGGTACCAAATGATCTTTATGCCTATGAAGGCTATTATGATTTCGATCCAACCAACGAAATTGAAAATAAAGGTGTCTCATTCCACGGTGATTTCGTCCTCAATGACGATATGACTTTGAAGACCATCACATCGTACCGGACCCAAGACGTCATGTTCAACGGAGACGTTGACTTTACCGGTGCCCGTTTGGTTGAGCAAAATGTTCAAACCACAGATTCAACTGCTTTCACCCAGGAAATTCGTCTGGAAGCCACATCAGGCAATCTGGATTGGCAAGTCGGTGGTTTTTACTTTGAGGAAGACCTCACGACAGACACACTCCTGAGCTATGATGATCAGTTCCGTGCCTTTGCCGATTACAATGTCTTTTTGCTCACGCAACAATTCGCGTTTGGACGTGCCCTTGATATTATTGGCAATCTGACGCAGACGGGCCCATATTTCACGGAAGGCCAAGGCCTGCAAGTTGGTTTCAATCAAGATAACTCAGCTTTGTCCCTTTTTGCTCAGGGTGACTACCACTTTGGTGATAAATTGACTGTGACTGGCGGCGTGGCTTTTGTCGAAGACCGGAAAAAAGTCTCATCTTTCTCTAACCAAACCGAGATTTTCTCTCGTCTAGACTTGGATACGGCAGCATTTGGCTTGTTTAGTGATCTTTCCGCGTTGCAGTTCCTACCGCCGTTCCAAGACTTCCCGAATGAAGTTGAGGGCAATAAGACACGCGATGATAAGGTCACTTACACATTGCGTGGTGCTTATGATCTCACAAATGACATCAATGTGTACGCTTCGGTAGCGACCGGCTTTAAAGCGTCAACATGGAACTTGTCCCGGGATTCACGTCCAACACAGGCTGATTTCGACCAACTTCAAACTCGCGGCCTAACGGTTCCAAATCTGACAGTTGGGTCACGTTTTGCCCGTCCTGAAAACTCCACCGTTTACGAGATTGGTGTTAAAGCCAAACTTGACC
>JABDKG010000096.1 GCA_013002305.1 Hellea sp.
TGCGGGATGGAGATGACGCCAGGCATGAGGTCGTCTGTGATTTGGGTTTCAAGCTCAACTGTGCCGACTTGGTTCCAGACTTTGGCCATGGCGCCGTCTTCCAGCCCGAGCGCGCCCGCGCTATCTGGATGGATCATCATGGTGCAGCGGTTCGGGCCTTTGACCAGGCGGCGGCTATTGTGAAGCCAGCTATTATTATCCCTGATATGACGGCGCCCAATCAGCAGGAACTCATTATCATTGGCCTCGGATAATTGCGCTTCAAACAGATCAAGATCAGGCAGGATCATCTCCGGCATACATTCGATCTTGCCGTGCTCGGTCTTGAGACGCTCCGGCAGGCGCGGCTGCAACGGGCCCATGTCATAGCCATTATCTTCGGTCGCAATCTGCTCAAGCGTCACGCCGACCGGTGACGATTTGATCGCTTCGGCGAGCATAAGCTTGGGCTCGATCCTGGGCGGGGCATCATCGCCGCCGCGTGCCTTCATGGCCGAGGTCAGGCCGTGGAGGATTTCCCAATCGGCGAGCTCGTCTTCGCCTTTAGGATAAAGCGCGTCTGAATAGGCGGCGAAATTGCGGATCGAGAGCGGCGCGAAGAACAGGTTGTAATGATCGTTTTGAAGCGGGCCGACCGGCGGCAGGACATAATTCGCGTGGCGGGTCGTTTCGGTGATATACATATCGATTGAGACCATTAGATCGAGGCCCTCCATGGCCTTGCCGATATGCTGCCCGCCGGGGGCGGAGAGCACCGGATTACCGGCCAGCGTCACCAGCGCGCCGATTTGGCCGTCTCCGGGTGTTGTCATCTCGGCGGCGAGCTCCGCGCTCGGCAATTCCCCGAGCACTTCGGGTGAGCCTTTAAGGCGCGTGGCGTAGCGCCCGTACGAACCGGTGCCGCTGCGCTCGACCGGGTCAAACAGACTATTGGGGAACATGGTCCCGCCCTCGCGGTCGACATTGCCGGTCGCAACATTGATCATATTAATCAGATAGTGATTGAGCGTGCCAAAGCGCACGACCGAGACGCCCATTCGGCCATACATGATGGCGGGCTGACCGCTACCGAGCTGCGCCGCAATATCGTGGATCGCATCTGCGCCAATGCCGCAATGGGCCGATAGCGCTTCAAGATCAAAATTATCCAGCCGGGCCAGAAATTCCGGGAAGTTTTCAAGCATTGGTTCGAGCCGACCGGGCTTGATCAGGTTTTGGGTTTTAAGCGATTTTAACACGCCGAGGAAAAACGCCGTATCGGTGCCGGGGCGGACGAAGTGATGTTCATCGGCGACTTTGGCGGTTTCGGTCCGGCGCGGGTCGATCACGACCAGCTTGCCGCCGCGTTCTTGCAGGCGCTGCACGCGTTTTCTAAAATTCGGCACCGTCCAGATAGACCCGTTTGACGCCATCGGATTGCCGCCGACAATCACCATAAACTGCGTCCGGTCAATATCCGGTACCGGGTAAAGCGCATTATGGCCATAGACCCATTTCTGCGCGATCATATGCGGGATCTGATCCAGCGTCGTGGCCGAGTAAATCCCCTTGCTGCCCCACATCTTCAGAAAGCCGCGCATATAAAAATTGGTCGCGTAATTATGGGCATTGGGATTGCCAAGATAGACGGCGGGGACTTTCGGCCCGGCTTTAACAGCGTCGAGCTTCTCCGCGATTTCGGCAAAGGCCTGTTCCCAGCTGATCTCTTCCCAATTATTGCCTGTCCGCTTCATCGGTTTGCGCAGTCGATCCGGGTCATTTTGCAAATCCGGAATCGCTGTCGCCTTGGGACAGATATACCCTTCGGAAAGAACATGATCCGGATTACCTTTAACCGAGACAACTTCACCATCGCGAACCGTCATCAAAACCCCGCAATTAGCCTCGCAGATGTGACACGTGCGGGCATGGATAAATTCGGTGGAAGTGGTGGTCATGAGCTCTCTCTTTGCGCGGATTAAACCTCATTCAAAATCTATATGCAATTATATTCATAATCCTTCCGCTCATCCCAGCGTAGGCAGGGACCCAGTTTAAGTAAATTTGTGGACGTTGAATTGCGCTTCAACCTGCATCACCCCGCTACAACTGGATCCCAGCCTGCGCTGGGATGAGCGGGAGTTAAATTATATATTTTTTATTTTTCTAAATTTTCAGATAGAATCTCAAATGATGTCATGCCTTCAATCGACTCTATGCTCCATGGAAATTTAATTCTGGAAATCGATATTCCTTTTTTATCTCTCCATTGATCTTCCACCAGACAGTCAATTTGCTTGCTCATAGGCAGTTCAATTTCAGATATGTTTTCTGCACTGATCACCGGCACTTTTTCATGAATTGTGTGCTCCTTTCCTTTGGCATCTGTAAAAATGCATTCAACCCATATAGGATAAGAATGGTCGACAATTCGTGTAACTTGAACCTTTAATGAAGGCATTGAATAAATGTCTCAATCTTCTCATGATCCTTAACTCCTGGAACGCTTTCAACGCCGGAGCTGACATCCAATATCGGCGCGCCTGTTGCGAGCGCGTTGCCAACATTTTCCGAATTGAGCCCGCCGGCGAGGAGCCATGTTTTGGGGAGCGGTGCGCCTTTTAATATGTCCCAGTCAAAGGACAGGCCATGGCCGCCGCGCTGGGCTTCGCCTTTGGGAGGACGCGCATCAAACAGGAGCAGATCGACAAAACCGCTAAAGGCCATGGCTGAGAGCAGGTCGTCGGCGGCGGCAATCGGCAGAGCCTTAATGGTTTTGACGCGGTAGGTTTTCGCAATTTCCGCAATATGTTCCGGGCTCTCGTCGCCGTGGAACTGAATATAGTCAGGCTGCATGTCTGACATGATGCGCGCGATGGTTTGCGCTTCTTCATTGACCGTTACCGCCACGCGCGGAATGATACCTTTGGCAGGCCGCGCAAGCCGCGCCGCCTCAGCCACCGACAAACGCCGCGAGCTTTTGGCCTTGACGATAAAGCCGAGATAATCCGCGCCGTGCGCAATAGCCGCCTCGACATCTTCAGCGCGGGTCAGGCCGCATATTTTGACTTCAGGTGTCATGAAATTGGGCTAGCGGAATAGGCTATTCCTTGTAAAGCCACTTTGCCGTAACCGCCGCGAGTACGGCTCCGACAATTTGCGCCGTTATAAATGGCAACACTGACACGGGCGCAATACCGGCGAAGGTATCAGAAAGCGCTCTGGCGATTGTCACGGCCGGATTAGCGAAACTGGTCGAAGCGGTGAAAAAATATGCTGCCGTAATATAAAGCCCGACAATCATCGGGACGGCTTTGGGGTTCAATCGAACGGCAGCCAGAATGGCGAATACAAGACCAAAGGTAGCGACGACTTCGGCAACGAATAATCCCGTGCTGGTGCGGATTTTTTCAGAGAGTTGTAGAATCGATTGATCAAACATTAGATGGGCCAGCCAGACACCCAAAACAGCCCCGATAATTTGTACAATAATATATGCTGCTGAATGTGGTGCCGAGATATCTTTTTGGAGGTTAAAGCCGAGCGTTACGGCTGGGTTGAAATGTGCGCCGGAAATTGGCCCGAATATTTCGATCAAAACGACCAAGGCTGCGCCGGTCGCGATGGCATTTATAAGAAGGGCTATTCCGACATTCCCGCCGGACAGAGTCTCGCCCATAATCCCGGAACCGATGACCACAGCGAGCAGTAAAAGCGTGCCAAGAAATTCAGCAAATAATTTACGAGTCATAACATCCCTCAATCGATGCAGGGCTGTTACAAAATTTTGGCGAAAATACTAAGAAAAATTTGCGGCGCCGTGCGAGGGAGGGGGCAATTAGCACGGCGCCGCTGTCGAAGCGGATCTCGTCCCAGGGGAGAGGACGTTAATTCAACGCTTGACCTCTATTTAGGCAGCCTTTTGTTTGCGGGAAGATTTCTGTTCGATTAATTTTCCGTCATCTTGGCTGCCTATTTTGATTTTGCGCGGCTTTAACGCTTCAGGCAATTCACGTTTCAGTGAGATCACCAAAAGGCCGTTCTTCAGGTCTGCGCCGTCCACAAACACATGGTCCGCGAGCTGGAACCGGCGTTCAAAGCCGCGCTCAGCGATACCGCGGTGCAGCCAGGTTGTGGCGTCGTCATTATCGGCGCTGGGGTCCTTCCGGCCGGTAATTGTCAGCACGTTTTCATGGCTTTCAATTTCGAGTTCATCGTCAGAAAAGCCCGCAACCGCTAGCTCAATCCGGTAATTATCGTCGTCAATTTGCGCGACATTATAAGGCGGATAGGCGCTGCCATTATCCGATGCCTGCGAAGCGGCGTCGATAAGATTGGCCATGCGGTCAAAACCGACAAATGAACGATATAGGGGTGAAAAATCATAAGTTCTCATTGTTACATCCTTTTTTAGCAATGTAGTTTGTGGGCCCTCACCATGAGCAGCCCAGTTTATCCGGCAGCCAAAAAGCACTGCCGAGAATAACAGGTAAGAAGTCTGTTTTAAGTTTCAAGAGCTGCAAACTGAGCAAAAAATTAAAGGATTGTTAACTGCGATTACGCACATTTTAGCGCTAGAATGCAGCGGCGCAGGAGAAAATGATGATACAGCTAAAAACGGCCCTTTTGACGCTGATAGCGGGCCTTGCGATGACGGCCTGCGCCACCAATGATACCAATCCCGCGACCCATGCCGAAATGCAAAGCCGCCACGATCAGGCGGTTCTGGCGGGCGGCAATGGCTACTCCGAAAATGAACTTGTCGGCGCGGTTTCCACGCATTTGGGCGTAACGGCGGAATCGGCTGCGACCACAATCGAGAAATTATTTAAAAATCGCGGTCGTCCGACCGGCTATATTACTGGCGAAGAGGCGGGCGGCGCTTTGGTTGTTGGTCTACGCTACGGCAAAGGCACCCTATGGATGAAAAATGGCGAAACCCGCAAAGTCTATTGGCAGGGCCCAACCGTTGGGTTTGATGCCGGCGCGGATGCCTCAAAAGTTTTCACTTTGGTTTACGGGCTGGAAAATCCTGATTTTATCTATCGCCGCTTCCCGGGCGTTGATGGCAGCGCGTTTTTGGTTGCTGGCATGGCGGTCAATTACCAAAAGGCGGAAGGCGTTACCCTGGCACCAATCCGGACCGGTGTTGGCTTACGTCTCGGCGCTAAAGTCGGCTATACATCGTACAAGAAAAAACGGAATATTATCCCGTTCTAGAAACGCAGTTTCAGCCGTTCTAAAAAAGTTTGTGGCGTCGACGGCTTATTTTCGGATCGGGGTATAGACTTCCGGCGGAATAGTTGACACGGGCGGATAGGTCACTGGCGGTTGATAGACTGGCGGCTCGTAAACAGGCGGCTCATATTGCGGGGGTTCTTCTGTGATCATGATCGCGCAATTCCCGTCAGCCATTTTATACTGACCATCCGGACAGCTGGTTTCAATCGTTGTCGTTGTGGTGGTTGTCGTCACGGGCGGGGCTTCAGGCGCAGGTCTTTCGACAATGTGATAGACTGGGATCATCCAGACGCCGGCGCAGCCTTGCGCGTAGCTTTCACTATATTCGGAATAGCTATAGCGTGACCGTCTTAGATTGCCGCTAAAATGAGCAGCGTCTTGGCCCCAGCCGGATCCGCCCGATTGGCCACTACAATCCTGGCCTGCGCCATATTGGCCGCCATAGCGCGAGCTTCCATATGATGGGGCTTCATTTTGGTAATTACCGCCGACAGCGTCGTAGCGCGAGCTTCCATATGACTTGGCTTCATTTTGGTAATCACCGCCGGAGGTGCCGTAGCGTGAGCTTGATTGCGCGTAAGCATAATCATTGTAAACGCCGCCAGTTTCATATTCATAATAGGTATCATCATATCCCGACGAGCAGGCGGAAAGGGCAAAAGCCGACAAAATGGCGACGGCCGAATGGCGCAGTAATGGGGCGGGCATAATAACCTCAAATGTGATTCGAATCAGAGCGAGACTCCCACCAATGTCTTAATGGCCTGTTAACCATGATAGATGGCTGGCGGCGCACCAACTTCCCTGCGCAAAAATATTCCATCAAAACGCCCAAACTCGGTCTTGGCGTGCGCGAAGGGCCATGATAGCCCGAGCCAATGAAAACACATAACACATTGCCGACGGCGCCCAGTACTGTCCGAGAGTTCGGCCGCTGGAACGGGCTTGGCCTGTGGACGCTTTATACAAAAGAAGTCCGGCGCTTCATGCGGGTTTGGCCCCAGACTTTGCTGGCACCGATTGTCTCTAACCTTCTTTATATGACGGTCTTTGTTCTGGCATTCGCCGAAATGCGCGGCGGCGGGTCCGGCGCGTTCATCGCCTTTTTGATCCCGGGGCTGATCATGCTCGGCATTCTCAATAATGCGTCTTCGAACACCTCATCTTCAATCATGACCGGCAAGCTCATGGGCTCTATCATCGACGTATTGATGCCGCCGCTCTCTTATATTGAAATGGCGATCGCCTATATAGGCGGCGGAATGACCCGCGGCGTTATTGTGGCCGTGGTCACAGCGATTGGACTTTCACTATTTGCCATTAGCGCCGGACAGACTATGTGGCCTTCCCAGTGGTGGGCGCTATTTTACTTTGGCCTGTCAGCGGCCATGATGATGTCGATGGTCGGCATATTATCGGGTATATGGGCCGAAAAATTTGACCAACTCGCCGTTGTTAATCAGTTTATCATATTGCCGCTGTCTTTCCTGTCGGGCACCTTTTATTCGATCTACGGTCTGCCGGAAGTGTTCCAGACCATAATGCGCGGCAATCCGCTCTTCTATTTGATCGATGGATTTCGCTTTGGATTCAGCGGCGTTGCCGAAAGCAATCTTACGATCGGCGTTATACTAATCGGCGCGATTAATCTTATTTTACTCTTGATCGTCCTTCGGGTTCTAAAAACCGGCTGGCGTTTAAAAGCCTAATTGGAGAAATATTATGGCCACCGGAGATCATCTCTATGATTGTTATAAACCCCCGGCGCAGGAATTTGTTCGCGGCGAAGGTGCCTATCTCTACACTGAGGACGGCGACAAATATCTCGACTTTATCGCCGGGATTGCCGTCAATGGTTTGGGGCATGCGCATCCGGAACTGGTGCAGGCTGTCAAAGATCAGTCCGAAAAGCTTTGGCATCTCTCAAACATGTTTCGGATCCAGGGCCAATATGAGCTGGCCGAAAAATATTGCAATTATCTCGGCTGGCCCGGCAAAGTGTTCTTTACCAATTCCGGCGCTGAGGCGGTTGAGTGCGCCATGAAAACAGCGCGGCGCTACCATTATGACATGGGCGATCCGGAACGATATGAGATCATCACTTTCACCGGCGCTTTCCACGGCAGAACTTTTGGCACAATCAATGCGGGCGGCAATCCAAAATATCTCAAAGGCTTCGGTCCGGCTATTCCGGGCTTTACCCACCTGCCGTTTGAAGAGCTCTCTAATCTTGAAGATCATCTTTCTGATAAAACCGCCGCCGTTATGTTTGAACCGGTTCAGGGCGAGGGCGGACTTCGCCCGGTCGATATTGATACGCTGATCAAAGTTCGCAATCAGTGCACGGAAAATGGCATGCTCTTAATTTATGATGAAGTGCAGTGCGGTGCTGGCCGGACCGGGAAATTATTTGCCCATGAATGGGCCGAAGGCAAAGCTGACCCGGACATAATGGCAGCGGCAAAAGGCATTGGCGGCGGCTTTCCGCTCGGTGCCTGTATTGCCCGCGAAGAGGTTGCCAAAGTCATGGTTCCCGGCACTCATGGCAGCACTTATGGCGGCAACCCGATGGCCATGGCGGTTGGCAATAAAGCGTTTGATCTTTTATCCGACGAAGATTTCCTCGCCAATGTTGTCAAAACCTCAAATTTCTTGAAACAGCAATTTGAAGGCCTCAAGGATGAGTTCCCGGATGTGGTCGATGAGCTGCGTGGTAAAGGCCTCTTAATCGGAATGCGTCTTAAGAAAGCTGCCCTCGACATTCGCAAAAATGCTCTATCCAAAGGCCTGCTCTGCGGCTCTGCCGGCGACAATGTCCTGCGTATGGCACCGCCGCTTATCATCAATGAAAATCACGTCCGCGAAGCGATTGCCGTGCTGCGGGAATGTTTTGAAGAAGCGAGGAACCTCCCTGATTTTGAGGGTTAGATTTTTATAGAAATCTTACAGCCTGTTTGCTAATAGCCGTTCTTTGATTTTGAGGACGCTATGGCGCAGCCTAAACATTTCCTTTCCTTAGCGGATATTCCGGCTTCCGAGCTGCGTGCAATTCTGGATGAAGCGCATCGGCGCAAAGCGGCGCGGGCTGGATTGGCCAAAGGCCGCCCGGATGTTGATGCACCTTTTGCCGGCGAAACTTTGGCGATGATTTTTGAGAAGAGCTCGACCCGGACGCGCTTCTCTTTTGATATGGCGATGCGCCAGCTTGGCGGCGCCTCAATCACGGCGACATCTGATGATATGCAGATCGGGCGCGGCGAGACCATCGAAGATACGGCCCAAGTCCTGTCACGATTTGTCGACGGGATTATGCTGCGGGCCAATAGCCATGACACTCTGGTTGATCTGGCGCGCAATAGTTCGATCCCGGTGATTAACGGGCTGACCGATTATAATCATCCGTGCCAGATTATGGCCGACTTGCAAACTCTCGAAGAGCGCGGCGGCGAGCTTTCCGATATGACCCTGACCTGGGTGGGCGACGGCAATAATGTCGCCGTGAGCTTTGTGAACGCCGCGGCCAAATTTGGATACCGGCTGCGCATCTCAACACCGGGTGGATATAAGGTGAATAGACAAACGATTAGCGCGGCCCAAAGCAAGGGCGCCAAGATCGAACTGGAATCGGATCCGCTCAAAGCCTGTCTCGGGACGGACGTTGTGATCGCCGATACATTTGTTTCCATGGGCGATACGGACGCCGATCAGCGTCTGGCTGATCTCATGCCTTATCAGGTCACAGACGCGCTGATGAGCGCTGCGGCGCCTGGAGCCATCTTCTTGCATTGCCTGCCAGCCCATCGCGGCGAAGAGGTTGCGGCCAGCGTCATAGACGGCCCGCAATCGGCAATATTTGACGAAGCCGAAAATCGGCTCCATGCGCAAAAGGCCATTCTCGCCTGGTGTATTGACGCATAGGTAGCCGCCCTATCCATCTGCGACATTCTGACTCAGTTACCCACTATATATTGATTTCTGTGGATATATCGCTGGGTTAACAAATCCTTCATATTGTGTTTTTGAAAAATTAAGATACAAAATATGGTGAGTGAGGGATCGGGGATATCTTCCGCACACACAAGATGTAGCGTTTTTCCGTTTATCGGGACGTCTATAGGGATTCTTGCGCCTTTCGCGCACAATTATAGGAAAAATAAGCATGGCTTGGACTGAAGATCGAGTAGAAGTTTTGACGAAATTATGGGCGGAAGGTCTATCCGCCAGTCAAATCGCCAAAAAGCTGGGCGGCGTCACCCGTAATGCCGTTATCGGCAAAGTTCACCGCCTTGGCCTATCCGGCCGGGCCAAGCCGTCACGGCCCAAAAAGGTCACTGGCACCCGCGCCGCCGCGCGCAAACGCGCCAGTAATACGGCGACCCGTCCCCGGGTCAATAAGGCCGTTGCCAAGCCCGCCGCTCCGTCCGCCCCGCCGCCCCCGCCTCCGATCGAAGCCAAGCCTCTTCCAAACGGAGAATATGCGACCATCCTGACGATCCGCGATCACATGTGTAAATGGCCCATTGGTGATCCAATGGAAGATGATTTCCGGTTTTGCGGCCGCAAGAACAAGGTAAATGAGCCTTACTGCGAAGCGCATTGCAGCGTGGCTTATCAGCCAAGCCGCCGCCGCGGCTCTGGCCCGAAAGCTTTGCCGCCGCGCAGACCAACCCGCTATATTACCTAAAGGCTTTTAAGGCTCGAAAGCATAGCCGGCAGAGCGCACGGTCCGAATAGGATCGTGCCCGCCGGCTTTTTTGAGCGCTTTTCTCAGCCGTCCAATATGAACGTCAACGGTCCGGGCCTCGACATAGACGTCGCGGCCCCAAACCGTGTCGAGTAGTTGCTCGCGGGAATAGACCCGGCCAGGATTATGCATGAAATGATCGAGCAAGCGAAACTCGGTCGGGCCGAGATGGATTTCGGTCTCGCCGCATTTCGCCCGAAAGGCTTTAGTGTCAATCTCGATATTACCGTGACGAATAATGTCTTGCAAAATGTCCGGCGCTGCGCGGCGCAAAACCGCGCGAACGCGCGCGAGCAGTTCCGGCATGGAATAGGGTTTAGTGACATAATCATCCGCGCCGTAATCAAGTCCGGTGATTTTGTCCGTCTCATCGCCGCGCGCGGTCAGCATAATAATCGGTGTGTGCCGGGTCTCGTCGCGTTTACGCAGGCGGCGGCAAACCTCGATGCCCGACAGCTTGGGCATCATCCAGTCCATCAAGATCAAATCCGGCGTTCGCTCGGATGCCAGCAAAAGGGTCGCATCACCGTCGCGGGCGACTGTCACCTCATAGCCTTCTTTGGTGAAATTATATTCCAGTAACGTTGCGAGCGCGTCTTCGTCTTCAGCGATGATAATAAAAGGTTTCATAAATCGTCAGTATTTTAATGGCGCGCGCCCAATGAATTCAAGAGGTAAGATCGTCGTGGCTTGTGGTGGCGGCCGGAATCAATATTTCAAATTTGGTCCCGACATCTTCAGCTGTGTCGACAAGTAATCCGCCTCGGTGGCGCACAATAATATGTTTGACGATCGCAAGGCCCAGGCCTGTGCCTTTTTCGGCCGAGCTGCGATCTCCGGCAATCCGGTAGAACCGCTCTGACAGGCGCGGGAGATGTTCGGCTCTAAAACCGGGCCCGTAATCGCGAATGGATATTTTAGCGTAGCCGTCATTGGACTCCGGTGGTTCGACAATATTGCGGCGCACGGCTTTGCGCGAAATGGCCGTAACGGGGAAGGCGAGATTGTCGCGCCAGTCTTGAATCTTTTCGCCGGTGACGATAATCTTCTCATTTTCCGGGTTCATTTTTACGGCATTGTCGATGATGTTAAGGATCAGCTGCACAAGTTCATCCTGTTGTCCTTGGACCAACAGCTCGTTCGAGCCCTTATATTTGATCTTGATCCCGCGCGCCTCCGCCATGGGCTCTATCGATTGTTTCGCCGCGAGATAGGCCAAATATAAATCCGCCGTTTCGGTCGGTACAATATGTTCGGATAGCTCAATCCGGCGCAAGGATAGAATATCACTGATCAGGCGCTGCATGCGCTCGGCCTGCTTTTTCATAATGCCGAGAAAGCGTCCGCGCGCTTCCGGGTCGTCTTTGGCGTGACCGCCTAATGTTTCAATATATCCAAGGAGCGACGCCACCGGGGTTTTAAGCTCATGAGACGCGTTGGCGAGAAAGTCAGCGCGCATCGCATTGGCGCGCTCAATTTCCGTCACATCATAAAAAATGATGACGGCCTGACGAGGGCTTTCCCCGCCCGGCATGGGTTTGAGCGCAGAAGCGGTCACACTGAAAAACCGTTCCGCCGGCTCTGATATTTGGTAAATAAATGGCTCTGCCGGCGCGCCGGAGAGGGCAGCGCTCACACTATCTCCTAGGTTTCGCCGGTCCATGACCCGGTCAATTTTAGATCCCGCTTTAATGTTGGGAAATAGATTCGAGGCTTCCGGGTTGATATGGATGATCCGGCGCTGCTCATTGACGATCATACTGGCCTGGGGCAGTGAGGCGGCCAATCGCATTTCGCCGTGAAAAACACGCTCACTATGATCCAAAAGATTTTTCCGGGCAAACAAATTGCCCAAGAGACTATAGAAAATAAAGACCATGGCTATAATGCCACCCGCTATCCCGATCCCGGCGAGGATGGAATGGTCGTGCGGAAACACAATAAGGGCGATCACAGACATCACGAAGGTCAGACCTGCCGAAATTATTAGTCGAATATTCATAAAGCCAATTCAAAAATGAAGGTCGCTTTTCAAGGCCCGCTTCTATAGGGGAGGGCCTGATCTTGCAATTGTTGAATAAATATCACAGGCGCCAGAAAAACATTGAATTATTATCGTTTTTCAATAAATTTTATTGACTCTCGATATTTATCGTCTATCGATAAGCCCAAGGAGACCAAATATGCGCCAATTCTGGTTAACATTGTCAACAGCTCTTGTGCTGACAGGGTGTCAAACTCTGGACTTTGGGCCTGGACCAACGGAGATCGTTACCGAAGTTCCGGACGCGCCTGAGAATGACTGGACCGAATATGCGGCGGATGAGTTGCCGAATGTTGATTGGGTCGGTGGTTTCGAAGATCCGGTGCTGGCGCAGCTGGTTGCTGAAGCGCTGGAAAATAATACATCTATCCGGGCCGCCCGCGCGCTTCATGACGCTGCGATTGCCCGCGTTGATATTTCTGATGCTGACAAATTGCCCTTTGTCTCCGGCTCGGCAGGATTAACGCGCACACAGTTCGGTTTTGAGCTATTTAAAGATAATCACGGTGTGCCGGATGCGGGCTTTACAAATGCAAGATCCAGTTTGGGTATTGATGCCAGTTGGGAACCGGATGTCTGGGGCCGTATTAGCGATCAGATTACTTCGAGTAAACTCGACGCCTCGGCCGCGCAAGCTGACTATGCCGGCGCTCGGCTCGCCATTACATCGCAGATTTCGCAAACCTGGTTTAACCTGATTGAAGCGCGGCTACTGATGGAACTTGCAGCTCGGGATGTCGAAACCCAGGAGCGCGCTCTGCGCCTGACACAGCGCCGGTTTGAAAGCGGCGTTGCAGGGTCCAGCGATGTCAGACTGGCCCGCTCATCTGTTGCCAATTCACAAGCGTTAGAAGCGTCGCGCAAACAGCAGGTCGCCGCATTGACGCGCACACTTGAAACATTGCTGCGCCGTTATCCCGCTGACGCCATTGAAGCAGCGGCTGATCTTCCGGCGCTGCCGACCCTCGAAGGCGCTGGCCTGCCGGCGCAAATGTTGGCGCGCCGTCCCGATCTTCTGGCTGCCGAGCGCCGTCTAAAGCAACAGGGCCTTAGCGTCGACGTCGCCCGCAAAGCATTGCTGCCGCGCCTGAGCCTGAGCGGCGGTATTAATTCCAGCGGTAACGGCTTTAGCAGCCTGTTTGATCTGGATTCGGTTGTGGCTAATTTGGTCGGCGGCTTGACGCAGCCTCTGTTTGACGGCGGCGCCCTGAAAGCGAATGTGCGCCAACAAGATGCTTTGTTGCGCCGCTCGGCAGAGAACTATGCCGGTACGGTTCTGGATGCTTACCGCGAAGTTGAAAATGCGCTCGACGCTGAGCAAAGATTGGCCGAGCGCGAAAGCGCCCTTCGGGTTTCTCTGGACGAAGCGGTCATGGCAGAAGATCGGCTTGAGCGCCGCTATGTCGAGGGCCTCGCCTCGATTTTGCAATTGCTCGACGCGCAGTCGCGCCGTTTCTCGGCCGAGAGCCAGCTTATTAGCGCCCGGACCGAACGGCTGAACAATCGGGTCAGGCTTCATGTCGCGCTGGGCGGCGGAATATATGGGGATGAATCCCAAGGTTTTTAATGATAAGAGGGCGACGCCCCAAAGACTATGGAAGACAAATGAATAATAATCAGATTGGGTCGCCGATGGCGACAGATCCAGGCGTCGTCAGAAATGACGGCTCCTTTTTGCGTAAAGTCATTCTGGCTCTGATTTTCATCGGGATCATAGTCTTATCGTTGTTAGTGACGATGGGTGTGATCAAAGCGAATACCAAGCCGGAAGAAAAAAAGCGGAGTTTTAATACTCTAGCCGTGACGGCCGACTATGCCTATCAGGACGATGTGCAGCTTAACGTTTCCGCTCAAGGCGAAGCCAGGGCACGCACCGAAATCGATCTGGTTCCCGAAGTTGGCGGAAAGATCGTTTACGTCTCTCCTAATTTTATTGATGGGGGGATATTTAGAAAAGGCGAAACACTGATCAGGATTGACGATTCGGATTATAAGGTTGCAGTTATTCGCGCCGAGTCCAATGTCGCTCAGGCAGAGCAGTCTCTGGCGCAGGAAATTGCCGAAGGCGAGATAGCGCGTCGTGACTTCGAGGAACTTGGGGAGGGTGAACCGACGGCTTTGGCGCTCCGCAAACCGCAACGGCAACGCGCAGAAGCTGCGGTACAAGCGGCAAAAGCCGAACTACAATCGGCCAATCTTCAATTGCAGAGAACCTATGTGAAAGCGCCATTTACCGGCCGTGTTAAAAGTAAGGCATCGGATATCGGTCAATTTGTATCTCCCGGATCAAGATTGGGCCGGATATTTTCAACCGATATTTTTGAAGTCCGCTTAGGTCTTACCGATAATGCGCTCGGAAAAGTCAATTTGCCGATCGCATTCGTCGCAGAGGATTATGCAACGGCGCCTGAAGTCCAGTTGACCGCCACCGTTGGTGGACAGTTTCAAACTTGGGCGGGACGAATAATGCGTACCGATAGTAGTTATGATACTCAGACCCGAACGCTTACGGCAATCGTTGAAGTCTTGGATCCGTATGGAGAAGGCTTATCAGACAAAGGCATGCCGCTCGCACCGGGTCTATTTGTTCAAGCGCAGCTCACAGGGAAAACTTATGAAAATGTCGTCGTTATTCCAAGAGATGGTCTGCGGCCGGACAATGAAGTTTTTGTGGTCGATGAATTTGGAGTTGCGGCCATTAAAAAGGTTGAAGTGATTGATACATCTCCAGCCCGCGCTGTTCTGTTAAGCGGTATCTCTGCAGGGGAATTGATTGTTTTATCTCCCATGGAAAAATCACGTATTTCGATGCCGCTTAAGGCGATTGATATCAATAACCCAAGTGAGCTTTTGGTCGATCCGACGATGGAAGAATGGGCGAAAGCAAAGGGTATTGATATGGGCCGCAAGCCAGACGGTAAGGGAAAAAGTGAAGACGGATCGTCGGCTGAATAAATTATCCGCTTAAGAAAGCGAAAATATTATGAAATCTTTGATTACATGGTTTGTTAAAAACCCGGTCGCCGCCAACCTTTTAATGTTTATGATGATCGCCGGCGGGATCTTTGGTTATAATTCAATGCAAAGGGAATTATTTCCGCAAGCTGGTTATAACGGAATAAATGTCACGGTGGCCTGGCCGGGCGCGTCACCGCGCGACGTTGAGGAACAATTGATTGTCCGCATCGAAGAAGCTGTCGATGGCCTTGACGGCATCGACAAAGTTGAATCAACGGCGGGTGAGGGTGCAGGCACTGTTCAAATCGCGACCAAGCTCAATGTTGATTTTGATCAGCTTCTTGATGAGGTCAAAGCGCGGGTTGATACAATTCGAAACTTGCCGCCAGATGCGTTCCGTCCGGAAGTTTCAAGGGCAAGGTTGTTTGAACTCGATATCATGTATTTGGCATTGTACGGCGATGTAGACCGATTGGCATTACAGCGATTGGCAACAGAAAAACGTCTTGAGCTGACGGAGCTCCCGGGGTTTCAGCTGACCAATTTCATCAGTAAGGTTCCGGAACAGGTGACAATTGAAATTTCGGAAGAAGCGCTCCAGCAATATGGCCTGACCTTTAATCAGGTTGCCAATGCGATTTCAGGGGCTTCTGTTAATCTATCCGCCGGAACAATACAAACGACTGGCGGCAATGTTCAAATCCGCGCCCGCGCTTTGGCGAATTCCAAGGAACAGTTTGACAACATCATCGTTCGGCAAACGGCTAGCGGGGCGGTTGTTAGACTCGGGGATATCGCAAATGTCATAGACGGGTTTGAAACAGAGAAGTTTAAGTCTTCTTATAACCGAAAAGACGCGGCTGTTTTTCAAGTCATACAGCCCGAGAAAATCGATATTACGGAGAGCGGAAAAGCAATTCGCGAATTCAAAGAAGTACTCAATGAAGAACTTCCGCCGGATATCAGGTTTGATATCTGGGCGGATATGTCGGGAATGTTCGACAGTCGTATGAAGCTCATTTCGTCGAATGCATTAATGGGCATGGTATTGGTGTTGATCATGCTGACATTGTTCTTACGTCCAATGGTGGCATTTTGGGTGACCATCGGAATCGGCGCAGCCTTTATGGGCGCACTGGCTGTGGCGCCATTCATTGGTGTGACGCTCAATATGATGTCTCTATTCGCCTTTTTGTTGGTCATTGGGATCGTTGTCGATGATGCGATTGTCGTTGGCGAGGCGGCTTATTTCCACGTCGAGAATGGTGTCGAGGGCGACGACGCCGCGATCGGCGGAGCATCGCTTGTCGTTAAACCAGTTTATTTTGCGGTTATTACAACCATTTTAATGTTCCTGCCCATTCTGTTTTTGTCCGGTAATAACGGCGATTTTCTAGCACCCATTAGTTTAGTTGTCATTGCCGTTTTGACGTTTTCACTGATCGAAGCCTTTTTTATTCTTCCGGCGCATTTGCGGCACTTGAAACACCGGAGTAGCGACATGAACGCGCTGTTCCGGTTTCAAAAACGCATCGCCGATTCAATTGTTTATTTTGCGGCTAACATCTTTCGGCCATTTGTCGCGACGTTGATAAAGTACCGGTATATTACTTTTGCTATCTTTATCGGGATGTTCATTTTCTTTGTTGGTTTATTGCGGGCCGGCGTAGCGCCGGTGGCGATGTTCCCCAATCCGGAAATGGACATGATATCGGTTCGGATTCCGTTCCCGGAAGGTACAACATTTAAGCGAATTGACCAAGTCCGCGTCGCGCTCGAAGACGCCGTTGATTCTATCAATGAGAACGCCAAGGAAGATTTTGGATTTGACGGCGACCTCATCCCATCGGGGGGTACATTCCTTGATCGTCGCTCAGTAAACGCATTTTATTCGCTCGATAGCGCGGATAAACGCAACAATATCGCAACCAAGGAAATTTCTGACAAACTTGAAGAATATTTGGGCCCCGTGCCCGACGCTTATCGGGTTATTATGGGCTTTAGCGCCGGACCCGGCGGCGGTCCGGGCGTCCGGTACGGCGTGGCTTCGGCTTATCCAGAAGATTTAAAACGGGCGGCTCTTGACCTGAAAGAAGGCCTTGAGGCTTTTGAGAAGGTTCCGCGCGCCTATGACACGCTGGAATCGTCCGCCAGCGAAATGCAGTTTACACTTAAGCCAGACGCTGAAAGCCTCGGCCTGACTTTGGCGGATGTAACCCGGCAGGTTCGAGAAGCGATATATGGACGGGAAGTCCAAAGGCTGCCCCGCAATGGAGAGGACGTTCGCGTTATGGTGCGGTATCCGGAAGCGGCGCGCGAGTCTCTTGACAGTTTGAGCAATCTAAGGATTAGGACGGCAATGGGCGTCGAGGTACCGCTGTTTTCCGTTGCCGATGTCAGCTTTGCCGAGGGTGTCAGTCGCATCCGTAGGCAGGATCGCCAACGTGTCGAATATGTCGGCGCTATCGTGCGCGGTGAAGAGCAAGAGGTTGCAGACATTAAAGAAGATCTGGAGAAAAACTTCTTCCCTGAATGGGAGCGTAACCACCCGCGTGTCACGCGAATTTTAGCCGGAAATGACCTCGAGCAACAAAAAACCAATCAGGAACTCATGATATCTCTACTCCTGATTTTTGCAGCGATGTATATATTGCTGGCAATTGCTTTTAAGTCCTATGCGCAGCCCTTATTGATAATGATCGCTATACCGTTTGCATTAGTCGGCATGATTTTCGGCAATATTGTTACGGGCGTACCCTTTGGTTTATTATCGCTATTCGGGTTCTTCGCGGCCTCTGGTGTGGCGATCAATGATAACCTCGTTTTGATCGATTATGTCAACCGGCTGCGCGCCAAAGGCGTTGGGTCATACCAGGCCATGTTGGATGCCTGCGTTGCCCGGTTTAGGCCGATCTTATTGACCTCAGTCACGACTTTTGTCGGGATTATGCCGATCCTGTTTGAAAGTTCGACCCAGGCAGAGTTTCTAAAGCCGATGGTTGTGGCTCTTGCTTTTGGTGTTTTGTTTGACTTTTTCCTGACATTGATGCTTGTACCGGCTCTGTACGGAATTGGCGTTGACATAAGGCGCTGGTTTATTTGGTTAAGAACAGGGGTAAAACAACCGCCTTTGGGATCGCGCTACGATCCTAATGTCGAGATTGTCCTGGGCGATTTCGGACCTGAAAAATCCAAGATAGAATAAAATTAGATTAAAACATTTAGAAGAGGAAAACGCATGAAACTGAAACATTTAATTGTCCCGAGCCTGCTCGCAATATCGCTGGCAGCCTGCGGAAACAGTGAAACCAAAGAAACGTCCAATAAGGCTGAGAAAACGGAACAAGTTGTTCCGGCCGCACCCGAGCTCGGCACATTCGGCGTTGCGCTGACGGATATAGATGAGGCCGTTAAACCCGGTGACAACTTCTTTGAATATGTCAACGGAACCTGGCTCAAAAACACTGAAATTCCGGCCGATAAATCGAGATATGGAGCGTTTGATAGCCTGCGAGATCGCTCTGATGACAACGTCAAGGCTATCATTGAAGCGGCATCTGCCAAAGAAGCTGCCGACGGTTCTGAAGAGCAGAAAATCGGTGATTTTTACGCCGCCTTTATGGACCTTGAAGCAATCGAGGCCAAGGGGCTTGATCCGATCCAGGATGATCTGGCGCGGATTCGCGCCGTTAAGACCCATAATGATGTTGCCGCCCTGATGGGCGATCCGACCATGCCGCTTAGTGCGCCGGTTGCCGGCTGGGTCGATGTCGATGCCAAAGACATTGAGAACTATATTTTCTATTTAACGCAATCTGGTTTGGGCATGACCCGCGATTACTATGTCGAGGACACAGAGAAATTTGCCGAATACCGCGCCGCCTATGTCGACATGCTTGAAACCATGCTTTCGGAAGCTGGACAGGATGATGCCCGCGCCCGCGCTGAAGCTGTCATGGCTTATGAAACGGCGATGGCCGAAGTCCACTGGGCGCCGGTTAAGCGCCGCAAGAAAGAGCTGACCTACAATAAAATGACAACTGATGAGGTCATGGATTTTGCTCCGGAATTTCCGTGGAAGGCTATGCTTGAGGCCACAAGTCTGGATGATCAGAAACAATTTGTTGTGCGCGAAACCGACGCTATCCAAAATTCCGCCAAGCTGTTTGCTGATACACCTGTGGAAGTTTTAAAGGATTATATGTTGGCCAACTATATAGGCAACATGTCGGCCTATCTACCAAAGCGGATTGATGATGCCCGATTTGAGTTTTATGGAAAAACGCTCCGTGGAACGGAGACCCAACGTGATCGCTGGAAACGCGGTGTTAGCCAAATTGACGGCTATATGGGCGAGATGGTTGGCAAGGTCTATGTTGAGAAGCATTTCCCGCCGGATTCCAAAAAGCAAATGGATGAGCTGGTCGAAAATCTTCGCGCAGCCTTTAAAGACGGGATCGATAATCTAGAGTGGATGGGCGACGAAACCAAAGCAGAAGCTCAGGACAAATTGCGCAAGTTCAACCCAAAAATCGGCTATCCGGAAGAATGGACCGATTATTCTACTTTATCAGTAGATCGGGACGACCTAATCGGCACGATTAAGTCGGCCAATGCCTGGCAGTTCAACGATATGATCAGTAAGCTCGGCGGGCCCATTGACCGCGCGGAGTGGGGGATGAACCCTCAAACTGTCAATGCTTATTATCGTCCATCTCTTAATGAGATCGTTTTCCCGGCGGCAATATTGCAGGCCCCGTTTTTTGATCCAGCCGCTGATCCGGCTGTCAATTATGGCGGTATCGGCGCCGTTATCGGTCACGAAATGGGCCACGGCTTTGACGATCAGGGCCGCCAGACCGACGGTAATGGTGAGCAGCGCGACTGGTGGAGCGAGAGCGATGCCTCTGGTTTTAAAGCTCGCGCGGATCGGTTGATCGCACAATATGATGAATTCGAGCCACTGCCTGGCGAGTTCGTCAATGGTGAGCTTTCCCTCGGTGAAAACATTGGTGACCTTACGGGTATCACGATGGGATATGCGGCATATAAACGTTCGCTGAACGGCAAAGAAGCCCCCATCATTGATGGGCGGACCGGTGATCAGCGTTTCTTCCTTGCCTATGCGCAGATTTGGAAAGGTAAATATCGCGAAGACAGTATGCGGGCTCAGCTAAATAATGGACCGCACAGCCCCGTTCAATATCGTACCAATGGTATCGTGCGAAACTTTGATGCTTGGTATGAAGCTTTTGATGTTCAACCTGGCGACGCGCTTTATCTTCCCCCGGAAGAACGTGTCAAAATCTGGTAGAATATTGGCCCGCTTCAGGCGGGCCTTTTTTTAGCGCGATCCACCGGTCTTGACCGCGTCGAGCATCGCCTTGGCACGGCCCGAAACGGTTTTGTCGCAATCGGCGATCTGCGTGTAACGGCGGCGAATTTTGCCCGGAATGTCTCCGAGTGATTTTTCGCCGAAACTTTCGGCAGCGCCATAAATTTTGGAAAGAGCTGCGGCAGCGCCGGCAACTGGCATGAAGCCCGAATGCACCCTCCCGTCCTCAACCGCGAAAGCCGATTTATAGCTATCGGTTCCGGCCCCTAAATCAATCAGCCCATAACCAAGTTTGGGCGCTTCATCGATCAGGGCTTCGAGCAATTGAGTGCCCGGAGATAGATTATGAAAATCCGGATTATAGGCGACCATCCAGCTATGGAATGTCGGCCCGTCTGTCAGCCCCATATCGATCGCGGCCAGTATATCGCCAAAATAAAGCGCGTGCATCTCGCAGCGTAGCTCATCTTTGCTTTGCCAGAGCGAGAGCAATAATTCTGAAGTCCAGTCGGCTGATAAGACGTCATAAAGACCCGTCTCGGCAAAGCGTTCCTTCTTCCAGACCATTAGCTGATTATAGATTTTTTGATCATGGCAATTAAATTCAAAACGGCGCGCGCCATATTCTTCTTCTGTGCGCCGGATACGTCGGCGGTTCTTTTTCAGGTTTCGGCGATAGCTGCTGGATTGCGCCTCTCGCCAAGTCTCGACGCCTTGGGTCAGGTCGATAAGGCACAAAGGATAGGCATTGCGATGATAGCCTTCCATATCGGCCTGCTCGCCTACCATGGCCTGATAATGAAGGGCGCCAATATTGGCGGCCTTTAAAAATTCCGCCCGGTCAATATCCGTGCCGGGACTTTCGACGAACCCGTGATAGTCTGACATAGGCGCGCCGAGCGGTCGCGCAAATCCTCCGGATGCGGCGCCCTGAAAGGTCAGAAAGCTGACGGGCTTTTCGTCAATCATGGCAATGGCAACAGAAGCATCATCGCGCAATCGTCCGAGCAGGCGGGCATAGTCAACATGGAAATAGGGGCTATAGAGCGCCGGGTTGGAGCGGCGAAACCCATTCCAATTTTCTATTTCTTCACCGGTCAGGTCGACCGGATTCTTTACAATTATCGTCGCCTCTAAAGACAATTTCACTCACCAAATTCACTTTAATCGGCCCGTTTCGTAGCAAAATTTGGTTAGGATGTATTTAATATGACAAACCCTAAAAGCCCTATTTTGATATAAAATAACACTATACATTTACCGACTATTCGATAAATTGCGCCTATGGGTTCACATCACCATCATGATCACAAGCATGGACATGGGCACAATTGCCACGGAAATGCCGGTCAAAAACCCATTGCGATCGCGGCCATTTTAACCGGCCTTTTTATGATCGTCGAAATATGGGGCGGTCTGGTATCGGGATCTTTGGCGCTGCTGGCAGATGCAGGTCACATGCTCACAGATTTTGCCGCACTGTCACTGGCGTGGCTTGCTTTTGGGCTGGCAAAACGGCCGCCGACTGGCAGCCTTAATTTTGGCTTTAAAAGATTTCCGGTCCTGGCCGCTTTTGTGAACGGTCTGACCTTGTTTCTAATCGCGGGCTGGATTGTCAAAGAAGCGTTCCATCGCTTTTCGCACGATGCTCATGATATTTTGACCGGCCCGATGCTCGGCGTCGCGATCGCGGGGCTTTTGGTCAATATGTTGGTGTTTTATATTTTACGGCGAGCCGGCACGGATAGTCTCAATGTTCGCGGCGCGATCCTGCATGTCATGGGCGATATGCTTGGCTCCGCCGCCGCCATCGTCGCCGCGCTGGTAATTATGAAAACCGGCTATACGCCGATAGATCCCATGCTATCCATTTTGGTTGCATTGTTGATATTATATAGCGCTTATCATCTGGTCCGCGCCAGCGCGCATATATTGCTGCAAGGGGCCCCCGACCATCTCGATAGAGCACACATTAACGACAAGCTCAGAAATAGTTTTTCCGGAATAGCGTCCATTGAAAATATGAGAATTTGGTCTTTGACCGAAAACGAAACCTATCTATCGGCAACAGTCACTTTGACTGAAAGTGAGAACTGGTCTGAGCTTGGCCCGAAAATCCAAAAGATGCTGCTTCATGATTACGAAATTTCACAGGTCAATTTATCCTTGAAATAAACACCACAGCGTACCTTTTAGGCCCAGGTCCCGATACCCATACGTTCTTCAAAACGCCGAATGAAATTAATTTGATCAGAGTTGATTGGGCTGTCAATGACGGCAATATCCTGAAGCATCGCCGACAATTCCTGCGCATCCTGTCGATCTATATTGTTTTTGAGCAGATCAACCATCGGATAAAGTGTGCTATCCGGTTGTTTGAGCCGCTGGGTCAGACTGCGCATTTGCAAGATCATATCTTCTGCGTCGGCCCGTTCCATTTGCATATGGGCGGCCAGTTGCGTGGCAATGCCGCCCGCTTGCTCATCGGAGACGCGGCCGACATTTTCCATGCGCGCGATTGATATCATAAGTACCGTTGCCGCTTCAACAGGGTTCTCGATTAAAGACAGCCCGCGTTTGCCAGCTTTTTTTCGATATCGCACCTTGCGGGGAATATTACTGATTTCCTGCGCCGTATCGGCAATCTCGCGCGCGCCGCTTGCCGCGCGTCCGAGCCAGAATAAAATTCCGGCAACAGCAATTAAAACGGTAATTACAATATGCATAGACCCCACCTTACCATCTATTCGTAATTAAGCGCGAAATATTTTGCAAGCGCGCTTTACCGGCAGCTGGTCGTCGGTCCCATATCGACGTGGAAATGATCAGCGTGGGCGGCATTGAAATCCGGCGACAAAGTCACGCGGAAAATCTTGCAAGCTTGTTTTCGCGCGTCCCGTAAAAAATCACGCTTGCTCTTATCGCCGTCCCAATCTTTTAATACCGAAACATAGGAACCGTTTTCCAGTTCAAACCCTAAAATATCAAAAGCATTGGCATAAGCATGCTCACTCCATTTGCCGGAGTTATTACCGACTTGACGACGACAGGAATAGGCGCCGGCGTGACGAATAGATTCAATACCTGATCCCAAATGTTCGTCGGCTGCGCGCTCAAGCTCATTCATCCAGATATAGGTGCCAACGGCGAGCGGACACTGCATTGTCACATCTTCCGGCGTCAGCATGACAGCATCGCTGCCGTTAACATTGCGGGCAATATTCCAGCCGCACGGATTTTGGGGTCGAAATTTTTCAGCCAGACTTGTATGATAATCGCGCGCGCTTTCGATCACTTTTGCGCAACTCGATGAGGGTGACAGGCTGAGCCTTAAAAGCTGGATGTCGGTGGCAAAACCGGTTGGCGCATGAATGTCAAGCGAGCGCCAGGGGAGGTGCTGACGCGGGATGTATCGATTGGCTAGAAAAATAAATCCCGTCAGCAATGCGCCGAAAACTGCAAATTTGAGAATGAATAATTTTTGGCGGCGGCGCATACAAATTACCTGACCATACAAACGACCTGAACGATGCGCCGGTCGCGGCGATAATCGTCTGCATCCGAACCATATTTATCTAAGTTGATTGGTTCAGCCGCGATATTTTGCGTGCTGGCATATTTTCTAAGGTTCTTGGGCGCAACCGTGTATATCCGCCCCCGGCGCGGACTTTCGGCCGCAACAATCCCGATCACTTCGCCGTCCTTATCCAGTGCCGGCGCGCCTGACATGCCGCCAAGCGATCCGTTTAGTCCTGCTGATCGTCCGACTTCGGTCCAGGCGAGCACGGCTTCTTGTGTATCATAGCGGCCTCTGACAATCATTTTGTGCCGACCGAGCAACGCGCCAACGGCTTCTCCCGGCTTGCCTTGCGGAAAGCCAAAGAAATATCCATATTCGCCGACTTGGCGGTGGGTCTCGAGATCCATCGGCAGGGGTCTTCTTTTCCAGTCAGCTTTTAAAATGGCCGCATCGGAATCGGGGGAAACCTCTACATCAATTTTCACGCCGCCGCGTTCGCCAATGCGCAGCGCAACATCATCACAGCTATCGACCACATGTCGGGCTGTCATCCATGTGCCGGCCTCATCGATGACAAAGGCCGTACCTATCCCGGGTGCGGGATCATCAATATCTACCAGCACAGCAGGGTCTCGCGGAGACTCTCGCGGCAATAATTCACCGAGCTTTTCCGGCGGTGGCGGCTGGTTGGGTTCATTTTGAACGGCGCGCGTTGCGTTCAAATAGATCAGCAGAACAATCAGTCCGTAAATCAGCCAATCGGGAACGCGAAATTTCATTGATCAGAGCTGGGTGACCAGAGCACTGGCCAGCGCAATTGAACCCGCAATTTTAAAGGCTGATAAAACCAGCGCCGGGGCCATTTCATTGTTCTCAATTCGGCCCGGCATGCCGCGAAAAATAAAATCGGTAACCCGGAACAAGAAAAGCTGGAGGAACAGGCTCACCACTCCCCATATCACAATGTCCCAAATGCCGGAATTTCTGTAAACCACTGCGGCCAGCGGTAACACCAAGCCGATAACGAGCGCGCTAAAGGTCGTCGCCGCGGCCATATTGCCATCCTGGACGAGTTCCAGTTCTTTGTGCGGGGTCAATTTGACGTAAATGACGATACCTAAAACATAGATAATTGTCAGAACACCGAGATGTATTATTAAGTCAGGAAATCCGTTGTCGAGGGATCGGAGAACCGGGTTCATGCTGCAACCTTATTTTTATTGTTGTAATTTTATAGTTATATTTATGGCTGGGCCAAGCCGTCTTTTTCCATTTTTCTCTTTTCAGACGCCCGCATTTTTTCGCTTTCAGATTTAAGTTGTCCGCAGGCCGCTAAAATATCTCTTCCGCGCGGTGTTCGGATCGGCGAAGCGAATCCAGCTTTGTTAACGATAACGCCAAAACGTTCAATCGTTTCCCAGTCGGAACATTCATAATTGCTCCCCGGCCACGGATTAAACGGGATCAAATTTACCTTAGCCGGAATGCCCCTGAGAAGATTGATGAGTTCCCTAGCATGTTTCGGGCTGTCATTGACGCCTTTTAGCATAACATATTCAAAAGTGATCCGCCTTGCATTGGAAAGACCGGGATAGTTGCGGCAGGCTTCCATCAATTCCTTGAGCGGATATTTTTTATTGATCGGCATAATCTGCTCACGCAACTTGTCATTTGCGGCGTGTAGAGAAATGGCGAGCATGGCGTTTGAGCGCTCACCGATCTTAGCTATTTCGGGCACGACGCCGGAGGTCGAAACTGTGACGCGGCGGCGTCCGATCGCCATGCCGGTTTCGTCGGCCATAATATCAATCGCCTTGGCCACTTCATCTGTATTATAAAGCGGTTCGCCCATCCCCATAAATACGATATTGGTCAGCTTGCGATTTTCCTGAGTTGTCGGCCATTCGCCCAGATCATCCCGGGTCATCATGACCTGAAGAATAATTTCCTGAGCCGTTAAGTTTCGGACCAGTCGTTGTGTACCGGTGTGGCAAAATTTACAGGTTAGTGTACATCCGACCTGCGATGACACACAAAGCGCGCCCGTCTTTGACACATCGGGAATGAAAACGCTTTCGACCTCAATGCCCGGCGCCATTCGGACCAGATATTTCCGTGTGCCGTCGACGCTGACTTGTCGCTCGACAATCTCTGGCCGCTGCAATGTAAAATGCTCGGCGAGTTTGGCCTTTAGCGGTTTAGCAACATTGGTCATTTGTTCAAAATCAGATACGCCAAAATTATAGATCCACTGAAATATCTGACTGGTGCGCATCTTCAGCTTTTTCGGCTCTATTCCGATCGCTTCAAGATGCTTGCTTATTTGCGCGCGCGACAAACCGGGCAATCGAATTTTTTCTTTCGTCGCTGTCTCGGGCATATCTGATATTAAGGTTGTTGCCATGGGGCGCGCCCTTAACACGGAGAAATTCAAATGCCAATGGGGCGATGCCGTGCTAAGACACTCTAAAAGTTAGGAACCCCGCTATGAAAACTTGGCTTAAAATATCGATCATGGGCTGTTTGGCTATTAGTGTATCATCGCTGGCGCATGCCGGTGAGAAAGATTTCAAAACCGGTCCGGTTATTCTAAAATATGGCAAGGCGGCTATGGTCGAGCTTGATGAACCTTTGCCCAAAAGGTCCCGGTTTAAGGTCAGCTTCGATACGGCCGAGGCCGGACAAACGGGCGAAGTTAACCGAAAGTTCGATAGTCTGGCGCGGTTTTTAAACATGCATGCCCAAGCCGGAACTTTGCCCAATCGAATAGATTTGGCGATGGTGGTGCATGGACCGGCGGCGACAGACCTGACAAATAACGATTATTACGGCGCTAAATATGACGGGGCGGAAAATGCCAATGCGCCGCTGATCAGGGCTTTGATGGAAAATGGCACGGAGTTTTACATTTGCGGGCAGACGGCGGCCTATCGGGATATTAATCAAGAAGATCTTTTGCCCGAAGTAAAAATGTCTTTATCAGCTATGACAGCGCATGCGCAGCTACAGCAAGACGGCTATACGCTCAACCCGTTTTAAACCTAGTTGCAGTCGCTCTGCGCTCTCTCAAGCGCGGCCGTAATACCGTTTAGCGAGAATGTATAGGATACGTTGGTGCCGCGGCCCGAGACGGCGCTAACCTTCATAGTTGAGCCCGCCCGCATTCGATTGATCAAGCTGACTTCGTCTGAACGTTCTGCGATAAAGCTTTCATTTTTGGAGACATACATCGGGAATTTTTGGCCATCAATTTGGACCGAAGGCGGACGATCGGCTTTGAGCGAAAAATCCGCCATGAAGCTAGGCTGCTCGAAGGCAATCCCTGATTTCCAATTGGCGACCAGAAAATGGATATCGCCATGGCGAACAGATGCGGGGGATTTGCTCTTAGCATGTGCCACGACATAGCAAAGGCGCTGCGCCCCATCATAACGTGAGTAAACCGTCCAATCGCCAAAACTTCCTTTTAGGGTCGGGCTGGCATTGGCCGATAAGGGCATAAGCATTAGGGCGGGTAGGGCCAGGAGTTTGAATAAACGCATTTTGAGCTTTCAAAAATATCAGGCCTTATAGCGCCTGATCATGATTAAAGCTCCGTTAATCTTCATGCATTTTTTACCTTAAATCGCCATCTGGCGCGAAATTTGCAAAATTATTCCCCTGAAAAGCTAATGTTTCAAATGGAGACACAGATGTTGCAGCATGAGCAAAATGCCGAGCAGGAACGCCGCGACCATTTGCGGGCAAAAAGTTTCAAACATGCCAAAATCTACATTAATGACGATAAGTCCATTTATGATGCCGTCCTTAAAAATGTTTCCGCTTACGGGGCGGCCCTGTCATTGGGTATGACCCAAAGGCTACCGGAGTCTTTTCGGCTATTAATTGTCAGTGATGATGTCACTGTGCCATGCCATGTTGAATGGCGACGGGCTGATATGGTTGGCGTCAGTTTCTAGGCATTTAAGAGCAGGCCGGGCAGTCCGGATCTTTCGGAAGCAAGACAGTCCGGCTCTCTGATGACAGCCCGTCAAAAATCCATAGTTTGCCGGATAGTGACATGCCCGCACCTGTAATAAGTTTTACCGACTCCAGCGCCATCATTGAGCCCACAATACCGGCGAGCGCGCCGACTATTCCGACCTCGGAGCAGGTTTCGGCATTTGGAGGGATTTGCGGAACAAGACATTGATAGCAAGGCTGATCAGGGCCCGCTCCAAAAATCCCGACCTGCCCGTCAAATCTGCCGAGCGCTCCGGATATTAATGGAATGCCCAACTGCAGCGCCGCCTTATTGATTAGAAATCGGGTCTTAAAATTATCAGTACCGTCCAAAATCACATCATGACCCGAGAGCAAATCTTCAGCGTTTTCTTCCGTTAACCGGATCTGACGCGCAGTGATCTGGATGTCCGGATTTATGGCCCGGAGAGTGCTTGCCATCGCGCCTGATTTTTCCCGGCCAATATCCCTATTTGCATACTGGATTTGACGCTGTAAATTGGAAAGTTCGACCGCGTCATCATCTATGATCTTGATGTGACCAACGCCAGCCGCAGCCAGATAGAGCCCCGCCGGTCCGCCAAGCCCGCCCGCACCGACAATAGCGATCTTCGCCTCCAGCAATGCCCTTTGACCAGAGCCGCCAATTTCTTTTAGGACCAGATGCCGGGCATATCGTTTCAACGCGTCAGGTGTCATACCTGATATTTATGTTTTATCGCCAAAGAAATAAAGACCGGGTCTATTGGCCCGGATTTGCCGCCATCATCTGTTTATAACTGGCGATGATTTGAGCGGAGCCGGCTTGATTACAGCCGAGCGTTAGAAAATTTCTAATCTCGGCGCCATCAGATGTTCGGCCGGATACGATAAGATCAATAGCGAGCAGTCCAGCCGCTTCTCCAAGTATCGCCGCATCTTCCTGAGGCATATTTGCATAAGTTTCTAAGACAGACGGGGGCATTTTCTGCACGATAGATTCGCCCATTTGGCTAGCCAAAACCTGATCTCGCCCCGCCAATAAATCAGAGACCTGTTTTAATGAGAGAGGCAGCATAAAATCAGCCATCGCGCCGCCGACTTCTGAATAAACATTACAAGACGCATCTTGTTGTGCCTGCGCCGGGACCGCCAGAGCAAGCGCTGCACCGGCCGCAATCGCGGTTTTAACTAACATACGCATAATGTGATCCTTAATGTTCATTGTTGCCCAAAAGTCATTGTGATCGAAAATAGCCGTGCCGTAAATCGTAAATCACAGAGAATTTCAAATAGGTCCCCAAGCGCGCTTGACCATTCCCCAAAATTACCATTAATATGACAGCGTTGTCATTTTGACAGTTAAACTAAGCTGTTTATGGTATTATATGACCGAATTTTCCAAGATATTAATTGCCAACCGCGGCGAAATCGCCATCCGGATAATGCGCGCTGCAAACGAGCTTGGTAAAAAAACGGTCGCGGTCTATGCGGAAGAGGATAAGCTTGGCCTGCATCGCTACAAAGCTGATGAAGCTTATCTGATCGGTCAGGGAATGGGACCGGTTAAAGCTTATCTGTCTATTGAAGAGATTATACGCGTTGCCGTCGATTGCGGCGCGGACGCCATTCATCCGGGTTACGGTCTATTGTCGGAAAATCCGGATTTCGTTGATGCATGCCAGGCTGCCGGGATTGCTTTTATTGGTCCGCGCGCGGAATCCATGCGCTTGTTGGGTGACAAGGCTTCGGCCCGTAATGTTGCCGTAAAGGCCGGGGTACCGGTAATTCCGGCAACGGATGTCCTGGGCGACAATATGAAATTGATTAAACAGCAAGCAGCCGAAGTTGGCTATCCGCTGATGCTCAAAGCCAGCTGGGGCGGCGGCGGACGCGGAATGAGGCCGATCCACAAAGAGAGCGAACTCGAAAGTAAAATTCTTGAAGGTCGCCGTGAGGCCGAAGCTGCATTTGGAAATGGTGAGGGCTTTCTTGAAAAAATGATCACCCAAGCCCGCCACGTAGAAGTTCAAATTCTGGGTGATAAAAATGGCAATATCTATCACCTTTGGGAGCGCGATTGCTCGGTTCAGCGCCGCAATCAAAAAGTCGTTGAGCGCGCACCCGCGCCCTATTTGACTCAAGAACAGCGGGATAAGATTTGCGCCTTAGCGGTCAAGTTAACCAAACACGTCGGTTATGAATGCGCCTGTACGGTTGAGTTTCTGATGGATATGAAGACCGATGAGTTTTATTTTATCGAAGTCAATCCTAGGGTTCAGGTCGAGCATACTGTCACCGAAGAAGTAACCGGCATTGATATTGTCCGCTCGCAAATTTTACTGGCCGAGGGCAAAACTTTAGAGCAGGCAACCGGCGCGGCATCACAAGAAGATATAATTCTAAATGGTCACGCGCTTCAGTGCCGCGTTACGACCGAGGATCCTCAAAATAATTTCATTCCGGATTATGGACGGATTACCGCTTATCGCTCGGCGAACGGTATGGGGATCCGGCTTGATGGGGGAACCGCCTATTCCGGCGCGGTGATTACACGCTTTTATGATAGTCTTTTGGTCAAAGTTACGGCCTGGGCCCCGACGCCAGAGATGGCGATCGCCCGAATGGACAGGTCGCTACGGGAGTTTCGAATACGCGGCGTCTCGACCAATATCCCCTTCGTCGAAAACCTGCTCAAACACCCGAAATTTTTGGATAATAGTTATACCACGAAATTTATCGATACGACGCCGGAATTGTTCGAGTTTCCGCGCCGCCAAAACCGCGCTAATAAGCTGCTGACTTATATCGCCGATATATCGGTCAATGGTCATACCCAGACAAAAGGCAAGCCGCGCCCGACGGCTGCCAAGCTTCGGATTGATGCTCCCGTTTTTTCAACTGACACGCCGCCCGCCGGCCTCAAAAACATGCTTGAAGAAAAAGGTGCTCAGGCTGTTGCAGATTTTGTGCGGGGTCAAAAGCGGGCAATGATCACCGACACGACCATGCGCGACGCGCATCAATCTTTACTCGCGACGCGTATGCGCTCAATCGATATGCTCGGCATCGCCAAAAGCTACAGCCATAATTTGCCCGAGCTGTTTTCAATGGAATGTTGGGGCGGCGCGACATTTGATGTGGCTTACCGTTTCCTGCAAGAAGATCCGTGGCACCGGTTGCGCGAGCTAAGGGCCCGAATGCCCAACCTGCTGACCCAAATGTTACTGCGCGCCTCAAATGCAGTCGGTTACACCAATTATCCGGATAATGTTGTCGAGACATTTATTTGGCGCGCTGCCGAAAACGGTGTCGATGTATTTCGTGTTTTCGACAGTTTGAACTGGACGGAAAATATGCGCCTCGCCATCAAGACCGTCATCGAGACCGGCCGGATTTGCGAGGGCACGATTTGCTATACGGGCGATATTCTTAACCCTGAGCGTTCTAAATATGATCTTGATTACTATGTCAGCATGGCCCGGGAGCTGCAGGACATGGGTATTCATATCCTTGGACTTAAAGACATGGCAGGCTTGTTAAAACCAGCAGCAGCGCGGGTTCTGGTTAAGGCCTTGAAAGAAGAAACAAATTTACCCATACATTTTCATACGCATGATACGAGCGGTATATCGGCCTCAACTGTTCTCGCCGCAATCGATGCCGGCGCCGATATTGCGGACGGCGCGATGGACGCATTTTCCGGCGGGACTTCTCAGCCTTGTCTGGGATCAATGGTCGAAGCCTTGCGCCATACGGAGCGGGATACGGGTCTGGATATCGAAGCAATTCGCGAGATTTCCGGTTACTGGCAACAGATTCGCAAATCTTACAGCGCCTTTGAAATCGGTGTGAACCCGCCAGCTTCGGAAGTTTACCTGCACGAAATGCCCGGCGGGCAATATACCAATTTGCGCGCGCAGGCTGATAGCCTCGGCCTTGCCGATCGCTGGCATGAAGTGGCACAGCGATATTCAGAAGCCAATCTGATGTTTGGCGACATCGTAAAAGTCACGCCGTCGTCCAAAGTTGTCGGCGATATGGCATTGATGATGGTGACGCAAGGTCTGACCCGCGATCAGGTTGAAGACCCCGATAAAGACATTGCTTTTCCCGCCTCGGTGATAGAGATGATGCGCGGAAATCTTGGACAACCGCCCGGCGGTTGGCCAAAAGCCATACAGAAAAAAGTTCTTAAGGGCGAAAAACCATTTACCGTCAGGCCGGGAGAGAAGCTTAAACCTGTCAATTTGGATGAGGTCCGTAATGAGCTGGTTAAAGAGCTTGAGGGTTATCCAGCCGATGACGATGATTTAAGCGCCTATCTGATCTACCCGAAAGTATTTCTGGATTATATGGGTCGGCGCCGGACATATGGCCCCGTTTGGTCTTTGCCAACGCCTGTATTTTTCTGGGGCATGAATATTGGCGAAGAGATTTCGGTCGAGATCGATCCGGGAAAGACGCTCGAAATTCGGCTCGTCGCGATTAGCAATACGCGTGAGGACGGCGAAGTTAAGGTCTTCTTTGAGCTAAATGGACAACCGCGTTCGATCATGGTTCCAGATCGTTCGGTTCAGGGCTTGACCCAAAAGCGCCGTCAGAAAGAAGCCGGAAATAAAAAACAAGTCGGCGCGCCAATGCCCGGTTCGATTTCAACCATCGCAATCGCCGAAGGCGACGCCGTCAAAGCCGGAGATCTGGTTTTGACCATTGAAGCTATGAAAATGGAAACGGCCATACACGCAGATAGTTCAGGCAAAATCAAAGCTATCCATGTCGTGCCCGGCGATCAAATCGACGCTAAGGATTTATTGGTCGAAATCGCGTAATTGTCAGACGCCGAGGGCCTCTTTCGCCATTTTCGTGACTTCGACATAGTTGAGCTTTCCGGTCCCGAGAACCGGAAGTGCCTCGACGATGACGATTTTCTTCGGAACGGAAATTTCAGCAACGCCGTGAGTTTGCGCCCAGGCCAATAGTTCATGGCGAACGGCAGTGGCGTCCTCGGTGACCAAGACAATCTGCTCGCCTTTTCGTTTGTCCGGCAATATTGCGGCCGCATGCATATAGTCTGGCCAAACTGCTGAAGCGCAATTTTCGACAACAGCCAAAGATACCATTTCACCGCCTATTTTGGCGAAACGCTTAATCCGGCCGCGAATAACATAATAACCTTCTTCATCGACCGAAACGACGTCACCTGTATTGTGCCAGCCCTCGTCCAAAGCGATAACCTCTCCCGGGCTTTCGGGGGAAATATATCCTGTCATAATGTTCGGTCCGCGAACCCAAAGGCAGCCCGCGCCTTCGAGACCTTCAACGGGTTCCAGTCTGGATTCTATTCCCGGAAGCATTTTCCCGATTGTACCGGCGCGAATATCACCGGGTTGATTGGCCGCCAGAACCGGCGCCCCTTCAGTGACGCCATAACCTTCGAGGATTTCAAATGAAAAGCGCCGCTCAGCCGTGTTGCGGGTTTCCTCGCGAACACGCTCTGCCCCGCATACGGCAAAACGCAACGAATTGAGTCCGCCATCAGCGCTGGCGCGCATATATTGCTGTAAAAAAGTATCCGTTGCGAACATGACCGTTGAGCGGGTTTGAAAGACGCGCTTGGCAATGGTTTTGGTTTGAAGCGGTGAAGGATGAAGCACGGTCGGATAACCGCTGATAAGCGGCCACAACGTCCCGGCGGTTAAGCCGTAACAATGAAACATTGGGAGCGGATTGAAAATCTTATCTCCGTCCTCAAGATCAATATGCTGATCGATCTGCTCGACATTCGCCAGAATATTTGCGTGGCTGAGCACCACGCCTTTCGGGTTCCCCTCCGTGCCCGACGTAAATAGAATAACACCCGGTGCATCCGGAGAAACGCTGGGTGCTGCGATTTTAGGCGCGATAGGACCGAGCACAGCACGGAGCTTACCACGGGAATCAATTTGCTCTTTCATATCCTCCAGATAGATAAAGTCCATCTCGTCGGAGAGGTCTTCGATCAGAGTTTCGAGCCCGGCTATTTCGATAAATTTATGGGCCGTGATAACGGTTTTCAGAGGCGCTGTTCTGACCGCCGCTTTGAGATTTTTTATTCCAGCCGTAAAATTAAGCATTGCCGGCGTTCGTCCAGCGGCGTGGACGGCAAAAAAAGCGATAACAGCGCCGGCGCCGGTCGGCAGCAATATGCCAACATTTTCGCGCTTGCCTGTTAATTTGCTGAGCGGCGAAGACAGCGCAAATGCCGCGCGGCGTATTTCACCATAGGTCAAGACCCGGCCATCGCCATCCGTCAAAATTTTCGTTTTTGGCCCGGCTGCTCTACAGGTTTCAAGAAATGCACCGAACAGACTTCGTCTCAGGCGTTTTTGAGCGCGTTTCGACAAGTCAGTAGATTTAAATGTCAGCGTTTCCACTCATCTATCCCCATTGATTTTTTGGCGCCGCGAATTTTGGCGCGAACCTATGCTTTACCCTAAAATTCCAAGAGTGCAAATCACTGCGTCAACGGATTTCCGCTTGCCAATCGTTATGTTAGGCAAAGCGTAAGGATATACGCATTTAATGGAATCAATTGAGACATTTATCGCCACTAACCGGTTTGGACTTGGTCCGGCACCGGGCGAAGCAGAACGCGTCGCGTCTGATCCCAGAGGCTGGATTCACAACCAGATAGATCGTCGTCCCAAGACGCCAAAAGCGCTGAGTGGATTTCGCGATTCAGATGACATTATAGTCGATATTTTCGATAACCGCGATGATGCGCCTGCGCGCAAGAAAAACATACGGCGTGCGCTGCGCCAAGATTATGTTGACGAATTGATAGCTCGCGCCCGTCATATGATCAGTACGCCTAAACCGTTTGCCGAGCGCATGGTTATGTTCTGGTCTAATCATTTTACTGTGTCTTCAACCAAAGGCATTATCACGCCAGCTATTCCGGCCTATGAGCGCGAGGCGATAAGACCGAATATATTCGGGAAATTTGAAGATATGTTAATCGACGTGGTTAGGCACCCGGTAATGCTGACCTATCTCGATAATCAGCTTTCGGTCGGCCCGAATTCAATCGCCGGAATGCGGCGCAAATTTCGCACCGGTACCCCGACTTTAATGAATGAAAATCTCGCACGCGAAGTGCTTGAATTGCATACGCTCGGGGTCAAAGGGGGTTATGTTCAAGATGATGTGGTAGCGCTCGCCAAAGCGCTCACGGGCTGGAGCCACGGAGCAATTCTGGCCGGTCTTGACAATGACCGACTTCACGGAAAATTTGACTTTAAGAAATATATGCATGAGCCCAACTCAAAGCGGGTTCTGGGCAAACGCTATCGCGACAGCGGTAAGAAAACAGGCGTTAAAATTTTGAAAGATCTGGCGCGCCATCCGTCAACCGCGCGTCATATCGCAACCAAACTCGTTCGACACTTCGTGGCCGATGACCCACCGCTTGAGGTGGTCTATGATATCGCTTCAATTTATCTAGACAATAAAGGTGATCTCAAGGAGGTCTCCAAAGCGTTGATCGATCACCCGGCGGTTTGGGCCGAGCCGACGCCTAAAGTCAAATCCCATTATGAGCTCATGATCTCGGCTTTTCGAGTACTGGGTATGACAGATGCCAATCCCGTCAATTTCGTTGAACCCTTGCGCGAATTTGGACAGGTACCGTTTTCCGCCCCGTCGCCGGCCGGCTGGCCTGATCAGGCCTCTAAATGGATTGCGCCGGAGAGTCTGATGCGGCGAGTAGAATGGCTGCGTAAATTCGCCGGCATGACGCCCGGTGGCATTAGGCCCGATAAATTTCTTGATGATGTAATCGGACCGGTTGCGGGTGATGATACACGCCTTTGGGCGAGCCGCGCCCCGTCCACCGACGTGGCGCTCGGGCTCATTCTCGCCTGCCCTGAATTTCAGAGGCGGTGATGATGGATCGACGCAAGCTCATAAAATCAACCGCTGCAGCATTACTTGCGACCGGCATGATGCCGAAAATCGCCTTTGCTAACGTGCCGACGAACAAGCGATTTGTACTGATGTTCTTGCGCGGTGGTCTCGACGGCCTTCATGCCATGCCGCCTTTTGCCGATCCGAATTACAAAAGGCTACGACCCAACATAGTCGTTGAAAACCCGATAAAGCTCGGCGGTTATTTTGGTCTCCACCCGTCTTTAAGACCGCTCATGCCGCTCTATCGACAAAACCAGCTGCTGTTTATCCCGGCATCCTCGACCGACTATCGCCAACGATCGCACTTTGACGGGCAAAATTTCCTCGAAAACGGCAGCGGGCGGCCATACGGCGCGCTCGATGGTTGGCTCAACCGGGCCATCGTCAGTCTTAATGGCGGTGATCAGCGTCTGGGACTTGCGATCGGACAACAGGTGCCGCTGATTTTGCAGGGAAGCGGAAATATCCAGACATGGTCGGAAACCCGTTTGCCTGAGCTCAGCGATGATTTTTTGCAAAGGCTCAGCCATATTTACAAGGACGATGAAATTTTCGCCAAGGCGTTTGCAGATGCCCAAAATAGGGAAGGGCCCAATCTCTCCATGCGTCCGGGAATGGGCCCGATCCGCGGACAGGATTTGACCCGATCTGCCAAAGTCGTAGCTGACCTTCTTTCGCGCCGCGATGGGCCTCGCATTGCGGTGTTGGAATCTCAGGGTTGGGACACGCATTTTGATCAGGATCGCCGTCTTAATGGCTTGCTTGCGGGCGTCGCCGACGCCATCACGACTTTAAGATCAGATATGCGGTCGGTCTGGACGGACACAGTGGTTTTGGTGGTCAGTGAATTTGGCCGAACAGCAGCGCAAAACGGCAATAAAGGCACGGACCACGGGACGGGCGGCCTTGCCATGTTGGCCGGTGGAGCAATTAAAGGCGGGCGGATCACCGGTTACTGGCCGGGGCTAAAACGGTCGGCTCTATATGAAGGGCGGGATCTGCGGGCGGTGAATAGTTATGAGGGAATATTCAAATCCATCCTGATAGGACATCTTGGCCTGATTGACACCGTCATCGCCGACCAAATTTTACCGGGGAACCGCACCGAGCCCATGCCCGGATTGCTGGTCTAATTAATTTCCGTTTTCAGGGTTTTGCTGTTGCTGGCGTATATATTCGAGCGCGCTGCTCGTGCCGCCTGCGCCGCTTTCTGAGCCATTGATCGGTGTAAAGACCGGGGCCTCAATAATAGGCGCTTCGACAGCGGGCTTTTCCGCCGCTTGAGTTTCTTGTGCCTGATTTTCCGCCGCTTGATTATTGGCAGGCTGCGATTCGTTTGTCGCTTCCGCAGGTTGATTTTGCCCGGATAGGTTTTCGGCTTGCTGGGCCGCCTGAGCAGCGGCTTCGGCCGCGGCCTGAGCTGTTGCAGTCGAGGCCTTCTGGGATGCTGTATCAGATGCATTGGCGGCCTGTTCGGCAGCCTGCATGGCCTGCGCGGCGGCAGCGCCGGCTTGCTGCGCGGCTTGCGAGGCTTGTGAAGCCGCTTCAAAATCCTGAGACTGACCCGAGCTTATGGCTTGATCGGCGGCACGGTTCGCCGCCGCGGCCGCTTGCTGAGCTGATGCCTGAGCCGCAGTCGCGGCCGCCTGGGCCGATTGCTCACTCATGGCACCCGTCATTTGACTTTGAGATTGGCCTTGGGCTTGACCCTGTGATTGCCCTTGAGTTTGGCTCAGAGTTTGACCTTGACCTTGGGACTGTCCTTGACCTTGTGATAGGCCTTCGCCTGATCCGTTGGCGGGGCCCGTCATGATTGATCCCGGCATTTGGGGTCCCTGAGATCCGGCTTGACCATTTGGTTGGCCGCTCCCAGATTGACCCTGACCGCTTTTAATTCCGTTCATAATTTCGGCAACAGAATCCGCCGAGCCGCCCCGCGTACCTGTCGGCTGAGTACCGGCGTTGTCACCGGTCTGGCCTTGGCCTTGCGCCGCCTGACCTTGCTGGCTTTGATTGTTTTGACCCTGTCCGCTTTGGCCTTGGCCGGTTTGACTTTGACCAGTTTGACCTTGGCCAGTTTGACCTTGGCCAGTCATTCCACTATTGCCGCGGCCATCGCCATCAGCGCGTTCTTTGCCTTCGCCCTGTCCTTGGGATTGACCCTGACCTTGCTCTTGTCCGGCCGGAGAGCCGCCGCTGCCCATAGGGCCCGGCATTTGTCCCACGCCATTTCCTGAACCAGTTCCGCCGCCGGATCCGGTGCCAACCTGGCCGCTTTTGATCGCTGCCATAATTTCAGCCGCTGTCATATTGGACCCGCCGCTCATGACCGATCTGTTCTGTGAGCCGCCTTGTCCGGAGACTGCAACCTTATTAGGACCTTCCTGGCCTTGTCCTTGGCCACCGGAAGATTTCAGGTCTGTCATAACCACATCCCAGGCTTCCATTTCCTGTTTGGCGAGCTCCGGATCCGATTTGGCGTTTTCCGACATATTGTAAACGGCATTGGGCTCTTGGCCCATAGGCGTTTCGGCCATCACTCTGGCACGTTCTTTCATCATGTGACGCCGCGATTCTTCGGGAAGTTTATCGACAACGGTTTCAGGGCTTTTCCTGATGGTCCAGCCACCGTTTGACATTTTATCGATGACTTCTTCAAGCGCATCATCATTGGTCTTTTTCTTTTTACTATTCCGCCAATCTTCTTCTGACTGGTCCGTCTGGCGTGTATCGGGGTTGGTGGTTCCCGAATTATCTTGGGCAAACGCGCCAGCCGCGCCCAGCGCGGTAATCGAGGCGGAAAAGGTTAAAATAAGCGCTAATCTCTTCATCATGATCAATTATATAGCAAATTTACCCTGAGCGGGACATGAATGTCAGATGAGCGCCAGATGAACGAACTCACGGGTTTCTTACGACCCGAAAGCCGGTGAAATCATTGCTGTCACCGCGGCGCTGCATGAGCCGGGCGGCGTAGCGCAAATCGGCCGGACCGGAGAACCAGGAGCCGCCGCGCACGGCGCGTTGATTGCACGATCCGCGCAGATCAGGCTCACCATTGGTTGGCGCGTCTCTGAGGTTCAGTGTATTACAATCCAGTGTCCACTCGGCGACGTTACCGATCATGTCTTTGAGGCCAAATTTATTAGCAGAGAGCGAACCGGCAGGCAGAGTGCGGTCGCTTGCCAGATCATTACATTCGGCATTGCTCCAGGCAAGTCCGCTTTCGGAACCAGCGCCATTGGCAAAGGCGCAAATCGCCTTTTGGGAGCCGCCGACATAAAGCCCGGTCTCGCCGCCGCGGGCGGCATATTCCCATTGGGCTTCGGAGGGTAGGCTGTATTTTTTACCGGTTTTCTGAGATAGCCAACTAGTATATTTCTGAGCGTCATCCCAGGATACATTTATGACCGGGCGCTTGCCGGCGCCCCAACCATTATTGGCGGGCTGTGTGTCGCAGCCACCGGCGCTGACGCAGGCATTCCATTGATCAAAAGTAACTTCTGTGACGCCGATTGAGAAAGGTCTGCTGATAATTACAGGCCTTTGTGGTTGCTCGTTTGGCCGAACACCTGCCTCGTCTGATTTCGCGCCGAGGTTTGCATTTCCGCCCGGGACCGTCATCATCAGCGGACAGACATCGCAGTCCCGGAAAGTCTTGCCCGGTGAGGGTTGGAGCTCTTCAAGGGCGGCGCGGGCGAGCGGCACATATTTACCGTTTGGATAGCTTGCCAGATAGGTTTCATACCCCGAGGCCGTATTGCTTGTCTTGGCCGATTGCCAGGCTGCCTCTTCAATGGCGAGCGCTTCAGCGGAAGCGGCGGCCGCTTTAAGCTCTGCGACCCGTTCCCTTGCCTGACCCGCATGTTTTTCAGCCGGATGTTTGCCGAGATATTCTTCATATGCCGGGATCGTGTCGGCCTGAGCGGCCTTGTCCCAATCGCGCAGTTCAGCCGCAGCCTTTTCAGCCGCATCTTTACTGGCGGCAGCGATTGCCGCTTTCATTTCATCAATCCGCTCCTGCGCTTTAGAGGCGTGTAGACCATCGGGCCAGGCCGCAAGATAATCTTCATATCCAGAGATCGTATTGCGCCGCTCTGCTGTCGCCCAATCCTTATTATCATAAACGTTGATCGCCTCTTGCGCTTTGTCCTTGTGGCGACCATCCGGGAATTCTGTCAAATATTCGCGGTAGCCTTCAAGTGTATCTTTTTCGAGCGCACGCACCCAGGCTTCATCGTCGGCGGTTTTGGGCGGCTTTTGTTCAGCTTCGGACTTTTCGTTGCCCGGAAGCTCAATGCGTTTTTGCGGCAATTTGTCGGGTGTGATGACTGTGCTGATCAGCCAAACCGCCGCGACAGCAACCACACCCAGCAATAGCAGGCTTAAAATCCATTTGACCCATGGTGCGCGCTCGGCGCCCAGATTAAATCCGTCCGGCTCACCGTCGCCGACCGGCGTCCAATCGTCATTCTCGCTCACGAAGTCACTCCGTCTTCAAGTTTCAATATCAAATTATCGAGGCAATATTGTCCCGCTTCATTAAGAGCCCGCTCTTCTTTGGACTGAACGATCGACTGAATCAGGACAAGAAAAGCCGACATGATTAAAGCCAGCAAAGTGGTCGTAAAGGCGACACCGAGACGTGCCGTTACCTGATAAAGAAAGTCGTCATTGGCCGCGTTATCGGCAACGCCCGCATATTGCAGGGCAAACATAATTCCCATCACGGTTCCGATAAACCCAAGAGACGGGATCAGCCATGTGAGATATCTGAGCATCGAGTAGCGCAGATCAATTTCATGCATATAAAGTTCGAGCGAAGAATTTAAGACAGAGATCGCCTGATCGCTTTTACCCGAAACTTTGAACTGATCCAGCGTGCGCTGAATCATCCGGGGAAGAAAGGCTTCTTTGCCGTATTTTCGATTGATAATGCCGGTGCGTATTTTCTCGATCGTATCCATATCAAGTTTACGATTATCGGTTGGAAGATATTTTCGTTTGAGTTGACTTTCCTCGTCGGTCGCGGCTCCCCAGCGCAGGAACAATTCACCAAATCCGAAAAACAACGCGACCCACATTATGTTCTGGATCGTGAACGGCCAGAAATTGGCATCGGCATCCAGTAAGATTTCCTGAAGTTGCGGCCCGAGCGTCACCCGCATAATTCCAATCAGTACGATCGCCGCAACAAAGGCGATCAGATAGACGAAAATGCGCCGAATTAATTTTGCCTGTTTCATAATCTAATCCTCATTAGTCACATACACCGCTACGATTGGACGCCAGTGCCATAAATTGTCCGCCATTCTGTTCAGATAGGCTTTCCATAAACTCGACCGTGCCTTTGTAATCAAAATAATTACCGACGACCACCGTATGTATTTCTTTGCGGCCCGCATTTCGGCGGGAAATTTCGCGCACGAGCTGATTGGGCTGTAGATCATTGTTCGCGCGCGGGTTTGGAAGCCCATCGCTGACCAGAAAAATCGCCTGCCCGGGCCCGTTTAGCATTTTATCAAAAGCGTCAAGCATCGACGCCGAGCCGCCAAATTGCCGAGTCAGGTTTTGCGAAAAACTTAAGGCTTCGCCCCTGGCGCCGGAGGCATTCATATTGCGAAGTCCACTATTAGGCCAAGTCGAAAAGCGCGGCCCAGAATCGGTTTGCTGAAATCCGGCTATTGATAGGGCGTGATTGTCTTGCAGGCTATCAACAATGCGCGAAACCGCTCTGTTGATACTGTCTTCGTGCCCGCCCATACATTTGTTCATATCCACGGCGATGACGATATCGTCTTTTGTGGTTTTCATTCCGAGAAACCGAAACGACACCATTTTCTTTTCGGGCGCCGGAGCCGGCTTGGGCTCTGGGATAGGCTCTTTAGGTTCGGGTTCGGGGACAGCCTCGGCAGCGCGCGCTCTGGCTTGTTTTTCAAGCAGAGCGGCTTCGGCGGCGCGCAGCTTGGCCAGAAGTTCCTGTTCATCGGATTTTATATCGGACACATTACTGGCGGCGGCGCTGCGTTTGATCTCCAAGGCCTTGCGCTTTTCTTCGGTTTCAACCGCGCTGTTTTCAGCGGCGCGCGCCATATCGGAAATAGCATTTTCCGGCGTGCGCTCGATGATCTCTTTCTGATAATAAGGCATCAGAACAATCGTTAGAAGTGCAAACGCGCCCATGGCGGCGGCGAATAAATCGATCGAAGAGAGTGAGAAAATCTCGATATCGCGCGCGCGTTTCTTCATCTCGCCCGCCCGACAAATTCGCCGTCATTATTGCGCGCCAATTCTTGCAAGAACACGGTCAGAAGTTTGTTTTTTGTATAGGCGCCAATTGCCACCGTATGGATCTCGATATTGCTGCTATTGCGGCGCGTGACCGTTGAAACGATAGAGCGCGGAGACCCGTCTGTCGGTTCTCCATCGCTGAGCAATATGATCGCTTCTGGATTGAGACTCATGGCCCTTTCAATTGCCGCTTTGGTGGGGGTGCCGCCGCCAAAATCGCGCGGCATGCGATTGATAAAATCAAAAGCGCCCTGTTTATAAGAAACGGTTGCTGTCTCCATTCGGGCGCTGCGGGGATAGGCGCTATAGGTGGGGCCGCCGCGATATCCGAGAATGACAAATCGGTTATCCGGCCGCATCTGTGCGACAATTTCATTAAGCGCCGAGACGACATTTTGCCGGTGGTCATTCATTGAGCCGGACATGTCGACGACAATGGCAATATCTTTTTTATTGGTTCCCAATCCGAGTATCGAAAACTCGACGCCTGTATTGGTGCTGCGCGGGGGCTCCGGTTTCGGTGTTGGTATCGGTTTCGGCGTAGGTTCAGGATCCGGATCTTTGGGTTCGGGGATAACTATTTCTGTTGTTTGTTTGAGCACTTCCTGAATTTTTTGCTCGACGTCGGACATGTTAATCTCGGCTGTCTTATATTGCTTGTCGAGCAAATTGATCTCGGCTTCAAGAGCGCGAATAACCGACATGTCTGTTTGTTCGGTTGCGGCGGCGAGGCGGCGTTTTTCAACCAGTTCCTCGAGCTCTTCCATGGATGTATCGGTGCCGCCCTTATTGTAATATTCAAACAGAACAATAACGGTCAATAAAAAGGCCGCCAGCGCCGCTGCGAACAGATCAAGCGCGGAGATAGAAAATATCGATATATTGCGGCGCCGCGGTCTCATGGAAATCTAATAAGTCAGATTAAGCAAATTGGCTAGCCGCCGCCAAGGATCATGGCCAGCGTTTGAATCATTTTGGACTTGGATTCGAGCCTCGCGTGATTATTAAGATCCTCGGTTTCTTCAAGCGCAATCAACAGGGCTTCCTGATCGAGTTCCTTATTAATGACGTCGTTCGAGCGTGCCAGCCGTCCGTCAAGATCAGACAGGTAACTATTTTCAATCATGGCCAGTTCGGTTTCAAATCCGGCAAATTCAATTTCGTCGCGGCTGCGGATTAAGCCGCTCGCATAATTATGCACATAGGGACCAAAAATTTCGTGATCTTGAGCGCCAATTCGAAACAGGGAATCAGATAGAATTTGACGCATGAAAAGAGCATCTTCGGCGATCACAATGTTAAATTCCGGATCCGTCAAACTTTGATCATAGGCCGTCAGGCTTTCGATCTGACCGGTCAGATAGGTTTCGCAGTCAAGTGCAAAATCGGCCAGATAGGCCATGTTACCGATTGTGATTTCTGGCGCCGCTTGCCGAAAAACCGGATTGGCAATGTTTTCAATAACTTCGACCACTGGTGTATTTTGCGTCACAGACGCGTCGCCGAAATAATCCAAAGCAGAGCGCATCATCGGGTCAATGTCTGTCGTCAGTTCTTGTGTCAACTTGAAGAACTGATAGCGCGGAATGTGACCATTATCCGGAAAACCTGACATGATCGTGATACATTTTTCCTGCACCGGAGACGCTGCAATCGGGATGTCATTACCCATATCGGTAGTTGTCACAGACGATAGTCCCGTTTGCGCCGCTGCAGGCAAAGCGCTTAAAAGCAATATTGTTGTTAGAGCAACCCGCATGATTAGGCTCCCGTTCTCAGCTGGTTAAATGGCGAAGCGACAATTGCACCTGAAGAGGCGCCACCTTGATCCGAGCCTGAGACGAAATTCCTTAATTCGTCATCCCGCCCGGATTTGGACATCCGCATAGTTCCGTCGGCTAGGCCGCCTGTAAAGTTGCCTTCCAGGGCGTAGGATCCAGAAGGTGAATGGAAAATCATATAACCTGGTCCCTGAGCCATACCGTTTTGCGCGTAGCCGTAATATTCGACAGCAGACCCATCGCTATTTTGGATTACGCCAACACCGGAACCACTTGCAACTCCGCCTTCGCAAACGCCCATCCAGGTGCCGGACGCCGCGCCGGACTGATTGAAGGCGCACCGCGTCGCGATTGTTTCGAGTGAGCGCTGCTTTTCATCATAGAGCGTTTTAAGCTTGGTTTTAAGATCGTCAAAGCGGACGGCCGTAATGGTCTCGTTGGAGTCGATCAGGCTAACCTGAACATTGGTCTGTTCTTCGAGAGCCGGGACAATTGACGCGAGGTAATTGCCGCCGACTGCCCGCGATTCGTCGCGATAAGCAAAGGCGGAAGCGCCGGCATATATTGTTGCGTTGAGTGCGACTTGGGTCAGAAGCTGCTCTGCGTAGCTCGGATATCCTGTTTCGGAACTGCCTGTACCCGCAACGGCAACGCCTGTTGCGACTACGCCCAGAATAGCAAGAGCGGTGGCTTGGTTTTGCTTGCGCGCGAGTTCACGGCGCTTATCCAAAATACCATATTCGGCTTTGAGCATGTCGCGAACCTGCGCGCCCATTTCGCTATTATGGACGCCGTCAAATAGGCGCAGTGACTGGACCGATAAATATTTGCGTTCGGCATCGAGCATGCGCAGCGCGTAACTGTAGCGGGCCTGATAATCCGCGCTGTCGGATCCGACAAAGGTCAAAGCGGCAAGCGATGGATCATAAGAGGCGATGGCGTCGGCGCGCCGGCCCATTGCGGTTTTTTCTGACGCGGTATCATTGATCATGTCGACAATACGATCCGCAAAACCCTGGGAAAAAACCGGTTGCAACGGATCAACAATGCCGGCCTGTGTTTTGTCCAGTGCCATAATTGACTGGCCGCTCATGCGGATTTTTTCCATCGGTATTATTTGCACCCGGTTTTCGCCGGCTTCCAGGGACAGGCCTTGCGTTGCTGCCGACCTTCTGGGATCGCCTGAAATCATAGCGACAAAATCAAGCTCTGGTATATCTGTGTCAAACCGGCCGGACTGAAGTTCGTCCATAGATGCCTGAACGGACTGATATCCGTTGCCAACGGCGGATTCTGTCAGAGGCTGACTGGTGAGAAGAACGCCCTGCGTTGGAACCGCCGCACGATGGTCGGTCCGGACCGTAACGATAGGTGAAATTAAATCACCAAATGTCAGCGGGTTCTTATCCATCATTTTATCGGGATGCGGAAATGTATAGGCCGCAAAATCGATCGTCACGACGCTCGGTAGCGACTCTGCCTGCGTGATCGGGACTGATGTCAACTCGCCATTAGCGTCCAGCACGATTTCATGTGGGGACAACAAGACCGTGTGTTCCGGAAGTCGCGCCGCAAGTTCTTTATATAAGGACAAGGCAAAATAATTGGATTTGACAATAGTGCTGTCAATCATTCCGCGGGCTTCTTCCGACTCGGCAACAGACTTGTCGACCCGTCCCCCAATCGCAGAAGCTGCATAATCTGCGCGGTATTTATCTTTGGCGTTTTCGTTGACAACGGCTGGGTAACGAACCACCGCTAGCAGACTACCATCGGGCGTCGCTGCTTCGAGCTGTTGCGGCACGGCAGTTCCGGTCATCAAAACCGATTGACTCTTTCCCGAGGCCGTTGTCGCGCAAGCGGTAAAGAGAAGACTAGTACTGAATAATACCGTTTTTAAAAGACGGGAATTCATTTTGCTGGACCCTTCTGGTGATTTATCAGACCTGCTTACATTATTTGTTAAAATATGAACACTGGCTGAGTTTTCCTGTCCAAAATATTACAATAATTTCATGTTGACTCAGATTTAATTTCGGTTCATATGACGCGCTGTATTAACACGCTAACACATTATGACACACATAAATATAAATATTATAGGTCTCAATAACGCACTGACCGAGCTGAAAACACCCGAAGAGATGCGGCGGTTTCTGGTTGATTTGTGTACGCCGGCGGAGCTACGCGCTTTGTCCGAGCGCTGGCAAGTTGCCCAGCTTCTGAATCAGACTGATATGTCATACCGGGATATTTCTGCTCAAACCGGCGTCTCGACGACCACAATTGGCCGCGTTGCCCGCTTTTTAAAGGACGAGCCCCATCAGGGTTACCGTATCGTCCTTGACCGCCTTAAGGATCATTAAAATGGATAATACACGCCTAAGAATCGCCCTTCAGAAAAAAGGGCGGCTCGCCGACGACAGTTACGCGCTCCTCAAAAAATGCGGCCTTCGTTTCGCTATTCGCGGCGGAGGGCTGCTGGCGCGCGTTAAAAATATGCCGGTCGATCTTTTACTGGTGCGCGATGACGACATTCCATCTTTCGTGGCCAATGATGCGGCTGATATCGGGATTGTCGGTGAAAATGTACTGGTTGAGGAGCAGCTGACAACACTCTCTGGTCTTGACGCGGAAATTCAAATGCGGCTCGGATTTTCGCGCTGTAAGCTGTGTCTTGCGGCCTCAGAGACCGGGCCAATACAAAGATCAGCTGATCTTGAAGGGACACGGATCGCGACCACCTACCCCGGTGTATTAGGGCAATTTTTGAAAGACCAGGGTATCTCCGCTAATTCCGTCGAGATGAAAGGTGCGGTCGAACTGGCGCCGTCGATCGGTATTGCTGAAAGCATTTGTGACTTGGTGTCATCCGGCGCAACGCTCGAAGCCAATGGGCTCGCGGCCTTTGAAACTATTTTGGAAAGCGAAGCGGTCCTGATCAAATCGGGCCGAAAATTGTCACCTCAGAAGCAGGAAATTTACGACAAACTGACCAACCGGATCGACGGGGTCATTAAATCGTCTGAAACCAAATATATCATGATGAACGCACCGAAAGACCAAGTCGCGGCAATTACGGCATTGCTGCCGGGCGCCGATGCGCCGACTATTATGCCGCTGGCTGGCAATGATAAGCTTGTTGCGCTGCAAGCCGTGTGTACGGAGAACATTTTCTGGGAAACGCTGGAGGAGCTAAAGGGACTTGGTGCCCGTGCTGTCCTGGTTCTCCCGATTGAAAAAATGATGGCCTGATGGAACCCTTGTTTTGGGATAGATTGTCTAAAGACGAACAGCGCGGCGCTCTATCGCGGCCGGCCGGTCTTACCGATAATGCTGTTCAGGCGGCTGTTGACGCGATCATGGATGCGGTTCAGGCGAGGGGCGACGCAGCTGTCCTGGAATATACGCGCAAGTTTGATGCGCCAGATTTGACGGTCTTGAACGTCTCATTGGACGACTGCGAAGCGGCCTGGAATGGCTTGCCGATAGAGCAACAAGAGGCGCTCAAAGTCGCCAAGGCCAATGTCGAGACATTTCATTTTGCACAAATGCCAGAGTCAATAACGACGGAGACAATGCCCGGCGTTGAATGCCGCCGCGAACCCCGGGCGTTGAAAACAGTCGGGCTTTACGTGCCGGGCGGGACTGCGCCGCTTGTGTCTACGACCATTATGTTAGCAGTTCCAGCGAAAGTCGCAGGCTGCAAGCAGCGCATCATGGTTTCGCCGCCCGGTAAGGACGGCAACATCAATGCGGCTGTCCTCGCGGCAGCTTACCTTTGTGATGTGACCGCAGTCTTTGCTTGCGGCGGCGCCCAAGCAATTGCGGCGTTGACCTACGGCACAGGGAACATACCGCGCTGTGATAAAATTTTCGGACCCGGAAATGCATATGTTGCGGCCGCGAAATCTAAAGCCGCACAAATTTCTGGCGGCCCGGCAATAGATCTTCCTGCAGGTCCAAGCGAAGCGATGGTGATAGCCGACGCGACATCGAATCCAACCTTTGTAGCGTCCGACCTTTTATCGCAAGCCGAGCACGACAGGCTAGCACAAGTTATCTGTGTAGCTGCAGACGAATCCTCAGCCGAGGCGATTTCCAACGAAGTCGAGAGGCAACTGAAAACCCTTCCCCGGGCAGACATAGCGCGCGAGGCGATAAATAATTCCCGCATGATCATCACTGATGATTTGAAAAGCATCCATTATATTATCGAATCCTACGCACCTGAACATGTCATATTGCAAAACCAAGATGCAGATAAATTAGCCGAAACAATCACCAATGCCGGATCTGTTTTTATTGGGCCTTGGACGCCGGAAAGCGTCGGCGATTATGCCAGCGGAACGAACCATACGCTGCCGACTTACGGCGCGGCGCGCAATTATAGCGGCGTCACGCTCGAGAGTTATTTTAAATATGTGTCCTTCCAAAAACTGACCAAAGACGGTATGCGCCGCCTCGGCCCGATCGTTGAACTTCTGGCAGACATGGAAGGCCTCGACGCCCACAAACGGGCTGTGAGTTTTAGATTGGAGGCTCTCAAATGAGTTCTGATTTTGAATGGGCAAACAGGATCGCGCGTCCGGTCATTGCCGAATTTAAGGCCTATAGCGCGCGCGGCGCGTCGACCGGGGCATTGCATCTTGACGCCAATGAAAGTCCTTGGTCTCCGCCGCCAGCGGGTCCACGCGAGAGCGGGTATAATCGTTATCCGGCGCAGCAACCGTCTGCGCTGATGGCGCGGCTCTCGGGACTTTACGGTGTACCAAGTCAGAACATCTTGCTCGGACGCGGCGCGGATGAGGCCCTTGATGTGCTTTTGAGAACTTTCTGCGAAGCACGGCAAGATAAGGTTTTGATTTGCCCGCCCAGCTTTGGTTATTTTAATGTTGCCGCCCAAGTTCAAGGCGCCGGAATTGTTACCGTTCCGCTCGATGACAATTTCGACATTGATCAAGCCGGTGTAAAACAGGCGCTGAAAGACAATGCTGTCAAAGTGGTGATGTTGTGTTCGCCCAATAATCCGACGGGCAACTCGATCAGCCGAAAATTCGTCGCTGAGCTTTGCTCGATGAATCCGAACACGCTAATTCTGGTTGATGAAGCCTATGTCGAATTTTCGCCTATGGGCAGCCTGTCTGATCTAATGCCGGCCAATCGCAATCTGGTTCTGACCCGAACCCTGTCCAAAGCTTATGGTCTCGCCGGTGTTCGCGCAGGCGCGGCGTTGGCCAATCCAGAAATTATCAATCTGATGCTCAAAGTTCTGCCGCCCTATCCCGTGCCGCGCCCGGTAGAGCAAGCGGTAATAACGGCGCTCGCGGCGTCGGCGATGGCCGTGCATGATGCCCGGATGGAGATCTGGAAAGTAGAGCGGACGCGCCTGCTCGGCGCTTTACCGGCCTGCGATCTGATCGAAACCATCTATCCGTCTAATGCCAATTTCATTTTACTCAAAGCCGCCGATGAAGATGCGCTGCTGAAAAAGCTTGCGCGGTTCAATATCAAAATCAGGGATTTCCGTAACAAAATCGCGGGTCACTTTCGGATTTCAGTGGGCATGCCGGAAGAAAATGACCTCCTGCTCGCTGCCCTTGGCCTGATTGATCAGGAATCCAAAAAAGACCGTACAGCTGAAGAATTTCGCACGACAAAAGAAACTGATATTTCGGTGCGTGTAAATCTCGATGATCCGTCCGGTGTCAATATTGAAACCGGCCTCGGGTTTTTTGATCACATGCTTGAACAGATTGCCAAACATAGCGGAATGGGGCTCACGCTCAAATGCGCCGGCGACCTTCATATAGACAGTCACCACAGCGTTGAAGACACAGCGCTGGCGCTTGGCGCCGCCCTCAAAACAGCGCTCGGAAATAAAGCAGGCATTGGACGTTATGGATTTGTCATGCCGATGGACGAGACCCAAGCCAAAGTCGCGATAGATCTTTCGGGGCGTCCATCCTTCACGTTTAAAGGCGATTTCCCGTCTCAAGCGGTCGGCGAATTTGCCGCCGAAATGTGCCCGCACTTTTTTCAAAGCCTATCGCAAAGCCTTGGCGCATCAATCCAGATTGATGTCGCAGGAGACAATACGCACCATATGATTGAGGCGTGTTTCAAAGGCGTTGGGCGCGCTTTGCGCCCGGCGATTTCGCGCGGACCTACGACCGATATTCCATCGACCAAAGGTGTGATTTAGTGGATTTGGTCATTATTGATACGGGCTGCGCTAATCTCTCCAGCGTTAAATTTGCGTTTGAACGCCTTGGCGTGGTGCCTGTTATTTCAGATGACTTTGGCGTTATCCGTCGGGCTGGCAGCCTAGTATTGCCCGGTGTCGGCGCGGCGCCATACGCTATGGACAATATCAAGGCCAAAAATCTTGGCAGCATCATAAAGACCGCAAAGCAACCGCTTTTGGGAATTTGTCTCGGCATGCAGCTTTTATTTGAGACGCTCGAAGAGGGGGGCAAAATCATCAAAGGACTCGGACTTATTCCAGGCCATGTCGGTCCACTTGACACACGTGATCTGCCCTCTCCGCATATGGGCTGGAATCAGCTTCACCCGTTGTCAGACTTTGCTCTGATGAACGGAGTTGATAGTGGGGATTATGCCTATTTCGTTCACTCTTACGGCGCGCCGCTCTCCGAATTTACAGTTGCGGCCTGCCATTACGGCAATCCGTTCACGGCAGTTGTGCGTAAAGACAATGTTATGGGATGTCAGTTCCATCCCGAACGCAGCAGTAAGGTCGGGGCGCAGATATTGAAAAACTTTTTGGACCTTTCAGCATGACCCAGATTTTTCCAGCGATAGACCTGATGGATGGCGGATGCGTGCGCTTGTTTAAAGGCGATTTCAAACAGCGCACCAATTATGATGCGGACCCGATCGAAGTTGCCAAAGGCTTCAAGGCTGCCGGCGCGGAATGGCTGCATGTCGTTGATCTTGACGGAGCGAAAAACGCCAATGCCGAACAATCTGAGTTGATTATGGAAATTGCCCGCGAAAGCGGTCTAAAGGTGCAAACCGGCGGTGGTATTCGAGAACTATATCATGTTCAGCGCCTGTTGCAGGGCGGAATTGAAAGGGTGGTCATCGGTTCGCTGGCCTTAAAAAACCCGATTATGGTGCGGCGCTGGATCGAAGATCTAGGATCGGATAAAATTATTCTCGCCCTTGATGTAAAAATGGACGAAGAAGGCGTGCCGTACCCGACGTCGCACGGCTGGAAACAGACGGGCGATAAATCGCTCTGGCAGCTCCTCAATGAATATGGCCCGTCAGGCCTTGAGACGGTCCTGGTCACAGATATTGACAAGGACGGTGTTCAAAAAGGATCAAATGCCCAGCTTTATAAAGCTATTCGCAAACACTATCCGGATTTACAGCTGATTACCTCAGGCGGTGTCGGCAAGCTCAGTCATGTCAGAACTTTAAAAAGACTAAGACCGCACGGGATCATTATCGGCAAGGCACTATACGAAAATAATTTCACCGTCGAAGAAGCTATCGCGTGTTAGCCAAGCGTATCATACCCTGCCTTGACGTCCGGGACGGCCGTGTCGTCAAAGGCGTACAGTTTCGCAATCATGAGGATGTCGGTGATATTCTCGAGCTTGCTATGCGTTATCGCGATGAAGGCGCGGATGAACTGGTATTTTATGACATTACCGCCAGCGTGGATGACCGGACGGTTAGCCCTGAATGGATCAGTCTGATCAGCAGCGAAATCGATATTCCCTTTTGTGTGGCGGGCGGGATAAATAGTGTCGCCGCTGCCGGCGCGCGGCTCTCGGCCGGCGCGGACAAAATTTCCGTCAATTCTCCGGCGCTGGCGAGACCTGAACTGATAGACGATCTGGTCGGTGCTTTTGGCACGCAATGTATTGTGATCGGGATTGACAGTTTTCAAGATGACGATGTTTACCGTGTCAAATCCCATACCGGCGACCCGGATAAAATGCGCGAGACCGGGCGCGAAATGCTCGACTGGGCGCGCGAAGTGATAGAGCGCGGCGCGGGCGAAATTGTGCTTAACTGTATGAACCAGGACGGCGTGCGAAAAGGGTATGATATCCCTCAGTTAAAAGCCTTAAGAACCCAATGCACTGTACCGTTGATCGCGTCTGGCGGAGCGGGTGAAGTTTCCCACTTCAAAGATGTGTTTGAGCAAGCAGGAGTTGACGGCGCGCTCGCAGCCAGCGTTTTTCACAAATCCATCATTGCTATTCCAGACCTCAAACAATCGCTCAAAAATAGCGGCATCGAGATAAAATTATGACCTTTAACCTAAACCAGATCGATTTTGACAAGGGCGCCGGGCTGGTCCCTGCTATTGTGCAGGACGTAGATACAGCGCGCGTGCTGATGCTCGGTTATATGAATAGAGATGCTGTCGCAAAAACCCAAACACTGGGACAAGTAACTTTTTTCTCGCGCTCGAAAAACCGCCTCTGGACGAAGGGCGAAACCAGCGGAAATACGCTTGAGCTCATCGATATTAAACTGGATTGCGACCGGGATACATTGCTGGTCAGCGCGCGACCAAATGGCCCGACCTGTCACCTGGGCACTCAATCCTGTTTTGGTGATGGCGCGCCTGAAGGTCTTGGGTTTCTTTCCTATCTGGAAGAGCTGATCGAAGGGCGTAAATCTGCCGATCCATCCTCATCCTACACCGCTAAACTCCTAAGTGGGCCCCTCCGCAAAGCGGCGCAAAAGGTCGGCGAGGAAGGTGTTGAAACCGCGCTCGCCGCCGTCGATGAGGACGATACCGCGCTGAAAGGCGAAGCCGCTGATTTGATCTATCACTTAATGGTTGTGCTCGCCGCGCGGGACGTGACACTGACCGATGTGATTGGTGTCCTCAAAGAACGGCATAAATAGAGACGGAATTATTTCCCTTAAACGATTATAGTTGTGGAAAGACTGCCATACACGGACGCGGTTAAAAAATACGGCATTTGTCGTTTTTGAGGGCTTGTTTGTCCTGACTTAGCTCATCGCCTAGCGCTTGCCCCTTTACCCATTTTGGTGTTTGATGTTGAAAACCAATTCCGGGAACCGCTTATGTCCGACGTAAAAGAAAAAGAGAGCCGCGCTAAATTTGCGGCGATGACTGAGGGCACGAAGGAGGATTGGGGCATAATTGTTGAGCATGCCATGGAGTTTAATTCTGGTCTTGCCGATCGGGTGCTCAAGCACTTGCGAATTTTGGATGGAGATTTTGGCGGCTTCCCAATCGATCGTTTGCAGCATTCATTACAGACCGCGACCCGCGCTCACCGCGATGGACGTGATGAAGAATATGTCGTTTGCGCACTGTTGCACGATATAGGGGATACACTTGGCAGTTATAATCACCCGGATATTGCGGCCGCGATTTTAAAGCCTTTTGTGTCCGAGAAAAATCATTGGATGGTCCAGAACCATGGAACTTTTCAGGGCTATTATTTCTTTGATTATATAGGGCTTGATAAAAATTTGCGGGAAAACTTCCGCGATCACTCACATTTCGAATATACGGCGCAGTTCTGTCATCTTTATGACCAGTTAGCGTTTGACCCGGATTATGAAAGCGAGCCGCTTGAATTTTTTGAGCCCATGGTGCGGCGCCTGTTCGCTGTCCCGAAAAACTCGGTCTACAAGGCGGCACTCGACCAGAAACAGGCGGAAAACACTTAGTTTAACTTTCCCATTTCGGGTCGCGTTTTTCCAAAAATGCACTAATACCTTCTTTAGCATCCGCGGCGAGCAAGTTTTCGACCATGACTTTCGAAGTATGCGTGTAGGCTTGGGCTAATCCCATTTCGGCCTGTTCGTAAAAAGCGCGCTTTCCAATTTTGAGCGTCTGGCCGGGTTTGGACGCAATGGTTTCGGCCATCTGATTAACTACGGCGGACAAGCTGTGTTCTGGGACCGCGCGGTTGATCAGGCCGATCTCGGCGGCTCGGCTGGCCGGGATCATTTCACCGGAGAGTACCATTTCCATCGCGTGTTTGCGCGCGGTGTTACGCGAGAGCGCAACCATCGGAGTTGAGCAAAACAGACCAATGTTAACGCCGGGCGTGGCGAAGCGCGATGTCTCAGACGCATAGGCCAAATCACAACTGGCAACGAGTTGACAGCCGGCGGCGGTGGCGACGCCGTTGACCTCCGCGATTACGGGTTTGGGATGGGTTACAATTAATTGCATCAGCGTACTGCAACTCTTCATCAGCCCTTGGAAAAAGGCCTGCCCTTTATCCGCGGTTGCCCGCGCAGCTGTAATTTCCTTGAGATCATGGCCAGCCGAGAAAGCCGGGCCTGTGGCCGCGAGAATGATCACGCGAATATCAGGATTATCAGCGGCGTCTTTTAGCTCCGTAGAAAGCGAATCCAGCATCAGAAGAGACAGCGCATTGCGCCGCAATATGTCTCCCATGGTCAGGCGCATCACGCCAGAGTCTGTAAGATCCATGGTCATTATCAGGCTACCTGAGACAGCTTCCATGATCTATTTGCCCAGGCGTTCAAAGACCAATGAAACCGTGATCGGCACAACCGGAGTTATGCTGTCGAGTCCCGCCAGTTCCTGAAGTTTTGCGAGGCCGGCGTCCATCCCAAAATCGCGCGCATCGAGAATGAGCGGCGCTTTGTTCTCAACGAGGACTTTGTTGGGCCCGAGACGGGTCACGGATACATAATAGTCCATTTGGGCTTTGACGCCGTGGAGATCGAGCTGCAAGTTCAGTAGCTCGGTATGCCTGTCGCCTGTCTTCAAACTTTCAAAGGCTGACATGTCTAGCGTGGCATCGGCTTTGGCGACAGGATATTTCTCGGTTTCGAATAAATATTGTTTCATGCGTGGGTCGCGAATTTCATTCGCCGTGTCGACGCTGTTTAAATTAATAATGATGCTGGCATTGCCCTCGGATGTAACGGTTCCTGAAATGTCGCGAAACGTATTGATCTCTGCAATATCATCCAGTTTTATCGTGATATAGGTCAGGCCGGACTCATCGGTATTTAAAGTCCAATCACCGGCCAGTTCGGCTGGCCCGGAATCGCCGCCGCTGCAAGCGGACATGGTTACACCTGCGGCCAGGACAGCGGTTAAAATCATCGTTCGAAACATGGCAGGCTCCTTCTGATTAACCGTAGCCTAGCGTAACAAAACTATTCCTTCAAATTAAACCCGATAATAGGGTAGGAATGGCTATGGACACAAAGCCTACTCTTATTGGTATTGCCGGCGGATCCTGTTCGGGCAAAACGACATTGGCGCGCAATGCGGCCAAAGCATTGGGGCCGCATCGATGCAGCCTGATTGCTCAGGATAATTATTATTTCGATGTCCGAATTCTTTGCCCCGATGGCGGCTTGCCGGATTTTGACGCGCCGACGTCGCTCGAGTTCTCATTGCTGGCGCGGCATTTGGCGGCGCTCAAGCAGGGCGACGCTGTCGACATTCCGACCTATGATTTTACAGTTCATCAGAGACGGGAAGAAACAGTACGAGTTGAGCCGCGTCCTATTGTCATTCTTGAGGGCATACTGATTCTGTCTCAACCGGAAATACGGGCACAACTCGATCACAGTGTATTTCTTCGCTGCGAAAAACACCTCCGGCTCGCGCGCCGGATTGCCAGAGACGTTGCCGAGCGCGGCCGTACGGAAGAGGGCGTACTGGCGCAGTTTTATGAAACTGTTGAGCCGAGCCAAACAACATGGGTCGATCCGTCGTCCGCGCATGCCAGCCGCGTGATCGAGCAGGATGAATATCTCAACGGCGGAGATGACCTGATTAAGGAGCTGATTGCGCAATGGACAGCCTCTAAATAATCGTTAGAACAGACGGGAATTCTAAGGGGAATTTTTGTGAACCATCCACTGTTCGGTCTGTTCGGCGTCGCGGCGATTTTGGGCATCGCCTTTCTTTTATCCAACAATAAGAAAGGTATCCGGTTACGAGCCGTCCTGCCTGCCTTTGCTTTACAAGTAGGGATCGCGGTATTTGTTTTGTTTACCCCGTGGGGAAAATCCGTCCTCGAAACCATGTCTATTGGGTTTCAGTCGCTTCTGGATTACTCCAATGAAGGGATCAATTTTTTGTTCGGAAGCTTGGTGCCGGATGTTGCCAATAAAGAGTTTAGCTTTTTGGTCTTGGTTTTACCGGTGATCGTCTTTTTTGGCGCGTTGATGGAAGTCCTTTATCATCTGGGGATCATGCAATTAATCGTGAAAATTCTGGGGCGGGCCTTGCAATTTATTACCAAAACTCGCCCCGTTGAAAGCCTGAACGCAGTCGCCAACGTTTTTGTTGGCCAGACTGAAGCGCCGTTGTCGCTGAAACCCTATCTGCCCAGTATCTCTAAATTTGAATTATTTACGCTGATGGTGTCCGGTCTGGCGTCGATCGCAGGATCTGTGTTGCTGGGATATATTGCGATGGGCATTAATCCGGAATATCTAATTGCGGCCTGCTTCATGTCAGCGCCAGCTGCGTTGTTGATGGCTAAAATAATCATGCCCGATCCAGCGCCGACAGAAGAAGATGCGAAAGCAGTGTACGCGATGGGTGAAGCCAAAGAAGACCGTCACCGCAATGTCATCATGGCAGCTGCTATTGGAACCCAGCAAGGACTGAAACTGGCCGTCAATGTCGGTGCTATGGTTCTGGTGTTTGTCGCCTTAATCGCGCTGGTAAACGGTCTGCTCGGTTGGGTCGGCGGTCTTGTCGGTTATGAGGACATTTCGTTGCAAATGATATTGGGTTATATATTTGCACCGCTAATGGCACTGCTCAATGTGCCGTGGAACGAAACCGTTCAGGCCGGCGCAATATTTGGCGAGAAAATTGTCACAAATGAATTCATCGCCTATATTTCGCTGAGCGAGATTCAAGACACATTGTCACCGACGACCGTAGTGGTTTTAATTTTCGCGCTTTGCGGTTTCGCAAATTTAAGTTCGATCGGAATATTGCTTGGAGGTCTTGGGACGCTTATCCCGGACCGTATGCCGGATATCGCGGAAATGGGCGTTAAAGCGGTTATTGCCGCGTCTCTTGCCAATCTATTAAACGCCGCTATTGCCGGCATACTGGTCGGGCTTGGCGGCGCAATCGGCTAAGCTTTCTTAATGAGCCCAATTTCGACCAGACGTTCGTGCAGATAATCCTGCGCAGTAATCGCGGGCTCGATTTTGCCGCCCTTGTCTTCGCAACCCGGCAGGGCGTCGATCAGAAAATCCGGATTAAAATGCAAAAAGAACGGCATGGAATAGCGCGGCAAGTGCGCCCTGTCTGCCGTTGGATTTAGCACGCGATGGCTTGTAGACGGCAAGTAACCTGCCGTTAACCGTTGCAGCATATCTCCGCAATTAATCACGAGCGTACCAGCTGGCGGATTGACGCTGAGCCACTCTCCTGACCGGTGTTTTACCTGAAGGCCCGCTTCCTCGGCACCGAGCAATAGGGTGATAACGTTAATGTCTTCATGAGCTGCCGCGCGCATGGAGCCTTCCGGGAAGGGCTTGTCCTGCGCCGGATAATGGATCAGGCGAAGAATTGAATTGCCCTGCTCAACCTTGTCTTCGAAATAATCTTCATCGAGCTCGAGATAGATTGCGATGCCTTTTAAAATATCGCGTCCAAATTCATCCATAGCGTCAAACAATCCGCGTGAGGCACGATCAAAACCGGTGATTTCTTTGATCGAAGGGGTTGGCGGCATGATGTCATGATAGGGGCTGTCAGCTGTCAGCGCTCGGCCGGTATGCCAGAACTCTTTAAGGTCGATCGCTGTTTCGCCCTTGGCGCTTTCAGTTCCAAACGGCGTATATCCGCGCTGACCGCCGCCGGACTTGCTGAAATATTGCTTTTTCGTGGCCTCATGCAGAGCGAAAAAGGCCTCTGAGGCGGCCTGCACATCATCGATCACATCTTGAACAATAATATGATCAGAAATGACGACAAAACCGGTTTCGCGGAACGACGCGCCGATGGCTTTGGCGAACGCGGCTTTATCTTGGAACCAGAGTTTATAAGAAATAGGATCAAACATAGCCTGCCTTTATAGCAAATAATCGAGCCTTGTGAATATGTATAAATAAGTTGCACACAAGAAATGTTCTTGTTATGTTCTCTTTCAAGAACGGAGCGAGACGTGACCAAACAATATTTAAACGTGGACTATAAGGACAAGGACCTGGTTAAAAGACTGGGCGGTCGTTGGGACCCAACAGTGCGCAAATGGTACTGCCCGCGCGGCAGTGAGCTTTCTAAAATACTGGCTTGGCGACCGGCCAAGGTGCAACTGGTTGAGCGCGCCGAAACCCATCTTGCGGCCATGCTAAAAGCTCAAAACGAACCGATAAAAGTACCGAAGCGGCGCGAACCGGCGCAGCTCTCTTTGCTGGGATAAATTTTCTCGATTTAAATCCTCTTGAATAGCCGGAATTTATTCCCATTTGTGATGGGAAGAAAATTTTAGTCCAAGAGGAAACCATGGATATACAAGCTTATACCCAGCGTGGCCGGGCCGTTATTCAAGCCGCTCAAAGTGAAGCGGTGACACGGGATAATCAGCAATTGGTTCCGCTGCACATTATGAAAGCCTTGCTTGACGAGCAGGGCGGGTTGCCCGTGCGCCTACTCCAAATGTCAGGCGCGCAAGTTTCGGTTCTTGAATCCGCCGTAGAAGCAGGCCTGAACAAATTGCCAAAAATCGAAGGCGGTTCAGGACTTTCGCTCGCCCAAGCCAGCGCGAAAATATTTGCCAATGCCGAAAAGTCTGCCAAATCGGCCGGTGACGCATTTGTCACTACGGAACGATTATTGCTGGCAACCGTTTTAAATGCGGACAAAGACCTTAAGTCAGCTTTAGAGGCCGGACATGTCAATAAAGATGCAGTTGCCGAAGCGATCAAATCGGTTCGCAAGGACGAGCCCGTGACATCGGACGCGGCCGAAGATCAGTATGAGGCGCTGGCCAAATATGCCCGTGATCTGACGCAAGCGGCGCGTGACGGTAAGCTTGACCCGGTCATTGGCCGGGATGAAGAAATTCGCCGAACCATGCAGGTCTTGTCCCGCCGGTCCAAAAATAATCCGCTTTTGATCGGTGAGCCCGGCGTCGGTAAAACCGCCATAGCCGAAGGATTGGCTAATCGAATCGTTTCCGGAGATGTGCCGGAGAGCATCAAAGACAAGCGTTTGCTTGCGCTTGATATGGGCGCTTTAATTGCCGGCGCGAAATATCGCGGTGAATTTGAAGAACGTCTCAAAGCCGTTCTCAAAGAGATCGAAAATGCTGACGGGCAAATCATTCTGTTTATAGATGAGATCCACACATTGGTTGGCGCCGGTAAGGGCGACGGCGCAATGGATGCGGCTAATCTTTTGAAACCTGCTCTTGCGCGCGGAGAGCTTCACTGCGTCGGCGCAACCACGCTTGATGAATATCGCAAACATCTCGAAAAAGATGCAGCGCTTGCGCGGCGGTTCTTGACCGTATTCATTAATGAACCAAGCGTCGAGGATACCGTATCAATCCTACGCGGTCTTAAGGAGAAATATGAAGTCCATCACGGCATCAATATTTCCGATAGCGCGATTGTCGCTGCGGCTCAGCTTTCTAATCGTTATATTACGGATCGTTTTTTACCCGACAAAGCCATCGATTTGATGGATGAAGCCGCGTCGCGGCTGCGCATGCAAGTCGATAGTAAACCCGAGCCTCTCGATGAAATTGATCGCCGGCTGGTGCAGCTCAAGATCGAAGTCGAGGCATTGAAGAAAGAAAAAGACAAAGCCTCAAAAGACCGTCTGAAAAAGCGCAAGGAAGAGATCAAAGACCTTGAAGCCCAAAGCGCCGAAATGACGGCAGAGTGGAGAGCCGAGAAAGCCAAACTGGCCTCCGCCACTGACGTAAAGGAAAAGCTAGAGCAGGCCCGCTTTGAGCTGGCCGATGCTGTGCGGCGCGGCGATTATAGTACGGCCGGCCGATTACAACATGAAGACATCCCTGAGCTGGAAACGCAAATGCAGGCCCTTGAAGATCGGGAACTTGAGCCAAACGCGCTTGCCAGCGAAACCGTAACGGATGAGGCGATCGCCTCCGTTGTTTCGCGCTGGACCGGAATTCCGGTTGAAAAGATGCTCGAAGGGGAGCGCGAGAAGCTGCTGTCTATGGAAGACGTTTTAGGCGCGCGTGTTGTGGGTCAGAAACAGGCGGTGGAAGCAGTATCCGATGCTGTTCGGCGCGCCCGGGCTGGCCTGAAAGACCCGGCCCGGCCTATTGGATCCTTTATGTTTCTCGGGCCAACCGGAGTCGGTAAAACTGAACTGACCAAAGCGCTGGCCGGATTTTTATTTGATGATGACACGGCCATTACCCGTCTTGATATGAGCGAATATATGGAGAAGCACTCGGTCTCGCGCATGATCGGCGCGCCTCCGGGCTATGTCGGCTATGATGAAGGCGGCGCGCTCACCGAAGCGGTCAGGCGCCGGCCTTATCAGGTTGTCCTTTTCGATGAGATCGAGAAAGCCCATCCGGACGTCTTTAACGTCCTTTTGCAAGTGCTCGATGATGGACGCTTAACGGATGGCCAGGGCCGCACGGTTGACTTCAGGAATACTCTGATCATCATGACGTCCAACATAGGGTCGCAGCATTTGCTAAATCTGGCCGATCGAGATAATGTCAACGCCGCCCGTATTGGCGTAATGGCTGAAGTCTCGGCCCATTTCCGCCCGGAATTTCTCAACCGGCTGGACGAAATCCTATTGTTTGAGCGGCTCAAGCCTGAACATATGGGTGCAATCGTTGATATCCAGATTAGCCGCCTTCAAGGATGGCTTGCCGATCGCCGGATCGCTATAGAACTAACGGACGGCGCGCGGCAACGGCTCGGGGAAATGGGTTATGATCCGTCTTACGGTGCGAGGCCGTTAAAACGCGTGATCCAGAAACAAGTTCAGGATGAGCTGGCCCGGCTGGTACTGGCCGGTGAGCTCCATGACGGGCAAACTGTGACTGTTGATGCCAAAGACAAGAAGATCATTCTATCGGCGAAATAATAGCTATCGGCCGACCCGCGATGATAGCGGGCCGGATCGATCTCCGCGAATTTTCGGGATGTTGAAACTCCTCACAGGCCTTTTAATATTGGGAAGATAATAGGTCGGCCCTGCCCATTTGTAGAGATTGTCAATTTCGCATCCTCCGTAGGGCGAGCCAGCGGTCGTTCCGATATTAAACCGTGTTAGACCGATTACAGCGCCATTTTTTTTATAATAGATCGAAGCAGAATTATTGCCCAGATAAATATGTTTCAACCGTTTGAAAGATCGGCATTTACCCTGTGTCTCGATCAAAAATATTTGCTCATTCTCGTCTTTGATAAGGATATGTTTCTTGCCAATTACAGTGAACCAATGCCCGCCTGCCAGTAAGGTGGCGTCACCTGACTGACCAAATGTATGTTTTGTCATATAGACTTTAGGGACTTTATCGCCTTTCCCGGCTTCGATTTGTTCGCCGCTCAGATAAAATTGTTCCCAATCAGCCGGGATATTGTCGAAAGTTTTGTCGTAATCTTTAACGTCGATATTTTCCGCGAACACGGATGGCGATTGACATAAAAACGCCGTGATAAACGCCGCTGAAAATCGTCTAAATCTAGTGGTCATAAACATTACTTTAAAAGACTCATGATAGGGGTAGGCCGTCTTCCCAATTTCGTCAATATTTCTACGCCGCCCTGATGTTGGCATGCCTAACAAAAAACCCTCCCGGAGGGAGGGCATTTCAATAAATTTAAGTCAAAGACCTACTGAAGGCGGGCTTCGATAGCATCCAGTCTCGCTCTTAAAGCGTCATTTTCTTCCGCCAGAATTTTATTCTGTTCATTGATCTTGGCAATATAAATATGCGCCTTTTCAAGTTCATTGAGCATTCGTCCGACTTTTTGTGTGACGTTAAAGGGTTGATCTGCCGTGGTTGGCCCGACTGTCGGAAGATAGCCGTTTGACCACATCGCCTCCGCGTGTTCTTCAATTGTCGGCAGATCGTAATCCGCTTCAAATACAGCATCACAGCCGGCACTACACGCGCCTGCTCCGCCAGTGGTCAAATCACCTGTTATGTCCACGTTACCGTTTGTATCCAGCCTAAATTTCTGAACATTATTATTATCACTGATTATAAACCTTCGGGCGCCGGTTGCCTTCCAAACCCGACCTTCCGTTCGATCCTGCAACACCAGCTGCGCACCTCCATTATTAGATGCCCAGAACATCGGTCTATTTTCGTCGGCTGAAGCTTGGGTATTTTCGACGAAAACTGTTCGATTATCCGATCCACGAATATGTACTGCTTGAGAAGGTGCATCGGTACCAAGTCCGACATCTCCGTCCGCCGCAATAAATATAGAGTCTTCAGGCGCACCAGGTTTAATTCTGAACGATAACCGGCTTCCATTGGTGACATCACGAATAAAGAAATTGGCTTCATTACCGGCCATGTCCCAGGTTTGCGGTGTAAAGCCTGACGATCCGTTCTGTTCCAACCGAACGGTCGGCGAATCGCCATCGACAATATGGGCTTCGACGACCGGGGTGGAAGTTCCAAGTCCTATGCGTCCGCCATCATCTACAAAAAGTGAATGTGAGGGGGCACCAGCTTCAATCGTAAACGGCGTTCTACCACCGGTTATATCGTCGATAGAAAATTTATTGGCACCGCCATTGGTGGAGTCATTAGCGGTTAATTGCCAGTCGCGATTTGGGAAAGATGAAGAATTACTCGTGTCATCGAATTTAATTCGAAGATTATTTTCCTTAAGCCTCAGTGTGTCAAAGCCGAAGCTTTCGCCGTTGACACAGTCTTGACCAACACAGGCACTGCCATTAACGATCAAATCGTCAAGAATGACCTGGTCGGCTGACGCCTGTAGGGCGTATAATGAAAGTGACGCGGTCGAAATGGCTGCGACTGAATATCTTAGTTTTTTTGAAAATTTCATGATGCGCTCCTATTTCTCGACCAAGCTGGTATCGACTTTGACACCGTTCTTGATTGTAAAAGACCCGCTTTGGGTAACGGTTTCATAACTGAAACTGCGCTGCGCATCGCCGCGGCCATTATTCATGGAGTTTTTGGCTGTTACGATCCGTTTTCCATTGTGACCGGTCACCTCCCACGTATAGGTGCCGTCGGCGAGCATGCCATCATACATCATGGCCGGTGCATTGGCATTTGACGTTTGATGATATCCATTGGGTCCTGAAATGGTCAGAGTCGCATCTTGCAATGATGAATCTTCGATGAAATTATTGCCCGGCGCTTGCGGCGATCCTGCCAAAGCCGGAATACCCATCGTCGCCGTTGCAACAATTGGTAAAATGATAGAAAACGCTTTTTTCATGAATTAGTTCTCCCTAATATTGCGCCAAGCCGATAAGACTTATCAGGGTGAAAAACCAAAGAATAAATAGAGTTCGCCCCGAACCCTTTAATTGTAGATGTTTGGTCGGAAAAGTCAATCAAATGTCGGGAAAGACTACTTGCGTGAAATCTCAATCTTAGTCAAAATGTAAAATAGGGAGCGGAATGCCAAAACTGATTAACCGATATTTTCGCTGGCGGTTCTTACTCGCATTGTCTGCATTGGTCATTGTGATGTATCTTTTTTGGACTTCGTCACGATATCCTTCTCTGGGTGACAAGGCTTTAATGGGCGGGCAATTGCAGCTTGAAGATAAGTTGAGTTTCGACGCGCATTTCTTCAATGATCCGAGCAATCCGCGTTGGAAAAAGATTATAATTTCAACTGCAAATTGGCTTGAAACCAACCGTCAGGGTATGACGTTTGGAGTTGTCTTGGGGTCGGTATTTCTGACCATGATGCGCTATTTACAAATTGTCAGTTTTAAAAACAGGTTTGCCAATTCAGCGCTTGGATTGTTAATGGGAACTCCGCTTGGCGTTTGCGTGAATTGTGCGGCGCCCATTGCTAAGGGTATGTATGATGGCGGCGCGAGAATAGAAACGACTTTGTCGGCGATGATCGCGTCACCGACATTAAATATAGTGGTTCTGACCATGCTGATGAGCGGAATTGTACCGCTTTATTTGGCGGGCGCTAAAATCGCGCTCAGCATCGTTTTAATCCTATTAATCATTCCGCTTTTGTGCCGCTTTTTGCCAAGCCGAGATTTACAGCTGCCGGAAGCCGAGCAGCTTAGCTGCCCGATCCCGCAAAATATTGACGCAGGCGATATTGAGAGCCTTGGCAAGGCAATTCCGGGATTTTTAAAAAACCTCACTGTCGATTTTTGGTATATTTTCAAGCTGACCGTTCCGCTTATGATACTTGCGGGTTTCCTCGGTGTTCTGGTTGCCACTTTCATTCCGTTTGAGACATTTAGTAGTCTGAAATTCGGCATTGCCGGGCTTTTACTGGCTGCCCTGATCGGGACATTTTTACCGGTTCCAATTGCGTTTGATGTGGTTTTCTCGGTCGCGCTTTTGGCGGCGGGCCTACCGGTTGGTTATGTTATGTGTCTTTTGTTCACGCTTGGCAGTTTCAGTATTTATTCGGCTTTCATCGTGACGCAGACTATTTCTTGGCGTCCCGCAATGATGGTTTACGCGACGGTCATGACGATCGGTATTTTGTCCGGGCTTGGCGCGAATATCTGGCAAAAGCATATCACGGCAAAAGCCATTGAAATGACAGCGTCTGATCCGTCCAGCAACGCTTCGAATGACGGCCTGACGTCAACGCCTGAAAGAATGGCGGCCTTGCTTAACGGAAAATCCCCTACGCCCGTTATAGATAGATATGATGTCTCGATTGACGGTCGGCCTTTTGAAGCCCGATCCCCCGGCGGCGAAACATTGTTTACGCGCATCGAAGCCCATAATATCGGACTCGATCAACCGATCGAATTTTCATTTAAAGATATGTGGCCGCCTTTTTGGGAAGGCCGCTCGATCAGTTCCGGAGATTGGGATCGCGACGGTGATATGGATATCGTCATCGCCTCAACAGAGGTCGGGCTTTATTTTTATGAAAATGATGGAGACGGGCAATTTTCACGCCTGCCTAATCCGATCGAATCCACCAAACAGCTCGACCTGTTTAACGCGGTTCTAGTCGATTTAAATGATGATGGATGGCTGGATCTGTTCCTAACAAGCTACGCCAATGGAAATTTCGCGGCGCTCAACAATGCCGGATCATTTTCGGCAATTGAGCACGTAGGCAATAATCCGCGGACGCCGCTGACTTTGGCGGTTAGTTTTGGTGATGTGGACCAAGATGGCGACCTTGACGTTGCTCTTGGGAATTGGGCGGCTGGCTGGTATCGCCGAGTTCCCGGAGAGGAGTCGCGAAACCGTATAGTCTATAATGTCGATGGTTCGTTAACCGGGGAAATATATCAGGATCTGCCCGCTGTTCCGGGCGAAACTTTATCGATCCTATTGTCAGATATGAATAATGATCAAAAACTCGATTTAATGGTCGGGAACGATTTTGAAATTCCGGATGCTTTTTATCATGGTGACGGGACGACAAGTTTTGACCAAATCCTAAGAACCGACAACATCATCCCGAACACAACCACGACGACGATGGCGATTAAACATCATGATCTGGATCATGATCTAGTGCCAGAAATTTACACTGCGCAAATTGCTGGACGGTCGTCCGGCATTTCGGACCGCCTGAATATGCAGCCGGTGGAAGATTATTGCCAAAACGTCGAGCGGCTTTCTGACGCCGGAATTTGCCAAGCCAATATGAATGTCAAAAACTGGTATAAATCCGGCAATAATTTTGATCCGACCTATGCTGGGAAATGTAATGAGCTTCCTGACAAAAGTAAGGCCGAGTGCCAGGCTATGTTGGTAAAGGATTTGGCGATTCAAGCAAAAGACCCAAATATGTGCAATAATATTGCCGTCGATCAAATTCAGGCGCGTTATTATTGCCAAATTCACTTCTGGCCCATTCGCCCCTATACAGATCAAGATATCGCTGTTTCGATCCCGCAAATAAAAGGGCGTAATGTGCTTTTGAAGAAAACCAGCGGCCCGCAATATCACGACACTGCCATTGAGGCTCAGCTCGATGTTGGAGGTTGGAGCTGGGATACGAAAATTGCGGACTTTGACAATGACAGCCATCCCGATATTTTAATCGTCAATGGTACTTGGGTACCTAACAGCGTCACCCCATCCAATATGTTTTTCCATAATCAGGGCGACGGCACATTTGAGCAGTCCGCGGAAGAATTTGGACTTGAGGACTTTCTCATTACGGCCGCGGCCAGCCAGGTTGATATAGATCGTGACGGCGACCTGGATATTGTGACAGTACCCGTCAATGGGCCGTTGCAATTTTTCAAGAATAATAACCAGACTGGAAACGCGATTAGCATTTCTTTTGATGATAAGATCGGTAACCGCTTTGGGATTGGCCACAAGGTGAGAATTTTTTACGGCGAGGGCGGGCAGCAAATTCAGGAGATGCAACTTGGCGGCGGCTTCCAATCATTTGATGCTGCTTATTTACATTTCGGGCTTGGCGCGATTGATCAAATCGACCGGATTGTGATCGATTGGATCGAAGGCGGAGGCCGGGAAATTAAAGGGCCATTTGCGGCCGGGCATCACTATGTAATTTCTAGATTTGAGTGATCAACGCCGACGCTCCGTAAGCCAGTTCCGGCTACGAGTCTGGGCTTCATTCAGCTGATCTTTGGTCATCCGGTCCATAAGCTCATCGCGCAGCTCATTGTCGCCCGACAGGTTAAGCCAATGATATGCCAGCACATAATCTTGCGGAACGCCGGGACCTTTGAGATATAAATTTCCCAATATATATTGCGCCGTTTTTTCGCCCCGGTTTGCCCGTTTTTTTAGGACGGACAAGTCTGAATTTATGGACTCTAAATAGCTATTCAACTGTGCGGCATTTGGCAGAGCAATCGCCGTGCGGCTTTTGCGCGACTGTTCGGTTGCTTTTTGATACCACTTGATTGCGATTTCATCGCTTTGCGGAACTCCAAACCCATTATCATACATGACGCCCAAATTGGTCATGGCCCGCGAAAACCCGAGATCAGCAGACCTTTGATAATATTCGGCCGCTTTTTCGTAGTCCCGCGCCACGCCTAGCGCCTCTGTATATAGGATACCCAAATTATTTAGAGCTTGGGGATTGTCCTGCGCCGCAGCCTTTTCATACCACTCGCGGGCCAATTCCAAATTTTGAGGCGTAATTTCGCCCTGATGATAGATGACCCCTAGCGCCGCTTGAGAGTCGGCCCAGCCTTGCTTGGCCGCTTTTCGATACCAGTCAATTGCGCTATCGGGGTGAGCGTCAGTAACCAGACCCGTTTCAATCATCGTGCCGACAATATGGGCTGATTGAACATGCCCTTTCTCGGCGGCCTGTTTGTATAGTTTAAATGCTAGCTGATAGTCTTGATCAATTCCGAGCCCTTCGGCGTGTAGCCCTGCCAATTGGACTTTGGCATCAAGATTGCCGCTGTCAGCCGCCGCTTCGTACCAATATTTGGCCAGCGTAAAATCTTGCAAAGTAATCTGGCCATGATGATAGGCGAGGCCAAGCTCATATTGAGCGGTACTGTCACCCTGCCGGGCACTTTGACTAAGCTCATCAAGTGTTACAGTTTGGGTTTGAGAAATTGCCGGGGCGGGACCTATGAGACATAGGCCCAACAGTAAAATAGCTGCCTGAACGCGTTTCATTCCTTGGCGGTGCTTTCAAATTTCTCATTCCAGATACGGGCTTCGGACTGGGCCTGAGCAATTTGCTCGGGTGTCATAAGCTGGGCCCAGACGTCCCGGCGTTCCTCAGCGCCGTCATAGCCTTGCGCGGCGGCCAAATTGGCCCAGAGATGGGCCTTGACATAATCCTGCTCAAACCCCTGCCCGGTGCCGTAAGCTTGACTCACTAAATATTGGGCCATCGCTATATTTTGCTCGGCGCCGCCGAGGACGAGTTCTGCAGCTTTTTGTGCATGCTGCTCGACGCCAACGCCGTCCTTATACATAAGACCGAGAAAGGTCATGGCCTGGCCATGGCCATTGTCAGCCATAGCAGTGAGACGTCCGACCGCATCTGCGTCTGCTTGCTGAGCCGCCGCGTAATAATAGGTAGCCGCGACGTCTTCATTTTGCTCTACGCCTTTGCCGTGCGTATACATGAAACCCAGAATAAGTTGTGATTTGGCGTTATTGGCGTTAGCAGATTTTTCGAGAAGATTCCGGGCTTTGACAAAATCTTCTTTTACGCCGCTGCCATTAAGATAACGCATGCCCATCATGGACATGGCGCGAATATGACCGGCTTCTGCGGCCTGAGAAAGCCAGAACAAGCCTTCTGCATCATCAGGTTCTCCGACTCTGCCGCGCATATAGATTTCAGCGAGCAGAAATTGCGCGTCGGCGTGACCCTGCTTAGCAATAGGCAGCAATAAAGCTTCAGCCTGATGATAGGTTTGTGCACCATACGCATCCAGCGCCTGTTCATAGCGCGCCGCCGGGTCGTCAATTTTCCCGGAACATGCCATCAACCCCATGAGAGCCGCAACCGTGATTAACTTTCGAAATGTCATATACGCCCTTTGATGAAAGTTTATTTCTTAGGCTTTGGAGTCGTTTTTTTAGCGGTTGTTTTCTTAGTAGTGGTTTTTTTAGTGGTGGTTTTTTTAGCTGGCGGTTTTTTTGTTTCGTTTGTCTTAGGCGTTGCTTTTTTTGCAACAGTTTTCTTTGGCGCTGGTTTTTTTGCCTCTGGTTTTTTAATCGGTTCGTCAAAAACGTCATCCGCCGATACTTCGACATCGTCGCCATCCGATTTATCAAACGAATCTTTAATATTGGACGCGGCGGCTTTGGTTTTATCGAGCGCCAATGTTGAAATTACGCGTGCTCTTTTAGCCGCGCCTTCAGCGGCTTTACGGGTTTCGGCGAGCGGATCAATATCGGCCATCTCACTGGCGCCGCCATCCGGCGATAAATTATCATTAATCCTGAACACTGCGATGGCGAGCTCACAGATTAAGCGAAGGCCGACAAAACTGATAATGATCAATGCTAAAAATTCGAGGAACCAAATTGTATCAATCAACCAATCCATCCAGTCGAACAGAATTCTATCCAGGAAATTCCGGCTGAACATTATGCCCAAATATAGAAGTGCTGCCCAATAAAATGCGGGCACCAGCCTATGTTTCATCATTTTATCAAACGAGAAAAAGAAATTGATCAAATTTTTCATACCGATACTCCGAATTTCCTCAAGTCTATGCAATTAATAGTGTTGATACAATCTTGATTTTTCGCGCCTCATGCTCAGATATTGGTTAGAGGTCAGAAGTTGAAGAAAATATTAGCAAAAATAAAATTTCCGAAATCGGTCAAAGTACCCGGTCTAGGGCCTGCGATGGAGCTCGGCGATAATTTGTTTTCGTCCGTAATGGGGACATTAAATTCAGGTGTCGGTGTTTTGACATCAACACTTGGCGGGATTGCGTTCTTCGGAACGACAATTCACTCCGAGACGTATGATCACACCAAACTTGATGAAAAGCACTATTTTTTAATTCCTCATGCCGCGAGTGACAAAGGGTTCGCACTTTATATTGTGCGGTGCCTGCCAGACGGCGTCCCGCCTATTAATGATCTTCCAAAGCGCCGACTTCTACATTTGCCCAACCAGCATGCTCTTCCCATGCTCGAAGAGGTCTTAATGGCTGAGATAAGACAGGACATCAAAGATACGCCTCGTGAACCAGGACAGCTGGAGAATAATATCGTCGCTTTGATCGATGAAATAGATGAACTTGATAGCAAGGTTTTTAAAGGCGTATTGCTGATGGGAGGGCTCGTGGCCATGGTCAATCCTTTGGCCGGTGCGGCGGTCGCTATGAAAGCCATGGTGCCGGCGGTCGGTATGATTGCCTCAAAACACGGTCTTAAGTTCGCCACTGATAAAATGACCAACCTCGAATTATCACGAAAAATCAATAAGGCTGAAAAGGACCTTAAAAGGCAATTTCAAAATGCCAACACGCTCAAGCTGATCAATCCGGTTTTATCGCATATGGAAAAACCTGCGAGCCTAGAGACTTGGATGATGGAACCGCATTTATTTCGGTTCGAATGCGAAGATGTCGAATTTTCTCAGGCCGATCTTGTCCGGTTAATGGAACTATCCGAACAGGCTATTTCGGACGTCACAAAAAACGGCGTCCCGAAATCATATTTCAAGAAAATGAAAGAGTTGATATTGTGGGGCAACCCGATAAGCGCCAAAGACTTGACCTAGTCAATTAGTGGCGCGTCCGACTTGCCAGTGACTGTCAATTCTGCATTCAATATCGGCTCTGGCTGCAAAACCGGTGACAGTGAACGCATTTTGTCGATCTTTGCACGGCGCGATTTAAAGGCCGGAATTTGATCGGACGATAATGGTTTGCCCGAAAGCTGCGATAGGCGTCGAGGATTGATTTTCTGGCCATTATGATGGACTTCGTAATGAAGGTGCGGTCCGGTGGAATATCCAGTGGTGCCGACATAACCAATGATTTGATCTTGAGACACATATTTGCCTTTACCCATGCCGCGGGCGAAACGAGACATATGGGCGTAAGCGGTTTTGTAGCCATCGGAATGGCGGATCCGAATATATTTTCCATAACCGCCATTGGTCCCGGCAAATTCAATTGTGCCCGTGCCAGCGGCTAGAATTGGGGTGCCGGACGGCGCGGCAAAATCGACGCCCGTATGCATTTTCCGGTAGCCTGAGATCGGATGTTTGCGGCGTCCATAGGAGGAGGATAAGCGGGCACCATTTACCGGCGTTGCCCGAAGTTTGCGTTTCGCCGTTTTGCCGTCGGCGTCATAGAAATTCTCTCGGCCCTTGGCATCCGTAAAAAGATAATAATCCATCTTTTTGCCACGCGGCGAAAAGCTTGTATAAAGAAGATCGCCGGCCTTAACAATTTCACCGCGACTATCTTTTGCGACTTCGAAGAACATTTCAAATTCATCGCCCGGCTGAATATCACGCTGAAAATCGACCGAATATTCGTAAATATTGGCGAATTGTTGGATGACTTTATCCGGCGCACCGAGGCGGTTGGCATCTAAATAGATAGAGTTTTCGATCGAGGTTTTGACGCTGACCGTCTCCATTTTAAACTCGGCAGTAATGGATCTCGAATTGTAGCTGCCATCATCATTTCGGTTAACATAGACTGTCGTTTCGACCGAGGGCTTGTATGTCAGATAAGAAATTTGGCCTTGATCGTAAAACAGATTGAAATTCTGGCCGACTTTCAGTTTTCGTGGATCATAGACGTCTGAAAAGCTTTCCGACAGTTTATAAGCTTCGCCGGGCTCAAGACCGTTCTTCTGGAGCATTGGTCCGAGAGAGTCGCCATATTTAAGGGTCAAAGATGTCGCCGGTTCAATGGACGGATGGTCGATTAAATAGAGATCGTCGCGGGTAACATCGATGATTGGGGCGGCGGGCGCAGCAATTTCTGTCGTTTTGGCCTCGGCAGGTGTGGATTCTGGGCGCAACCAGACCAATGCCAGGGCCGCGAGCGCGCAGGCTCCTAAAAACTTAAAACGGCGATCCTGATATATTCTGGTATTATCCATCGCCATAAAAGCCCCAAACCGCACTTTTAAGGGTGCTGGGAGATGAGATTTCCAACCGGAAAGCAATTTTGCCGTCGGGACTTTCATAAATACTGACTCTTTTCCAGAATTTCACTTTTCAGCTATCCCCTAAATGCCCTAACTTTAGTTAATGCTTCGTCAAAATTAATCCGTTCCGGATCAATGTTTGAAAGCTTGTAAACAATAAAGGTATAAACGCGCAAATTAAAATGTCGAAACGCGGTCCCCATAGCGCAGTAAAACCGCGCGAAAAACGACGATCAAAACTCAAACTTTTGGTTTGGTTTTTGCTGATCCTGATGATCGTGGTCGCGTTGGCTCTTTTTTGGATATGGAGCAATCGCTATTCTCTCGTTGAAAATGAAATCAAATCTCGGTTAAGCGAGGCAGGGTTTCAGTCAGAATTGACGATTAGCGAACTTAGTCTTTCCAGCGTACAAATCGACAAAATTTCTTTGCAGCAGAACGGCAAAAAAATTCTGACTGCTGATCATATCGTGACCCGCTTTAATGGTCGCGAAATTCTGGATGGCAAAATCATGGCCATTAAAGTGACGGGTGCGAACATTGATCTGGCCGTTGACAAGGATGGTAAACCCGAAGTCAATCTCATCTCTTCAGGCGACGGCGGCGCAACCTTTGAGTTTCCGCAAGATGGTTTAATTATTCAGGATACCCGTGTTAGCCTGACAAGTCCTTATGGAAAAATCTCCAGCCAAATTGATGGGGAGATTAAAAGTCCGACTGAATATGAAGGGAATTTGGAAAATGTTTCTGCAAAACTCACATATGGGGATATAAATGCCGAGATTTCCGGTAAATTGAATCTCGACAAACAGGCCGATCAGGAAACAAAGTTTAATCTGTCATTTTCGGTTCCACATTGGTCTTACAAGGACCTGACGGGGAAAGATGCGATAATAATCGGCACCGGTTCTACGGCCTCAAATCAAATAGGGCGATTGGTTCGCGGTGATTTTGCAACGGAGTTTGAAAGTTTTGCCGCGAATAGTGTATTTGCAAAAAATGTAAGACTGAGGTGGGATGGAGATATTATTGCTCCAAGGACGGTGTCGAGCAATATTCAAGCCGAAGGTAATTGGAATATAGCGGTAAATGATCTGAATATGCCCGACCAACAAATGCGGGATCAGATAGCGTCTCAGATCGTTTTGAGAAAAACTCTGTCCAGTGCGCCAGTGACTGAGAATTTCGCTCAGCCACTGGCACAAATTATTAATAACCTGCTGTCCAGCGCAAATGTGCAAGGATCCGGACGGGTAAAAAAAGACGCCGTACGGACACAGATTTTTCTTACGGATCGGTTGGTATGGGAAAACGCGAAAAGCCGCCTAGCCGCCGATAGTTTAAACGAATTGCCGCTTTACGATTATAGTGAAGGCGAAACACATTTTGATCTTCAGTTTAACGCAGATCACGAAGGCAGGCTCCCGCTGATAATCTCAAATGGACATCTTGTTTTCGAAACTACAAATGGCCGAGATATTGACGGTGCTGATAGCTTTAATGGGAGCATCAAAATTCCTAGAAATTGGCAAGCGCGTACGGCGGAAGGCGATCTCGTATTGCTTAGGCCGATGAGCGCGGAAATCCAGTATAAGAATGAGGGGGGAGAGAATGATTTGAGACTGAAGGGCCGGATTCAATATGACGGTGATATTCCAGGTGGCTATGTCGAAAACCTTGTGGCCGCTGGAACGCTTTATCTGAAAAATCAGGACAGCACCCGGCTGTTTTTCACGCCGCGCGGCGACGAGAAAATTACGATGGATAGTTTTCGAACCGATGCGCCCTGGATCGCGGAAAATATCAGTTTCAACATTACCCCTGATACATCTAAGCCTCTGTTTTCATTAAGTAATCGATCCGGAAAACTTACGACATCGGTCAAAAATGCTGAAATGGATGTCATTAACGAAGCCGGAACGCGATCGTTTCATCTTGTCAGCGACCAAGCCGAAATTAATGCCCGTATAAATGACGGAGCTCAAGATTGGATCGTGGCGGCACGCGATGTCGTCATGACCTCCGACAATATGCCGAGCCGCGGAACTCGGATGACGACAGGCAGTGCCGTCTTAACGGCGCAAACCCGCGCCGATCAACCGCTAGAATTCACCATTGATACACCGCGAGCCGATGTGAAAACAGAGATGATTGATGCGACCGGATTGGCGGTGCAAATTGCCGGAACGCCAGCCAGTTTCAGAGCAAATTATCAAAATGGACAGGTCGCCTTTGCTGCAACGGATCTGCCGCCCTTTATCATGACCGGCTTTGCTGATTACGCCGCCGACACTTGGAGCGGCGAGGCGGATAGCTATTTGCCATTTGGACAAAAAACGCCGCTCATCGTCAATTATCGCTTCGCCGGTGGTTTGGGCTCTGCCGACGTGGATATTCCATTGATGAAATTTACTCCTTCCGGTCTTCAACCGCAGCAATTTATTCCGGCCTTAAGTGGTAAAATCGCTGACGTGCGAGGATCGGCCAGCGCGAAAATTAAATTGGAATTTTCAGAAGAGCTCGGAATGACAAGTTCTGGATCGGCACGCTTGATTGATATGGAAATGGGAACGTTGCCCGGGCCCATAACTGGACTGAACTCCGAGCTCAAATTCTCATCGTTTCTGCCTTTGGTTACGGATAGCATTCAAACAATGACGATGAAAAGCTTTGATGCCGGTCTTCCTTTGGCGGACGGAAAAGTTACGTTTGAGACGGTTCCGGACGGTGTCAAAATTCATTCTGCCCGATGGCCATTAGGGTCAGGTTCAGTCTCACTTGATCCGGTACAGTGGATATATCTTGCGCCTGAAAACCGAGTGGTTCTGCGGATCGAAAACGTCGAACTTGGCGAATTTATGGGCGAGGTCGGCGGCGATAATTTTCAAGCGACGGGTAATGTTAACGGCGTTCTCCCTGTGGTCTTGAGCGGTGTGAATGTCAATGTCGAGGACGGGCAACTAAAAGTTAAAGATGGCGGCGTTATCCGTTTTCAAACCGACCAAACCAATGCGGCCGCCGAAGTCAATGAATATGCCGAACTGGCTTTTGATGCGCTCAAAGAGTTTCACTATCAGGAACTCGAGGCCATCATGAACGGCCCGCTGGATGGTAACATAATCATCAGATTGTTGTTCCAGGGGTCTAACCCCGAGGTTTTAAGTGGAACTCAGTTTAAATTTAACGTCAAGCTTGAGGGGGAACTTTTCAATATCGCCAGGAGTTTCACTATGAGCTTATCAGACTATTTACAACGTGATACTTTGGAAAGTGATGTAAATTCGTTAGTTAATGAAATTACTAAGTGAATAATGCAAAACGACATGTTAATGGGAGGTTCAGTTGCCATCAAATAGGAAGATGACATGAAAAAGTTGCTAGGACTTTCCATTATCGGGCTGACGCTGGCCGGTGGGTGTACGCCCAAGGTTCAGATCGAGGCGCCGGATAAACCGATTGAAATCAATCTTAATGTCAAGATTGATCAAGAAGTTCGAATCCGGCTCGACAAAGAGGTGGAAGACCTAATTCAAGGCAACCCGGATCTGTTTTAGGATAAATTATGTCTAAGAAAACTATATTATCGTCCGTTTTTGGAGCTCTCATTTTGGCAGGCGGTGCCTATGTGGCCATGCCGCATTTAACGCCCGAAGCCTATGCTCAGACTGCAGACGCCAAACGCATTGTTGACGATGCCAAAACGGCCAAGTTGGTTGGCGAAACCGTGAGCGGTTATTTGGCAGTGGTTAACGCAGCTTCGCCTTCGCGCGAAGTTTTAAATGCGATGAATGAGATCAATATTCGCCGGAAAAACCTTTATACAAAGCTGGCACGCGAACAGAATGTGCAGATTGAAGTTATCGCAGCCTTGACCGGTGAAAAAGTAATCGCGAACGCTAATCGCGGCGAAATGATTATGAATAAAGATGGTCGCTGGACGCAAATACCATAGAAATCCCGCCGCTTTAATAATTGTTTTACGATATCGGTTAAAGGAAGGGCTCTGTATTTTTTTATCCAATAGAGAACCATTGGCCATATGTCTAACAATCCGGTAAAACTAACTCCATCTAATCTGTCTGCGCTCATGTGCGCCCGTATCTGCCATGACCTTGTCAGCCCTGTTGGCGCGCTCAGCGCTGCATTGGAAGTGCTTGGGGACGAGAGCAATGCGGATATGCATGAAGATGCGATGAGCCTCGTCCGCACATCAGCTGAGCAGGCAGCAGCTAAATTAAAATTTCTAAGGCTCGCATTTGGTGCCGGTACGTCTGCCCCAGGTGTTATTGGCATGGATCACACCAAGGCGCTCGTCGAAGACATGTATAAGAGCGGAAAAGCCGCTATTCGTTGGGAAACCAACATTGAGGGGCTAGAAAAATCCCACACACGCCTAATCCTCAACCTGGCGATGATTGCGGTTCAAAGCATTCCGCGCGGCGGGGATTTGACGATTGGAATCGCGCAAACACCTGACGCTCATATCCTTACCTTGTCCGCCGAAGGCCCTAAAGCCCGTATCTCGCCGGAATTCTTAAGGGCTCTTTCCGGCAAAGCGCCTGACGGCGGGTTTGATGGCCGCACAATTCAGCCTTTCTATACCGGGATGATTGTTCGAGAATTAAAGGGCAGAGTGGATGCCAATCTCGACGGGGAAACGGCAAAGTTTTCGGTATTTCTACCCTCGATAGCGGCTAAAAACGCCGCCTGATATACTCCGCCGCTTCGGCGACCTATCTTTAGCCCATTTTAACGATTTATTGTCACTGTCATCGCAGTTTCGCGGCGCTGTCTTGCAGCGATTCGCGACGGACAAGAGGATCATATGACCGATCGATGCGGAGACGACCTAATCGGCGCCCGAAAATTCATGACAGTTTGCCAAACCCATATGCGGGAGGTATTTTCTGGCGGTCAATTGCCAATGGAAGACGTTATAATGCGTCTTGGCGAAATTCAGGATCACGCAAAGTTAATGCATGCACGGGCGATCTACAAATCTGCCCAATTTGTTATTGACCAATTAACCGGTCACGCTTCGCTTTCCGATTGTGCGTCGTCTGTTTTAGTTTTGCAAAAACATATCCGGCAATATGAGTGCGGTCTGTCTGAAATTGCGCCCATTAATGCGGCTGCAAATTCGCCTCAGATGACGCCAACAGGTCCGCCGATTGTGAGCAATATCGCCCGCCAGAAAACGGCCATCAATGTCTTGGAACCTCTTATTGCTTTGGCACCGACAGAGGATCAGCCGGCCTTAACCCGTCTTGTGTCAATTGCCGCCAATGATCAGCCCAAGGCCGCGGCGCCGCTGTCAAAAAGTCAATTCGATAAACTTGATAGTATTTTTCCGGGTCTGACCAACCATTTGCTGCGTCAAGCCAGAGTGCAAGGTAAAAGCGTCAGCGTCTCTGTTGCAAGCGACGAAGTATTCCTTGATGGTGACCAACTGAATATTTTAAGCGAGAAATTAATTGAGCTTGGCGACGCTCTGATTACAGAAACAGTTGAGTCTACAGAGATCCGATCTTCGCAAGGATTGAGTCAGTCAGCTCACATTGCGATTACGGCGCGTCAATCCCATCAAAAATTGTCAATCCTGGTTAGCTGTGATGGCACGGCTTTATCGACGCCTAGCATATCGCGCCTGACAAAGGGTGTTAAAGGCGACATGCGCTTTGCTATCAGCTCCAAGGGCCGGCTTAACCAGGTCGAACTGCAAAATATTATCTGCTCGACTATTGACCGTAATCCCGTTCGCCGCGAGGCCGCCTCATGAGAACGTGCCTGGTTGTCGACAATTCGAAAATGATCCGGCGGGTCGCGGGCCGTATCTTAAGCGATCTTAAGTTTAACACTGAAGAAGCTGAAAACGGCCTAGAGGCGCTCAATATGTGCCGCAGCAATATGCCCGATGCCATTTTACTGGACTGGAATATGCCGGTCATGGACGGCATGACATTCTTGAAAAAACTCCGGGCCGAGCAAACTAACGAGCGACCAGTCGTCTTGTTTTGTACAGCCGAACGGGACGTTGTTAAAATCGCTGCGGCGCTCGAAGCCGGGGCTGATGAATATATTATGAAACCCTTCGATAGCGATATTATTTCAAGCAAATTATTGCAGGCAGGTCTGCTGGGATAATGAGCGACGTTCTGAGTTTGAAACCCAGCTATTACGAAGCTCTCAAACGCCTTACTCTCGAATTGGCCGGTGTTCATCTCGGCGAAGATCATGCTTTTTTGGTGGAAACCAGACTCGGGGCTCTGGCCCGGCAGGAGGGATATCAAAGTCTCAATAAGATGATTGACGATCTTTTTGGGCAGGGACAAACGCGCCTTGCCGTCAAGGTCGTATCGTCATTGCTGGAGCGTGATACACATTTCAATCCTGATCCAAAGGGGATGAAGGCGATTGAAGAATTCTTATTTCCACAGCTGCTCAGCCTGTCCGGTTCCGACCGAATTCGGATATTGTCGTTTGCTTGCAGTAGCGGGCAAGAGCCCTATTCACTGGCAATTTTGGCCGATAAATTCCAAAAATCCCATCCAAATTTTTCATTTGAGATTTTGGGCGTGGATTACCCGTCGCCGTCTCTGAGCCGAGCTCAAGAAGGCATATATACGCATTTCGAGGTTCAGCGCGGATTACCGATAAGAGACCTCATTACCTATTTTGACCGGGTCGGTGAAAATTGGTGCATTAAGGACGTGCTTCGAGAATCTGTCAGTTTCAGAGAATTTCACCTACTCTCTAAACTGGATTCGCTTGGCCAGTTTGATTTGGTTTTGTTTCGCAATAGTTTGGCACATTATTCATCAGCGGCGCAAATTCGGGTGATCAGAAGCCTATCGTCAATTGTCAAAGCCGAACGTTATATCATGTTTGGTGCGGAAGAGGCTTTGCCGACATCCGGTTATAATTTTGATCCCATTGAGGGTCATCCGCATGTGTTGATAAAACATGCCTCGCCAATTGAAATCGAACCGGAGGAAGAGCGTCAATTAATGCCAATCATCAAATATAACGCATCAGATGACCACAAAGAATCCGCCTAGGTTTATTTAACTGCAATAAACAAATTTGTTCCCTCGCGTTCAACGCTGAGCGCTACAGGCCCTTCTCTATTGTCGTTTATTTCGCGAAAATCCTTCAAGTCCGTGACCTGCTTAGACCCAATTTTTCGAATAATGTCTCCTCGGCGTAGCCCCGCTTTCGCGGCATCGGAATTAGGCGTTACGCTGGCGACATAGACTCCGGATTGCCCTTCGCGCAGCTCCATTTCTTCGGGAATATCGGTCAGACGGGCACCAGAGAAAGTCTCAGATCCGGAAGATTTGTTCGCGCTTTTTGTCGACTGGCTTGCGGTTTCAAGGTCGCTTTCGACAGCTTCTACGCCGATACGGGTCGTCCGGCGGCGACCATCCCGAAGATAGGTCAAGTCTGCACGGTTGCCGGGCTCGACTAAGCTCACGGCATTTCGAATATCGTTAGAGTCCAAAATATCTTCGCCGTTAAAACCGACAATGATATCGCCCGATTTGAGACCGGCTTTATCCGCAGGACTTTCCTCAACCACATCATTGACAAGGGCCCCGTTCATGGTTGCCAGATTCATAGCTTGCTGAAGCGTCGGATCAATATCGCGGATAGAAACGCCGATCCGGCCGCGCCGAACCTCACCATAATCGATCAACTGGTTCATCACATTCTCTGCCAGACGAACCGGAACCGCAAATCCGATCCCGTTATTACCGCCAGAGCGCGAAATGATCATCGTATTAATTCCGATAAGTTCGCCCTTGGAGTTAATCAATGCGCCGCCGGAATTTCCCGGATTGATCGACGCGTCAGTCTGGATCATGTCTTGCAAGCGATCGCCGCCTTGCACAGCGCGGCCGGTTGCGCTGACAATACCCGAGGTCACTGTATGCTGAAGGCCAAATGCATTTCCAATGGCTATCACATAATCTCCGACACGCGTTGAATCGGTAGGCGCAAAAGCTATATCCGTCAGGTTGGAGGCTTCTATTTTTAGCACAGCCAGATCGGTGCGCGGGTCGCCGCCGACAAGGCTTGCGACGAGTTCGCGCTTATCCTGCAAGGTTACTATGACTTCGTCAGCATTTTCGACAACATGGTTATTGGTCAGAATATATCCATTGCCGGCGTCGACAATAACCCCGGAACCGATAGAGCCGCCGCGGCGGGATTCCGGAAGAGAATCGCCAAAGAACCGCTCGAGTAATTCATTGCGGTTTGAATTGGCTGGTTGAGATTTACCTTCAGTTCGAATGCTGACGACTGCAGGCGTCACCCGATCCAGAAGCGGTGCCATGGTTAATACACCGCGTTCCTGATCCACAGTCATAGCCGCGTTTTGGCCAAAGGGCAGGCCGAAGAAATCATTATTCTGGGATATAGCCGCCGGTGACGATATTAGCAAAACGCCAAGAGCCGTACCAAATAGGAATTTGCGCATTTTTACTCCTCATTACCTAATAAAAGTTACCTAGATTTAGTTTATAGAAGCTAGGCTTCAAGATGCGGACACAGAATCTGACGATTTTGTAACGATTGACGCGGCGGCCAACAGAAATGCATAGGGGGCAAAACATAATTTCTATTGCAGCGATGTGACTGCCCATGAGATAAGAAGATAGAATTTGGACGAGATATGACACCTTTTATTGACGAACGCCGAAAACCTTCCCGGATAAGACCGATCAAAGCTATTGGTCATATGCGCAAACTTTTGCGCGACAATGAGGATACGGAGCAGGTTTTCCATATTATGGACGCGCTGAACGGAAATAATATGGTCCGTAAGCTTGGGGCTTTCGCCAAAACTGAAAAAGGTGCAGCCTGTCTTAAGCGCAAGTGCGAACTCCCTGAAATATTAGACGATCATGCCACATTGAAAGGCCTGCCCGACGGTACGGTCGGCCGGGCTTATGTCGCTTTCATGGAGCGTGAAGGATTGACGGCGGCAGGTTTGGTCGAGGAAAGCGAAAAATGGTTTGAAGGCCAGGAGCGGTTCGAGGACGATTTTGATTTTTACGGTCGCAGGATGCGTGACACGCATGATTTGCTGCATGTCCTGACCGGCTATGGCCGCGATCAACTTGGCGAGACATCGGTACTGGCCTTTAGCCATGCGCATAATGGCGGGTTTGGGAATTTATTTATTGCCTATATCGGCGCTCGGGACTTGGCCAAAAAGGCTCCGAAATCGGCGAGAATTATGGATAGTGTTCGCGAAGCTCGCAAGCATGGACGCGAGAGTCTTCCGCTGATGCCTGAGGATATTGTTGCCCTGTTAAGAGAGCCGTTGGAATCTGCGCGAAAAAGACTGAATTTTCAGGTGCCTAAGGCCTATAAGGCGGCTCTGGATGAGCTACAAAACTCAGGACATCTAGGTCAGCTATCTGCCGCTTAATCTAGCCTAGGTTAAGCCTAACGATGGCGTCCCGTCTCAACGCCCATTAAATTGATCAGATGTACAATCAAGGTGAACCCTGTGGCTAATGCCGCAAGGGTCGGGATTATCCACGGGATAATCGGCGCTTTATAGGATTCTCGTTTCTGAAAATGTTTATAAAAACAAAATACGCCGATTAATGCGCAGGCCAAAAGGCCAATTAGGGTCAAATTTCGGTCGGTCATTACACTCTTCTACCTTATTGTCGCACGCGACTATCAAACTTGCTCAAAATGGCAACAATAAAATCGTCATGATGTGATTTTGTGCGCAAAATACTGAAAATAAATACGGCATTAAAGGTAAAATATTGCGTTAACTTGCCATATTGAGGAAATAAATACTAAAAATCTGAAACCTGTGGTTTTTATGTCACGGTATGATCAAAAACACAGTCAGCATAGAGTAAGACTTGCATCGCTCTGGGTGCATCATTAAAGAACCGTAATGGATTACCTATAAATTTTCAGCATGATTTTCTGAAGGGGAAAATAATGACATCTATTGATTTGAAAAAATTACTATTGGGCACGACCCTGATATCAGGGTTCGCCGTCTTTACGGCAACTCCGACTTTCGCCCAAACAACCGATACACCGGTTGAAGTCACAACAGCCGACGACAATGCGGATGATGAAGATGATGATAATGAAATCGTCGTCACCGGTTCGCGTCTTAAGAAAAGTACTTTTAGTTCTGTCGCACCATTACTGGTTATTGATACCGATTTAGCGACTGACCAAGGTCTTTTGAACCCGGTTGAAATTTTGCAGACATCATCAACAGCCGGTGGTCAGCAGATTGACTCATCATTTGGCGGATTTGTTCTGGATAACGGTCCGGAATCAGAAACCATCGACCTTCGCGGTCTGGGTGCCAACCGTACGCTCGTTATGATCAACGGACGCCGCTTGGTTCCAGGTGGTGTTGAAGGTGCGCCGACGCAGCCTTCTATCAACGCCGTTCCTTTCACCATGATCGAAACTATCGATATTCTAACTGACGGCGCTTCATCCGTATACGGTTCTGACGCCGTTGCCGGCGTTATTAACGTTATCCTGAAGGATGACTTTGACGGTCTGGAAATTGACATAAGTGCTGACGCTCCAGAGCAGGGCGCCGGCGAAGATTACACAATCGGTGCCAGTTACGGTATCAATGGTGACCGCGGATTTATTGGCGCAGCTGTTGAATATGATTATCAGGATGCAGTAGCTCAATCTGATCGTGATTTCTGGGCCGGTTGTGACCGTAACCTCGAAGTTACAGAATCCGGCGAGTTCCGGTCTGTCGATCTGGCGGCTGCTGACGTTGCTAACCAGCTCGGCCTGACCCGCGAAACAAGCGGATGTATTCCGTCCCGTCTGACACAGCGCTTTATCGCTGGCAGCTTTGGCTCGATTTATTATCAGCCGGGCATTGCCAACTCATTCGTACCTGGGTTCTCTGAATCTTCATTGTTCAGTGTTCCGATTGACGGAAATGGTGACGGCGAAGTCGATGTGGCTTTCCAGAACTTCTCGCCCAACGGCCAGCAGGCTGAAGATCGCGACATTATTAATGAGCAAAAACTCTGGTCGGCAATGCTAACAGGTGAGCTAACGCTCGAAGGGTCAGCAAATGTCACGCCTTACTTTGAGGTTCTTTATAATAATATCGAAACAGATCGTACCAGCGGACAACCACAGTTGTTCCCATTTGTACCGTCGAACAATCCATTTAACCCATGTAACATCAATCAGCCAAATGGCGTCGATTGTAATGCAGCCTATAACAGCCTGCTTCTGTCTCCAAACTATCTAAACCTGTTTGAGCAGTATTATACAAATGCTGAACTGAGCGGAACCGATAACTGTTTTGGTCTGGCTGTTTTTGGTCCCGGCGTTTGTAACCCGGCCAACTTTGGTTTGTTGCTGCCGACAGGCCAGTCCCTCACTGCTCGTCCGGTTATCGGTATTCGCGGTGATCGTAACCGCGTTGAAACCGAACGGACACAAGCCCGTATCGTTGGTGGTGTCAAAGGTGACCTGCCGTTCATGAACTTTGGATCCTTCAAAGATTGGTCATTTGATGCTTACGGCATGCATTCTTGGTCTGACGGAACATCGTCCCGTTCAGGTATTCGCGAAGATAGACTGGATTATTCTTTGGGTTATCACCCAATCACAGGTGCCGTTCTGAACGCGCCATGTGAACCGATTCAGGGCCTTGACGCTGATATCGCTGCAGGTTGTGTACCGGTAAACCTGTTTGCGCCTTCTCTATATGAAGTGGCAAATGCCGGTGAATTCGCCTCACAAGCCGAACGTGACTATTTGTTCGACTCGCGTGATTTCGACACGCACACCTCTTTAACCGTATTTGATGCGATTATCCAAGGTGACGTATTCTCACTGCCAGGCGGTGATGTTTCCGTTCTCTTGGGTGCTCAGTTCCGTGAAGATGGACTGAATTCACAGCCGGATAACATTGCCCGTGACGGGCTGTTCTTTGGTTTCTTTAGTGACCAGGGCGCGACCGGTACACGGACAACCAAAGAGCTTTATGGCGAGACATTTATTCCGCTGGGTACGGGAAAACCGTTCTTCCGCGAACTCAATGTTGAACTTGCCGGACGTCTGACAGACGACGAGTTTTACGGCACCAACGAAACATGGAGCGCGAAAGTTGGATATCGTCCAGTTGACTCGCTCTTGTTTCGCGGTACTGCCGGAACGTCTTTCCGTGCGCCTAACTTGCGTGAATTGTTCCTGAACGGACAAACCGGTTTCGGAACAATTGCCGATCCATGTGCGGTGCCAGACGCAGCCTATAACCCGCTGACAATGACCTACAATCCTGCTAACGACACACGGACTCAGGTAACCTTGGATAATTGCCGCGCTGCCGGTATTGATCCGACATCATTCTTGGCCGGTCAGTTCAGTGCTTATTCTGTTGAATCCAGTGCGGGTGGAGCCAAGGACCTTGATCCTGAAACATCTGACAGCTACACGCTGGGTGCGGCTTTTGAACAGCCATTCACAGACGCGTTCGACTTGGATATGGGTGTGACTTACTACTCAATCGAAATTGACAATACTGTGATTGAGCCGGGTACAGCCTTTATCGTGGATGATTGTTACAATCAGCAAGCTAACTTCAGCTCTGCTTTCTGTAGCCGGATCACACGTGACTTTAATGACCCGGCAAATCCTGGCGTCATTTCATTCATCGATCGTGGCTTCATCAACCGTGACAAAGAAACGGCCAAAGGTTGGGATTTCAATGCTCACCTGCAAAAAGATGGTATTGCCATCGGCGACCGCTCTATCGACGTTGGTGTCCGCACAAACTGGAACCGCACGACTGAACGGAACTTTATCCAGTCCAATGCAGGCGTCACAAACGAAGATGATGTTGTCGGCGAGTTTTATTTTCCAAAATGGCGTGGTCTGATCACTCCATATGTTGAAATGGACAAGTTCCGCTTCACTTGGTCTACGCAGTTTGTTGACGACGTTACGCTCGACAATGACAATGAAGATCTTGAAGCTCTGGGTCTGACAGATGCATCTGGTAATCGGATCTTCACAAACTATGTCGATAGCGGCAATGTTGTGACCTGCGGCGGACCAGCTCGCGGCGACGTCAACTGTTCACCGGTTTACACAGCTGACGATTACTGGCTCCACAACGCCTCTATTCGTTATACAGGTGATGACTGGGGTTTGACAGTTGGTGTTGCTAACGTCTTTGATAAGGCGCCGCCGCAAGTTGACCCTGCCTATGTCTTCTCAGTCTCCAACTCTGTTGTTGGTGGTGGATACGACTTGAACGGCCGCGAATTCTTTGCTCGCTTGCAGAAGCGTTTCTAGAGAAAAATAAATATAAAAATGAAGAGCCGCTGGTTTTCCAGCGGCTTTTTTGTTGGCAGTAAGCGAACTGTTACTGGCTTCGAAATAGCTAACCCATTGATTCATATAAGTTCATCTGGCGAACATCAGATAAACATCAGATAAATTTCAGCCAATCTTATTTGTCATCGGCGGTTTTTTTGGATACGGAACACTCAATTTTAAAATTGAGGATATCCCTATGAAACGATTACTTGCTTTGTCTTGCGCGCTGTTTGCTTTTTCCGCAGCAACTTTAAACGTCACACCTTTGGCACACGCGGCCGAGGCCGCCGTCGAACCTTTTCCGGTGGAGTATTGGGCCGTGCGGGATCAGATTAGCAATGTATCCATATCACCAGACGGTAAGAAGCTAGCCTTTATGAAAATTGCCAGCCGCGCAGGCAATCCTGTGATCGAGATACGTGATGTTAGTAATTTGGCCGGTGACCCATATACAGTCGGCGGCAAAAATATGGAGATCACGAGTTTCTCTTGGGTTTCTGCAAACGATATGATTGTGGAGTTCAGAGATCAAGTCAGCAATAAAATCGACGGTTTCAACCAGGGCGCCTATAAGGGAAAAGTCGCTCATTTCGACGTTCGTACAAAGAAGTTTACGGACTATAGTGTAGAGTCTCGTCGCAAAGTCAGATTTGTCGAATTTATCAATGCACTTCCGGATGAGCCTGATCATATCCTTGTTCGTATTTACGAATATGCGAGAGATTCCAAAAACTCCGGTTTAGAATCCGATTATCACAAGCTCAATATGCGGAACCAGAAGAAGTCTTTGGTTCTCAGCGGAGAAACCGAATATGAAAATATCCGGTTTGACAAAGACGGTAATCCGCGCTTCGCCGTTCAGAGCGTTGGCAATGACTGGGTCTATTACCACCGCGACCCTGCTGCAACCGAATGGAAAGAATATTATCGCCTGCCTCAAAGCAGCTTTGAAGAGTTTACCTATGGCGGCGTTGTAGACGGGGATCCGGATCGTATCTATGTGATTGCCAATAATGGTCACGACCGCGCCGGCCTTTGGAAATTTAATGTCCGGACCAAAGCATTTGAAGACCTTGTATACCGGGATGATAAAGTTGATGTCTGGGGGACTGTCCGGCATTCCAACACCTGGGGTAAACCCGGACTGGTTACCGGTGTTTCGACCTTTAAAGACAAGTTTCACTATAAGATGTTCGACCCGGCCGAAGAAGCAATTCTGAACCGGTTCAAGTCATCGATTGCCAATGCCGGTCTCGTCCGGATTACGTCCCGTTCCAAAGACGGGCAGGTTATGATTGTCAGTAATATATCAGACCGCGACCCCGGAACATTCTATTTGTATGACGCAGGTTCAAGCAAGTTTATGAAGATCGGCAGCACTAATGGTCTTTTAAAAGCCGAAGGTCTGTCCGAAGTGCGTTATATCACCTATCCGGCCCGCGATGGCAAAACCATTCCGGGTTTCTTAACGGTTCCAAATGGCGACGGCCCGCATCCGTTGGTTGTGATGCCGCACGGTGGTCCATTCGTCCGCGAAGTTGTTCTGTTTGATGACTGGGCACAGATGCTGGCCAATAATGGCTATATGGTCCTACAGCCGCAATATCGCGGATCTCAAGGCTATGGCATTGATTTTTATACAACGGCATTCATGGAAGGCGGCGAGGGCGGCTATAAAATGCAGGACGACAAGGATGACGGCGTAAAATACCTGATTTCTCAGGGCCAGGTCGATAAAGATAAAGTCGCCTTCTTTGGTTGGTCCTACGGGGGTTACGCCGCTTTAATCGCGGCTGCCCGTCAGCCTAATCTGTATAATTGTGCAATTGCAGGTGCCGCGGTCGCGGATAATTTCCAGCAGATCAATTATTATCGTTCTTTCCTGGACAAAGAGTCGGCGCAAGGTTTAGAGCAGCTCAATTTCTGGACAGATAGTGTCAATCCGATCGACGAAGTCGAAAATGTCAATATTCCACTTCTCGTCATTCATGGAACGATTGATCAACGTGTGCCGGTCAAACATGCCAAGAAATATGTCGACAAGCTTAAGAGCAAGAAAATTCCGCACAAATATATCAAGCTCAAAGATGCGGACCATTTCTCGAACACGCTGTTTTACGATCATAAAATGGAATTTTATCCGGCGATGCTTGACTTCCTCAAAAACGATTGCGGAATGTAATTTTAAGGCGGGCCGGATATTCCGGTCCGCAATCCCCATCTGGCGCTTCAAATGCGCAAGGAGAGATAATTGACTCATTCAAACTTTAAACGTTCCGTTTTGGGATGTGCTGCGGCGCTCGCCTTTTCGATAGGTGCGGCAACATTTGCGAGCGCGCAGTCTGCCGATACAAGCCTGCAATCCGCCGTCGTGATGCCGTCGGACTTTTCAAGGTTTACCCCCCGACCAAGTAAAGCGACAAAAATCGACTACGCTATGTTTGACGAAGCGCTGACCTATATCGTGATTGATCTGGGGCCGTCTTTGCGGACGCGCGCGTCTAAACCTCAAGCGACAACCGGTAGCCGCTTTGTTCGCGGACATACATCGCCTTATCGGATGGAGGGAAATCGAGTTACGTTCGACTATATAACCGAAGGATTTGTCGAAGGTCTTCGCGATTATAGGATGGAACTTGAAGAGATCGGAACACGGATTGATATCGCTACGCTTAGTAGAGACGAGCAGTTGGCGTACTGGTTTAATCTGCACAATGTCGCCCTGCTTGAAAAAGTTGCAGAAAACTATCCCATTGACCGGCCTTCAAACGTAAAAGTCAAAATTGGCGACGAAAAATATCCACTGACAGACGCGAAATTTTTGACCGTCAAAGCTCAACCTTTGTCGCTCCGCGACATTCGCGAAAATATTGTCTACAAAAACTGGGATGATCCAATGGTCATTTACGGGTTTTATCGCGGGGATATTGGAAGCCCGAAACTCCAAGACAAGGCATTTGCAGCAAACCGGCTCGACTATTTCCTCGAAGATAATGCCATAGAATTTGTCAATTCATTGCGGGGCTTCCGTAAGGGGACTCAAAGCCGATATATTTCGGAAATTTACAGAGAACTCGATGGTACATATTTCACCGATTTCGACAAGGAACTTCACGCACATTTGCTGAAATATGCCCGCGATGAAGTTCGGGAAGATGTTCAAAGTGGACGTCCGTTCAAGTTTGAAAAATATGAAAGCATGATCTCTGACCTGACAGGTGGCCGTCGTCTGGCATCGTCCGGAAACGCGTTGCAGGGCGCGGGTGTTATGCCCCGAGAGGTCGAGCAATTTATGCGTGAAGCCTATGACAAACGCCGGACGCTTATCAATAACGGCATGATCAAACCAAGGGTCGGTTACGTGATTATCGAAGATATTATTCCTGAAGAAGAAGAGACCAGCTCCAATCCGGAATAAATGAAAAGAAAAATGAATTACGAGCGGGTCTTTTGGCCCGCTTTTTTTATTTGCTCAACAGCCCAATTTGCGGCCTCGGCGATAACCGGGTCCGGGTCATTCGTGAAATCCTTCAGAATAGTAAGATATATTTTAAGCCCACTATTCCCAATAGCGTAGAGCACATTGCGTTTAAACCGCGCCGCGCCAATCCGTTTAATCGGCGAACCCGCAAATTTTTGGCGAAAATCTGCTTCGCTCAAAGCCGCAAGCTCGGCGAGCTTCGGTGCTTTTAGATCATCTCGCGCAGCAAGTTTTTGTTCTGCAGCTTGCTGGGCGAATTTATTCCAAGGACAGACTGCAAGACAATCATCACAACCGTATATTCTATTGCCCATTTTGGACCGTAATTTCTCATCAACGGGTCCATCATGCTCAATCGTCAAATAGGAGATACATTTTCGGGCATCAAGTTTATAGGGCCCCGGAAAGGCGTCGGTCGGGCAAATATCCAGACAAGCGCGGCAATTGCCGCAATGATCGGTTTCGGGCGCGTCCGGCGTGAGCTCTGCGTCCGTTAATATCGTGCCGAGAAAAAGCCAGCTCCCATATTCACGGCTCACCAGATTCGTATGTTTTCCCTGCCATCCAAGACCCGCAAGCTGCGCGATCGGCTTCTCCATCAGAGGCGCCGTATCGACAAAAACTTTAACATCGGCCGAAAGATCGTTGGCCAGTAGTCCAGCGGCTTCTTTAAGACGGCCTTTCATGACCTCGTGATAATCTCGGTTTCGGGCATAGACGGATATGGTGGCAAGCTCGGGCTGTTGCAAATTGGCAAGCGGATCTTCCGCCGGCCCGTAATTCATACCAAGTGAAATAACCGAACGGGCTTGCGGCCACATATTATTGGGGTGAGCACGCCGCGACAGCGCAGTCTCAAGCCAGTCCATAGAGCCGTGAAAACCCTGACCAACAAAATTCTGCAAAGACTCGTTTTGATTCGCAAAACGATCCGTGCGGGTGACAAAGGGCCGGGTGAATCCCAGCGTCTGGCAGCGCATGATAAACCTGCCGGGTAGGGCGGTCATCAGAAATCCAGATCCGCATAGTGACGCGGCGGAATAAGGCCCGGAATATGGTCCTTCAAAAGCGGGCGAAAACTGGGGCGGGACTTCAGCTTCTGATACCAGTTTTTAATATCCGGCACAGATTTCCACGGAATTTCACCAAAATAATCAAGACAGGAAATATTCGCGCCGGCGGCGATGTCGGCTAATGAAAATTCCTGTCCTGCAAGCCAGGATCTTTTCTCTAGCAGCCAGCTCATATAATCAAGGTGAAACTGAAGCTGCTCGCGGCCTTGCCGCAAAGTTGGCGGATGAGGTGCCCCGCCTGCCGTTAGGGTTTTTTCAAGCCGCTCAGACAGGATGTAGGCATTGACCTCCTCTTGGAACTTATCGTCAAACCAGGCACAGAGCCGGCGTGCTTCGGCCCGGTCTCCCGGTCCGCCTGGCAACAATATTTGCCTCCCGGAATGATCTTCCGCATATTCACAAATGGCCCGGGAGCCTGTGATAATGATCTGTCCGCCGGGGATAGCCTCAAGTAATATTGGCGGCTTTCCTTCCGGTGCCTTTACCAACAATTCCTCGGAAATTTCCCAGGGATTTACGTGTACTAATTTGACGCGCAGCTTCTTCTCTTCAAGCGCAATACGGACTTGTCGGGATTGCGGGTCTAGGGGCCAATGATAAAGAGTACGCATAATAAAGGTCTTATACCGTCAAGCGGTAATGATTGATTAATCATCACCTCTAAAGCGTATATTTCCATGCGTTTCATGGCAACCGGTTGGGTGCGGATGGATCAGAATATCTGCAGCTTTATAAACCTGCATCATACGCTGTTCAGCTTCCAAAATAACGTCGTGCGCCTGCGACAGAGAAAGCTCCGCATCAAGATCAAGCCGCATCTGAATATGAATATGAGGTCCCGATGCGCGGGTTCTAAGGTCATGGACGGCCCTGACGGCTTTGTCTTGCATCGCCAGCTTGATAATCAGATCCCGCTCTTCTTCTGGAAGTTCTTGATCCATGAGCTGCGCCCAGGCGATACGCGAGATGCGAAGGGCGGTGAACAGAAGCCAGAGCCCCATCAGGATACCGACAACGGTGTCAGCCCGCTTGAGCGGCGTATAGCTGGCAAATAATATGCCCGCGATGACAAACATATTGGCAAGCATATCGGCCAGATAATGTGCCCGGTCGCCGCGGACGGCAATTGACCCCGTTGCTCGGATTGCCCACCCTTGCGCCATGAGTAGCCCAACACTGACAAAAATAAATACGATCAGCGCCCCAATCGCAAGACCCGTCCGCTCCACCGGTTCTGGATTGTCCAAATGTGCAAGCGCCTCTGTCATAAGGTGCGCTGCCGCGACGACAATCAGGCAGACCTGCAACACTGCTGCAAAACTCTCCGCTTTGCCATGGCCAAACTTATAACTTGCGCCCGGTTTTTGGACCGCATAGCGCACTGCAACAAATGTTGAAATGGACGCAAACACATCCAAAGCCGAGTGGACCAGAGAGGATAACACCCCGATCGAGTGGGTCTCTTGATAAATAAAGAACTTACTGATCGCAAAAAACAGGCCTATGGCAACAGCCAAAGCCGTGACCTTGCGTGTAATCTCTGCAGAATCCTCTGGCGGCATACGGCCAGGGCGACCCCGAAGGACAGGCGCCACATATTCTTCTCGGGATTTCAAAGCTTCCTCGGCCATGCATTCCATCTTTTGTGCAGCGGGCGTTATAGCATAACTAAATTGAGTGAATAGAGGGAATGTTATCTTATTTTATTGGCTTTACCTGCTTCGGTTGCCACGATAATAGGAGCAAAATTTCAAAGGGAAAAACATGTCTTTGCGCCATTTATCTTCGGGATTCGTATTGTGCCTGGCATTGGCCGGATGCAAATCAGGAAACGCTGAAAAATCGAATTTTGCAGCCAAAACAGACAGTTCCAGCGACGGAATTCCCCATGCCATGTTGCCGGATAATATTGCTCCGACGGCCTATCGGATCGATATGATTATTGATCCGGATGAATCGGGATTTTCCGGCCTTGTCGAAATCGATGTTGATATCAAAACGCCGTCTGATAAAATCTGGATACACGCCAAAGAGATGGACGTGAACGGGGCAACAGCGAAACTCGCTGACGGGTCTGAAGTCAAGCTGGATTTTACGGCTGTTTCTTTGGAAGAGGCCCCGTCCGGAATCGCCTATTTGGCTGCTGAAACGCCACTGCCAAAAGGCGCAGCTACCCTTTCACTGCCTTATGAAACACCGTTTAATCTCAACCTCAATTCCGCCTATAAGGTTGAGCGCGGTGAAGACGCTTATATCATCACTCAATTTGAAGCTCTGGGCGCGCGCGAAGCCTTCCCAAGTTTTGATGAGCCGAGATTCAAGGTTCCTTTTGATATTTCTATAACCGCGCCGGAAGATAATTTTGTTTATGCCAATACACCGGAAATCACTCAAAACTCTGATGGTTCGGGCTGGATTCGATATGAATTTGCGCAAACTAAACCCCTGCCTACCTATTTGATCGCCTTTGGCGTCGGTCCTTTCGATGTGGTTGAATTTAAAGATATTCCGGCAACAGATGTACGCGACCGTCCAATTCCGCTTCGCGGCATTGCCGCACGGGGTGAGGGCACGCGGTTCAATTACGCACTGGAGAATACGGCTGGGATTTTGGAGGCGATCGAAAATTATTTTGGAATTCCTTATCCTTATGAAAAACTCGATCTGATTGCTGCACCTGACTATGCTTTCGGGGCGATGGAAAACCCCGGCGCGATTGTCTATCTCGAATATTTGCTTTTGATGGATGAGAACGCGCCGCTCTCTCAAAAACGCGCCTATGCCCGCGTTCACTCTCACGAATTAGCCCACCAATGGTTTGGTAATTTGGTGACGCCGTTTTGGTGGGAAGATATTTGGCTCAATGAAGCTTTCGCGACATGGATGGGAAATAAAGGAACGGCGCTTTGGCAGCCCGACGGCAATTTTGATCGCAGTACGCTTAAATCTTCTCTCGGTGCGATGAATCTCGACAGCCTATCTAATACGCGAGCGGTGCGTGAACCGTTAGAGCGCTCTGAAAACGTCCAGCAGCAATTTGACTCTATCACCTATCGGAAGGGCGGCGGTACGCTGGATATGTTTGAAAGCTATCTCGGCGAGGAGAATTTCCAGAAAGGTGTTCGTCTTCATATGAAGCGCTTCGAGCACGAAGTCGCAACAGCCGACGACTTTTTTCAAAGTCTTGCCGATGGGTCTGGCAATGACGAAGTCGTTCCAGCAATGAAAAGTTTTGTCGATCAACCCGGGTTGCCTTTGATTAATGTTGGATATGAATGTGAGGCCGGAAAAAAAACCAAGATATACATGCCGCTAAGTCAAAGCCGCTACGCCCCATTGGGATCAAATATTTCACAGGGACAGACCTGGCAAATCCCGGTTTGTATTTCGACGTATTGGGAAAATAGCAAGGCTCAAAAATCTTGCATTCTCTTAAAGGAAAAAAATCAGGCAAAAGGCGACACAAACACGCTGATGGTCAGCGGCGCCCTTGATGGGACCTGTCCTTTAGCGATTATGCCCAATGCAGACGGTGCTGGCTATTACAGATTTACAATGGCCGCAGATCAGTGGTCGGCCTTACTTGCGAACTTTGACAAATTGAACACTCGCGAAGCATTAGCAACTCAGGACAGTCTTCTTGCCGCCTATCGCGCCGGAGAGGTAGATAGTTCTGTCTATCTCCGCGGCGTCGAAGCCTTCGCCAATCATCCGGAATATGATGTTGTTAGCAAGGCGGGTGACCTTTTGGGCTGGATGGAAAACCATGTTCCGGAACGCGCGCGCGCCGATTATGAACGGTTTGTCAGGGATATTTACCGGGAAAGGTTTGACCAGATTATCGGAACTGACACGCTGGAAGGACAGCTTTTGTCCCCAACTCTATTAAGTCGGTTAATTAATCAGGGCGACGCGGCAGATTTACGTGCGGAATTCGCTGCTAAAGCACATGCCTATTTATCCGGCGGAAATAAGAGTTCTCTGCCGAGCAATTTGACCGGGCAGGCCTTCGCGGCGGCAATCCTCGAAGATGAGGAGATTGCTTTTGAGCCATTATTGGATCTTGCTGCCAATGGATCACCATTGGAAAAGGGAAATGCGCTAAGTGCACTAACCTATGTTAAATCGCCAGATCTTGCGTCGCGCCTGCTCGACATAGCGGTCGATGATGATGGCCCGCTCACGGGCCGGCAAAGTACGTCTATTGTTAATGGATTATTATCTAACCCGGATCATTCGGAGCAGAGTTGGCGATGGTTCAAAGACAATTTCGAACATTATGTGACCAACCGAATTCCCGATGTCCGCCTTTCCAGTGTTCCTGCCTATGCGAGCGGATTTTGCTCGGTCGAGGCGCGAGATGAGGCGAAGCGCTTTTTCACCGACAATGCTGATCTCATTCCAGGGTATGAGCGGCGTCTGGCTCAGACCATTGAATCCATCGAGCTTTGCACGGCATTGAAAACCGAAATGGCGGAAGAAATGGCCGACGCGTTAATCGCGCGTTAAAGGATATTATTCCGCCGCCTCAGAAAGTGGCTGGGCGAGGCGGCTCAGCATTTCTTTTGGTACTATTTGCCAAAAATGACCGCGTTCAAGCTCCCACTCCGATAAAAGTTTTTTGGAAAACTCTGACCCGGTCATAAGCGCGTGTTCTTCTATCAGCGTTTTACATTCTGCTTCCCAATGTTCGGTACCAAAGCGTTGCCATATAACCATGTCCGGATTAACGGCCCGCTCGAAATTACTGTCAGGATCATAGACGTAGGCCATTCCGCCAGACATCCCGGCGCCAAAATTGTCGCCTACTGCGCCAATTATCACGACGGTTCCGCCTGTCATATATTCACAGCCATTCGTTCCGCAACCTTCGACGACCGCTCGAGCGCCTGAATTCCGTACAGCAAATCGTTCGCCTGCGCGCCCGGCCGCGAGGAGCGTTCCGGCAGTTGCGCCATAGAGACATGTATTACCGACGATGGCCGACAGGTGGGCATTGATCTTGGATCGTCCTTGCGGCGAGACGATAATCTCGGCACCGGAAAGACCTTTGCCGACATAATCATTGGCGTCACCATCAACGATCAAACGTAGTCCTTTGACGCCGAACGCACCGAGGCTTTGGCCCGCCGATCCGCGAAGTCGAATGGTTAGATGTCCGGGCGGTAAATCGGCATTTCCGAAGGTTCTGTAAATTTCGGAACTTGTACGGGTGCCAACGGCGCGGTGGACATTTTGAACTGTATAGGTCAGGGCAGTCTTTTCGTTCCGCTCGAAGAATTGACGAGCATCGGCAATAATTAAAGGATCAAGACTATCCGGCACTTCAATCCTGGTTTGGCGGCTATCCTGAACTTTGCGACTATCCACCCGCGCTAAAATTGGATTGAGATCCAAATCATCTAAATGCTCTGCACCTCTGGACACCTGTGTCAAAAGGTCGGTCCGGCCGATAATATCCTCGAGACGTTCGAAACCGATTTTGGCTAATATTTCGCGCACCTCTTCGGCGATAAAACTCATCAAATTTATGACCTTCTCGGGCGTTCCGGTAAATTTTTCGCGTAGGCGTGGGTCCTGGACGCAGACGCCGACGGGGCAGGTATTTGAATGGCATTGACGAACCATGATGCATCCCATTGCCACGAGTGAAAGGGTCCCGATGCCGAACTCTTCAGCTCCGAGCATTGCCGCAATGACAATGTCGCGCCCGGTCTTGAGTCCGCCGTCAGTTCTTAAGGTGACACCATCTCGCAGATTATTTAAGGTCAAGACTTGATGGGCCTCTGACAGTCCCAGCTCCCAAGGCATTCCAGCATATTTAAGAGACGTATTGGGCGAAGCGCCGGTACCGCCATTGTGCCCAGCAATCAAAATTGTATCAGCTTTAGCCTTGGCAACGCCGGCCGCGATTGTCCCGACGCCAGTCGAGGCTACCAGCTTTACCGCAACCCGGGCGGTTGGGTTGATTTGCTTGAGATCATAAATCAACTGGGCCAAGTCTTCGATCGAGTAAATATCATGGTGCGGCGGGGGCGAAATTAGCGTCACGCCTGGCGTGGCATTACGAAACTTGGCAATCATTTCAGTGACTTTAAAACCCGGGAGTTGACCGCCTTCGCCGGGCTTTGCGCCTTGCGCGACTTTAATCTCAATTTCCCGGCACTGATTTAGGTATTCTGCCGTTACGCCAAATCGGCCAGAGGCGATTTGTTTAACTGCCGAATTGGGATTGTCGCCGTTTGGTAGAGGTTTATAGCGCGATCTGTCTTCGCCGCCTTCGCCGGAAACGGATTTTGCGCCGATCCGATTCATCGCAATGTTAAGTGTTCCGTGAGCCTCGGGTGACAAAGCGCCTAGCGACATTCCCGGCGTACAAAACCGTCTCCAGATTTCGTTGACGCTTTGAACCCGGCGCGCTGCAATTGGTTTGGCCGTCGGATTTAAATCCAAAAGATCACGGATTTGTATGGGTGACTGATTGTTCACGACTTCGGCATAACGTTTGTAAAGCTCGTAATCCTCACGCGTGACCGCCTCCTGCAGCATATGAATCATATCCGCCGTATAGGCATGTCGCTCGGACTTGGCACGAACACGGTAAAGGCCGCCGATCGGAAGAGTAATAACCGAGGGGTCAAAAGCGCGCTCATGAATTTCGAGCAGCTTTTTTTCGAGGCCTGCCAGACCAATTCCGGAAATCCGGCTGGTCATGCCCGGGAAACATTCTCCAACCAAAGAGCGAGAGAGGCCAAGCGCTTCAAAGTTGTTGCCGCCACGGTAAGATGAGATAACAGAGATGCCCATTTTGGAAATGATTTTGAGAAGGCCGCCCTCAATAGCTTTTTTATAATTACGAGCCGCTGTATCGACATCCATATTAAGAAGGCCGCGTCCAACCCGGTCAGCGAGGCTGTCCTGCGCCATGTAAGCATTAATCGCCGTCGCGCCTGCACCGATCAGGACGGCAAAGTAATGGGTATCCAGACATTCCGCTGACTGAACAATAATCGAGCAGGAGGAGCGCAGTCCTTTAGAGACCAGATGCGCATGAATGGCGCCGACCGCGAGGATAACCGGAATGGTCGGACGGGAATCGGACACGGCTTTATCACTAAGGATAATATTTTCGTATCCGTCTTGTACGGCCTGTTCGGCCTCGGCGCGCACGCGATCCAGCGCTTTTTTAAGCGTCAGTCCAGAACGAGCATCATTAATTGGTTTCTCAAAAGTACAATCCAGATTATAGGACTGCTCGCTAAACATACCTATAAAACGGTCATACATACCATTTGTCATGACGGGACTATCCAGCACGAGCATTTCACGGGTCTGACTTTCCCCGTCGGATAAGATGTTACGTAAATTCCGGAAGCGGGTTTTCAGACCCATAACGCGGGTTTCGCGTAGAGGATCAATGGGTGGATTGGTGACCTGGGAGAATTTCTGACGAAAGAAATGCGACAATGGCCGGTACATTTCAGACAAAACCGCTAGCGGTGTATCATCACCCATTGATCCGATAGACTCCTTTCCGCTTTCGGCCATAGGCGACAGAATAAGTTCTAGGTCTTCAAGCGTTTGGCCACAGGCAAATTGACGCCGAACCAGAGACTCGCCCGACAGGCTTGGTGCGGGCTCGGGGCCATCCAGTTTTTCGTCCAGATTGACGACCTTTCTGAGCCATTTTTCATAGGGCCGCTCACTCGCCAATTTGTCGAGGATTTCAGAGGAATGATAAAACTTTCCTTCGTCCAGATCGACTGCAATCAAACGCCCTGGTTTGATGAACCCTTTTTTGGTGATCTTGGTTTCCGATATCGGGCACATGCCTGTTTCACTGCCAACGGCCAATAGACCGTCGGATGTTATGGCGTAGCGCATTGGACGCAAACCATTGCGATCAAGACCGGCCATACACCAGCGTCCGTCATAAGCGGCGAGCGCGGCAGGGCCGTCCCAAGGCTCCATCACGCCATTGCAATATTCGTAAAGCTTGCGCCAGCTATTTGGCATCAGGTCGCCTCGCTTGGAATAGGCTTCCGGGACCAATAGGGTTTTAGCCATCGGCGCATTTCGTCCAGCGCGCACCAGAAGCTCAAAAACGGCATCAAGGGCCGCTGAGTCCGAGCTGCCCTTTTGAATAATGGGTTTCACGTCACCGGCGCGTTCTTTAAAGGCGCTGCTGGTCATCTTGATTTCATGATTTCTCATGAAATTTGTGTTGGCTTTGACCGTGTTAATTTCGCCATTATGAGCGATCATCCGAAATGGCTGAGCGAGCCACCACTGCGGAAACGTGTTGGTGGAGTAACGCTGATGATAAATCGCGGCACGGGAGATAAACCGCTCATCTTTGAGGTCTGGGTAAAAGGCATCGATGTCTTCCGCCAGAAACATGCCTTTATAGATAATGGTTTGGACCGAGAGCGAGCAGATATAAAAACTCGGAATCGCCGCCGCGATAACGCGCTTTTCAATTCGGCGTCTGACAATATAAAGTTCGCGCTCGAGCTTGTCGCCTTTACGGCCGCGCGAATCGCGAAACAGGACCTGTTCAATTGCGGGCCGCGTTGCTTGCGCTTTTTCACCAATAACGTCGACATTAATCGGAACCTGGCGCCAGCCAAAAATGTAAAAACCTTCCCGTAAAAGTTCGGATTCCACGATCGTACGAGCTTCCTCTTGGGCGGAGAAATCTGTGCGCGGTAAAAAAATCATACCTACCGCTATTTTCGAGTTGCCGGCTTTATGGCCTGTATGTTCGACTTGCGCTTTGAAAAACTGTTGAGCGATATCAAGCCGAATTCCAGCTCCATCTCCTGTCTTACCATCGGCGTCGATTGCACCGCGATGCCAGACATTTTTCAAGGCCTGGATAGATTTTTCAACAACGTCCCGCCTCGGTGTACCGTCGATGGACGCGACTAGACCGACGCCGCAGGCATCATGTTCTTCGGCCGGATCATAAGCACCAGCCGCAATAAGTGCGTCGCGATTCTGTTCGTAATTTTGTAGCCAGTCACTCATCATTGATCCTGTAAAGGGTTGGCCAGCACATCGGATCGGGTGAAGTGCGGTGCATTGTTCGGGACGGTTTGATAAGGCGCTTTGTCATCGACAAAAATATGCGCCTCCAGTTTTAACTCGGATAAATCGTCGAGCGCTCCAAGACTGACGTCAAAATAGGATGGATCGATATTGGATTGCCAAAACAGGCTTGATCCACAATCAGCGCAAAATCCACGACGGGCTTTGCTCGACGAGGCGTACCATTTCAATCCGTCATCTTTGGTAAGGATGAGTTCTCCCTTTAGCTCTGCGCCGTGAAAGGCTCCGCCGCCATTTTGCTTGCGGCACATGCCGCAATAACAGGCCGAAACCCTTTTGGCCTCGCCGTTTGCCTCAAATGTGACATTGCCGCACAAACAGCTTCCGTTGAGGCAAGTCATTCTGCAACCTCAAGCTGTTGGGCGGCGACTTCCATGAGATATGTATGCATGTGATCTGCAGCGTCTCGGCCTTCACGTATAGCCCAGACAACAAGCGATGCGCCGCGCGCAATATCACCAGCCGCGAAGACGCCTGGCAGATTGGTTTCAAATGTTACTGGATTGACCCGAACAGTTCCCCATCTTGTGGTCGTGAGTTCCGGTGTCAGATTGTCCATATTTTCAGGCAGGAACCCAAGCGCTTTGATCACGAGGTCGGCATGGACATTAAACTCCGCGCCGGAAATAGGTTCGGGCGTCTGCCGTCCGGACGGGTCTTTGAGGCCCAAACGCATTTTGTCGGCTAGCACGGTTGTAACCCGTCCGTCTTCACCGATGAGAAATTTTGGCGAAGCAAGCCAGCGAAATACAACACCCTCTTCTTTGGCGTTGTGCGTTTCTCGGGCTGACCCCGGCATGTTCGCTTCATCGCGGCGGTATAGACAGGTCACAGATTTTGCGCCTTGCCGGACAGCAGTCCGAACGCAGTCCATCGCTGTGTCGCCGCCGCCAATAACAACAACATCCAGTCCTTCTGCTGTATCACTCTTGACCTTATCGCCGAGCCCCCGGCGATTGCTATCTACCAAATAGGACAGAGCCGGTTTCACATTTTCCAGATCGGACCCCTTGCAATCGAGATCGCGAGCCTTGTAAACACCTGTCGCTATTAATAGCGCATCGTGTTTTTCTCTGAGTTTTTCAAAGCTTATATCCACCCCAACATCGACGCCGAGTACAAATTTGACGCCGCCCTTGGCAAGGCGCTCTGTGCGGCGCTCGACGATTGATTTTTCGAGTTTGAAGTTTGGAATGCCGTAGATCAAAAGACCGCCAGCGCGATCGGATCGTTCATAAACTGTAACTTGCCAACCTTGCTCCCGAAGTGCCTCAGCAGCGGCCAACCCTGCTGGACCAGACCCAATAATGCCAACAGATTGGGCGCGTTCAAATCTCGGTTTGAGGGGCGCGACCCACCCCTCTTGCCAGGCAGTGTCGGTGAGGAACCGCTCAACTGAGCCGATTGTGACAGTGCCATGACCTGATTTTTCGATCACGCAGCTGCCTTCGCAAAGGCGATCTTGTGGACAAATTCTTCCGCAAATTTCCGGCATGGAATTGGTCGATGCGGAAACGGTATAGGCTTCCTGAAGGCGGCCTTCCGCGGTTAGACGAAGCCAGTCTGGAATGTTGTTTTGGAGTGGACAATGATTCTGGCAAAAAGGGACTCCGCATTGTGAACAACGCGATGCCTGCTCCTGCGCTTTAGCATCAATATAGTCTCTATAAATTTCAGCAAAATCGTCCCGGCGATGCTCTGCCCGTCGTTTTTCGGGCATCTCGCGATCAGTTTCTACAAATTTCAGCATGCGCTCGGGCATGAATAACTCCACATAATGATTGGATGGGGCGGGGAGACCGATTGTATCTTATCAGAGAGCGAATTCCGACGTCAAAAGGCACAAAATTCTATATCGGAGCCTTTTAAGGGGCAATTGTTGCCTATTTGCATCCAAAATCTCTTTAAAAGAGGTTAATTTTGAGGTTTCGAGCCTTATTTGATGCGTTTACACCCTGAGGCGCGCAAAATTGTCCTGCGACAAATTGTCAGTATCAACAATAAGCCAGAGTTAATAAATTTATAAGCTTATGATATATATGGAAAATATTGACTTAATTGGCTAAATTAACCTGCGACAAAATGTCAATATGATGTAAAATATTCGATTTCCAGACCCAAACACGTCTTGTCACCTCAGGATCGCCTTATTTTTATCATCGTCAATCCGTAAGACCTTGGTAACCCTGACTGGCTAAATCACCCCTATGCCGATTCACTATTTGATATTGTTGGCCATTATTCAGGGCCTAACGGAATTTCTTCCGGTATCAAGTTCGGCCCATCTGATATTGCCGGAGGCTATGGGGATTGGAAAGCAGGGGGCTTTGATTGATGTGATGGCCCACTTTGGATCTTTGTTCGCTGTCCTGATTTACTTCCGAAAAGATGTCGCTGCGATTCTTTTAGGATTAAACGATCTTCTCGCGAAGCGATTGAACAACAATTCAGCTTTAGCTCTAAATCTGATCGTTGCGACACCGCCCGCATTGCTGGTCGGTGCTTTTCTCGCCCTGGGTGGATATGATGAATTGCTGCGCAAGGCATGGATTATTGGCGCCGCCTCAATTGTCTTCGGGATTATTCTCTGGTGGGCTGATATTCGGTACGCCCGTACACGCACGACTGAAGAACTGACTTGGCGCGGAGCTTTTAATATGGGTTTGGCACAGACGTTGGCCTTTATCCCTGGTACGTCCCGATCCGGCATCACTATAACAGCTGGGCGTATGATGAATATGACACGGGTCGAAGCGGCACGATTTTCTATGTTGATGAGCTTACCGATTATTGGCGCGAGCGGATTTTTCGCCATTATAAAGCTATCGCAAACCGATGCTGGCATGACTGCTAATCTGACGGATGGCATGATAGTAGCGGCCCTATCATTTTTTTCCGCTTACATCGCAATTGCGTTTTTTATGAAACTGGTATCGCGTATTGGCATGTTCCCATTCATGCTTTATCGTGTCGCCTTGGGGTTGGTTATTTTTTTCTGGTTGGTATTTTAACATGCGTCGTATGATCGTCTCAATTATGGCAGGATGTGTGAGCTTGCCCGCTTTAGCAGGATCGATAAACACAGACGAAGTTGACCGGCGTATTCAGCAGCTAATGGATCGACCAGAAATGGCGGGACTTGCGGTTGCCATCGTCGAAAACGGCGAAGTCACATTCTCCAAAGGCTACGGTTATGCCGATAAAGCGACAAGAAAAAAAGTTTCTCAAAAAACGGTTTTTCGCTGGGCGTCTTTATCTAAAGGCGTTGCGGCCACGACCGTGGCGCAGCTCTCTATCGAAGACAAGCTAGAACTCCAAACACCCATTACAAATTACACGTCAACATTGGTTATGCCGGGCTCTAATTATGATGTCTCGCTTGAGGATGTTCTAGCTCAGCGGACAGGTCTGACGTCTAACGCCTATGATGTTAAAATCGAGGATGGGCAGGCGGCCAAAAAAGTTAGAGGTGCCCTAGGGGACGTTCGGCGGGTTTGTGAACCGGGGGAATGCCATTCCTATCAAAATGTGATCTTTGACAGCGCCGCTGAAGCGGTAGAGCAAGCCGCCGGATTGCCTTATAAAACGGTGGTTACCCAAAATATTTTCGATCCGCTCGGCATGGAAAGCGCCAGTGTCTCATATCAAGGTCTTCACCAGTCGGCGGACTGGGCGCGGCCGCATAATCGCTACGGCAACCGGATTTCCAAAGTGAAGCCCACTTATTACCGTATTCCAGCGGCGGCCGGTGTGAATTCGTCGGTTGAAGATCTGGCCAAATGGATGCAGGCGCAATTTCCGCAAGACAGCTTGCTCGGGCCTGATGTGCTATCGCTCACGCAAACGCCGCGGATCAGTACGCCGCGCGAAGACCGAAAAATGCGCCGTCATTATGGTGCTTTGACTCAGTCGCGATATGGTCTTGGCTGGCGCATTTATGATCTTGATGGCCGGCAAGTCGTTGGTCACCGCGGCGCGGTCGAAGGTTATCGGGCTTCAATACTATTTGACCCTGAGCTTAAAACCGGTGTCGCTATCTTGTGGAATAGCAGCCACTCTCGCCCGGCGGGTCTCGCTCTTGAAGTGTTCGACCAAGTCTATGAAAATCCGCGCCGGGACTGGATGCGTTTGGGGCCTGGAAAAGCCTTGCCGCATTCACAAACAACAATGATGGGTTCTGGCGGCTAAAGCGTCCCGCCAAAGAAATCAAACTTGCCGAGCGGCACGCCATTATGCCGTAATATATTATAGGCGGCGCTATTGTGGAAATAGACATTGGGCATCGTAAAGCCCTGCAAATATGTAATGCCTGTAAAATCGACATCCATGGGTCCAAGTTTAATCGAGAAGGCGCGGTCTTCTTTTCCATCCAAATCGGCCGATGAAAATTTGGCAAGCTCCTTGCGGGTTTTGGCGATCAACCCGTATAATTCGTCGAAGGTTTCTTCTGTTTCTTCATAGATCGGCGGCTCACTACCAACAATGCGATGTGGGCAGTTTTTGATCAAAGACGCGACAACTTGAACCTGTTTCTTAAGCGGGTACATGTCCGGCGCAAGTCTGGCATTTAAAAAAACCTCTGCCGCAATGTCGCGTGATTTTGCGTTTTCCTCGCCCTTTTCCAAAAGATGTTTCAGGCTGGTCATCGCCTTATCAAGAACCGGAATAGACATATTGTACAAGGATAGGGACATGTTAGCTCTCTTTTTAAATAATGACCCGACTTACCAAACAATACTCCGGCTAGATAGGCCTGCAAACTGCGGGACTGGTCTACAAAACTGTATAAAAAGAGGGGCGCAAAGCCCCTCGATTGATGTCTTATTCTGACTATTCTTTGATTTTAAACTTCAATGTCATGCGATCGGTTTCGCCAATGGCCTCCATTTTAGCTCGAAGCTCTGGGTCTTCCCGGCTTGTGCCAAGAGTTGGCGGCAGTCGCCAAACCATATCTTCATTGGCTGCGGTAGCCTGGTCTTTTGGATTGGCGTTAATTTCGCTTTCCCGCACAAGTTCGAACCCGGCTTCTTCCATAATCTGGATTACAGTGCTCTGTTTCATGTAACCATTGTCGCCATTGGCCCAATCATCAGGCTGATCCTCGCTAGCCCTATGGGCAACAATTCCGACGATACCATCTGGCTTCAAAATGGTTTTGATATCGGCAAGAGCGCCTGGCATGTGAGCTTGATCAAACCGATTCAAATGGTGAATAGCACGCGGAAGGAAGACGACATCGACAGTTCCCAGCATGTCTTCGGGAGCGCTACCAAAAGCAAAAGCGGATAGTTGGGTTTTCCCGCCATTTTGCCATTCCTGTGCGTCGGCCGTCCATTTGGTGGCCCATGTTTTCTTACCCTCTAAATAGTCAGCATCCGCGAATCCGCCAAATTCCTGCCACATGTCGATCGAGTAATCGATACCAATAAGGTGGCCTTCATCCCCTAAATATGGGAGCAGGATTTTAGAGTACCAGCCACCGCCGGGCAATACTTCGGCCACAGTCATTCCAGGTTCAACACCGAAGAATTCCAGCGTCGCTTGCGGGTTGCGATATTGATAGCGGGCTTTGACATTATCAGGCTGCGCGGCCAAAATATCGGCGAGTTTCTCAGTTGTTTTTTCAGGATCGGTGACCTGCTCAGGCTTCGGTTCTTTCTTATCAATTTGTTCAGCCGTGGCATCAGCAGTTTGTTCCGCTGGCGCGTCTGATTTGGAGCAGGCCGCCATAGGTAAAGCTAGCGCAGCTGCGAGGAGCAAATAATGTTTCATGTCTATCTCTCAAATTTAGTAGCCGATTATCTAGCGCAGAAAAATTTGGCCGTACAGCCCTTGCAGGTTGAAATCATCATTCCCATATGATAGGAATAGATATCATAATGATATCATATTATTAACTCTGGGAGAGAAGTATGAGTGATATTAGAGAACGCAATGTTTCATCCATCAGCGGAATTCCGCTGTTAATCCTATTCCTCGCCATGATCGGCGCCGCGATATTTCTATTCGTCACGGGCGGTCAATCCCGCGATTTTGTTAGAATAATTGGCGCCGCCATTTTGTTTGTAGCAACAATTTTTGGTATGATCGGACTATATAAAGTCGAACCTAATCAGTCGGCCGTCTTGTCGCTATTTGGCAAATATATCGGCACAGTTCGCACACCAGGCCTGAGATTTAACAACCCTTTTTACAGCAAAAAGAAAGTCTCGCTCCGGGTTCGGAACTTTGAAAGCGGCAAACTTAAAGTCAACGAGCTTGATGGCTCGCCGATTGAAATTGCCGCCATTGTAGTCTGGGAAGTTTCGGATTCGGCCGAAGCCGTATTTAATGTCGATAGCTATGAGAGCTTTGTGCAAATTCAGTCAGAAGCGGCCATTCGGGCTATGGCAACAAGTTATCCTTACGATCAACATGAAGATGGGCAAATTTCGCTGAGGTCTCACCCGGCTGAAATTTCCGAACGACTGAAAGACGAAATTCAAGATCGATTGGCCCAGGCCGGCATCAATGTGATTGAAGCGCGGATTTCGCATCTGGCTTATTCGCCGGAAATTGCTCAAGCGATGCTTCAACGGCAGCAAGCCGGCGCGATTATTGCGGCGCGTCAGAAAATCGTTGAAGGTGCGGTCGGCATGGTTGAGCATGCGCTTGATGAGTTATCCCAGAAGGGCGTTGTCGAGCTTGATCAGGAACGCCGCGCGACCATGGTCAGCAATCTTCTTGTGGTTCTATGTTCAGATCGCGCGACCCAACCGGTCGTCAATACTGGCTCACTTTACTAAAGGCTTGCCGGACAAAAAGTCATATCCCCTCCGGATCAACGCTGATGTGCTAACGGCCATGAAGCGTTGGTCCAATGATGAGCTCCGCTCTGTCAATGCGCAGATAGAATATGTTCTGCGCGACGCACTGCGAAAGCAGGGCCGACTAAAAGAGCGAGACATAAAGGCAATTGAAACTCCAAAACCAACGGGTCAAAAGGAATGATCATGGACTGTAAGTGGCAATATAAGATCGTAAAAATTGGTAAGGGCGCTTTTAAGTCCGACAAAACCAAAATTGCGGAAATGGAAGAAGCGCTTAATCGGTTAGGTTTGGAGCGATGGGAACTTGTGAATATTCAGGATAGGGAATTCGCAACGGCCGCCTATCTAAAACGCCGGGTCTAACTATATTTTTTTTGCAATCTATCCCAGCGATTGTTGCAGCTATCATCATCTTCTGGCGCCAACATATTTATGAATTTCTCGGATACTTTTTGCCAGCTATAATTTCTGGCATGTTCAGCCGGGACAGCACGGTCAATCTTGAGGCAGTCAAGACAAGCTTGGCGTAAATCGTCAGAAACGAAACCAGCATTGCTTCCCGGAATTATGTCTATCGGTCCAGATATCGGGAATCCGGCCACCGGTGTACCCGTTGCCATGGCCTCAATAATAACGAGGCCAAATGTATCGGTCAGCGACGGAAAGACAAAGACATCCGCATCAGCGTAATAACGTGCCAGCTCCTCGCCAAATTTTGCTCCAGCGAAAATGGTGTTCGGATATTTCTTTTTAAGCTCTTCTTCCTGAGGGCCCTTACCAACCACAATTTTTGTGCCCGGCAAATCAAGCTCGAGGAAAGTTTCGATATTTTTCTCAACGGCTATTCGTCCGACATTGACAAATATCGGCCGCGGCAGATTTTTATAGACGTCGCCGGGATTAAGGCGCTTAGCCGGATTGAACTGCTCAAGGTCGACGCCGCGCCCCCAAGCGCTCGGATTTTCAAAACCCTTTTCTTTCAAAAATTCAACCATTGACGGTGTAGTCACCATCATCCGCTGCCCCTTATTGTGAAAATTTCGGACAAATTTGTACATCAGCCCAAGCGGCATGAAAGGAAATCGTGCCTTAATATATTCCGGAAATTTTGTGTGGTAACTGGTTGTGTAAGGCATGCGCCATTTCAGGCAAAATTTCCGCGCCGCCAGCCCAAGCGGGCCCTCGGTTGCGATATGCACGGCATGCGGCCGAAACCCAATCATGCGCTTGCGCACATCTTTTCTGGCGAAAGGTGCCATGCGAATATCGGGGTAGGTCGGGACCGGCATTGTCCGATATCCGTCACCCGGCGCGATCACCTCAACTTCATGGCCCGCAGAGATTAGCTCTTCAACTGTGCGAGTCAGAGTCCGGACCACGCCATTCATTTGCGGTTTCCAAGCATCAGTCACTAATAATATTTTCAAAACCACCCCTTTTAAGATCATTTACTGATCGTAAAATTGTAAAATATTTGCGATTCTATATGTCCTAATATATCGAAATAGGACAGCCTGTTTTGCGAGTCATGAAAAATTTATAACAAAAACCGTGATTTAACACCTCGTTAACAAAAAATTTCCTTTTTTAGCACACAAGGTGTTGACGAAAGTGAGCAAATCAACACTATATATAGTTCTGATGTCCTTTAAGGGCACACTTTCAAACATGGGTAAATCCTGACGGGCTAAAGGCACGGAAGGGTTTTTTTGGGTAAAACGGCCGATTGGGGGCCAAAGAGGGGAAATATGTCGGAAAACAGCTCGAACGAAGCGCGTGCAGAATTAACTCATGAATTTGAAAATCATGAATTCCGACCAGAATCAGAATCCCAACAGACAACTATAAAAAAATCTCCTCATCTTACCCAGGTTACATCGATTAAGGTCCGTCAGGATCGCAGCCGCGATGAGTTTTTAACAGACTTTGGCAAGAAGACGTTGGTCGATCGTTATCTTCTTCCGGGCGAAACCTATCAGGATATGTTTGCGCGCGTCGCCGAAGCATATGGCGATGATCAAGAACATGCTCAGCGCATTTATGATTATATGTCACGTCTTTGGTTCATGCCAGCCACGCCCGTTCTGTCAAACGGCGGCGCCGAGCGAGGTTTGCCAATTTCCTGTTTTCTAAACTCGGTCAATGATAGCCTCGGCTCCATTGTTGATATTTGGAACGAAAATGTTTGGCTCGCTTCAAATGGCGGCGGGATCGGAACTTATTGGGGTAATGTTCGCTCCATCGGCGAGAAAATCGGTAAGGCCGGTAAGACATCAGGCATTATTCCTTTCATACGCGTGATGGACAGTCTGACATTGGCAATCTCTCAAGGATCGCTGCGCCGCGGATCAGCCGCCGTTTATCTGGACGTCCACCATCCGGAAATAGAAGAGTTCCTCGAGATCCGTAAGCCAAGCGGTGACTTTAACCGTAAGTCTCTAAATCTGCATCATGGTCTGAACGTCTCTGACGAGTTCATGATGGCGGTTCGAGACGGCAAGGAATTTGGTTTGCGTTCACCGAAAACCAATGAAGTGATCAAAACAATCGATGCCCGTTATTTGTGGCAGAAAATTCTCGAAATGCGCCTTCAAACGGGCGAGCCATATCTGGTTTTCTCTGATACGGTCAATGAGGCTCTTGCTAAGCACCAGCGAGAGCAAGGCTTGCGGGTTAAGCAATCAAATCTTTGCTCTGAAATTATGCTCGCTACAGGCAAAGACAAGTTTGGCAAAGAGCGGACAGCCGTTTGCTGCTTGTCATCGGTCAATGCCGAGAAGTGGGATGAATGGAAAGATGAAGAAGGCTTTGTCGAAGACATTATGCGCTTCCTTGACAATGTCCTTGAAGATTTCATTCAAAACGCACCGGATAAAATGAGCGAAGCCAAATATTCTGCTATGCGGGAACGTTCGGTTGGGCTTGGCCTTATGGGTTTTCACAGCCTCCTGCAAAGCAAAGACATTGCCTTTGAAAGCGCGATGGCCAAATCTTATAATAACCGGATTTTCCGCCATATTCGCCGCGGCGCTGACGCGGCTTCTGTTGCACTTGCTGAAGAGCGCGGCGCCTGTCCTGATGCCGCCGATATGGGCACCAAAGCCCGGTTTTCACACAAGCTAGCTGTCGCGCCAACCGCTTCGATATCTATCATTTGCGGCGGAACATCTGCGGGCATCGAACCTATTCCGGCAAACATCTATACTCACAAAACACTCTCTGGGTCGTTTACAGTTAAAAACAAATTCCTTGAAGCTGCGCTTGAGGAAAAAGGCCTTAACACTGAAGAGGTGTGGACCTGTATTTTGGAACATGAAGGCTCCGTACAGCACATTGAGGAATTTGATGAGAATGAAAAAGCCGTCTTTAGAACCGCTTTTGAAATTGATCAGCGCTGGATCATCGAGCACGCAGCTGACCGCTCACCTTATATTTGTCAGGCCCAGTCTGTGAATATCTTCATTCCGGGTGACGTCGACAAATGGGACCTGCATATGCTGCATTGGACCGCTTGGGAAAAAGGCGTCAAGTCGCTTTACTATTGCCGCTCTAAATCTGTGCAGCGCGCCGCTTTTGCAGGTAAGGATATAAAGCCGGCCAATGACATGGAAAAAGCTATGCAAGAAGCTGCGCCAACGGATTATGAGGAATGTCTCGCCTGCCAATAGTGGCAATTCAAATGCCGGCAATAAATTAATTGCTGGTTTTTGCTTTTCAAAAACCGGTAGCGCATACAACCTGATTGAAAAACTCGATTGAAAGCTCGAAGACTTGATGGAAATGGCGGGGGTGTTAGGCGCTGATTTTCATGAGTATGCGTGAATTTTGTCCGTATTAGAGCTTCTCGCCATGCCGAAAAAGGTAAGTCCTAACGTTTTAAATAAAATACTGTGTGATTTCAGTCACACAAGGAGAGGGAAATGCGCGATTTTTGACGCTATTGGCCCCGTTAATCTTGTGTTAAGCAAAAATAATAAATATGTAATTTATGAAGCGATTTTCATCCCGTTCATGGGATGTTTATGCTATGTTTGAGTGCTACTTGGTAGCAATTTGTTGGAGATAGAAGCGTATGACTATGTGGGCAAGGCAAGAAAAGGGGCAAAGTTCTGCACCTTCGCGCCTGCGCCAAAGTCTGCTCGTTACTGCGTTTTCCACCATCTTAATGGCGGGTTCTGCTCTGGGGCAGTCTTCCGACCCCAATCCAGCAGACCCGGAAAATTTCCGCCTTAATACCGAGACTTCTTACACAGAAACATCTGACCTGATAGCGCTAGGCGCTGAAATTGAGCTGCCAGCTGAAAGCTTGGGGTCACAAATTTTTGATCTCGATGTTAGCCATATCGGGTGTCTGACGGGTGATGAAACCTGTCTAACTCGAGATGAAATGCTGGATGTAAAATATTCGAAATCTCTCACGACAAGCATCGATAAAATTATTGATATTGAACTCACACCTCGGGCATCGGTTAGTTTTAATGATGCCAGCTCTAGCGCTTTAGTCGGCGCTCTCGTGAGGATTGGCGATGATCTTAAGGACGGTGAAAATCTGAAGTCAAACGCTTGGTATGTTTTTGCAGGTGCTGATGCAGAGGCTGTTTCTTATGCGCCGAATAATTTAGATCGCGTAGCGATGGGGGACTTCCATCTGCAGGATCGTATAATCGTCGGTGATGCCCAGGCAGGTGTCGGATATCGAATCGGCGAGAATTCAGATATTTCGTTGGGATATTTTCGCCGCGAAGTAACATCTTTTGGAAGTGAGCAAAGCCTTGAGCCGCTTAATTATTCCGAAGACGCGGCCGCGATTTCATTTACATGGCGTCGTTAGGCCCTTTCGGGCTGTTTAAGCGATAAGATTATCGCTACTTATCAACACCCAAGCGTGTTTTGCTGAAAAAAATTTCATCCTCAAGATATTGTTGTCTTGGCAAATCTCGAACCGATATGTAGTGATGATGCTCGACGTGATTCATTTCTTAGGGGAATAGCCATGGGCCTTCAGGACCAATATGAAAAGGCAGCTTCTGGACTTTTAGTTCCGAGCCATAGTTACAAGCCGTTTCGGTATCCTTGGGCTTATGATTTCTGGAAAAAACAGCAACAGGTTCATTGGATGCCAGAAGAGGTTCCTCTGGGCGAAGACTGCAAAGATTGGGCGACCAATTTAACCGAAAATGAAAAAAACCTACTGACTCAAATTTTCCGTTTTTTCACACAGTCGGATGTTGAAGTGAATGATAATTATATGGAGCGCTATGCCCGTGTCTTCAAACCTACTGAAGTCAAAATGATGCTGTCAGCGTTTTCAAATATGGAAACAATCCATATTGCCGCCTACGCGCTGCTTCTTGAAACTATTGGTATGCCGGATTCGGAATTCTCCGCATTCATGGATTATGAGGCGATGGCCGACAAACATAATTATATGCAGGAATTCGGCGTAGAATCTAATGCCGACATTGCCCGAACGGTCGCTATGTTTGGCGCTTTTACCGAAGGGCTTCAATTATTTGCCTCATTTGCAATGTTGATGAATTTTCCGCGCCTAAATAAAATGAAGGGCATGGGCCAGATTGTAACCTGGTCTATCCGGGATGAGAGCCTGCACTGCGAGGGTATGATCAAACTATATCACACTTTCGCCAAAGAAACCGGATGTGTCACCAAAGCGGTCGCGGACGATATTATTGATTGCTGCAAAACAGTCGTGTCGCTTGAAGATAAATTTATCGATCTCGCGTTTGAAATGGGCCCTGTTGAAGGTATGACCAGTGAAGATATTAAGCGATATATCCGCTATATTGCTGATTGGCGTTTGGGCCAGCTTGATCTGCCAAAAATTTACGGCATCGAGAAACATCCATTGCCTTGGCTGACCGAAATACTCAACGGCGTCGAACATGCGAACTTTTTCGAAGCTCGCGCGACGGAATATTCTAAAGGCGCGACCGAAGGAGATTGGCACGGCGATGAAGGTGTCTGGAACCGCTTTGAACAAATACAATCCAGCAAACAAACCGAACCCGCCGGTTAGCTTTGTCAGACATTCCAACGCGTATATATCCGCTTAAATCTGTTAGAAATTTCAGAGATTTTGGCGACTATCAAGGGGCGGAAAACCAGACTTTAAAATCGGGTATGTTGTTTCGTTCCGCGCATTTTTCCGACGTTCTGGAACAGGATCTTGACGCTCTTCATAGTTTGTCACTCGGCCTATTAGTGGATCTTCGATATCACCCAGAACGCCGGCGCCAGCCCAATCGGAGTATGCCTAACTCTTCATTGGTTCATTTTGAGTTGGCGGAAAATTCAGCAAGGTCACAGCAAGCTTATGCGCCGCATGAAATGTTTCTAAAAGAGCGACTTAAGACGGCTGAAGATTCCCGAGACTATATGATCAAATCCTACGGGGACCGTCCTCACGATCCAGTCTTTATCGATATATTTTCTCGAACTTTGCAATTTATGGCAAATAATCAAGCACCGTTGGTCATTCATTGCGCTGCCGGTAAAGACCGCACCGGCACCTTGGCCGCAATCATCCATAAAACCCTTGGGGTAGGGGATCAGGATATAATGGAAGATTACATGCTCACCATGAAAGCCGTTGATATTGACAGCTTTCTAGAGCCAGCTGCGAAATTTATGAGCCAGAGATTTGAACGGCAAATTTCGCCTGACGCGTTACGGCCAATGTTTGGCGTTGAGCCGGCATTTCTACAGTCTTCGCTAGAGGCTATGGGCGATTTTGAATCTTATCTGAAAGACAAACTCAAAATCGATCCCGACATGCGGTTGCAAATATTGAAAAATTATCTGGCCGCCTAAACGATTGGCGTACAGGTTACTTTTAAATCCAAAGCTGCCGAACAGGTAAAGCTGCTGGTTCCACCCTCATCGAAAAGAACCGAGATTGATTTTCTTGGTTTCATGACGAAGGTTTCGGCCATCGTAAAATCATTTACAAATTTAAATGTCACGGGTGAATATTGGTAATTAATCCGTGCAACAACGACACCGGATTGAGCGTTAAACATTTGAGAGTTTAAACCTGACGGATCGTAAGTTGCCGGCCCGCCAGCGGAAATTGTTGGGCCAAGGCGTGCATAACCCACTTGATTGACGGTACCATCGGCCAGCATTTCATAGCTGTTAAGCTCGAGCGTCACCAATCCTACTTTGGCAGCAGGGACATCGAGTACAGCTAGAGTGGCTGTCATAACGTCTGATAAATCTAACGAATTAAGGGTGGCTTGCTGGGTAGCTAAATCACCTGAAACGCTTGTCGCGTGTGAGACGCTACGGTCCTTCATAATCGCCATCGCCAATTCAGACATTCCAAAATAAAGACCGATCATGATCGGCGCGATGAACGCAAATTCGATGGCCGCAATGCCGTCTCTGTCTTTGCGGAGCCGGCCGAGCGTAGGAAAATAACGCGCCGCTCCGCTTTTAAGTTTTGACCGAAGATTCATGACTAGCATCCTCCATCTGGAAAGGGCTCGTTACGAAAAGCTGTCGATGCCGTGATCACGCGGTTATTCCCCGGTTGATTAGACAGGCGCGTAAACTGACCTGGAAAGGCCAATTGGTGATAATATTGAGCCCGAACAACAACAACTGAGCGCGCAGAAGTGGACATATAAACATCGGGATTTTTCTGCGGTTCTCCTGGATTAGAAGGATCTTCTGTCGTAGGGGTCGGCGGCAGCAGACCCGGCTCAAACCGACCTGTTGGTGAGCTGACAACATCAATTCTCATATTGTTGCAGTTCCCTAATGTGCCCATATTGTCACAAACAGCATCCTTAAATTCCGTAGCGCCGCCGCATGTTGCCTGAAATTCTCCAGTGCGAATGTCACGCGCTGTTTCATTCATAGCGTGTGACAAGGTCGAACTAAGAAAGAACACAACCGCAAGCTCGATGATTGAGAACAGTAGGGCCATAAATGGCAACGCCAATATGGCGAACTCAATCGCTGTGGCACCGTCCCGGTTGTTTTTATATCTTCGAATCCAGTCGCGAATTTGTAGCCGCATTGGTCTTCCCCGTATTGATTACGGGACAGCCATAGCGAAAAGTGATTTATCTTTTGCGAAAGAATAAGGTTAAAAAATGATTAACCAGGCGAATGTTATTCGGGGTAGTAAACTTCTTGGCTGTCCGGAATGAATGTCGGGTCTGACGCCATCGATACACCGACCATATTCTGCGGCATTGATGAGGTCCCTGCGATCGTCGAAGTTGCGATTTCAGGCGTATCAGGGGAGTTCGTAGCCATAAATTCCGCTGAGTCTCCAAGTATAGGCGACGGCAGGCAATAGGGCGCACAGCTATATGTTGATCTTTCTTTGCCCGAATAAAGTCTTACACTTCCCGCCGAGTTGGCGGAGACGACTTGGATGTCGGCATCCATAATTGTCTCCCCGGCGCTATTGAGGACAAGAAGGTTGGTTTGGCCATAGCCGCGGCCCAGAACGAAAACCGTATCGCTGGAATGAACTGAAACGTCTGCTATCTTAGGGTTGCCAATAATGACAGCAGCGGCAGGTTGGCTAAACCGGACAATTTCGGTCTTGTTGAGCTCAACACTATAGGCTCCTGCCATATTACCGGCGAAAGCGCTCGTCCCCAAAAGGAAAGAAGATGCCAAGAGACCCATACGAATATATTTTGATACGACCATGACTAATTTCTCCGCTAGCGTCGAACTTTGTCGCAACATAGTAAACCAAGCGTTTACAAAACGTTGATTTCAGCCAAGATATGGTCGTCTATTTTCGGCTATATATATAATGTCTGGAAAAATGGCTTATTTCTGCCACATTCATATGTCATCTAGCCTAAATATAAGCCATGGAAAAATAACACTTTTTTTACCACGTTGCTTAAACAGATCGTAACGCGTTCTACCTATAACGAATTCAACAGGGACTGGCCCTGTGGGGATAATCCTCAAACGCATACGTGGGAGTATTGTTATGCAAAAATTAGTTACTCGTTATATTAAAGACGAATCTGGTGCGACTGCTATCGAATATGGTCTGATCGCTGCCCTTATCGGTGTTGCAATTATCGTTGGCGCTCGCGCTGTTGGTAATTCTTTGAACTCTAAGTTCAACGCTGTTGCTA
>JABDKG010000009.1 GCA_013002305.1 Hellea sp.
AGCGGCTTGCCAAAGTCAGAGTTTTTCACCCCGCCAGCCTGAAACAAAGCGCGCGCGGCGGCCGCCAGATTACCTTTAGTGACAGTGTCGGAACGATAGGCCATTTTATCTCTCTTGGTCTTAAAAACCGGTCAATCATGCCTCTTAGCCTATCAAGCGAGGATGCCAATAGAATTTTTACCGCAAAGGCGCGTTAATGAAAAACCATTGGACAAAGCCGCGAACATTGTTCTATTTTTGTTCTTCAGTGTTTAGAAACCAGACAATATCCGCTCATAAGAGACCTACGCGGCGATCTCTGCCTGATTTACCGGTCTATTATTACCATACGAACTTTTGTGACATGCTCACCTTTGTGCGTGACCGATATACGGGCGCTATGGGTAAGGAGCATTTGGCGTTTTTGTCTGATTTTCAAAATTTGTCCCATGCCGCACAATGTCTCTATGCTCGTCTCGCCAGCAGAAAGGCGAATGTATTTGATCTGTCCAAACTAACCTATCCTGAGATAGGCGATCTTTATTTGGTGACAGCGGAACTTACGGAATTCGGATTTACATCGGCGATATGCGAGCGGACCATAGGTGAATTTTATGCAGTTCTAACTAAGCCGGAATTGATAGCAAAATTGGAGAGTGCACCGCAGCCGATTGAGTTTAAGAAATCGGCGAAAAAAGATTTGCTGGTCGCCATCGCGCGTGAACAATTATTGCTAGATCACCTTGACCTGTCAGATCGTTTTGTGGCGCAGGGCCGCCGCGACGCCCTCGCCTTCATCAGCTTTCTGTTCTTTGGCAAGATTGAAGACAATCTACAGAGCTTCACCATGCGCGATCTCGGCCTGATTAAGGTTCCTGATTTTAAAACGGAATATGCGGCGCGGTTCCATAATTATGACGAAGCCTATGCCGCCTATTTTTACGCAAAAGCACTGCGCGATTTAAAAGACGATACAGCGATTACCCAATTGATTGACAGTGTAGCGACCTGGCCTAAGCCTGAAAGTGAAACGGATCATAACCGGCGCGACACGCTATTATTTCAGCTCGGCAAAATTTGCGAGAAAGCGGACGACGCGGAGATGGCGATCGAACTCTACGGTCAGGTCGACGGACCGAAATGCCATGAACGTGAGGTACGCTTGCGTTACAAGCTTGGCGATAAAAACTGGGTAGAAAAACGCCTTGAGACGCTCATTGAGAATCCGGTCAGCGATAGTGAATATGATTTCGCTGTCGATTTTTATGCCCGCAAATTCGGCAAGAAACGCACGAGCCATATGACAGACATCTTGCGCGAGGGTGTCGATATTGAGGTAGATGAGGCCCTGCGCCATTTGCCCGAATATGCCGCCGCCCGCTATTTTGAGCGTGACGGGTATGAAGTCTATCGCAGTGAAAACGGGCTCTGGCGCATGCTGTTTGGGCTTCTATTTTGGCAAGAGCTGTTCAATTCAAAGAAGTCAGCCATTCACAACGCTTTTGATCGCAGGCCGAAAAATCTGAAAGACGGGACATTTTACATCGATTTCGAGAGCGCAATTGAAGCTAAATTGGACGGGCTTTCGAATCCTAAACAGACCCAACTTTTGTTGCTAAAATCTTTTTCCAAAAATTTCGGGACACCCAATGGGATATTTGGCTGGAGCCAGGCTGAGTTTGATATGGTAACGACGCTCATAGCTCATGCCCCTGCCCAAGGACTCGCCGATATAATTCGGAGCATGTGCCAAAATTATCGCGGGATGAAAGATGGATATCCGGATTTGATGCGGATCTGGGACGGTGAGCTTAGCTTTATTGAAGTCAAAGCGCCCGGGGATGTCATCCGGCGCAATCAGCTCACTCGCATCCGGCAAATGCGGGATGCAGGGTTTACGACTGATATTGCTCAGATCAAATGGAATGTTGATCCCGAACAAATTTATGTCGTCGTCGACATCGAGACAACCGGCGGCAGAAAATCGAACCACCGCATCACCGAAATCGGCGCTCTTAAAGTGCGCGGCGGCAAGGTCATTGATGAGTTTCAAACGCTCCTGTACCCGGAACGTCATATTCCCAGTCACATCACGCGCTTGACCGGAATATCCAACGAGATGGTCAAGGACGCGCCAAAGTTTGAAAAAATTGCGGATGAGTTTCGAAAATTCCTCGAGGGCTCAATCTTTGTCGCCCACAATGTAAATTTTGATTATGGCTTTATTCGCGAAGAGTATAGCCGGCTTGGCCGCCCATTTAAGTATCCCAAGCTTTGTACCGTTAGTTCCATGCGGACCTATTATCCGGGTCTGAAGTCCTATTCCCTCGCCAATTTATGCCGTGAGTTTTCAATCGATCTGAACGGTCACCACCGCGCTATGGTCGATGCCCGCGCCGCCGCTGAGTTATTATTTATGGTGAATGACCGAAGACAGGAGTCATCTGCTTAAATAGATCTAATTCTGATATTCGAAGTTATAAGCAAAATCCCGCGCCAGGTCGCCAGCAATTTCCATGATTTCTAACTGTTGTTGCCGAGACAATTGCGTTTTCCATTTATCAACTGAAGCATCGTCGACCGAACGCGATCGGTTAATTTTTCCCGGCCCCTCACCCTGATAGATAAATTCATGTCGGACCATTTTTCCGTCAAACGGCAATCCGCAATGTTTTGTCATTGCACGCACTATCTCCCGCTTATTCTCGATCAATGATTCATATCTAAATACGAACGGTTTTAGGCCGACCTTCGTAAAGCACGGGAAAATGGAAGATTTAATCCTCCAAATATGGGCCTGCCAGATATGTTCGGGCGTTTCTGGGTTTCCAAAGATCTTTAATTCATCTGAAAATTCTGCGTGGATTCCCGCGTGTCTTTCCATCGACGCTATTTGTTTTGCAAGAATATCTATATGCCCAAGCTTGTTCATCGACGCAACAACCGCGCGCGGGTCACGGATTGGGTAAATGATCCTGACATCATAATCCAGCGTGGCCAGCGCCTCGAAACCGAATGTCAGATTCGGCGCTTTTAGCACCAAACAATCCACTCCTTTTTTCAGAGTTTTATGACCATCATTTTCCAATCGGGAATGTTTTGACCTATATTTTGTGTTGGCTTTTGCTATCAGCTTTTCAAAGCCCTGAGGCTTACCCAATTGAAATTCACCAAACCATTGGTATAGGCCGTCAGACTCATCCAGTAGAATCGCCCTTTCGTGAGCGCCCATGATTTGCCCCGTCAAAGTCGTTCCGCTGCGCTGACATCCGACAATCACTATCAACTTTTGAATTTGATTCAACATGTGGTTTTATTTTGCTGCATTCTTTTACGACAAGAGCTATTTTTTGCTGTGGTAGCTGTTTTTTTCTCAGTTTTTTTGTTAATTCAGATAGATAATCCAAATTGATTCCTTTTGAAATATTCAGTTGAGCATAGCAAACACAAAGCTTGAATCTGTAGCAAGTCTGCAGAGAAACGGATCTCGCACATCGGAGCGGTTCGCGAAAATTTTGCTCGACCATAAATTATCCGAAAGCCAATTTCGAGAATTTATGGGTTTGCCTTATTCTGAAGCGTTACAAGCGGCAAGAGATGCTATTGCCGGAGACCTGGAATATACATTTTTACTGACCAATAATGACAAAATTTTTTCACTGCCTGAACATATCTTGCCGAGGATTCCAGACACTGATGAAAGATTGAAACAAATTTATATTGATCGAATCTTTGAGTTCTATCTGATGAAATATTTTCATTCTTGTTCTGATGATGAATTCGAGAAATATTCGAATATTTCCGGATTAGAAATATTGGATCGGCATCTGAAAAAAAACAAAGGGATTTTATTACTCAATAGTCATTACGGTCCCGGCCATCTTGCTCAAATATTTCTATCGCGTCTCGGCTACCCACTTACGACGATTTCATCTCGAGATTTTTACGGGACGATCGGCATCGAAAATCACAATATTTCCGTTTTGCAAATTGCACGGAATTTTGGTGCAAAGATTGTCGCCGCTGGTTGTTCGGTTTTGAAGGATCGCAAAATATTGCATATGACCGGCGAAGGCGTTTCCGGTAAAAGTGGCCGGAAGCATGCCTTCTTCGGTAAGAAATGGCATATCCCGAACGGGTTCGCTTATATGATTGAACGAACAGGCGCTATATGTGTACCTGTCATCATGAACATTGACGCCGCTGGCAAAGTCTCCATGTCACTTAAGCCGCGCATTGCACCAAACCTCTCGATCGAGGACCGCTATGAAAGAATTGATCGCATGGTAACTCGGTACGTTCATTTGCTAAGATCAGCATGGCGGGAGGATCCTGCAAATGTGCCTCCAATTATCATCCGAAACTATAAGCGATTATAAGTTCACCAGTCATTTAACGTGAGATTATATTTGAACTAAACTTGCCTAAGCTGAACGATTGATCCAAAAAAAGCCATGTCTAAATTCGGCGCCGCCATTATTGTTTCCCTTTCGGTTTTTATAGCGGCCTGTTCGGGTTCAAAGTCTCTCGACATAGCCGAAGTCAAAAAATTTGCATCAGCCAACATTATCGATAGCGCGGCGCATTGGATTTCATCGGATATCATTTTATTGCCCAAGTCGAGCACTGCCCAGCGAGTTCACCTGATCGGGTTTTCGAAAGGTCTCAAAAGCAATGAAAAACCGGCGCGCTTCCAGCTAAAAGCTGTGTCATCTACCGGATCCAGCGATAACTCTAGTTCATATTTTCAAGACTGGAGCCGCTATCAACTTACGGCAAATGATAACGACAAACGAAGATTACTGAGCGGCGAAGTAGTCGTCATTGGGATGGAAGATGACGCTATAGCATTCCTACATCACGTTCAAACACCCGGCGCGATAGATGACATTTATACATCCGGGCCGAATGATGCCGACGAAATCATGGATTATGGAGTCGTCGTCGGCGTTGATAAGGTTTCATTTCGGCTTTGGGCGCCGACAGCGCGCTCCGCAAAGCTTGAGCTTTTTGATGGAAATTTCAACACCATTTCTACCAAGCCTATGACATTGGACGCAACCACCGGAAGCTGGCACACAGACACAAACCAAGAGAATGTCAATTCATATTACAGGTACCAAATCAAAGCCTACCACCCCAGTGCCCGGAAAGTTGAAACCTACTCGGTAACAGATCCCTATTCGCTAGGCCTGTCTGCCAATGGGGAGTTTTCTTTGATTGTGGATTTAAATGATCCCGCAACCAAACCGGATGACTGGGACAATCACAAGGTTCCCTTGGCACTACCACCAAATGAGCAAATTTTTTACGCCGCGCATGTCGGAGATTTTTCAGGAACCGATCTATCAACCCCTGCTGCCGATCGCGGCAAATTTAATGGATTTACAAATCAAGACACCGCGCCAGTCAAACATCTTCAAGATCTTGCAGAGACTGGAATCACAACATTCATTCTGGACCCCGTTTTTGATTATGGAGCGGTCAACGAAATTGAATATGAACAGGTCACCTTAGACCGCACAATCGATCAAGCTTGCATTACGATTTATGAGAGCGCCAAATTTTGTGACACGCCAGATCGTTCTATCACCCTACGCCAGCTTATATCGTCGTTCGACCCGAATACTGGGCAAGCTAGTGAGGTCATAAAAGCAATTCAAAATGTCGACGATTACAGTGCTGGGATCGGTCCTGTTCACTACTCAGTTCCAGAAGGGAGCTATGCCAGCGATCCCGATGGATTGCCCCGCATTGTCGAATTTCGACGGATGGTAATGGCTTTACACAATATGGGTCTTCAAGTCGATATGAAGGTCTCTTACGATAAGGCATATCACATCGGGATGGATGGCCAGTCCGTTCTCGATAAAACTGTTCCAAATTATTATCTTGAACGTGATCCTTTCACAGGCGAACCGATCAAAACTGAAAATGATACAAAGTTATCTTCTGATCGTTCCATGATGTCTAAACTTAAAAAGGACTCGTTGAACGTTTGGACAAATGCTTACAAAATAGATGGTTTTCACCATGGTGAAATTCCACCGCGCAAGCTCGGGACGCAATGGGATTCTCTTCAATATGATCTGGATAGCAAAATGGAATTGAAGGACCGGCTCCGTCAACACATCCAAATATTTTACAAGGATTTATTGAATATTGAGAAACCCGTCATTTTAATGGGTGACGAGATTCTGCGGTCAAATTCAATGTGGATGAGTAGCGGCAATGCCGGTCATTGGTTTAACGCCGTTGATTTCACCTACCAGACCAATAATTTTAATGTTGGAATTCCGCCGAATACCGATTTTATAGACAAGGAAGGTCGTTATGTGGTCAGTCCGGAAGATATCCAGTTCTCACTCGCCGTTTTCAAAGACATATTACGCCTTAGAAAGAGCAGCTCCCTTCTAACGCTCAGCGGCGCCGACAGCGAACGGCGTGTCAGAATTGACCAAATATCCGCTTCCGAACATGGACGGGTTTTTGTGACTACGATCGACAATGGATTTATCAATTCCGATCTGGACAATATCGATTCTAGCTTGTCTCAAATCATCATCGTGCAAAATGAATCCTCGAAGCGCCAGACCGTGAAAATCGATCAGGCTGGAAAACTGCGTCTACACCCGGTCCAAACCCGAGGCGCCGACAAGGTTGTACGCCAGAGCGTGATCGCTCTGGATCACGTTACCGTACCAGGATATACGACGGCCGTTTTTGTTCGGCCGGAGTAATTACAGCACCTCGAACAGGCCTGCCGCGCCCATACCGCCGCCGACACACATGGTCGAGACGATATATTTCGCGCCGCGTCTCTTACCTTCGATCAGGGCATGTCCAACCATTCGCGCGCCGCTCATACCAAATGGGTGACCGATGGAAATTGCGCCGCCATTGACGTTGAGTAGCTCGTTCGGAATCCCAAGGCGATCCCGGCAATAAACGACTTGTACGGCGAAAGCTTCGTTCAGCTCCCACAGGCCAATATCGTCCATTTTAAGGCTGTGACGCTTGAGCAAGTTCGGCACCGCAAAAACCGGTCCAATTCCCATCTCATCCGGCTCACACCCTGCATATTCGATCCCGACAAACCGGCCAAGCGGCGTAAGTCCTTTTTGCTCCGCCAGCTTGCTGCGCATCACAACAGCAGCTGACGCGCCGTCTGATAGCTGAGACGCATTACCGGCCGTAATATATTTACCTTCTTTGACGAATTGACCGTCTTTCCAGACCGGCTTGAGACCTGACAGGCTTTCAGCCGTCGTGCCCGGGCGATTGCCCTCATCTTTTTCGAGCGTCACATCATGTTTGGAAACTTCTTTGGTTTCGCGGTTCATCACCATCATGGTTGAGGCCAGCGGAACAATCTCATCATCAAAAGCCCCGGCTTCCTGCGCGGCGGCGGTCCGGGCCTGACTCTGCGCCGCATATTCGTCCTGCATTTCGCGCGAGACATTATAGCGATCCCCGACGATTTCCGCCGTCTCGATCATCTGGATATAGGCTTTTGGCGCGGCTTCAATGGCGGCCATGGAGACAGCGCGGTGTGTATTGCGGTGCTGGTTTTGCGTCAGAGATATACTTTCACAGCCTCCACCCACAACGATATCGGAATTGCCCGTCATGACGCTTTGCGCCGCAAGTGCGATCGCCATCATGCCGGATGAACACTGACGATCAACCGTCGTGCCCGAAACCGTGCGCGGCAATCCTGCCGTATAGGTCGTCAAACGACCCAGATTATAACCCTGCGTCCCCTGCTGCGACGCACAGCCAATGATCACATCATCAACTTCAGCGCCTTCAATCCCGGCCCGAGCCACAGCATGTTTGACCGCATGCCCCGACAAAACCGGCGCTTCAGTGTCATTAAATGCCCCGCGATAAGCTTTGCCAATCGGCGTCCGGGCGGTTGATACGATTAATGCGTCTCTCATGGTGAATTCCTATGTCTGTCTCAGGTTTACGGCGGGGTCCCAGTAAGCCTTCATGGCCGTGACTTTGTCGCCTTCGTTAAATTGAAATGTATCTATCACGTCAATTTCCATTTTGCCCATCGGCATGTCAATATCGACGCCTTTGCTCTCTTCATCTAGCCCGCCAATATAGACGGTGAAGGCGAAGGCGGCCACATTTGAGGCAATCTGCGTCGGACCTGTGCGTACGAGCGTTGAGCCACTTTTGACGGCTCCCGAATAGAATTCCAAAATTTCCGCACGTCCTTTTTTAGGCTGCGTCCCGTAAGGGTCCTCAACCGTTGCATTATCAGCGTAGAGATCAGCTATGCCCTCTGCATCCTTGGCATTGAAAAGATCGATATAGGCCTGAACAGCGGCCTGCATTTTCGTGTGATTCATGACGGTTCCTTACGGGTAATAGCGACTGATCGTATCAACAACGCAGGCTGGCTTATCTTCGCCTTCGATCTCGATTGTGACGCGCAAGGTGGATTGATAGCCGCCCGCCACTTCTTTGATTTCCAGAAGCTCACCATGACCGCGGACGCGTGATCCGACTTTAACCGGATTGATAAAACGGGTTTTCTCGGTGCCGTAATTGATGCCCATTTTCATACCTTTGATCTCGATGATTTCCGGCATCAACTTGGCGGCCAGCGAGAGCGTCAAATATCCATGGGCAACGGTCGTCCCGAACGGCCCTAGCTTGGCCTTTTCCTCATCAACGTGGATCCATTGGTGATCGCCTGTGGCGTCGGCAAATGTGTTGATCCGCTCTTGATCAATGGTCATCCAATCAGACGGGCCAATTTTTGTGCCCTCCTGACCCATTAGGGCTCCGGGGCTATCAAATGTTGTTTTGGTCATTGTCTCTCCTTATCCTTCATTGTCATCCCGGACTTGATCCGGGCCCCCTCCCTCAAGGGTTCTTGTATAATTCTGCCAATTTGATCTCATCCCTTTGCGGCGAAGTCGCGGCTCGGAGGCCGGGATGACAAGATTTATTCAGACTTTTCAATCTACGCTCTCTGCGAACTTGTCGAAATAACCTCACCGGTCATATAGGATGAATAGTCTGAGGCAAGGAAGACCATAACATTGGCCTGCTCCCAAACCTCGCTGCCGCGGCCATAGGCTTCTTTGGCTTCCAGCTCGGCGAGCAATTCTTTGGAGGTGACTTTGTGCAGAAAGGGATGCAACGCCAGGCTCGGCGCGACCGCATTGACGCGGACGCCAAATTCCGAGCCTTCGACACCGGCGCAACGCGTCAATGCCATAACGCCCGCTTTGGCGGCCGCATAGTGAGCTTGCCCCTTTTGCGCGCGCCAACCCAGGACAGAGGCATTATTGACGATCACGCCTCCGCTATTGTCTTTCATATATTGCATGGCTGCGCGGTTGACCCTGAAACACCCATTGAGCGTCACATCAAGCACCACCATCCATTGCTCATCGGTCATATCAACGAGGTCTGCCGTCCCGCCAAGACCCGCATTATTGATCACAACGTCGATCCCGCCCATGGCTTTGGCGCCCTCATTGATCAGATTATCAACATCGTCTTGCACCGTGACATTACAGATCGCAAATTCCGGGCGCTGACCTGTCTCTTCCGCGAGTTTGTTTTGAGCTTTTTCCAGTCGGCCTTCATGAATGTCGGAAATAAAGATCGTCGCGCCTTCTTCAGCGCATTTCTTAGCTGCCGCGAACCCGATACCAGTACCCGCTGCGGCGGTAATAACGACCTTCTTGCCTTTGAGCAGGCCATGGCCGGGGACATAACCTGGAATATTCTTCAAATCACTCATTTAGGTTTCCCTCGGGGTTCTTTTGGCATGCCGAGTGCGCGCTCGGCAATGATATTGCGCTGAATCTGGTTGGTGCCGCCGTAAATCGTGTCAGAGCGCGAGAACAGGAAGAGCTTGTGCAGCATACCATATTCCCCGTCTTTCAAAAGCTCAGCGTCCGGTCCCATAACATCCATGGCGAGTTCTCCGAGATCACGGTGCCAGGTCGCCCAGTATATTTTGGACATATAACCTTCGCGAGATAGCTCACCATGATGCGCGGCTTCAAGCGTGCGCAGTGCGGTCATCCGCATGACTTTGAGGCCGCAATAGGCTTTGGCGATACGTTGCCGAATAGTCGGGTCGTGCGCCGCGCCGTTTTCTTTGGCCAGCTTCACAATGCTTTCAAATTCATTGGTAAAGGTCATTTGCTGACCGAGAGTCGATGCCCCGCGCTCAAAGCCGAGCAGCGCCATGGCGATTTTCCAACCATCCCCCACGCCGCCGATCATGTCGTCCTTGTGACAGCGCGCGCTGTCAAAAAAGACTTCGTTAAACTCGGCCGTTTCGCTGATCTGTTTGATCGGTCGGATATCAATGCCGGCTTGATCCAGTTTCATCAAAAGAAAGACCAGCCCGTGACGACCGACCGTGCCCTCTTCAGCGCGGGCAATCACAAAGACATAGTCGGCGTCCATTGCCAGTGACGTCCAGATTTTTTGACCGTCAACCACCCATTCATCCCCGTCCAGACGCGCTTTGGTTTTGATATTCGATAGGTCTGATCCAGCATTCGGCTCAGAATAGCCCTGACACCAAAGCTCGGTCCCGTTTTTTATTCCTGGCAGATATTTAGCTTTTTGCGCGTCAGTCCCGTAAGCGATTAAAGTCGGCGCAAATAGTGTCTCGCCAATATGACCATTGCGACCCGGGCCGCCATGACGCGCATAGACCTCGTTAAACGCAACCAATTCCTCAAGGCTCGCGCCTTTGCCGCCATGTTCTTTAGGCCAGCCCACACCGACCCAGCCCGCCTCGCCCATTTTGCGTTCCCAAGCAAATCGAAGCTCGGGCATGATGTCTTCATCGCCAGGCGTCGCGCGGCCTCTTAGCGATTCAAACTCCCCGCAAAAGTTTTCCGCCATCCAGGTGTCAAATTTGTCGATCAGCCCGCTCATGCGGCGTTCCCAAAAATTCGGTCGGCGATTTTATTATAACCCCGAGACGTTGACCCGAAAATCGAGCGGTTGGCACGGGCCCGTTTAAAGAAGAAATGCAGCGGATATTCCCAGGTAAAGCCAATCCCACCGTGCAGCTGAATGGCATCCCCGGCAATCTTGAAATAAGCGTCAGCCGCAACGACCTTGGCAATCAAAGCCGCTTCGGTCTTATCATCGGGTCTTGCAATAGCGGCCGCATAAGTCGCAGATCGCGCCTCTTCGAGCGCAATAAACATATCCGCGCATCGATGTTTATAAGCCTGAAAGCTGGCGATTGGCCGATCAAATTGTTCGCGCTGCCCCGCATATTCGAGCGTAATATCCAGGCACTTCTGCGCGCCCCCAACACACTCTGCTGCCAGCGCAATAAATGATTGGTCAACAATATCTTGAAGACGGCCGCGATCCGTTGTGCCAATGACTTTTACATCGTCCAATGAAAGATTATTAAATGTTATCTTCGCCAGGCTGCGGGTCGGGTCCAGTGTCTTTTGCTGCTCAACCTCGATATTAGGGTTCGCTGCCATAACAACGCCTAAAGAAACCTTTTTATCCCGTTGAAAAGAAATCAAAAAATGGCTTGCGGCATTGCCATAGGCGTTCATGGATACAACGCCTGATAGGCTACTTTCTTTGATGGAAAATGCATCCAATCCTTCGACATAGGTCGGGCAAATTTGGCCCGACGCTATACGCGGTAAGTACATGGATTTGCCGGACGCCGTTCCCAGTTTTTGCAGGATGTCCGTACAGATACCGCCTGCCATTTGGAACGGCACAGAACATAGGCTCGCACCGAGTTCTTCCATAACCACGACGCGACCTAAATCGCCCAGACCTGCGCCGCCATATTCTTCCTTGATGGCAACACCCGCCATGCCAAGCTCGCCGGATAAAGCTTGCCAGGCCTCAAGATCAAACCCTGTCCCGGATTGATAGACCCTCTCCGGCCCCTTCCCGCCATCATACCATGCTTGCGCCCAGCCGCGAACGGCCTCGCGGATCATGTCATGATCTTCTGTGAAGGGGTAAGCCACTATACTAAGCTCCGTACACCGGCTGCGCGGGCGGCGAAATATTCATTAGCTCATCAACCACAGCGCCGATTTCATCGACATCATAGCGTGCGCCTTTGTCCTTGACGGTGCCAGTCTTCCAGCCATCCGCGATAGAGAGTTTACCGCCGAAGCTTTCGAAACAATGACCGTTCACGTGCGACGACGTCTCCGAACACAAATAAACAATCAGCGGCGCGACATTGGCGGGGTCGAATTTATCAAAACTGCCGTCCTCCGGCACTTTCATCATTTCCGCGAACACTTTTTCAGTCATGCCCGTTCGGCCCTGCGGCGCGACAGCGTTGGCTGTGATGCCATAGCGTCCAAGTTCGGCCGACTGGTTAAGAGTCAGGGTTAGTATACCACCTTTGGCCGCCGCGTAATTGCTCTGCCCAACAGATCCCTGAAGGCCTGCGCCGGACGACGTGTTGATGATCCGACCGCTCACTTCTTCACCAGCTTTAGACTTCCCGCGCCAATATTTGGCAGCATGAGATGACAGGCAGAAATGGCCTTTGAGGTGCACTGAAATAACCTGATCCCAGTCCTCTTCGGTCAGGCTTGTGAACATCCGATCGCGGTTGTTCCCGGCATTATTAACGATCGCGTGAACATCGCCAAATGTATCGAGCGTCGCCTTGAAGATATCTCCAGCGCCTTCGTAACTTGTGATGTTCCCAAGATTATATTCCGCCTTTCCGCCGACCGCTTTGATGTCGTCGACAGTCTGGGCCGCCGTAACGGCATTAATATCGACGACCATGACATTGGCACCATGCTCAGCCAAAGCGAGCGCATAGGCGCGGCCAAGACCGCCGCCTGCGCCGGTGACAATAACCGTTCTGCCGTCACAGAGCTTTGCCATCAGAGTCTCTCAATGATGGTAACATTGGCAACGCCGCCGCCTTCACACATGGTCTGAAGACCGTAACGGCCTTCACGGCGCTCTAATTCATGGAGCAGTGTCGTCATCAGCTTGGTCCCGGTCGATCCTAGCGGATGACCGAGCGCAATCGCGCCGCCATTCACATTAACCTGATCATGGGTAAAGCCGGTTTCCTTCATCCACGCCATCGGCACCGGCGCGAAAGCTTCATTACATTCCGCAATATCGATATCGCCCGGAGTCATCCCTGCCCGTTTCAGGGCACGCTTTGTCGCGGGAATTGGCCCGGTCAGCATGTAAATCGGGTCATCGCCCATGACGTCGAGATGATGGATACGGGCGCGCGGCGTCAGGTTATAGCGCTTGAGCGCATGTTCGGAAACGACGAGCATAGCTGAAGATCCATCGCAAGTCTGGCTGGCCACGGCCGCGGTTATTCGGCCACCTTCAACGAGCGTATCGAGCTCTGCCATTTTCTCGATCGATGTGTCGCGAATGGTCTCGTCTTGCTCAAGCCCATTAATGGCGGTGATTTCGCGGTCAAACCAGCCTTCGGCGCGGGCATGCGCGGCACGTTGATGTGATGCGAGAGAATATTCTTCAAGATCGCGGCGGGAGAACCCCCAATCCTTCGCGATCATTTCTGCCCCGTGGAACTGGCTGACAGGCTCTTTGCCAAAGCGCTCAACCCATCCGGGCGATGTATGAAAGACGTGATCAAAACCGAGAGTTTGGCCCGCAATCATGGAGGCGCCGATCGGAATTTTGCTCATGGTCTGGACGCCGCCGGCAATAACAACATCTTGCGTCCCGCTCATGACGGCCTGAGCCGCAAAGTGAACAGCTTGTTGGGAGGATCCGCACTGGCGATCAATCGTAACGCCGGGAACCGTTAAGTCATAACCGGCCACCAGCCAAGCCGTCCGCCCGATATTACCTGCCAGCGGGCCAACCGTATCAAGGCATCCAAACACCACATCATCATATTCATCTTGCGGGATATTATTACGTTCGACAATTTCCTTGATGACATGCGCGCCTAGGTCGGCACCGTGAATGTCCTGCAAGCTGCCGCGCCGTTTACCGGTCGGGGTTCGTGTTGCGTCTACAATATAGGCTTCTGCCACGTTGCTCTCCTAACTAAATGTTGTTCCGGGCCCGAGGGGCTCATCCCCCTCCAGCACCAATTCTTCTAATTTCTTCATGTGATAATTCCTATCACCCCATTCGCCGCACAGCGACCAGGCCCGTTTCATGAACAGGTGCAAATCCACCTCGAAAGTATAGCCCATCCCGCCATGGACTTGAATAGCCGTTTCCGCTGCCATCATGGCGGTATCGATAGCCGCGACTTTAGCGGTATGAACAGCGCGGCCGCCTTTGATAGCCGCGAGATGCACCATGGGGCGGGTAAATTCGATTTGTGTATAGACAGTCGCCAAATGATGTTTGATCGCTTGAAATGAACCGATAGGCTTGCCAAATTGATGGCGGTCTTTGGCATATTCGACAGACATATCGACCATGCGTTGTGACAGACCCACGAGCTGCGCGGCGGATAGGACGGCGCCGTGATGATTGATACTGTCTATATTTTGGTCGTTGCCGCTATCAGCTTTGACCAACTTGCGCAGGGGATCAATGGACATGACGACCTCGCCAGAATCTGCCAGCGATGAATCTATATGGGGACGCAATTCACTGCGCATCGCGCGAGTTATTTGCCCCGAAAGTTCTTCCTCATTCGCGTGTGGTACTGAAACACCCGCTATCTCAAGGCACGGTTCAGGCAAGCCCGCATAGCCCGCCGCTTCCGCGACCCCTGCCATAACCACTAACGGCTGCTCAAGCCCGCCTGCGCTTTCAGGGGCCATTAGACCCAATAAGCCTAGCTCGGCGAATTGAGGCCATAAATTGTCTACGGTTTCACCAGCAGCAATTTTGCGCATTCGCTCCGCCGTGTTTTCACCAATAAAAAAGGCTTTCGCAGCGTCGATTAAATCCTGCTGGTTTTCTGTGAAACGAAAATCCATTAGTAGATTTCCCCCCACATTCCGATTGTCCCGTGCTTGACACGGGATCCAGTTCTTCTCGCGTCTACCCAACTAAAGATATGGCGCAGACTGGATTCCGGCTTGCGCCGGAACAGTCGGGAAGAAGGAGGGGATTTGAAAAAAATTTTCCTCATTTCCGCGGCAATCCCAATACCCGTTCGGCTAGGATATTGCGCTGGATTTCATTGGTGCCGGCATAGATCGGGCCCGCGAGACTGAACATATAGCCGTCGAGCCACCGGCCATTATCAATGGCGTCCAGTCCCTCTTCGAGCTCGGCCTTGGCCCCCATGATGGTCATGGCAGTACGATGGAGGTGGCGGTCCATTTCGGACCAGAACAGCTTATTCGCGCTGGCTTCCGAACTGACGCTGGCACCGGCCTGAACGCGGGACACGAGTTGATAGGTTGCGGCGCAAAAGCGTTCTGTGTTCATCCAGGCCTGAAGCACCTGCTCGCTCACACCGGATGACAGGCGGTCTTTGTGTTCCCGCCATAGATTCACAAGACGCGCTGCGGCGGCCTGAAACCTTGCTGGAGATCTTAGCAATAAACCCCGCTCAAAACCGGCGGTCGCCATCGCTACACCCCAGCCGCCATGTTCAGGACCAAGAAGATTTTCAGCTGGCACGCGCACTTCGTCAAAGAAAAGTTCTGCAAAACCTGGATCGCCATCGAGCTGCGCGATTGGTCGTCTTGTTAGTCCCGGACTATCCAGCGGAATTAGGAGTTTCGACAATCCCTTATGGCGTTCACTGCCCTCTTCCGTACGTACCAACGCAAAACACCAATCAGCAAAGACGGCTCGCGAAGACCAGGTTTTCTGCCCGGTTACGACGTAATGTTCGCCGTCTCGCACGGCCTTCGTTCGGATCGCGGCCATATCCGAGCCTGCACCCGGTTCTGACCAGGCCTGCGCCCAAATCTCTGCGCCCGACGCCATTGGCGGCAGAAACCGTGCTTTTTGGGCGTCTGTGCCATATTCCATAATCGTGGGCGCCAGCAGAAATATGCCGTTCTGGCTGACCCGTAGCGGCGCATCTGCGCGGTAATATTCTTCCTCAAAAATCAGCCAATGGGTCAGATCAAGCCCGCGTCCGCCATATTCTTCCGGCCAATTGACATTACCCCATTTATCCTTGGCGAGTGTCCGTTCCCATTCCCGGTGCAGATCAAAGCCTTCCTGAGTATCAAAGCTCGGAAGACGTTTTGACGGCACATGCGCTGCGAGCCATTCGCGAACCGCCTCGCGAAATGCCGTGTGCTCGGATGTGAACTCAATATTCAAGCTAGCTCTTATCCTTGAAGTCAGCGGCCTTGCCGGTTTCGACAAAGGCATCGCGGGATTTCTGGCTGTCCTCATGCATATACATTTCAAAAGTGAAGCCTTGCTCCCAGCGATAGGAGGCGTTGACGTCTGTCGGCTCTATGCCGTTGAGCGCCTGTTTCGCAATCCGAAGGGCATCACGCGATTTCGCCGCCAGTGTTTTAGCGTACCCCATGGCTTCATCGATAAGCTGATCTCGTGGAACAACTTTCTCGATACCGCCCAGGCGCCAAGCTTCCTGCGCGCTGATTTTTCCGCCGGTCAGGAAGGCCGCCCTAACTTTGGCCACGCCCAACATTCTTTGAAGATGCGCCGCGCCGCCCATAGCGCCGCGGTCAATTTCCGGCAATGAGAAATAAGCATCGTTCGAGGCAATGACGATATCAGCTGCGCCGCACATAATCACGCCGCCGCCAATGATAAATTTATGGGCCGCGACAATCACCGGAACCTCGCACTGATGGATAGCTTTTCCGGTTTCGTAATTGCCTTTGTTGACGCCTACAATAGCCGAGCCGTCATGGGCTAGCTCTTTGATATTAACTCCTGCGCAGAAGCCTTTGCCTTCTGACCTAATGAGGATGACCTTAACATCAGGATTAACACCTAATGCATTGATTATTTGTGGTATTTCATTCCAGGTACCGCCATTAAAGGCGTTGACTGGCGGGTAATCGAAAACGACTTCGGCGATCCCGTTCTTGATATTCTGGTGAATGGGCATGCTAGCCTCCTACCGCTTTGAGCCGGATTTCCGCCTCGCTTATAATTCTCGAGATAAGTTGCTCACAATTTGGCAAATCATCGATCAATCCGGCGACCTGTCCGCTGGGCAATACACCCTCATCCGGCTTGCCTTCGACCATGGCCTTTTGAATGATCATGGGCGCGTTACCCGCCATCATGGTTTGGCCGAGCGTCATATCGGTTTTACTGGCCATGCCCCAGGCGGTCTTGATAGTTTCAATCATCGACATGCCGGTTTGGGATTTATATTTCAGACCGTTGGAAAAGCCACGCATTAACATGCCCAGCTTGCCGGATTTCTCCAAATCATCAAGCAGCGGGTTCATCACCATGCGCTGAGGCAGACCATCAAGCTTTTTTGAAACCGGTATTTTAGTGACTTCCGAGGATAAATACTTCGCCTTGGTCGCATCCGGGGTTGGGCTGTCTGATGTCATCATAAATCGCGTCCCCATGGCAATACCGTCCGCGCCAAATGTCAGCGCCGCAGCGAGCCCTCGCCCGTCTTTAAAGCCTCCGCAGGCGACAACCGGAACACCGAGACCATGATCCAGCACCTGTGCCAGTAGAAGCCATGTCGGCGTGTAGCCTGTGTGACCCCCGCCTTCTTGTCCCTGACAGACGAGGATATCCGCACCCATCTTCACGGCTTTAGGCGCGTGATTAGCCGCGCCGATAGTTGGCACGCATTTAAGACCCGCCGCTTTGATTTTCTCGACAATTTTGGGTGATGGTCCACGGCCATAGGACAATGCAGCCACGTCATAATCGATACACATATCGATGATTTGATCTACGCCTTTCTGGAAGGCGTGAATATTAACGCCAAAAGGCTTGTAGGTCTTGGCTTTAATTGCCTTAATCTCGGCTTCGCATTCTTCTGGTGTCATGACAGCCGCCGCGAGAAACCCAAACGCGCCGGCCTTAATGCTCGCCGTGACAAGAGACGACGTCGAGACCCAGCCCATCGCCGTCTGAATGACGGGATAGTCACAACCCAAAGCCTGGGTCAGCGGAGTATTGAGAGCCTTATGCACCGACGTACCTAAGCCGCCCGCCGTCCCGGCGGATTGTCTTTGAAAATATAGGCGCGAATATCATGCGGGTCGAATTTCGATATAATATCAAGTTGAGCCTGCGTTGGGGGGGCTGTTTCTCCGAGATCATCCGGCCTAATCAGGTCAAACCCTGTATTATCCTGGACTTCGTCAAAGCTTACGCCCGGATGTAACGACCTGACACGTATGGCGTGGTCAGGACCTTCGAAATCAAGCACACACAGATTTGTGATGATTTGGCGATGATCCAGGCCTTTAGGGTATTTTCCACCCGGATAGCGCGCCGGATTATAACCAGCCCCGCTAACCATATCCACTTCGTTTGCCACTAAAGCGCGTTTGTTATGGCTGGCAAAGAACATCGACGTACGATTATTGACTGTATTGCCCGGCAACCCCCTAACCCCCAACATTGTCACCTTTGGCGCGGCGTATTCGCCGATACAAGACAGGTTCATTTGGCCAAATCTATCGACCTGAACCGGGCCAACAAAGGCGTGGCGGTTGCCTTTGGCGACAATTGTAAATACGCGCTCATAGCCGATACGGCCTTCAGCTTTGACTTGATAATCCCCGCGTGGCCCAACCGGCACAGGTTCGGCGGCCAGATAATAGATACCATCGCTCATCATCATACCGGGCTTGAAGGTTGCTTTAGCTAAATAGCCCGCAATTTTCGGTAGCGTTCCGATCAGGGTGGCGAAAACCTCATCTGTTTCGTCGCGGAAGATTTCGGAGGCGGCCGCAATGCAAAGCTCAGCTAGGGTGAAGTCGTTTTCAGTATAAGACATCATACCCTCCTAAAACGCCGGCAGCGGCAGGCTGCGAATATGATCAGCCCCGCCCACTTTGGAAACATAATCATCGGCTTCGACGAATTCGGATACATAGCCGTCCCAGCCCTCTTTGGCGATCGCGCTATAGGCTTTCAGATGCGGAACATCGAATCCATAGTCCGGGCCGCTCGAAGTTGGATGGGCTCCGAAAGGTACCTCGGCAACTCCAGTTACCAGATTACGTTCAATCGGCATGCGCAGGATTTTATGATCGTCATTAAACGCGCTGGTTTCGACAATACGCTCGCAGGTCAGATAGGCTTTCTTCGCCGCGCGGCAGAACCATTCGTCGAAAAACATATCAGGCCCGCCAATATGGCTATTACCGCGCTGATCAGCTTCTGTGACGTGACATAGCGCGACATCGAGATTTATAGCCGGCATAGCGACGTAGTGTTCATCGCTATAAGGGCTTTGAATCGTTTTAATTCCCGGATTATAGGTCATGACATCAGTGCCTAACCCAGCAACACAGGGCAGAAAATCGAGGTTTTGGGCGGCAGCTTTCAGGCCCAGCTGAAACATGCCTTCATCGACTTCCATGACCTCGAACTCACCCGCTGATCTGGCGCGGCGGAAATGGCTCTCCAGCGGTATCGCGTCGAGCGAGACAAAACTGAAAACCAATTTTTTGATTTTTCGGGCGCTTGCGAGCATGCCGACATCGCAGCCGCCATAGGATACGATAGTCAGGTCTTGGAGATCAGATTTCACAATCTCGCGGATTAGCGCCATCGGCTTTTGCCGCGCGCCCCAGCCGCCAATACCGACGGTCATGCCGGATTCCAGATCGCCGACAATATCGGCGACGGACATGCGTTTGTCTAATACGGAATGGCTCAAATCAGCGCCTCTCTATTCCGGCATCGGGAAGTCATATTCATGCCCCCAATAATCGCCGGATGTTGTTTTTGTGGGCGTAAACTTCGACCAATCTTTAACCTGCTTGCCGTCATAACCGACTTCAAACCCGATACCGCCCGGCGCGAAGAAATAAAACGAGACCATCTCGTCATTAGAATGCCGCCCAAGGCTAGCAAATATATGCAGACCCGCCGCCTTAACGCGGTCCATGCAATAACCAACTTCATCCATCGATCCAACCTCGGCCATTAAGTGAATAACGCCGGTGGGGTTTGGAAAATTGTAGAGGCCAAGCGTGTGGTGACGGGGGTTATCCGCATGCATGAAATAAATCCGCTGCTTTGGCATGCCGGGTGCGAACGCTGGCAAGCTTAAGTCATCGCTGACCCCAAATCCCATATGTTTACGATAGAAATCGATCGTCGCTTTGTTTTCCGGCGCCGGTAGCACCAAATGGCCCAGACCCATTTTGCCGGTTTTAAAATCCTTGATACCATGACCCGGCGTGAAAGGTTCTTGCTTATCCCGACCATGAAAAAATTCGACAAGATTACCAGAAGGATCGGTAACTGATGCAAAGCCTTTGACAGCGCGGCGTTTGGAATCCCGCTCATTGCCATGGGTAACTTCAATGCCTGCTTTTTCGAAAGCAGCGACCTGCGCGTTAAAGGCTGTCTTGGAGCCCATATCATAACCAGCGGCGACAAAACGGTCGGCCTCGCCTTTTTCAATCATATAGCGAAACGGCGCCTTATCCATGCGTAGATATTTCGTGCCCTGGCGGTCGCGGCTTTTACCGGCCCCGAAGCCTAAAATATCCTTGCCAAACTTGGCCCATACGGCCGGGTCCTGCATTTCAAGTCTGACATATCCAAGACTGGCTACCATTTATTTCCCCTTTTCTTTCTTCAAGTCGAGCGCAACGTCGACGATCATATCTTCTTGTCCGCCGACCATACGGCGGCGGCCAAGCTCTACTAATATCTCTCTGGTATCCATGCCGTAATCCTCGGCAGCCTTTTCGGCGTGACGCAAAAAGGACGAGTATACGCCCGCATAGCCCAGGCTCAAAGTCTCTCGGTCAACACGGACCGGACGATCTTGCAATGGCCGGACAAGTTCTTCGGCGGCGTCCATCAGCTTGTAGACGTCACAGCCATGGTTCCAGCCCTTTTTATCAATGGCGGCAATAAATACTTCTAGCGGTGCATTGCCAGCGCCCGCCCCCATTGCCGCCAAGGATGCATCCACCCTACGTGCACCGTTCTGGACGCCTACAATTGAGTTTGCCACGCCAAGCGAGAGGTTATGGTGCGCATGGACTCCGCGTTCGGTTTCAGGTTTTAAAACATCGTTGTAAGCTTTCAAGCGCTCAGCATATCCATCCATATCCAGCGCGCCGCCAGAGTCGGTGACATAGATACAGGTCGCGCCGTAATCCTCCATCAGCTTGGCTTGCTGCGCCAAATGTTTCGGTTCCGCCATATGGCTCATCATCAGAAAGCCAATCGTATCCATGCCGAGCTCTCGCGCCATTTCGATATGCTGGCGCGAGACGTCGGCTTCGGTGCAGTGGGTCGCGACGCGGACCGAGCGGACGCCTAGGTCATAGGCGCGCTTGAGCTCATCGATTGTTGCGATACCGGGCAGAATGAGGGTGGTAACGATGGCACTTTCGACCACACCACAGACGGCTTCGATCCACTCCCAATCGGTATGCGCTCCAAAACCATAATTAAACGCACCGCCGTTAAGGCCATCGCCATGGGCTATTTCGATCGCGTCAACACCGGCTTCATCCAGCGCCTTGGCAATCGCGCGGACATGATCGACGCTATACTGATGGCGGATCGCGTGCATACCGTCACGCAGGGTGACGTCCTGAATATATAGACGGTCCTTGGTGGAATCTGTGACGACACCCGCCATTATGCGACCACTCCAAATTTTTTGCGGGCGATGGCTTCGGCTGTACCCATTCCGGCAGAAGTCATAATGTCCAGATTACCGGCATATTTCGGCAGATAATGCCCGGCCCCTTCGACTTCCAGGAATATTGTGACTTTCGTTCCCTCATAGGTTCCGAGACCCGGTATATGTAATTTATTATTGCCCATGAACCGTTCAAACTGCACTTCCTGCTTAAGGCGATAGCCGGGCACATAAGCCTGCACATCTGCGACCATATCGGCAACCGATTGGCGGATATCCTCTTCTTTCCCGCCAACAGATAGCGCGTAAACCGTATCGCGCATGATCATAGGCGGCTCGGCCGGATTGAGGATGATTATCGCCTTGCCCTTTTCGGCTCCGCCAACTTCTTCAATGCCCTTTGCGGTCGTGCGGGTAAATTCGTCGATATTGGCACGCGTTCCGGGGCCGGCAGAGCGGGATGACACAGAGGCTACAATCTCGGCGTAAGGGACACTGTCGGAAACGCGCGTCACCGCATAGACCATTGGGATCGTCGCCTGCCCGCCGCAGGTCACCATATTGACGTTTTTCTCTTCCAGATGCTGATCCATATTCACGACCGGAACGCAGTAAGGCCCAATGGCGGCCGGTGTCAGATCGACCATTTGCTTACCCTGGGATGTACAAATGTCGGAGTGTTTAGCGTGGGCATAGGCTGAGGTCGCATCAAATACGATTTTGATATCGTCCCAAACATCCAGTTTCTGCGCGCCGTCTATGCCTTCATGGCTGGTCGCAAATCCGCGAGCTCTGGCCAAAGCTAGGCCTTCGGAATCGGGATCAATTCCGATGACGCAGCCGACTTCCAACACGTCCGAGCTTTCGGCAATTTTGATCATCAAATCCGTACCGATATTGCCCGATCCGATAATGGCAGTTTTTATTTTCGTTCCCATGGAACTACCCTACACGAAAGCCACGGCGCATGCACCTAGGCCATCAATTGTCATTAACATTTCGTCGCCGCGAACAACAGGTTCAAGCGGCACCAGCGATCCAGAGAGAATAATCTCGCCGGCTTCAAATGGAATTCCATATTCGCCGAGTGTATTGGCCAGCCAAGCCACCGCGTTTTCAGGCGCGCCCTGCACGGACGATCCGATGCCCCGACTAATTTCTTTGCCGTTTTTCTCAACGATTACTTCGAGCGCTGCCAGGTCGAGCTCGCGCGGATCGACCTTTTCAGCGCCGAGGGCAAACACCCCGCACGAGGCATTGTCCGCAATCGTGTCGCCAATGATGATTTTCCAGTCCTTGAGGCGGCTATCAACAATTTCAAAACAAGGCTGCACATATTCAGTTGCATCGATAACGTCCTGAGCCGTCACGCCCGGACCTTTGAGACCGGATTTTAGCTTGAATGCAATCTCCGCCTCAGCGCGCGGCGCGATATGGCAATCCATATGAACATTTCCGTCAACGCTGAGCATGGCGTCGGTCAGAAATCCAAAGTCCGGCTGAAATACGCCGAGCATTTCCTGAACGGGCTTGGAAGTGACGCCAATTTTTTTGCCAATGACTTTTTCGCCGTTCTCGCGTTGACGAATTTTTAGAAACTCGAGCGATATCTTATAGGCATCATCAATGCTCATATCTGGATAGCGATCTGTCAGTGCGCCTATGGCGACACCGGACGCCAACGCATCAAATAACTCGCCGCCGAGCGCAGTATGATCGATCACCAAACTCACTAGCCGTTCCTTAAGAAATCGAGCGACGCATTATTGAACATCTCGGGATGCTCAATCATGACCCAGTGGCCACAAGCATTCACTTCGATGAGACGCGAAGTCTCGTTGGCTTTAATGCATTTTGTCTTACCTTGCGGCGGCATGAATTCATCCTGATGACCCCAGAACGTCAGGATCGGACAGGTCAGCTCCTGCATTCGTGAGCCGAGTTCAGGCGTTTTCATCGTGGTCAGAACTTCTTTGGGCTGATCCTGCGCCACAGCCCAGCGCATATCGATCAGGTCTTGCGTGACATGTTTCGGATCATAGGTAAAAAGCCGCATAACATCGCCTTGAGTTTTTTTACTCATGCCCGCTTTATTGGCCTCCATCATTTTAGCAATGCCCGGCATGGTCCAATAGGCGCCTTGCTCCTCAAGACAGCCAGGTCCCATCAGGATCAGTTTTTCAACAAACTCCGGATCATCAAGCGCGATTTGTATGGCGATGCCGCCGCCAAGCGAATTGCCGACAAAACTACATTTTTCGACCCCAAGCGCCTTGAAGCCTGCCATCAAAGTATCGCAAAATAGCTGCAGCGTATAATCGCCTAAATTCAACGGCTTATCTGTATAACCGAATCCAATCATATCAGGCATGATGACGTGATATCCGGCATCCGCGAAGGCCTGCGCGTTAAACTGAAAATTGGCCCATGCGCTATTGCCCGGGCCGGACCCGTGCAAAAACACGACAACTGGATTACCCTTTTTGCCGAACTCCAAATAGTGCATCCGGATCGGGCCGGCCTGCACGTATTGGCCTTCCGGCGGGCCGCCGGGAACGGACATTAGACGAAGACGTCCGTGCTATCGGCGCCGAGCTGAACCGCGCCCCAATTGCGGGCAAAACCGATAGGGTTATTGGCAACGTGCGCTCTGGCGATATGGATGTCATGCCAGATATCCTGGATCGGAGAGCCGTTAAAAACGCTGCGTCCGCCTGCGACATCAAACAACATATCAACCGCCTGCATCATGCGCTCGATCACGAGGCTAGCCTGATAGCGATATTTGATCCGGTCTTCCATCGGGATATCGATGTCATTATTGACCTTGTGCATCAGCTCATCAAAATTGCGATACATGATCGCTTCAGTCTCATCGATCAGATTAGCGCATTCCGCGACGCGGCGCGTGATATCAGGATCACCGGCAAGCCTTGTTGGATCGGTTGAACTGCCAGTCGCGTTTTCAATAAAAAGCTTAAGCGCGTGCTTAGCCGCGCCAATGGCCGGCGTGCAGACGACGCGGACGAACATCTGCGCCCACGGAATTGAATACATCGGATTGTCTTGATAGTGGACGCGGTTAAAACCGTCCATCTGGTGGTGGGTTCGATGTTCGGGCACAAATACCGGTGTGTCGATTACAATATCGTTGGAGCCAGTCCCCTGCAGGCCCATAGCATTCCAAGTATCTTCAATCTCATAATCGGCGCGCGGCACCAAAAATGTCCGGTAGTGAATATTCTCCGGTCCTTGATCAAATATTAGGCCGCCAACCAGTACCCAGGAGCAATGACCAGAGCCGCTGCTCCAGCCCCAACGGCCCGACAGGTTAAATCCGCCCTCAGCAGTTTCGACCTTAGCTCCCGCCGGATTGTATGACGAGCTCACTAAGGTATCAGGCCCATCGGCGTAAACTTCTTGCGCTGCCTTCGGATCCATCAGAGATAATTGGTAGGCATGAACCGCGATAATGCCCGCGATCCAGCTCGTCGCCATATCGCGCTCAGCAATATCGATTGCCGCTTTAAAAATTTCATTGGGCGTGCATTCCAGACCGCCATACTGCTTGGGCAAGAATGAACGTAGAAACCCGGTATCACGCAAGGCATCAACGGCCTTTTTGGAAATCTGGCGATTGGCGCGGCCTTCAGCGGCGCATTCAGAGACGATGTCCAGCGCACTGGAAACATCGAGACTTTGCTCAATAATATCTTCTTTGCGTTTTGCTTGGCCCATTACCACCTCCGTTATTTATCTCAAACTAACACGCCGTGCGCATTTTTCAATGCGATTTAATACGCATTCCGCCGTATTTAGGCAGTAAAATAGCCGTTTTGCGTAGCAAACAGCCTATTTAATCACGATTTTAGTTGAAACTTTAAAATCTTGCCTGAGGCGTTTCGCGGCAGGTTCTCATGAAAACTTACGACTCGCGGGACCTTGTAATTGGCCATTTGTGACCGGCACCATGTGGTGACCTCCTCGGTTGTCAGATTTCCCGTCGCAACGATATGGGCATGGGTAACTTCACCGAGGCGCTCATCAGACATGCCGACGACCGCGACGTCGGCAATTTGCGGGTGCTGTAAGAGCTGTTTCTCGATCTCTGCCGGATAGCAGTTAAACCCTCCGACAATGACCATGTCCTTTTTACGGTCGGTCACTTTGATATAGCCGCGCGCGTCCTGAACGCCGATATCACCGGTTTTGAGCCAACCCTCCGGCGTTATGGTCTCTGCGGTTGCGGCCGGGTTATCCAGATAGCCTTGCATGACATTAAAGCCCCTCACCCAAATCTCGCCGGTTTCGCCGCGCGGTACTTCTTGGCCGTCATCATCGGTTATCTGTAGGTCTGTCCCCGGCAGGGGCTGGCCGCAGGTTGTGGCGATGGTTTCAAAATCATCCCCTCTGCGGCACAAGCTAACGACGCCGGTGGATTCAGTCAGGCCGTAAGCGGAGAATACATCATCAATACCGAGGTCTTCATGCATGCGCCGGATCAGATCGACCGGAATGGTCGTCGCGCCGATCGTCGCAACGCGCAGAGACGAGATATCATGCTCGTTCAAATCCGGATGCGCCAGCAGCGTTTGAAATATTGTCGGCGCGCCCGGCATGACCGATATTTTGTCTCGCTCAATCTGCTCGAGAACAGCCTTGGGATCATAAACCGCGAGCGGATAAATCGCGCAGCCAACCACAAGGCAGGCTAGCCAACCCGCTTTATAGCCAAAGCTATGGAAGAACGGATTGACGACCAAGTATCGGTCGTCTTCATTCATACCGATGGCAGAAGTGAAGCTTTTGAAAACCTGAACATTTTGGCCATGGGTCGTCATCGCGCCTTTGGGCGCGCCAGTTGTCCCAGATGTAAAGATGATGTCGGAAATGTCATCATCGCTAACGGTGATTTCTGTGATGATTTTATCTGAATTTTTAACAAAGTCAGCAAAAGCATTTGGATTATCATCGTCCTTAAGAAGGATAACTTCGTCGAGCTCTGGCAATTCTTGGCCATCCAGCATGGCCGGATAGTCATGTCCCAAAAACCCTTTAACTGTGAACAGAAGCTTGCAATTCGAGCGCCGTAAAATATCGGCCGCTTCGCCGCCTTTATAGCGCGTATTGAGCGTAACCATAATACCTCCCAGCATTTGTCCCGCGAGGCAGGCAATTATCCACTCCGCGCAATTAGGCGCCCAAATTCCGAACCTTTCGCCCTTTTTAAGACCTTTTGATTTAAGTGTTCCCGCGGCTTGCCGGACTTGATCGGCTAGCTGTCCATAGGTCAGAGTAAGCAAGCCATCTTGAATAGCCAGAGCGCTCGGCCGGCGAACTGCCTCTCGAAACAGCAAATCTGGGATTGTCGTCATTATTTGTCCGAAATTCTACGCATTTGGCGGTATTTTCGTAACAATAGAGTATTTTTGCGTAATAAAAAGCGCTTTTTACTACGCGGACGTAGATGGTAATATACGAGGAAAAGAGTGGCCAGCTCCGCAGGCAGGACTTCACTATCATTTAATCGTGCTCAAACCACAATTGATGGGGTTGCCTACGTGACGAAAGGTTGGATAATCATGCGGCGCCGCAAGCACGAAAGTATTGAGTATAGCCGGGTAGTCCTGATAGGCCTCGGAATAGAAAATAGAATCTTGGTCTGATCGGCCGTGGCAATAAAGTAAGAAAAATTCATGACTATTCTATCCGGCATTAAGATCATTGAAATTGAGGGTATTGGCCCTGCACCATTTTGCGGTATGCATTTGGCTGATTTGGGAGCAGACGTCGTCGTTATTGAACGCCAAGGCTTGCCTACTCTTGGTAATATGGGTGATAAGACAATCACAAAACGCGGCAAACGCTTCATCAAGCTTAACCTGAAAGATGAATCCGACAGGGACCAACTCCTGAAACTTGTAGAGCAGGCCGACGGCCTAATCGAGGGTATGAGGCCCGGGGTTATGGAACGGCTCGGTATCGGTCCTGACATCTGTCATGCGATCAATCCAAAACTTGCCTACGGCCGTGTCACGGGTTGGGGACAGAGCGGACCACTATCCGAGGCGGCAGGTCATGATATTAATTACATAGGCCTGTCGGGCGCGCTTTGGTATTCGGGTCAGCCGGGAAATCCGCCTTTCGCCCCTCCAACACTGTTGGGAGATATCGCTGGCGGTGCTTTATACCTGACCATCGGCATTCTCGCGGCAATATTAAACGCGCGCCAAACTGGTAAAGGAGATGTCGTTGACGCAGCCATGATCGATGGCACTTCCCATATGATGAACTTATTGTTGTCTCTTAAAGCCCAGGGAGGACTATCCTATGAACGCGGCCAAAGCATGATAGATGGTCCGCACTGGTTTGACAGCTACGAATGCAGTGATGGAAAATTCATCACGATCGGATCGCTGGAGCCAAAGTTTTATGCGCTATTACTTACGACACTGAACCTAACAGATGACCCTCTTTTTAAAGACCAATTTAATGCCAAAAAATGGCCATTGCAAAAGAGCCGCCTGACAGAAATTTTCAAATCGGAGTCTCAACAACATTGGTGTGAACTCATGGAGGGCACCGACGTTTGTTTTGCTCCGGTATTGCATCCAGGCGAGGCAGCATTACATCCACATATCAAAAATCGCCAGATTTATAAAACCCACCAAGGGAATATCGAAGCAAGTGCCGCACCAAGATTCACTAATTTCGCTGCCAATTCAGAACGCGCCAACGCAGTAGAAACAAGTGTTTCTGAACTATTGACTGATTGGATTGCTTAAGAAAACCCCCTAACAAGGCAGATTCAAGTCGTGTTAATTGAACATTATCAAATTGGTTCAAAGTTGCTTCTATATTTATAAAATTTTTGAAAAATGGGTGGCTCCGCAAGCAGGACTCGAACCTGCGACCCAGTGATTAACAGTCACTTGCTCTACCAACTGAGCTATTGCGGATCACCATTGGTGAATGGCGGGCTGTTAGCAGAATTTTCGCCTTCGTTACAAGCGTTAATTTGCGTGGAACCACCAAAAAAAATGGGAACCCGGAGGTTCCCGAAGGTGTTAGGTGAATGGTGGGGTGTCTTTCGTAAAAGACATGTTCTTTATTAACGAATAAGGTGAATCAAACGTTAACAATAGAAAGTTTTTTTCATATTTGATTCAGCGAAGTTAATAGGCGCTATTTAATGCCGAGGTTTTATAGGACGATATATGAAAACGACTAATATGAAGCTGATGAGCCCTAACAGAAACCTGGATCCTAATTTAACCACCGATACCATTTGCCATCCAGACTCCTGCACCGGATAGGTCTAAGCCTTATTGAGTAGATTCAAAGATCTCTGGATTATCATCCACCACCTTTTCGATCGTTTGGGAAAGTACGCCTTTCCCTTTTCGGCGGGATTTCAAATAGACGTAGCCAGCAGACGCGCCAATCGCCGCCCCGCCGACGTCGACAATCAAATCAAACATTGTATCAATCAAGCCGCTTTTTTGCATATTTGTTCCGACTAACTGGTCCATACCAAATTCGAAAACTTCCCAAACCGCCCCGATCGACACTGCGAAACTAAATGCCATCAAGACCAGCATGGATGGAGGCGTACTGCGGATCCGATCGTCTTTTACTAAAAACAGGACAATCAACATCCCCATAATCGAAAACCCAATTGCGGAGAAAGTGTGTAGAGCTGCATCCCACCACCAAAAGCGCTCGTAAAAATTACCGGCTTCACCCAAGAAAATCGTCGCGACCATGAAAAAGACGATCGCGCCAACAAATCCCCGGGGAAGTGTTATTTGAGAAAGAGACTGAAAAACAAATGGAACGAGTGTCAGAATAAACACCACAGCTGACAAAAATACCGTGCTCCAATTTTGGGTTAGTGCGCTAAAAATTGCCGAACCTACTAGCAGCGCCCAACAAAGATAGGTAACCAGGCTTTGACGTTTGCGCATAACGTCTTTGGTTTCTTCAATGGCATTCTCGATGCCGTCTAATACGGATGATTCCATGAGGGGTCACTATCTGGGCAAAAGCCACCGCCGAAACTCGGGGTGGCTTTTGCTTTTCGTTCTTACAATTTTATCGCTTGTACGGTTTAAACAGCGTCTTCGAGCATATCGAAGAAACGCGCGGACGCTTTGGCATCATCGCAACATTTGCGCATCAAAGCTTCACCGGTGGAATCAAGCTGGCCGTCATGGAGCGCATCTTCGATCCGGTTGGCAAGAAAGCTTTCACCGTTTTCAACAGACTTAATGGCACCTTCTTCGTCATCACGGAAGATATTGGCGAAGTTCATCCATCCACGATGGACCGCGCCACGCATTGTGCCGTGTGTTGACGGCTCGCCGCCCAAAGAACGAACATAGTTCTGAACTTCTTTGATATATTGCGACCGGCGCTGAGCACGTTCCTGAAATTCACGGCGAAGCGCAAAACTGTCGTCACATTCTTCACATGCTGCTTCGTAGCCTCTTTGGCTATCGATCAGCAGGCGGGTGACATCGTTAAGCTCTTCAATTGTGTCTTCTTTTGTCAGTACTCCTGGAGTCGGTGTATTTGTAATATCCATGTTTTTTTCCTTTCATTTGTGGATTGAATTATGCCTAAACAACACACAAAAGCGGAAATCGTTCCTGAAATAAGGGCGATTTTTAGAATATTGAATTTGGCAAAGGAAACGAGTTAGCGATTGCCCAAAATGATGACGGCTTAATGAATGGCCGCCTTAATCGCAGCCAAGGCATCGGCTGCGCCGTCGACATTATTGCCGCCCGCTTGCGCCATTTCAGGCTTTCCGCCGCCGCGGCCACCGACCTTTTCAGCGCCAGCATTTACGAGTGTCACTGCTGAGTATTTGTCAGTCTTATCGGGGGTGACCCCTACAGCAACGGCAACCTTACCGCCGTCCGTCGCGACTAGCGCAACTATTCCCGAACCAATAGCTTGCACCTGTTCGTTTAGCATCGAGCGTAAATCTTTACCGGATACGCCGTTTAGAACACGGCCCAAAAATTTGGTGCCGCCAATATCTTCGGCTTGAGCCGCTTCTCCGCCGCCACCCATGGCGACTTTTTTCTTAAGTTCAGAAATTTCTTTCTCCATCTGGCGTCGTTCTTCAAGCAAGGAGTTTACGCGTTCTGGCACTTGCTCCACTTTGATCTTGAGCTTCGATGCGACCTCACGGGAAAGCGCAGCCTGACTTTCCAAATATTTGCGCGCATCTTCGCCGGTGACAGCTTCAACCCGTCTAATGCCCGCCGCTACGGCCCCTTCCGACGTAATCTTAAAAAGTGCAATATCACCTGTTCGCTTGACATGGGTGCCGCCGCACAATTCAACAGAGTAAGATTTCGGATCGTCATCTATTGGATTCCCTAAAGCTAATACGCGAACCTCGTCGCCATATTTTTCGCCGAATAATGCCATTGCGCCGGCTTCAATCGCGGCTTCCGGCGCCATTAGCTGAGTGTCTGCCTTGGCATTTTGTAATATGACTGCATTGACTTGGTCTTCGACTTTTGACAGCTCTTCTGCGGAAATCGCCGCGCCGTGCGAAATATCAAATCGAATACGCTCTCCGTCCACCATTTGGCCTTTTTGGGTTACATGCGGGCCAAGGACACGCCGAAGCGCCTCGTGCATGAGATGTGTGGCAGAATGGTTGCGTTTGGTTTTTTCCCGGTTTTCAGGATCCACCTCCAATCTGGCAATATCTCCCTTTACAATTGTGCCCGAAAGCTGGCCGATATGAACATGTAGATCACCCGCTTTTTTAAGAACATCGGTCACCGAGATTTTCGCACCATTTTCAAAACTCACCGTTCCTTTATCCCCGGCCTGACCGCCGCTCTCGGCATAAAAGGGGGTTTTTCCGGTCACAAACATAATGTTTGAGTCGCATGCCTGATCGACAAATGTACCATCTGCGATAATCGCAACAATCGGTTCGCTTGCTGTTAGGTCGCTATATCCCATAAACTCTGTCGGGCCGAGTTCTTCGCGGAGCGCCAGCCATATTTCATCCGTTCCGGCATCACCCGAGCCCTTCCAATTCTTGCGTGCCAATTGTTTCTGACGGGTCATTGCCGCGTCAAAACCATCCGTATCGACACTGATCCCGCGGGCCCTCAAGGCATCTTGTGTCAGATCTAGCGGGAAACCATAGGTGTCATAGAGTTTAAAAGCTGTTTCGCCGGACAGCACATCTCCGCTACCGAGCGCGTTAGTTTCAGCTTCTAAAAGGGCCGTTCCGCGCCCGAGCGTTTTCCGAAACCGTAGCTCTTCTTGTGCAAACGTTGCTTCAATTGAAGCTTGAGCCCGGCCCAATTCACCATATGCATCTCCCATTTCCGATATTAAAGCCGGGACGAGGCGGTGCATGAGCGGGTCTTTGGTGCCCAATATATGAGCGTGGCGCATAGCGCGGCGCATGATACGGCGGAGCACATAACCTCGCCCTTCATTAGACGGCGAGACGCCATCGGCCATTAAAAAAGAACAGGATCGCAAATGGTCTGCAATCACCCGATGAGAAAATTTAGCGTCACCTTCGGCTTTGACACCGGTCAGTTCAACCGACGCTTCGATTAGATGTTTGAACAAATCAATGTCATAATTGTCGTGCTTGTCCTGCAAGATAGCGGCGATGCGCTCAAGACCCATGCCGGTATCTATGGACGGCTTAGGAAGATTGGCCCGCTCACCCCCGACCAGGCTTTCAAACTGCATGAAAACAAGGTTCCATATTTCTACAAATCGGTCACCGTCTTCTTCCGGAGTGCCGGGGGGGCCGCCCGGAATGCTATCGCCGTGATCAAAGAAAATTTCAGAGCAAGGGCCACACGGACCCGTATCGCCCATAGCCCAAAAATTATCGGACGTTCCGATACGAATTATCTTGTCTTCGGGCAGGCCAGCTATCTTCTGCCACAGCGAATAGGCCTCATCATCATCCGCGTAAACAGTGACCAGCAGGCGTTGTTTGGAAAGGCCAAACTCTTTCGTAATAAGATTCCAAGCCATTTCGATCGCGTGATCCTTAAAGTAATCGCCAAACGAAAAATTACCGAGCATCTCGAAAAATGTATGGTGGCGAGCTGTATAGCCAACATTATCCAGATCATTATGTTTTCCGCCCGCACGCACACATTTTTGGGAGGTTACAGCCCGGTTGAATGCGGGCTTCTCAGCGCCTGTAAAATAATTTTTAAACTGAACCATTCCGGCATTTGTAAATAGAAGCGTCGGGTCATTATCTGGCACGAGCGGGCTTGAGGAGACCTTTTCATGACCATCATTTCCGAAATAGTCGAGAAACTGGGCTCGTATATCGCGCAGACTGGTCATGATGAAATCCTAAATAGTCGAAGGCTTCATATAGAAAGAGCGCCCAGCATTGCCAAGCGCTCTTTTGGACGTTTAGACGATTTTGAGCCCTCAAGGGTAAGGGTAGAGAGGTGAGAAGGTGATTATCGGCCCGCTCATCAGATGAACGGGCCGATAATCTGGGCTCAGGCTCGCCTGAACGAGCCAAACTTTAAACTAATTTATCCGGCATTGGCCGTGTCTTTTGCGTCACCACCCTGATCACGATCTTCATCTTCTTTTGGCATAAGCAGCTCATCCGAGATCAAGCCTTCATTGCGGCGAACTTGAAGTTCGATAGTGTCCGCAATATCCGGGTTTTTGAGTAAGAACTGGCGGACATTTTCACGGCCCTGCCCTATGCGTTCTTCGCCATAGGAATACCAAGAGCCGGATTTCTCAACCACACCGGCCTTAACGCCAAGATCAATCAGCTCACCGGTCTTGGAAATGCCCTCACCATACATGATATCAAATTCGACCTGACGAAATGGCGGTGCCACCTTGTTTTTGACGATTTTGACCCGGGTTTGATTGCCGACAACTTCATCGCGGCTTTTGATTGAGCCAATCCGGCGAATATCCAGACGAACAGATGAGTAGAATTTAAGAGCATTACCGCCAGTTGTCGTTTCGGGAGACCCATACATAACGCCAATTTTGTGTCGGATTTGGTTGATAAAGATCACCATACAGCCGGATTTTGCAATAGAACCTGTAAGCTTGCGCAAAGCTTGACTCATCAGACGCGCTTGTAGCCCAGGCAGACTATCGCCCATATCCCCTTCAAGCTCCGCTCGAGGGGTCAAAGCCGCAACCGAGTCGATGACCAGAATATCAACAGCACCGGACCGAACCAGCGTGTCAGCAATTTCAAGTCCCTGCTCGCCTGTATCAGGCTGGGAGATCAAAAGCTCATTCACGTCCACACCGAGTTTGGCCGCATAAACCGGATCAAGTGCATGTTCCGCATCAATAAAGGCAGCCACGCCGCCAGTTTTTTGCATTTCAGCCACGCAATGCAAAGATAATGTGGTTTTCCCTGAACTCTCCGGGCCATAAATTTCAATGACGCGTCCTTTGGGAAGGCCGCCGATACCCAGAGCTATATCCAGCCCGAGCGAACCCGTCGATACAGCCTCAATATCGAGGCTGCTTTTTTGGCCAAGTTTCATCACTGAACCTTTGCCAAATGCACGGTCAATCTGACTAAGCGCCGCTTCGAGTGCAGAGGATTTGTCTGCGTCCATAGGATTACCTACTACTTTTAATCTTGCCTTACTGGCCATTTCTTATCTCCAAATTAGATGACCGGAGCCCTTCGGTCACCTGTTTATTTTGCGGCTGGAAATGGACTGCCGTAGCATTTATGTACTGGGTTTGTTCTCTAGGGTCAAGGAAAAAGAACATTTACAGAACAAATAGCATAAGCCATTGGAATTAAACAGCTTCTCCGATTTGCTGTTTTACTTTTTCAGCGAGTTGAATCAGGGTGAACGGCTTCGGGAGGAAAGTAACGTCCGGTTCTTCAGCTAAAAGTTCTGAGAACTCTTCTTCGGCATATCCCGAGATAAAGACGATTCGGGTTTGCGCTAACATCGGTCGCGCCTTCTTCAGTAGGGTCGGGCCGTCCATCCCCGGCATGACGACATCCGAAATCATCAAATCAAACGGTGTTTCCGTTTCTTCTATGATCTCATACGCTTCTTCTCCGTCGCCCGCTTCGACAACATTATAACCTCGCTTACGGAGCGTTTTCGCCGCGATAACTCTGACAGAGGCCTCATCTTCAACGAATAAAATATTTCCCTGTCCTGCCAGATCATGGGGTGCCTTCGGAATTGGCGGCGACTTAATAACCGGAGCTGCGACCGGCCCACCTTGCTCTACCACCGCTTTATCGGCCTCTGGCAAATAAATCGTGAATGTTGTGCCTTGTCCAATCTCGCTATCGACCGTTAAATGACCGCCCGATTGTTGAACAATGCCATAGACTGTTGAAAGGCCAAGACCGGTTCCCTCACCTTGAGCTTTGGTCGTGAAGAATGGCTCGAAAATTTTATTTTTGATTTCCTCTGTAATTCCCGTGCCGGTATCTGCGACCGAAATTGAGACCAATCGGTCGCTTTTGACCCGCTCTAAAGCGGCTTTAAGCCCCGGTTTTTCGATATCAGATTTTAATAGACTCTGGCTTTCGATCGTAATTTTGCCGCCGCCTTGTTTCTTCATCGCATCGCGGGCATTCACAGCGAGATTCATCAAGACCGTATCGAACTGGCTTTTATCGACGTGGATCGGCGGGAGGTCGCGCCCATGCTTTATTTCGAGATGAACTTTCTCACCAAGAACCTGCTTCAGTGTTACAGCCATATCAGATAGCGTTTCAGAGACATCGAGATTTTCCGCGCGAATGGTTTGTTTGCGGGAATAAGCCAGTAGTTTTTTAACCAGCGCCGCGGCGCGATTTCCGTTAGCGTTAATTTGTTGAAGCTCGGGATATGATGGATCCCCGATAGGATGGCGGCCTAATAATGTATCTGTGTAAAGGCGAATTGCTGCTAGCAAATTATTGAAATCATGCGCTATTTCGGCAACCAAGCGGCCGATTGCTTGCATTTTTTGCGACTGCACCAATTGATCTTCAAGAGCCTTTCGCGCGGACACATCGACGAGATATAATTTCTGTCGGCCGGTAGACTCATCGGCTTGCGAGTAGATTGAAACAAAAATTCCTTCCCGGCCCTTAACGCCAGCCTCCACCGAGCTTCCAAACGTAAGTTGCTCGGCATCGACTTCGAAAATATTGGGGCCCATTGCCGATGGCTCAAGAACGTCGATCAGCGCCATCCCAGTTGCGTCCTCAATCCCCGCAAGCTCTGCAAAGATGGAATTGGCCGCCAAAATTTCCGCGGATTTAAAATCGTTTGTATTCAAATCTAACATCGCAAATGGACTTGCCATCGATGATTCAGGTGTAGCGTCGACCGACTGTGAAGGCGTCTCATTATCGCTTTTTAAAGCCACACTGTCAGCGAGACTGGAATGACCATGAACGGCGCAGCTTGCAATTAAGCGTCCTGACGGTGCTCTATGCCAATTCGCCACCAAGACAATCGGGGTTGCGACGCCCTTTTGAGTAATGAGACGAGTGTCAAATCGAACAGTCCGATCCGGCTCTTTCGGACTGTCCAGAAGGCCCTCAGGATGATCGATAAAATCTCGGAAATCGAGGCTTGAAAGATCGCTGATACCCACCCAATCGCGGAATTTATCGTTTGATGAGACGACTTGTCCATTTTCCAAGACTGAAAATAAGCCGATTGGAACTTTTGTCAGTAGCTGCCCGTCAATCGTACCATCATATGACAGGTCAACAATTTCCCAGAATTGTTGGGATTTAAAGACCGTGACGCGCAGAAGGAACCGAAGTAGTCGATCATCATCTGACCAAAATTCAATCTCTTCTTCGCCGAATGCCTCGCTATCCTCTAAATGGCTAAGCCGGTAAATGACAGACTGGGTTTGATCGGAGGCGTGTTCGAATAACTTTTCCGGAAGCGGCGGAACGCCGTCGTTTGATTTATATCCATATTCGGCAGCGAGCTCCAAATAGCTTTCATTGGCACGAACCGCCCGTCCTCTTTCCATAATCAGTCCGGCGTGCGGACTACGGGCAAAACCACGCTCTAAAACACTTGATACCGGGACCGCTACGCGAAATGCCGCCGTGTCAGGTTTCTTGAAAACTTGGTGAAGAAATAATATCGTACCAATAATGGAAGCGGATCCAAATATTATCCAGGCAGAGCGGCCATATTCGGGCGCGTAGTAAAGGCCCAGAAACAAGCAGATTATTGCTAAAATCAGCAGTAGAAACTTCCATATCCCACCGCGCCGAGGCGCCGGTAGATTCCGGCTCTGTTCATTATCGCGAATCACTGAGACCATAGGTTTTTTTGTGGGCTTTTTTGCGTTCAAGGGCAAAAAGAAATATACAATTATTTTATAAGAGTATTAGCGATACAACGCGGACAGATTGGAGACAAGAATGAAATCGAAACCCAGATTTCTGAGGTTAGGATTAGTGCTTATCACAATTCTTGCGGCGATCTTATTTTTTGTTTTCGGATTTGGTACTAACACTCATCAGCGTGAATTCGAATTGGCGGCACAAGTTCAGTCTGAAAGTCAAAAATTGTCCGACTGGTTTGACGTTCGGCATCAGGATGAAATCGCCCGCTCACCAATGACAGCGGCCACTTTGGGCTTAAGCCACGACAATTCCAACCTAGATGACACGTCACGATTGGCGCTCGAAGAAACCATCGCTCTTCACACAGCATGGTTAGAGGAGTTAGATTTGGGCTTTGAAATAAATCGCTTAGATTCGGAGTCTCAATTTTACTATTCGCTGTTCAAAAACCGGTCGGAAATTCTCACGCTACATCTAAGTGAAATCGATCAAAAATTTATGTTCGATGAGACCTATGGACCTCATTTAGAGTTGCCAGCTTTTATGATCAATCATCACTATATTAAGTCTGAACAAGACGCCGCAAATTACATTGAGCGATTAAAACTTTTTCCTGCATATTTTGGCCCTTTAATGGAGCACGCTGAAAGGCAGGCAATCGAAGGACTATTTCTACCGTCGGACAAGTATCCAATCATGGTAGAAACTTGTAAGGAATTCCTGGAACTTAATCCCATATTGCGCGATTTTGAAGTTAAACTAGAGCACGCAGATCTTGAGTTATCTGCCGTACAACAACGAGGCCTGATCAATGGCGTCCGGGACGCTTTAATGTATGAAGTAAACCCCAGCATTGTTGCGCTGATCGAGCAGTTTAATCGCCATGAACAACTGGCATCCAGCAATGAGGTTGCGTCAGATTTGAGCCTATCAAATTCTGAAAATGCCATTAGCTGGCCTCGTCGACCCACCACATTTCTCACAAAAAAAGTTTCAATTGAGACGCTAAGAGAACGCGCAATATTGCAACTTGGGTCGGACTTTGACCAAGATAGCTTTCACGAGCAAATAATAGAACACGAAATGGTGCCGCGAAACGAGTTAGAAAATATCATTGAGGCATGGATAATAGCTACGAAAATTCAGCGAAATTTTTGAACTCTTAGTTACACCGAGCCCGCTTCCCCCGTTGGCTTAGCCCCTGGCTTCCAGGGAACCCATTCCGAAACTGCGGGGGCTTTCCAAGTCCTATTCTCAGCAGGGGCAAATAATGAGTTAACTTGGCTTTCTCAAATCTCTCGGCTAATGTCCCTCCGACCTAATTCTTGGAGGAAAGTTCATGCGCAAAATATTATTGGCCACAACAGCGTTTTTACTCATGACCGGCTGCTCAGCGGATCAGAAAACAAATGCTGACTCGGGAATGTCGTCAGCCGGCGCGGCCGAAAACGAGAGTAAATCTACTGTCACAAAAGCAGCAACATCCGATGAGGACATTAACGCTAAAATCGATGCTTGGTTTGAAGCCAGTTTCATGGAAGCAATTTTTCGGAGCCCGATGTTTTTAGCTCAAATCGGCATAAAGCAGCGCATGGATGAATGGGATGAAACCTCCCGAGAAGCTGCTCTTGAAGATGTCGCCTACTACAAGGCCGGTCTCGCCGAGTTGACGTCGACATTTGACCGCGATCAACTGGATGAGTCCCATCAACTTTCTTACGATCTTATGGTTCGGTTTTTAGAACAGCAAATTGAAGATGATAAATGGTGGGAATATGGCTATCCATTCAATCAAATGTTCGGCGTCCATTCCATGGTGCCGACGTTTATGAAGAACCAGCACCCTGTTGACAATGTCGATGACGCGAAAGCTTATATTGCGCGGCTCAATGGCGTTCCGGAGTTTCTCGGGGGTGTCACCGCCAATTCCGAATCTAGCGCGAATAAGGGGATATTGCCGCCCCGCTTTGTATATGATCACGTGCTGCGTGACGCAGCGAATATCATTACGGGCGCTCCATTTGATGATTCCAGCGACCCAAGCGTCTTGCTCGATGATTTCACCGTGAAAGTCGGAAAATTGGACATTGGTGACGATGAAAAACAAACCCTAATAGACGACGCCAAGACTGCTTTGACCGACTCTGTGAAACCTGCTTATCTCGAATTTATCGCGGTCATGGAATCCCAGCAGGCCAAAGCAACGACAGACGATGGTGCTTGGAAACTACCGAACGGGGCTGAATATTACGCCCACCGGCTTAACCGTATGACAACCACCAATATGAGCGCGGAGGAAATCCATCAGCTAGGTCTCGATGAGGTTGAACGCATTCACGGCGAAATGCGGGCCATCATGAAACAGGTTGGATATGAAGGGACGCTGCAGGATTTCTTCGTCCATTTGAAGACCGATCCAAAATATGTCTATGAAGATTCAGATGCAGGACGTGCGGCCTATATTAAAGATGCAGCAGACCTGATTGACACAATGGAAGCCGAACTTGGTGACTATTTCTCAATGACTCCCAAGGCGAAACTTGAAGTGCGCGCTGTCGAAGCATTTAGAGAGAAATCTGCTGGTAAGGCCTTTTATAATCGTCCCGCAATGGATGGCTCTCGGCCTGGTATCTATTATGCCAATCTCTATAAGATTACTGATATGCCAAAATATCAAATGGAGGCGCTGGCTTACCACGAAGGCATTCCGGGACATCACATGCAATTTGCTGTTACGCAGGAACTGGATATACCAAAATTCCAACGGTTCGGCAGCGCAACGGCGCACTCGGAAGGATGGGGCCTATATTCCGAATATCTTCCAAAAGAAATGGGCTTTTATGAAGATCCGTATTCCGATTTTGGACGCCTATCAATGGAGCTATGGCGCGCCGCGCGATTGGTCGTAGATACAGGCCTTCACCATAAAAAATGGACCCGCGAAGAGGCAATCGACTATCTCACAACCAACACGCCAAATCCTGAGAATGACTGCGTTAAAGCCATTGAACGTTACATTGTCATGCCGGGGCAGGCGACGGCATATAAAATCGGCATGAACAAAATTCTCGATCTTCGCACTATGTCTAAAGAAAAGCTTGGCGATAAATTCGACATTAAAGAATATCATGATGTCGTGCTGGGCGCAGGGCCAGTACCGCTTGATATTCTAGAGCGCCGAGTCAATGCGTGGATTGACAGCAAGTAATCCAAAAACAAAAAGCCCGCTTAAATGGCGGGCTTTTTCTATATTTCGGAGCCTAATTAACCGGCCCGGGTGCGTTCACCACGCTCATGCATTTCTTGAGCTTCAATGGACAAAGTCGCAATCGGGCGTGCATCGAGCCGGCCAACGCGTATCGGATCACCCGTTTCTTCGCAATATCCGTAAGTTCCGGCTTCCAAACGAGCGAGCGCCTTATCAATTTTCTTCGTAAGTTTACGGAGGCGGTCCCGCGTGCGTAGTTCTAGCTGACGATCCGCATTGGCGACTGCCGTATCCGCCGGATCCGGATAAGAAACATTCTCCCCTTGCAGAAATTCAACCGTTTCACGGGTCGCGCTAATAATTTCAGCTTTCCAGGTCAAAAGTTTTTGTTTGAAATATTCGGTCATTACCGGGTTCATGAACCCTTCTTTGTCGGTCGGAACATAATCCGGCGACAGGACGACTTTTTTTGGCTTCTTCGCGCTTTTTGCCATTATCGACTCACCCTTTAGTTTGACTGATTTTCGGCCTATTAGACTCTGTTTTGATGGCTGACAATAAAAAACTTCACTCTTCAATTCATATTTTTTATCAAGGTAAATCTGGCTTGCAACTCTCAGGCCATGGCCTTAGGAAGTGCGCATTAATCGGAGAGCGAAATGAAATTCGAAGGTACAAAAAACTACGTCGCCACGCAGGATCTAAAAATGGCTGTGAATGCGGCGATTACCCTGGAAAGACCTCTCTTGATTAAAGGCGAACCGGGAACAGGCAAAACCGTGCTCGCTCATGAAATTGCGACGGCGCTAAGCGCCCCGATGATTACCTGGAACATCAAATCCACAACTAAAGCGCAGCAAGGTCTATACGAATATGATGCCGTTGCGCGTCTTCGGGATTCACAACTTGGCGAAGGCAAAGTGCACGATATTGCCCACTACATTAAGAAGGGCAAACTTTGGGAAGCGTTTGAGAGCGAGAAGCGCCCGATCTTATTGATCGACGAGATTGATAAGGCCGATATCGAATTTCCGAACGATCTCCTGCACGAACTCGATCAAATGTCTTTTCACGTTTACGAAACCGGCGATATGATTACGGCAAAACAGCGCCCAATTATTATCATAACGTCAAACAATGAAAAAGATTTACCTGATGCGTTTTTGCGCCGCTGTTTCTTCCATTATATTCAGTTCCCGGACGCCGACACTATGGCCGAAATCGTCAATGTCCATTTCCCGGACATCAAGTCTCGACTACTTGCGGCTGCAATGAAGCGGTTTTATGAAGTCCGCGAAATGCCCGGCCTTAAAAAGAAGCCCTCGACATCTGAACTTCTCGATTGGCTCAAACTTTTACTTGTTGAGGATATTGACCCGGAAGTGATCAAAGAAGCGGATCCTAAAAAACTAATCCCGCCGCTTCACGGCGCGCTTCTCAAGAACGAACAAGACGTGCATTTGTTTGAGCGTTTAGCTTTTTTGGCGAGGCGCGAAAGCCACTAACCTATTCGATATTAGTTAAACCAAAGCGCAAACATACCGGTTTGCCGACCAGTTAGGCGGGAAAATTCACGCCAAGCATCCCGGTCTACGAGCTCGCCTTTTTCAAGATAGGGCGCAAGAGACGCGCCTTGAATGAGTAGGATTATGTCGGTATCTGGCGGATCCATGAATATTGCTTTCAGGTTCAATCCATATTCGGCGCCACCATCTTCTGCTTGTTCAATTCGCCAATAAGGCACGAGTTTTCGGCCTTCGAGCAGGTCTCTAATATCGCCCAATACATGTTGCCAGCTTTCCGCCAATTCTGGCGGCACTTGCGGGCCGAGCGCCGAGCTTTGTCGGCTATTTGGGATCCATTCTCGGTCATCATCATCTTCTTCTTCAAGCCGTTTCCAGAAATCCTGATTAGCATCGACCATTGCGAGGAAATGTTTGTGCGCCCGGCGACTATGCTCCGCTTTCGGCGCGCCGCGCATAATCATGATAAAAGCGGCAAAACTATCGACCTCCTCATCAAAACCAAACATATTTGACGGATCGCGGCCATCGAGCAGCGCCTCGCGACCATCTGTAATTTGTTTAATCGCAGGTGCCGTGTCCATGGCTAAAACTATTTCGGCCATTCCGGATAAGGTGTGCGCGTAAGCCAAAAGCCAATCGGCATCCGCCGTATCAAAGCGGATTTCGCCAATTTCGGGTACTTCGCGCCAGCGCATTGAATTTGGGTTTCCGAGAATACCCGGCAAATATTGCATAAGTGCCTCGTTTTCGCCCTGCTTGCCGTCCTGATCAATATCAAACCAGAAGTCATCAACATTCAGCACGACTGCGAAATCCTTCCCTGACGCATTTTCGAGCGCATTTGTGGCGCGCTTCAAATGCACCAAGCCGTCGCGCATAGCATTGTCGATGAAGGCCGGATCAAATTCGGCGTCAGGATTTGTCGGTAGGCGATGACGTCCGCCAGGTGTTAGCGGCAACTGTCCGGAAAAGTGGTCATAGCGATATCGATAGACCGTCTCAATTGCACGCATAGTCTCCACGACGCCCAGCTCGAATTGCGCAGCAGGGCTAGATTGGGTCGCCAGGTAAGAGGCTTTATCTGCTAAACTGGCGCTCGCAACCGGCGGATCACCTGACCATTGTTCAGTAGCCCGTGATTGATCCTGACCTTCCGAACAGGAGGCAACGAGGATCGATAATCCAAGCATTAAAGATCGTCTAAAAATCATGATAAATCCTGTCATTTTCGGGACTATATCATGCTATTAGGCTGGAAGGAAACTAACGAACGATCCGTGCGTTGGCTTTGATAACTTTGAGCGCATCCTGCAACGCGAGCTCCAAATCGGCATTGGTCGAGATCTCCATATAATGGTCCTCGCTTGTAGCGCAATCCTGCATATAGCTTGAAGCCGCTGCGTTTCCATTAACGCGGATCATGAAAAGTTCAATATCTTCGGCCTTCATTCCGTCACAGACGGCAACCATGTTATCAAAGCCGCCTTCAGATCCATTATTCCAGCCCCAATGACTCTCCTTATCGACTTCCCAACTATAGGCTTCGGTTTTACCATCGGTCACCAAGATCGCGATTTGACGGCGTTCTTTATCCAACGAGAATGAATTTGGCATTCCGGGCCATTCGGTGCGCCATTTCTTAGCTAAAACACGCCATGACCAAGCCATGGCGACATCAAATCGTCCCGTTCCGCTTTTCGTTATCGAATTTGCGGCTGAGATGACTTCGCTCACATCGGACGTAGGTCCCGTGATCGGCACACTAGGGCAATATGGATAGTTCCCACCAAATCCAACAAGGCCGCCGGTGACGCCTTTTATAGAGGCTTCAAATTTTCCTGATCCATTGGGCTTATCGTCATC
>JABDKG010000026.1 GCA_013002305.1 Hellea sp.
GACCTCGTTTGCCGAGCGCTGGGCTTGGTTCTGGGGCAATCGGTTTACGGTTTCCGCGCGGGATAATCATCTGAGAATGGTCGCCGGAGCTTTTGAGCGTGAAGCTACCCGCCCGCATATTTTTGGCCGGTTCGAAGATATGCTGGTTGCGTCGACGCTCCATCCGGCGATGATTTACTATCTCGACAATGTGAAATCTGTCGGGCCGAACTCGGCCTTTTCGCGCATGTATGGCGGCAAACATAATGAAAATCTCGGCCGCGAAGTTTTAGAGCTGCACACTTTAGGCGTAGGCGGCGGCTACACGATTGATGATATCACGGCACTTTCCTACGGACTGACGGGCTGGACTCATGGCAGCCCCAAACAGGGCTATCGCACAGTTTTCAAGAAAAACCGTCACGAGCCCGAGCCCGCAATTATGCTGGGCAAAACCTATCCGGTCCATGGCCCGGAGCAAATCCATAATATGCTCGCCGATCTTGCACGCCACCCGTCAACCGCGCTCAATATCGCGATCAAGCTTGCCGCCCATTTCATCCCCGGAACGCCGCCGCAAAGCGCCATCGTTCAGCTCAAAAATTGTTTTTTGGAAACAGAAGGCGACCTTAAAGCCTTGGCAATCTGTTTGGTGTCGCTGGATAATGTTTGGTCTAACGAGGCATGGATATTCAAACGACCGGATGAATATGTCGTCTCGGTCGGCCGGGCGCTACCGGCATGGGAAGATCATTTTAATCCCAAAATCAATCGATTGCTTGGGCAGCCTTTAATGCAGGCGCCGGGCCCTGATGGTTGGGAGCAGCGCGGCGATGATTGGATTAACACAGAGAATATTCTCATTCGTCTCGGCTGGCTGCGCCGGGCTTTGCAATCCTTGCCAAGCTGGATCAATGCCGAATTTTTTATGCAAGAGGCGCTGGGCGGCCATGTCTCCCGGCAAACCGCGCAGGTTTTGACCCAGCCGCTTCTTCGCAATGAGCTTCTAACCTTGGGGCTTATGTCCCCGGAATTTTTAAGACGTTAGGGCAGATCATGAGGGAACGATTTGTTTTTATACAGCTAAGGGGCGGCATGGACGGGCTTGCCGCGCTCCGGCCGGATAATCACGAAGTACTCAAGCAAAAACGCCCGGGACTTCTGGCAGATGGCTACCGCGATAGCGGCGAAGGATTTGCTTTCCACCCGGCGCTTGCAAATCACCACCGCCTTTTCATGAACGGGGAACTGTCATTCCTTCATGCCTGCGGCTTGCCGGTCCATGATCGGTCCCATTTCAAGTCACAAGATCATCTGGAAACGGGAAAAAATTCCGCCAATGCCCGCCATGGCTGGCTGGCTGAGATTTTGGAAAAGCTACCAAGCGATAGGGAGGCGGTCGCCTTTGGGTCGACCCTGCCGATCATCCTGCGCGGCACCAAGAAAAGCTTTAACTGGTCGGCGCCGCGGATCACGGACGAAGATGAAAATTTGATGCGTTTACTGGGGACTTCTCTCTATGAAGGCGACCCGGTCTTGGAGCCGCTATTGCCGCAATTTGAGCGTATCGGTCATTTGACCGACGGCTATTCACGCGATGACGTCTCCGCCGATCCGTTTGAAACCATCGGGAAGATGCTGTCCAAAAAAGACGGGCCAGATATTGGTGTGATTAATTTGGGAAATTGGGACACGCACGACAATCAAAAGCCCCGGATTGCCAAGGAATTTTCCAATCTCGATCAAGGGCTCGGGACCCTCAAAAAGATCATGGATAATGTCTGGAATGATACGGTCTTCATTATCGTCTCCGAGTTTGGACGATCCGTGCATGAAAATGGAACGAACGGATCTGATCACGGAACGGGCGGCGTCTGTATGATTGGCGGCGGCGCGGTCAAAGGCGGCCGTTCCCTTGGTATTTGGCCCGGGCTGGAAGAGCTAAATTTATTCGAAGGTCGAGATGTGATGCCGACCTACGATGTAAGGACCGTTTTTGCTGCTGCGGCGAAAAATCATCTCGGCATGGCGGAGCCGTTTATCGAAGACCATCTCTTCCCGGAAATTCCGAAATCCTATCGCGATCTGGATTTAATTCGCCGGCGCCGAAAAATATTCGGATTTGTCTGATTTTCCGTGCCAGATTTTATACTGGAAAAACTTTCTCTGCGCCCTTTAACTTGCGCGAATCTCGCCCTAGATTAAACGTCATGATTGATTTGAATATCATACGCCTTGGCAATGAAGATGGGCCTGAAGGCGACGACGATTTAGAACGCGGCGTTGCCACCAAAGCCAAGCCCAAGACCAAAAAACCCTCTATGTATCGGGTTTTATTGATGAATGACGATTATACGCCGATGGAATTTGTAGTGCATGTTCTTATCAATATCTTTAACAAATCGCCGGAAGATGCGACTCGAATCATGCTCAATGTTCACCAGGCTGGTATCGGTACGTGCGGCATTTACACGTTTGAAATTGCCGAAACCAAAGTCGCTCAAGTGATGGATGCGGCAAAGCGGAATCAGCATCCACTGCAATGCACGCTTGAAAAGGTATGATGGGATTCCCAAATAGAGCTCTAGCCCTTATCATGGGCTGCGAAAGGAAAGAATAATATGGCATCGTTTTCTCCGGTCCTGGAAGATACCATCCACCGCGCTTTAACTTACGCCAGTGATCGTAAGCATGAACTGGCAACGCTGGAGCATTTGTTGCTCGCCTTGTTGGACGACAAGGACGCTGCGGCGGTCATCAAGGCCTGCGATGTCGACAAAGAAAGCCTGCGCACCGATATTACCCAATATCTCGATGATGATCTGGAAAGCTTGGTCGTTGAAGAGTTTGAAGAGAGCCGGCCGACAGCCGGGTTCCATCGGGTTATTCAGCGCGCAGTTATTCACGTCCAAAGCTCGGGCCGTGAAGAAGTTACAGGCGCCAATGCGCTTGTGGCCTTGTTCGCCGAGCGCGAAAGCCATGCCGTCTACTTCCTGCAAGAGCGCGATATGACCCGTTATGATGCGGTCAATTATATATCTCACGGAATTGCTAAGAACGGCGAGAATTCTGTCTCCAAACCTATTCGCGGCGCGGATAGTGAAGGCGGCGAGGGCGGAGCGGATGATCCCAAATCCAAAGATCCGCTTGAAGCCTATTGCGTCGATCTTAATCAGAAAGCCCGCGAGGGCGACATTGATCCGCTAATCGGCCGCGACGAAGAAGTTGAGCGCTGTATTATGGTATTGTCGCGCCGGCGGAAAAATAACCCGCTACTGGTCGGTGATCCGGGCGTCGGTAAAACGGCCATTGCCGAAGGTATTGCCCGCCGTATCATCAATGAAAAAGTCCCGGAAGTTCTGTCAAACGCCACGATTTACGCATTGGATATGGGCGCGCTCCTGGCCGGAACGCGCTATCGCGGCGATTTTGAAGAACGCCTCAAAGCGGTCATGAATCGCCTGCAAGAAACCGACGGCGCGATCCTGTTTATTGACGAAATTCACACTATCATTGGCGCAGGTGCCACATCCGGCGGCGCCATGGATGCGTCTAACCTTCTCAAGCCTGCGCTGCAAAGCGGCAAGCTGCGCTGCATGGGTTCAACCACCTATAAAGAATATCGTCAGCATTTTGAAAAAGACCGGGCGCTGTCGCGGCGCTTCCTCAAAGTCGATGTCTCTGAACCCACATCCGATGATGCGGTGAAAATCCTCATGGGCCTGCGGTCATATTTTGAAGAATTCCATAAGGTCAAATATACCGATGAGGCGATCGAGCAGGCGGTAACCCTGGCGGTCCGCCATATCACCGATCGTAAATTGCCGGACAAGGCCATTGATGTGATTGACGAGGCCGGTGCGCGCGAGCGCCTCAAAGATAAGAAAGACCGCAAGACAACAGTCGGCGTTAAAGAAATCGAATATGTTATCGCCAAGATTGCGCGGATTCCGCCGAAATCTCTATCGCGCGATGATGCCAAGGCGCTGAAATCGCTGGAAGCCGATCTCAAGCGCGTTGTGTTTGGACAGGACGACGCGATCAGTCAGGTCGCTGCCGCCGTTAAGCTCGCCCGCGCCGGTCTGCGCGAGCCTAATAAACCGATCGGTTCCTACCTGTTTGCCGGACCTACCGGCGTCGGTAAAACCGAGGTTGCCAAGCAGCTGGCGCTGACTCAGGGCCTGGAACTTTTACGCTTTGATATGAGTGAATATATGGAGCGCCATACGGTTTCGCGCCTTATCGGTGCGCCTCCGGGCTATGTCGGATATGATCAGGGCGGCCTTCTGACAGATCAGGTTAATCAGAATCCGCACTCTATTTTGTTGCTCGATGAGATCGAAAAAGCCCATCCGGATATTTATAATATACTGCTGCAAATCATGGATAATGGTACGCTGACCGACACCAATGGACGGACTGTCGATTTTCGCAATGTTATCATTATTATGACGACCAATGCCGGAGCTGCGGCGGCAACCAAATCCTCAATCGGATTTGGCCGCGGACTTAAAACCGACGCCTCGGATGAAGCGATCAAAAACCTGTTTGCGCCGGAATTTCGAAACCGGCTTGATGCGACCGTGCATTTTGCGCCGCTCGGTCAGGATACGATTGCGCGGGTCGTCGACAAATTTATCATTCAGCTCGAAGCCCAGCTGACAGAGCGCAAAATTATGTTCGAACTCTCTAAGGGCGCAAACAAATGGATTGCCGGAAAAGGCTATGATCCGGCTTATGGTGCGCGGCCATTGTCGCGGGTCATTCAGGAGCATGTCAAAAAACCGCTCGCGGATGAGATCCTATTTGGCAAGCTCAAAAATGGCGGACTGGTGAAAGTCGGGGTCGATAAAAAGAACGATAAACTAACGTTCAAAATCCTCGGCCCGGCCCAGCTCAAGATCGAAGGCCGAAAAGGCGGTAAAGGTTTACCCGCTCCAAAACCGACCGAAGACGCTTAAAACCGCGAATTATTTTTTGAAGCTCGGCCCTCGCGCCGAGTTTTTTATTGGCTTGGCTGTCGTCTTTTTTCCGACCAACTCGCGCATCAATTTCACAGCTTCCAACTCGAGTGTGCTCTCTTCGTAAAAGCGCCCGTAGAATAATTCGGCGATGTCTTGTTTGTGGGAATAGTGGGCAAGTCGAAGGAAGGCGAGGGGGTATTGCCAGAACGTATCGATGATTAATTGTACGATTTCCCGGGCTTGCTTTACTTTCAGCAGGTAATTTTCAAAGCCATATTCTCCGCCGCTATCCAGATAGGTTTCGATCTCGGAAGCGGCGATGTGAGCTTCTTTCAGTGCAATTGTCACACCGAATGAAAAAATCGGATCGAGAAAACCCTGGGCATCGCCAATGGCTAAAAATCCGGGGCCTGCCGATTGGGGATAGCGGTAGGAATAGTTGGAAATAGCCCTTACCGGCGAGACGATTTCAATATCTGCAACCCGTCTTGACAGCTCGGGATTGAGCTCGCTCAAATATTTTAGAAAGAAGTCTCTTTTGCCAAGCCCGCTGGCTTTGTAGACGGCGTTGGGAATAACAATACCCAAGCTCGTCACACTGTCGTCCTGCGGGATCACCCAGCTCCAATGGAATGATTTGCCATAGAGGATATGGGTGTTGCCATGATTGGGCTCCGGGTCGAGAAGCAGGCCTGTGACATGGGCGAAAATTGCGATCTGTTTTTCATATCCGGCGTCGCTAATCGGGCCAAGAACTTGTTGCCGGCCTAGAAACGCGCCTTGCCCGGAGGCGTCGACAACAATATGCGCGCGAAAATTATGCGCGGCTCCGGTTTGGTCAATGACCTTGACGCCGTCCGGTTTTTCCGGGCTTCCGAGAATTTTTTTGGCTGTACCATGAATGAAATGTGCGCCGCGCGCGATCGCGGTTTCGAGCAGTTTGGCGTCAAACTCCTTGCGCCGGACCTGCCATGTTGTCCGCACCAATGGATCGCCATTATCATCGCGTCTTTGAACAGGAACCCAGAATTTGGACCTTTCCTTTTGGCCATGGACCGTGACGCCATGTTTGACAGGATAGCGGCCTCCGCCCATATAATCGCCCAGACCCAATTCTTCCAAGGTCTCGGCGCATTGACCGGTAAGAGACTCGCCGATGTGATATCTTGGAAAAGACGCCTGCTCGGCTATTAAGACGCGGCGGCCCGCCTTTGCGAGACGCATCGCCAGCGTCGAACCTGCCGGACCGGCCCCGACAATGACGGCGTCATATTGCTTGTCTGTAGATACAGCCTGCACGGCGCGCTGCCCCTCGTTTTCTGATTAGATTTTACCTATCCGAACCCATACAATTAGGCAAAGCAATCTTTCCAATCGGCCGGATTTACGCCGGAAAATCCATGTCCCCACGTGGATTGTCCACGATTTGTCACCTGTTCCACGCCGGGAAATTTCACTGAAAAACCACTATCCGAGCTTATATCCGGAGGCCGCGATGACGAAGCCGTCAGCCCTTACCAATCCTTAATTCGACAAAACGACAATTGTCGTATATATATTGTTTTTCGATAATAATCTTGACACTTGTCGGTTTATAATTTATCGATAAACAATAATATGGAGAAAGACAATGCGCAGAAAGAATTCAAAAAGAACTCTACCGTGGGGCAAACTACTGGCCGTATCGACAATTATGATCGGCGCGGCAACGCTGGCTCAGGCCCATGATGATGATAAGGACCGCGGCCCGACGACAACTCAAAATTTTGATCTGACGGGATTTGACGCGATCGATATTTCGGGCGTCTACGATGCTGAGATTTTGGTTGGAAATGATTATTCCATCCGCCTGGAAGGCAGCGAAAAAGATATGGAGCATGCCCGGGTTGAGCTCGATGGCAAGACCCTCGAGCTCGGGAAGGTTAATGGCAAATCACGATGGAATAATGGTCATACGATTGAGGCTTATATCACCTTACCCAAATTGGCGGCTTTGGATGTGTCCGGCGTAACCGATGCCCTGGTGACGGGCGTTGATTCCGAAAACTTTGAACTGGATGTCTCCGGCGTTGCCGATGTTATCATTGACGGAAGCTGCGGCGCGCTCGAGGCCGATATTTCCGGTGTGAGCGATATCGAGGCCGCCGACTTTAAATGTAAATCGGCCGATGTTGATATGTCCGGTGTTGGCGATATTACGGTTTTCGCGTCGGAATCTATTGACGCGGATGTTTCCGGCGTCGGCGATGTTGTCGTTTACGGCAGCCCGAAAAATATCGAAAAATCCGTATCGAAATATACGGCGTCATTAACGATCAAATAGTCGCGGCAACAGAATAACCCCTGCCGACGGTATTGAAGCAAAGACCGTTGGTGCCTTCCGGCCCTCCGCACCCTTAATGCGGAGGGTTTTCAGTTTTTGGGTTTTAAGGCCAAAAGACTGGCTATTCCCAAAAGCGCCGGCAAGCCCTGTACCAGGAAGATGCCCGGCGATGCTGTCGCTCCGCCGTAAATGCCGGCCACCGCCACACAGCCTAAAAAGAACAAAGCGACATTGCGTTTCCACTTGGCATCTTTGATCAGCAAAAGCGCCCAGAAGAGTCCTGCCGCCAGAAATCCATTATATAGGCCCTGATTGGCCGCTAGTACGACCGTGTCGGCAAACAGCTCTTCCGGAAAGCTAGTAAACACTTTCGGCCCGCGGCTTTCCCAGAGAAACATCTCAAGCACCAAAATATAACAATGAAATAGAGCGACGAGCGCGATGATGATTTTGCTGACAATATGCATAGAAGTCCTCCGTAAATCAGACTTACATCAAATCCGCGCCATAGAAAAGCCGCTCTCGAAAACGAGAGCGGCTGTTTAAGAGCGCACCCGGCTGGGTTACTTAACCCATCTGATTTGCAGTTTGCCTGTGGCTTCATCGCCGGCCATGCCGGCCGACGCGCCGAAAGACCAGGTGTCATTG
>JABDKG010000073.1 GCA_013002305.1 Hellea sp.
TCATGCTTTTTCCAAAGCCGTCTTAATTCTTCCTGGTAGGAGTTTTCAATCTTGGAGGCGATGAAGCGTGTTGGTGCGGACAGGGTGACAGCGAAGGCGTCAGCGGCGGCAATATGAAGCCGTCCCGTCCATGACCTATGCACGTTCGGACCGAGTGCATATGACAAATCTGTTTGAACCTTGGCCCACGTCTTGTGGGCACTCTCGACAGGGGTTTCCCCTGTGAATAGATCCGGTTTATCTTGCGCCAAATCCCCCGAATGCGCAGAACTACGTTTCACGCTCTAACACTCCAAATCTAGATAGAAGAGTTGCCACCAACCCTTTGTATTATTTATATTTATTGTTGTTTAGGCAATTTGAAAGAACTTCAAACTGTCTTTTCCCTATTCGAGACCCTTAGCCGTCAACAACCCCAACTTCGGCCCCTTTAAAGCGTTGATTTTTTCCCGCGTCAACGGCAAAAATTTGCAATATCGACCTGTTTTTTAATTGACAAAAAAAAACCTAATGAGTCAGGGCATTTAGCAGATGTAAAAAATTAATTTTTTTTTCGACGGCGGTTTTTTGCCCCTTATTTTTGCGGGAGAATCGCAAGAGATTTCAACATAAAAAACGCGAAGGCCTTTCTTTCACCGCCAGATTGGGTAAGCCGGAGGTTAGGCGCGAAAAAATAGATAAGGAAAATTATGGCCCGCTTAAAAATATCACTACTTGCCGCTACTCTGATAATAGCGGCCTGCGCCCCGTCTCCTAAAGATCAATCCAAAAATAATTCCGGCCAGTCTTATGTGACCGGATCTGTTGGAAGCGGATTGCTCTCGCCGGAAGTTCTCGTCAGCAGGCCATCGATCAGCGGTACATTTCTGGCCGCGACAAAAATTTCGCCGGACGGTGCTTACATTTCCTATCTGGCTTCGGCCGGAAAAAACCCGGCTCAGAATCTTTGGGCGCTCGATCTGGAGAGCGGTGAAAACATTCTGTTGGTCGCCGCGGAAGATGTGCTCGGCGCGCCGGAACAATTATCAGAAGAAGAAAAGAACCGGCGCGAGCGCGCGCGGATTTATGCCAGCGGAATCATTGCCTATAGCTGGGTCGACGCTTCGACTTTAATGTTCCCGCTCGGCGGCGACATATATTTATATGACCTTGGGTTCAAGACAACCAGACGCGTGACCGAGACCGAGGGGTTTGAAACCGACCCGAAACTCAGCGGCGATAATTCCAAAGTCGCTTATGTTCGCGATAATGATCTTTACGTCACCGACATTGCTTCGGGCGCCGAAACCCGATTGACTGATGACGCGACCGATGTGATCCGAAACGCGACGGCAAGCTTCGTCGTCCAAGAAGAGCTCGGCCGCTATACGGGCTATTGGTGGTCACCGGAAAATGACAAGATCGTCTATACACAAATTGATGAAAGCCCGATCGCGATTGAAAACCGGATCGACTTCGGCCCGGACGGCGTCTCCAATATCGCCCAGCGTTATCCCTTTGCCGGAACCGACAATGCCACGATCAAGCTCGGTGTTAAATCTCTTAGCGGCGGCGAGACGATCTGGGCCGACATTGGCGATGATCCGGATATCTATCTGACCCGGCTTGTCTGGGCGCCGGACGGCAGCGCATTCTTTGCCGGCATCTTATCGCGCGATCACAAGACCCACCGCTTTTATAAAGTGGATCCGGTGACCGGAAGCTCATCAGTCCACTATGAAGAGACCAGTAAGACCTGGCTGAACATTGGCGCCAGCCCCGAGATGCTCGAGAGCGGCTCTATGCTTTGGACCTCGGAAAGCTCCGGCAAGCGCCAAATTTACGAGATTGGCGCAGACGGTCAGGCGCGGCAAATCACGCCTGATAATGTGCTGGTTAAATCGCTAAGCTGTATTGATGAGCCGGGTCAAAAACTCTATTTCACCGGCTGGCAGGATACGCCGCTCAATAACCATGCTTTCTCAATTGATATGTCCGGCGAAAATCTAACCCAAATCACAGAAAAAGACGGCAGCCATATTGCCCGTTTTTCCGAAAATTGTGAGCGTTATATCGGCACCCATCATGACCAGGATACGCCGCCGCAAACCCGGGCCTATAATAATGAGGGAGAACCGCTTTTTTGGCTGACTGAAAACAAGCTGGATGGGACCCATCCCTATGCGCCTTATCTGGAGCATCATGCCAAAGCCGAATTTGGCCAGATCGACGCTAAGGACGGCACCAAACTCGATTATATCCTGATAAAGCCCTATGATCTTAAACCCGGCGAGAAACGGCCTTCGATTACGATCGTTTACGGCGGACCGGGCGTTCAGCGGGTCGCCAATAGCTGGGGGCGTTCACTTTACGGCCGAATGCTGGCCCATCACGGCTTTGTCGTGTTTCAGATCGACGGGCGCGGCGCGGCGGGTCGCGGCAAGGCCTTTGAAGACCATCTTTACCGCGCGATGGGCCGGGCCGAAGTGATTGACCAATCCGCCGGGGCCAAATGGCTCAAGCAGCAGGATTTCATCGATCCTGACCGGATGGGCGTCTATGGCTGGTCTTATGACGGCTATATGTCTTTACATATGCTGGCCCAGACCGATCATTACCGGTCCGGCGTCTCCGGCGCGCCGGTGACCGACTGGGCGCTCTATGATACGGCCTATACGGAGCGCTATCTCGGAAGTCCCAACCCGGATGACGTAAATTATACGCAAGGGGCCTATGAAAAAGGCTCTGTCTTTCCATATCTCGACGGTCTGACCGAGGAATTTTTGCTCATTCACGGCATGGCTGATGATAATGTCGTCTTTCGCCATTCGGTGAAGCTGATCGACGCCATGCAGGATCGCGTCGCGCAAAACATGCGGGTCATGACCTATCCGGGCGAAAAACACGGCTTTCGCCGCGACAGCAACCGCCTCCACCGCGATCACCAGATCATCGACTTCTTTGTGGAGACGTTGGGGGAGTAGCTACTCCGCAGGGGCCGGGATAGCGCTGCCGGCTGACTTCTCGGCTTCGATTTTCTTGCCGTCTTCGCGGGTGTGTGACCCGAACCGTTTGCGCAGTTTCACCACGGGTTGTTCGATCCAGTAATAAGACGCGCAGGTCATGGCGAAAGTTCCGATCAATACAAAGGCGACAAATGGCAGGCTGGCTTTGGCAATGCCGAGATGATCGGCGGCCAGAAACGTGAACGGCACATGCCAGAGATAGAGACCATAGCTGATCTGGCCCATCCAGCGCATTGGTTTTAGCTCTAAGAATTTGACGAAGATCGACATCGGACGGAAGAACATCAGATTAAAGACCAGCACAAACAGGCTCATGCCTTGAATAGTGTAGCGCAGCGTCTCACGGTACCATTCTTCGCGAATGAGAAATGTTGACATCAGGGCGGCGCCGGCCAGCGCGACCGGCGCAATGCCTTTGATCCAGCCCCAGAACCGGTGGCTCGGCGCAACATGCAGCCCGAGCGAAAGCAGACAGCCATAGAGAATATTATCGAGCCGGGTCTCGGTCGCGGCGTAAGTATATTGCCACGGAAACTTAAGCCCGAAAATCGCGATGAAACGCCAGGCCAGCGCGGCAGCACAGATACCGAGTCCGATCTTAAGTGCCTTAGCATAATCGGCCTTGGCGAAAATCAGCAAAAGCGGGAACAGAAGATAGAAATGTTCTTCGACCGCCAGCGACCAGAGATGGTCCCAAGGCGTCCCCGGCCCCGCGCCGGTAAATCCAAGATAGGCGAATTGATAATTCATTGTATAGGTAAAGGCGCTGACAGCCTCCCAGAGCGGGATAGCCTTGCCCAGTGCGAGCATGGCTGCGCCGGATATGATCAGCATTACAAACAAAGCCGGTATCAGGCGCAAAAACCGCCTGATATAAAAGTCGCCGAGCTTGATCCGGCCCTTTTTCTCACGCTCCGCCAATAAAAGCCGCGTGATCAAAAATCCTGAAATAAAGAAGAAAACGGTGACACCAAATCCGCCCGGAATGATATGCGACCATCCCAGATGGGCAAACAGCACAATCCAGACCGCGACAGCGCGCAGCCCGTCCAGCCCCGGAATATAACCATATTCCGATCGCGGCGTTATATTATGTGTATCCAGGGCGTTCATAAAGAACCCCACCTTTCACCAAAATTGCCTTAACGGCTTATGCAAGTTTTAAGCCGCAAGGGTTAAATTTCGGTTTGGCAGCAATTAACGAAGTCTAAGTTATTAGGGCGTCAAAGCCCGAACAAACCAGACAAAAATTACAATGGATAGTCGGGCAGGCCGTTAAGGGCTCGTTGAAGAGCATCCCTCCAACCGGATGATATTTGACGGAAATACGGATCTGTCGCTTGAATTCTGCGGCTCTCGCCCAATTGCAAACTGTCCGTTTCATAAATCTGCACATCGATCGGCAACCCCACGGATAAATTGGCTTTGATGGTCGAGTCAAAGGATACCAGCAGCAGCTTGATCGCTTGTGCAAAGCTCAGACTTGGAGCATAGGCGCGGACCAATATCGGGCGGCCATATTTGGTTTCGCCGATTTGAAAAAACGGTGTGTCGTCACCGGCTTCTATGAAATTACCTTCTGGATAAATCAAAAATAATCGCGGGCCCATACCCTTGATCTGGCCTCCGAAAATCATCGTTGCGTTAAACGTGGATTCGGCCTCTTGTCCGGTATCGGAATTCGCCTGGATGACTTCCTTAAGCGTATCGCCAATGAGCCGCGCCGCTTGAAACAAGGTTGGAACCTGAAGTAGTGACGGCGATCTGTTTTCCGGTTTCTTGGTCCGCTCATCAAGCAAACTGACAACCGATTGCGTGGTGGCCAGATTGCCGGCACACATGAGTGTAAAAACCCGCTCTCCGGGCAATGACCAAGTATGAAGCTTTTTGACGGTTGCAATATCATCGACACCCGCATTCGTGCGGGTATCGGACATAAAAACGATCCCTTTTTCAAGTTTTAATCCGACGCAATATGTCATGGCTTGCCAACCTTTACTGTTGTTGAACCCGCAGCTCTACTTTGACCGTTTCACCGGTGTCACCGTAAGTGACTCCGGAAATAGGCGCGGCTTCGCTATAGTCAAGCCCTGATGCAATTCGGACATATTTTTCGTTGGGAGAAATCTGATTCGACACGTCAAATCCAACCCAGCCTAACCCCTCGACCCAGGCCTCCGCCCAGGCATGGGTAGCGTCCTGTTCCTCACGATCATCCATCATCAAATAGCCGCTGACATAGCGGGCCGGAAATCCGAGCTCGCGGGCGCAACTGATAAAGATATGGGCATGGTCTTGGCATACGCCTTGCGATAAACCCGCCGCCATATCAGCGGTCGTATCCGGACCGGTCGACCCCAGTCTATACGCGACACGGGCAACAATATGAGCCGACAATTTATGTAAACTATCAAGGGGGTTATCAGGGTCGGTACTAAAGGGTTTGAGCAGGTTTTGAATATGGGGCCCCGGCATAGTTAATTCAGTTGATCGGCTGAAATACCATAATGGCGTGAAGCCTTCATGCGCTCCCAACACGCCATCATTGGCAGTTATGTCAAGATTGCCCTGGCAGGTTATTTTTAGACTGTAAACGCCTTCATGCAATCGAACCAGTTGGGTGAAATTATTGTTGAAGTCTGTAAACTCGGCTTCAACCTTACCGCCGTCAATATCAACAATCCAATCTTCTACAGTGTGGCCTAATCTTGATTTCGGCGTCAACCGAAGCTGTTGCAGGCCGTAATGCGGCGCAATAGCAAAATCATATTGGGTCTTATGGGAAACAAACAGGCGCATCAGACTGTAAACCTGTAATCGGTTGCAATCTGGCCAGCAAGCGCAGCGGTTGCGCTTAGAAAATTCGTCACAAATTCATGCAGGCCAATATTGAAAATCTGGTTTATATTGATTTGCTCTACCAGCGCCCGTAGGTCATAGGCCATCTCGTAAGACGGTGGCGATGTCTTATAGGCGCCCCTGATATAATCGAGCGAATGAGTCACTTCGCGCGCGCAAAATGCCAGGGATCGCGGCATACGCCTGTCCAAAATGAGAAATTCCGCAATATCCGGAGCCTTGATATTTCCAGGGTACAGCCAGTGAAAAGCGCGTTCGGCCGACACTGACCGCAATATCGTTTCCCACTGGGCATTATCGATTGAACTCCCAACCAGATTAACCGACGGCAGCAGTATATAATATTTCACGTCAAGCAGCCGGGCCGTGCAATCCGCCCGTTCAATAAAAATTCCGAGCTGGGCAAAATCATAGCAATCATTGCGCAGCATAGTGCCTTGCATGGCGCCGCGCACGAGCGAACATTGCTGCCGGACGAGACTGAGTACGGCCGGCAGGTCTTTGGTCGAGACGGGGTTTTTCAGATCGACATCGAGGCGCATCCAGCCCTCATTGACAGCCTCCCACATTTCCCGGGTCAAAGCGGTCCGGGCGTTCCGGCCGTTTTCGCGCGCCGCCTTGAAACAGGAATAGACACTGGACGCATTTTTTGGAGATCGCAGCAAAAAATCGACAACATTTTTGGTGTCAATCACGTCATGACATTGGGTGTAACTCTGCGCCGCCGCGGTAGCTTTTAGAACTGATTCCCATTCATCCGCAGCATCCTCGGAACGAGTCAGGGCAATCCTGAACCCGGCATCAATCAGGCGGGATATGTTTTCCGCCCGTTCCAGATAGCGTAGCATCCAGAACAAACTGCCTGCGGTTTTTCCTAACATCGCATCATTCCGTCAGTACCCAGGTATCTTTTGTGCCGCCACCCTGACTGGAATTCACCACTAGCGAATCTTTTTTCATCGCCACCCGCGTCAATCCGCCGGGCGTGATATCGATCCGGTCGGGACTGACCAGAACAAATGGCCGTAAGTCCAGGTGACGCGGGGCCAGGCCTGATTTACTGAATATCGGCGTTGTTGACAGCGCCAGCGTCGGTTGCGCGATATAATTGCCAGGATCGGCCAAAAGTTTGGATTTGAATTTAGCAATTTCATTACGGCTGGCCGCCGGACCCACCAACATACCATAACCTCCGGAGCCGTGGACCTCTTTCACAACCAGCTCTGACAGATTTTCAGTCACATAAGATAAAGATTCGCGCTCCGAACACCGCCATGTTGGAACGTTTTTCAAAAGCGCAGGTTTCCCAGTATAGAACTTAATAATATCCGGCATGTAGGAATAAATTGCCTTGTCGTCAGCGATCCCTGTCCCTGGCGCATTCGCAATTGTAACGCCGCCGGCACGGTAAATATCCATAATCCCGGCAACACCAAGGGTCGATTCAGGTTTGAAGTTCAGCGGATCAAGATAATCATCATCAACCCGCCGGTAGATCACATCAACCGGCGTATATCCGCGGGTAGTTCGCATACAAACACGGCCATTATAAATTCTCAAATCATGGCCCTCGACAATCTCGCAGCCCATTTCATCCGCCAGAAAAGCATGCTCGAAATAAGCTGAATTGTGGATACCCGGGGTTAGGACAGCGATGACAGGTTTAGAGCCTTTAAAGGCCTCGGGCGCCGAGGCTGCCAAAGAGTTCCAAAGCTTACGCGGGTAATCATTGACCGGCTGCACTCTATTGTCCGCAAACAGCTCCGGAAACATTTTCAGCATGGTTTCGCGGTTCTCCAGCATATAAGAGACGCCGGACGGCGTGCGGGCATTATCTTCCAATACGAAAAATTCATCCGGCCCTGTTCGCACCAGATCAATGCCGACAATATGGGTATAGATATTTCCGGGCGGCTTGACGCCAATCATATGCGGCAGAAAAGCCTGATTTCGGGCGATCAGTTTTTCCGGAACAATCCCGGCCTTCAGGATTTCCTGATTGTGGTAGATATCCGCGATAAAGGCATTAATGGCCTGAACCCGTTGGGTAATGCCCTTTGACAGTTTCTGCCACTCCGCGGCCGCAATAATTCTAGGCACAATATCGAAAGGGATAAGACGCTCGGCCGCTTCTTTTTTTCCGTACACATTAAACGTGATACCGGTCCGGCGAAAAACAGCCTCTGCCTCACCCATTTTACGGCGCAGCGATTTGTGATCCTGTCGGCAAAACCAGTCATAATAAGCCTGATAGGCTGGACGTGCTGTCCCGTTCTGGTCCAGCATCTCGTTAAAAAAACTTACATCCTTACGCACACATCGTTATGGCGAGTCGATAGGCCCGGCGCAAGGATTCAAATGGTGCCAAACAATAGATTTAATAAACGCCTAAAAAATGTGCTCCGCCGGATATTTTTACCTTTCCCAAGCTATCGATTGATTCAGAACCTGTTACAGGCCACTAGCAATGTATGACCCCGCAGACGGACCAATATGCTGCTTTTCGGCACACAAGCTATCAGCGATATTTTACGTCCCGGTTTTTGACGGGGTTTTCGACCCATATTTTGACCACGACCATTGCGTTTCATCTTTATGATGTGACGGGCAGCGCATTATGGCTTGGCATGATTGGGGTCGTTCTGTTCCTGCCGTCCTTATTTCTCGTCGTTGTGACCGGCATGGCGGCCGACCGGCTTGACCGAAGAAAAGTCATGGCCGGCGCGACTGTGATGTTGGCGATCAGCGCCGCCATCGTTGCGGTTCTGTCGGCCATCGGGAAATTTGAGCCGCTCTGGGTTATGGCGGCCATGGCTTTGGTCGGCATTGGCCGAGCCTTTCACTCGCCGGCGTCCTCCTCTCTGGTGGTTAATCTGGTGCCCAAAGAAGATTTCGGCAATGCCATCGGCTGGATAACGTCATCCTGGCAACTCGCCAGCATTGTCGGCCCGGCCGTGGCCGGGATATCTTTTGCGATCATCGGCGGCTGGACCTATCTCGTATCCACGCTGTTTTTCCTGATCGCCGCTCTGTCGATTTTATCAATTCCGAAACCGGCGCAGCTCATATCCAAAGAAGCCGTGACCATACGAACGCTACTCGGCGGTTTTGAATATGTCTGGAAAACCAAAATTGTGCTCGGCGCAATCACGCTGGACCTGTTCGCGGTGTTCCTTGGCTCGGCTTTTTGGTTGATGCCGTTATTTGCCAAAGATATTCTGGAGATTGGCGCGGTCGGTAATGGTTTCCTGCGCGCTGCTCCCGGCATTGGCGCGATATTGATGGCGGTCTATTTGATCCGGTTTCCGGTGCGCGATCATGCCGGAAAAATATTGCTGGTCTCGGTTTTCCTGTTCGGAGTTGCAACGATCGTCTTTGGATATTCCGAGCTGGCCTGGCTGTCGATTATTGCTCTGATGTTTGTCGGCGCCTTTGATATGATCAGCGTCTATATCCGTGAGATATTATTGCAGGTCTGGACGCCGGATCATGTCCGCGGCCGGGTCAACGCCGTCAACTCGATCTTTCTGGGCGCGTCCAACGAGCTAGGCGATGCCCGCGCCGGATTTGTTGCCGCAAAATGGGGCGCGGTGCTGACCGTCATCCTTGGCGGGTTTGCCGCCATTGGCGTTGTCGGAATTGTCAGCGTCATTTTCCCGGATCTTCGAAAGGTCCGGACGCTGGACCAGGATTAGCGGAGAAGTTAGGCGTCTGGCTTGACCATGGCAAAGGCGTTTATCTTATTGCCGTCCGGGTCGCGAAAATATCCGCAGTAAAATCCGCTCTCGCCGCGCGGCCCAGCCGGGCCTTCGCACTGGGCGCCAAGCTCAATCGCTTTGTCATAGATTTTATGAACCGTTTCTTTGTTCGGGCAGGCCAGCGCAATCATCGTGCCATTGCCAGCGCTCGCAGCTTCGCCATTATGCGGCTTGCAAACTCCAAACATCGGGACATCCATATTTGGCGCATAGCCGATAAAATTATCGGTTCCCCAAAGCCGGCCAACACCAATTTCGCCGAATAGAGCATCGTAGAACGCGCCAGACTTTTCCAAATTATTTGTGCCAACCGTTGTGTAAGAAATCATGTTTTTCTCCAATTCTTCGAAATCCAACATAACACAAAAATAAACCGGGTCACCGGGCAATCATGTTGTGTCTCTATTCACGCCTAATCGGGGTGAAAAATTTCCGGCTGTTTCCGCGTGGAACACATGACATTCCGTGGACACTCCACGTGGATACACCGGGAAAATTTTAAATCCGGCAAAATCCGGCCGGTTTATTTTCAGATTATGGATTTGAATTTCGTGTCTGACAAGTGTCACTCGGCCGTCTCTTCTGTGGTCAGCTTGCCCATTGCGCGCAGCCGCAGGGCCTCATTAATCTGACCTCTAATCAAAGCCGTTTCGACGCTGTTCGGATCAATCCTAAGCGATGTCTCTATATCGGTTTTGGCGTCGTCAAGCTTGCCCAGACGGCGGCGCGTATCGGCTCTATAGCGAAGGGCCGCCGCGTTTTTACTGTCAAAGTTTAAGACCGATGTCAGGTCGGTCTCGCTGTCCTGATAACGGTCCAGCAGCGCATAAACCCGCGCTCTGGCAATGCGAAGATCGGAATCGCCCTCGTCAATTTCCAGCCCTGCCGTCGCCGAGTCGTAGGCCTGATTAACCTCATTGGCCATCAGCCAGAAATTGGCCGCTTCGAGATAGTAATTTTTGCGGTGCTCAGGCGCGATTGACTCGCGCATATCGCCGAGCTGATCGAGCCGGTAAGCGGCCTGTTCTTTATGGCCCAGCGCAAACAAGGCCATAGCCTCGCAGTGGCGGGCCCGCCGACCGCCGCCATCACCGCGCCAGATCATGGCTTCTTCATAGGCCAGGTCGGCATCATCGGCGATTTGCTCGAGGCAGCTCTTATGTTTTTCGTCAAATTCGGTTGTGCGGTCATCGGCGAGCGCATGGCCCGAAAAGGCGAAAATCATTGCCAGCGATGTGAATCCGGTTAGGAGTATGGGGCGTTTCATGTTGGCGCTTTTACGCGCACGGAGGTTAGGCCGCAATGGGCAGAACTGTTAAAAGTCGGACAGAAAACAGCACGGCTCTGCTGCTGGGTCTGGGCTATACGGCGCGCGCGCTGGTCCCGGTTTTAAAGGCCCGCGGCTACGATATTATCGGCACATCCCGCAGCGCAGAAAAGGCCAGGGCTCTGTCGGCGGCGCTGGGTATAAAAATCATTGAATTTAGCGGATTTGCCTCGGCCGCGCTGAAAACCGCAATTGCCAAGGCTGATATCATTATATCGTCTGCGCCGCCAGCAGATGACGGCCGCGATCCGGTCATCACAGCCCTGCCCGATATCGCCAAAATAGCACGCCATTGTCATTGGGCAGGTTACCTGTCAGCGACCAGTGTTTACGGCGACCGCGAAGGCCGCTGGGCGTTTGAAGATGAGCTGTTGTTCCCGACTACCCAGCGCGGCCGCAACCGGATTAGCGCTGAACTTGCCTGGCTTGAAAGCGGCCTGCCCGTGCATGTTTTTCGTCTCGCCGGAATTTACGGCCCCGAGATATTGGGCCAATCGCGCAATGCGTTTCAGCGCCTAAAAACCGGCCGCGTCAAAGCCGTGATCAAGCCCGGCCATCTGGTCAACCGCATTCATGTCGAGGATATAGCGACGGCGCTTACCGCCTCTATAGATCGTCCGGACCCGGTACAGGTCTATAATATCGCCGACGGTAACCCGGCCCCGCCGCAAGATGTGCTCGAGTTTGCGGCCGACCTGATCGGCGAGGCCCGGCCCAAACGGGTTGATTATAAAACCGCAAATCTGTCAGCCATGGCGCGCAGCTTTTATTCCGAAACCAAGCGTATAGATATTTCCCGCGCGCGCTCCGAGCTCGGCTGGACGCCGCAATATCCGACCTATCGCGACGGGCTTTGCGACATTTACCGGCGCGAAACTTACGGGCCGAAATCTTTTCTTTTGGCCGGTCATATCATCGTCCCGGATGAGGATCTTGAGGACATACGCCGCCTGCTCTCGGAGCATAAAAAAGCGACCCTTGCCGAGCCCGGCTGCCTGCGCTTTGATGTGTTTCAGGACCTTGGCGACAAACATAAATTTCATGTCTTTGAGGCCTTCAAATCTGAAAAAGCTTTTCAGGATCACAAGGCGCGTACGGCCGGGACGGACTGGGTCAAGGTCTCCGCCAATATTGAGCGGTTTTATACGGTGTCAAAAGCGCGATAGGGCTTGGTTTTAGATATGATCCTGTCTAAAATCAGGGCATGACGATGACGCGCAAACACATTCCCTCCCTGATATCATTGACTGTGCTTGCCGCGTGTAGCGCCAGTCATGATGAGGTCATATTGTGTACCAATACCGTCGAGAATTATGCGGCTTTGCGGGATAATCCGGAGACAGCGGAAAGCTACGCTGACCTGTTCACGGACCAGGGAACTTTCACGCTCGGCGGATCGCAAACGGCCGGACGCGAGGCGCTGATTGCCCGTCACAAAGCCTCTCATGAGAGCGCCAAATGGCAACATGAGATGGGCAAAATCAGCGTTCATAAACAGGGTCCTGATAAAATTACCGGCTCCAGTCAGGTCACGGTCAAGACCGGACCAAAGGGCGTGGCTGAATATGAGCGCACCATCGCCGCGACCTATGACGACACTTTCGTGATGGAGAACGGGTCCTGCCGGATTAAATCCCGGCTTGTGACTGTAATTTCGGACGAGACTGTCAACAATTAAGGAAGAGCGGACGCAGCCGAATCCAGCAGCACATTCATAATATCATCAACATCGGCGCGAATTGGCCGTTCAGAGACTGGCAAGCGTTTGGCGGGCATAGCTTTGACAATATCGCCCATCATATCCTGCCAGATTTGCGCTGGAATTGAGCCGCCGGTGACGCGCGACATGGCGCTATTATCATCGGCCCCGACCCAGACCCCGGTCACCAGATCCGGCACATAGCCGACAAACCAGGCATCGCGATAATTATTTGTCGTCCCGGTTTTGCCTGCAACATCCCGGCCGGCAATTCGCGCGCGGCGACCTGTGCCGTGCTCGACGGTTGTTTTCAAAACCCGGTTGATGTGGCGCAGCCCGGCGGAACTGACGACCCGTTCGCGTTCAGGGCGCTCGGAATAATAAAGCGGCGTCCCGTCAGCGGTTGAGATTGAAATAATTCCGTAAGGCTCGACCCGGTCACCCCAATTGGCAAAGGGCAGATAGGCGGCGGTCAGTTTAAGCGGTGTCGTGGTCTGCGCGCCCAGCGGCAAACTGCGCAGGGGTTCAAGGTCTTTCAGGCCATGCGCGGCAGCGGTTTCGATGACGCGGTCGCGCCCAACTTCTTCCGAAATTGCAACAGCAATCGTATTAATAGACAGCGCGAGGGCGGCCTCTATTGTCATCTCGCCTTTGAAATCTTTTTTGAAATTACGCGGCTCCCAATCCCCGATCTTTATTGGCTCATCGATGCGCGTATCCCATGGGTCAAGCCCGGCATTAAATGCCGCCAGATAGACAAATGGTTTGAAAGCTGAACCCGGTTGACGCTGGGCATCAACGGCGCGGTTAAATTCGCTGCCATTATATGACGAGCCTCCGACCATCGCCCGAATGCCGCCATCTCCGGCGATTGAAACGATCGCGACTTCGGTGGCGTTGCGGTCTGGATCAAGGTTTTTCTGCGCCGACCACTGCGCCATATCCTGCATATTTTTATCGAGCGTGGTCCGCACAACAATATCGGTTGTCGGCGTCCCAATCTGGCGCTCGACCTCCGGCCATACCCAGTCAGCGAAATAATGGGCGCTGCTGCGATCGACCGGTTTGTAGACTGTAACCGGACTGTGAGTTTCGCGGTTCAGCCTTGTCTGGTCCATATAGCCCTGATCGCGCATCAGGCCCAGAACGGTCTGCGTACGGCCCCGTGACGCCTCAGAATCCAGCACCGGATTATATCGCCCCGGAGCCTTGAGGATACCTGTCAACATAGCCGCTTCGGCCATCGTCAGCTCGGCTGCGGGTTTCCTGAAATAATATTCGCTCGCCGCTTGCAGGCCCCAATTGCCGCCGCCGAAATAGACCCGGCTAAGATATTTTTCGAGAATTTCTTCTTTGGAAAATGACCGCTCAATCCACAGCGCCAACAGCATTTCTTGGCACTTTCGCTTGATGGTTTTTTCGCGCGTTAAAAAGACATTTTTGGCGAGCTGTTGCGGCAAGGTCGAGCCGCCTTCGACTACGCCCCCGGCCCGCCAGTTTTTATACATCGCCCGGGTCAGGCCAATGGGGTCAAGGCCCGGATGATGACGATAGCGTTTATCCTCTGTCGCAACGACCGCGACTGAAACATAGCCCGGAAGCTCCGAGAGTTTGACCGGCGCCGCATCGACCGCGCCTTTAATGACCAAATGTTTGCCGTGACGGTCAATGATCTGAACACTGGGCGGACGGCTTGTCTCCCAAAAGGTTTGCACCGATGGCAAGTCTTGCGCCGATTTGGCGAATAGAGTCATAACGCCCATAGCGGCCCAATAACCAGCGATAACTCCGACGCCGGTTAATATCTTCGCGCCTGTTAAAAGGCGGGATTTATAGGTCGTTTTAGTTGGTGACATGGCCAAGCAGAGTTAACGCGAAATTAACCCTGCTTGTGCGCGAAATTGATTAAAGCCGGGTAAAGTTATTTCCCGTCAGCTGCTCTTTCCTTGACCGGCCCAAAAGTCAGAACTGTACCTTTTATGGCCTTAATTGAAATGCCCGGCTGGACAAATTCCAGTCCTGTTTCGCGTTTGACCAGAATAATGTCAACGTTTTCACCGCGCTCATCCAGAAGCGCTTTAAGCGGATATTCTTCGGAAATATTGGTCGCTTTAAAGCGCCAACCATTCCACCAATCGGCTGTGAAGGCATCAAAACTACGCCCGCGCGATGATAAGGTTCGTCCGCGAGATGTGAAGGCAATCATATCGCCATCCTTATCGCTCTTGTCCTGACCGGAGACTTGAAAAACCCGGTGGCGTCCCAGCTCCGGCGCAAATTCAACGCATACGAGCGCATTATAAGCGTCATTCGGCGTGGCCGTAATAAGGTGATTAAAGGCCGAATGGTCGAGGCGGTAATCGGCATTCTCGGACAAAACTTCACCGTAAAATGTCGAAAATCCTTCCAGACGGGCATCGCGCAGCCGTCGCCAATTCGTGTCGGCTATCAAAACGCCTATCCCCATATCCTTTAACGCTTTTGCCAGACCCAGAGACCAGGGATTTGCGCCAACAATTAAAACGCCGTCGCCGGATTCCGACGACAGACCTAGCGCTTTAGACATAGGTCCGATTGCAAATCCGGCAAACAAAACGGTCGCAAATACGAGCGCGAAAGCCAGAGGTACGAACAGTTCGCCTTGCTGAAGGGCGGCTTGCTGAGCTGCTGTTAAACCCGGCGTCTGCGCCAGAACCGTCAGCTCGGCAGCAAAAAGACCCGCAACTGCAACAGCTACAACACCGCGCGGCGCGATCAATGACAGGAGCAAGCTTTCTCGCCAGCTAATGCCGGACCACAGGGTCGAAATCCCGACGGCGATCGGGCGGACGATAAACATCATCGCCAAGACAAAGCCTAGGATTTTAAACGAGAAGAATTGTATCAAGACTTCCGGTGTCAATGTCGCGGTCAAAATGACAAATACGCCGGAGACGAGCATGATGGCGATAGTTTCTTTGAATCGCCGCATTTCAACCATGGCGGCAAATTTGGTATTGGCCATCGTCATGCCCATAGCCGTAACTGCCAGCAGGCCCGTCTCATCAGCCATTGCGTTGGCGAGCACAAATATTGCTAACACCCAGACGAGAACGACAGGCGCCTTCAAATATTCAGGGATGTGACCTTTGCGAAAGGCCAAGGCCAAGCCATAGCCGGAAACAATTCCGACCACGGTCCCGAACACGGCGGCAAAAATAAGCTTGCCAAAGACCAGTGTCATACTGGCGCCTTCAAGGGTAAAACGAATAAACTCGAAACCACCAACGGCAAACAATGCGCCGACCGGGTCATTCACAATCCCTTCCCATTTCAAAATATTAGCAGGGCGGGACTTGAGGTGAGCCTGACGCAATAGGGGCATAATGACGGTTGGACCTGTTACAACAAACAAACCGCCAACCATGACAGAAATATCTGAAGGGAGTCCGGCAATATAACGCGCGGCGTACCAGCCTAGTGCCCAGGCGATCGGGGCAGCAATGAACACCATTCGCCCTACGGCATGGGCCGAATTTCCAAGGTCTTTAAACCGGAGGGTCATACCGCCTTCAAACAGTATGATTGCAACCGCCAAGCCGATCATTGGGCGGTACACATCCCCGAAATCATTGACCGGATCGAGGTGAAACATCGACACGACATTATCAATAGGTTCCCAAATACCGAACCCCAGAACAGCGCCTAATAACGGACCGAAAATCAAACCGGCTATAGCCATTAGGACAATCGCAGGGCGTTGTAATTTCCATGCCAACCATTGCGCGCCAATACCCAAGGCCCCGATCAAAGCGATCTTGAACGGAAGCATATTGACCGCGTGGTGGGCAATTTCTACAGACGATTCAGCCATGTTTAATCCTTTTACTCTTAGACCAAAGTCTATTGGTCTATGCGCATGATGTCGAAACCAATATCAGATGAACCATATTCGCCTTCATCATATTGACGCACCCGGTCGGTAAACCAATGCAAGACATGCAGATAAATTTTCTCGTTAAAACGCTTCAAGGCCGTGTTTTCGACGGGTAGGCCGATTTCGAAACTTGTCGAATCTTCAATTTGAATAAACATTTTCTCGCCCTCTTTACGGCAGGTCAGAACCAGACGCATATAATCGCCCTCGCCGGAAATATTAATTGCCAGACCAAAGCTGATCGGCTCTAGAGGTAAGAACCCTTTTCCGGAAACGGAATAGGCCATGGAGCGATAATTTTGGGCCTGAAACGGGCCTTGCGGCGGAACCAAAAACACACATTGTTTATCACTATCGAGATAGGCGCAAAGTGAATCGCGGATTTTCTCCGCAACCGAGCGGATTTGAGCATAATTATCAAAGCTGCTGGTGCCGTAAAGCTCAGCGGCCTTTGAAAGTTGGCTTAATCGACTATCGGACATTCATATACCTTATTTCAGGCGTCGTTATAGCACCGGGTTTTATTCAACCAAGCGTTATTTGTCCAATAATTGCGGGAAATGCACGGCCCGTTTGATGACCACGCTTGGCATTGACCGCCAATTATAAACTCTTAAGACTTTAAGACAGGTCTGAGGGCCTGATTCGGAAATGTTTTATGATTATTGGGCTAGCGATATCTAAGACTATACAAGCCGATATTTTGTCGGTTTGGGATCAATGGCCGCCTATGGCTCAAATAGCATTACCGATCAGTCTCGGCCTGTTCGCTCTCATTATTATTGCCCTGATCATTCGGCGCAAGAGACGTCGCGAAGAGGATCGCTCTGTGGCAAATCTGATTGTCGATCAAAATCAGAATTCACTGCCGGACGCGGATCTTACCGATCCTATTCAAACGGCGAAGAAAGCGGAAGAAATCCAGCCTGATCAATCTTCCCGCGCAACACCCAAAGCCGTTCAAGCTATATTACCTGAAATGGCAGCCATCAGCCGCGCCGCCGAACTCATAAAGAAAACTGCGCCATCTGATGAGATGCGTCAACTCGGAAGCACAATCTCGCTGAAGACACAGAAAGTGCAGCGCGTTTTAAACACAATTCAATTCATCACGGCGCCGGATAATTCTCAGACCGACAGCAAAGCCGAAACGCTGAATTTTCGAGCCTTATTGACCAAACTTATCCATAAGTGGAAAAGCGAATTTCAATCGCCCGGCTTAACCTTCACCGCCCATATTGATGAGCAACTACCCAAGCGCTTATTTTTGCATCGCCAGTCTCTGATCGCTATTTTGGACAATCTGTTACATGCGGCATCCGAGAGTACGAAAACCGGTCGAGTCCATTTGCATGTCACAGGCACGCCGGGCGAGAATTTTGACTGGACCCTGTCCCTCATCATCGCTGATACAGGCACCGGTTTTACAGACATTTTTCTCGATTCACTGGAGGAAGGTTTTGCAAATCCGGAAAATTATTCGGCAAGTGAAGTGTTAATTGCCGGATCTCGAAAAATTGCGAATCTTCACAATTATCTCATGACTACGCAATCTAAACTGGGACGCGGAACCGAGGTCCGGATCACCCTACCGACACGCGCCGCCATGGTAATGCGCGACGACAAGCAAGAACAACGCCCAGCCGTCCGCAGTAGCGCCCCTTTGAGCCCCTTATCGAACAAGCGGGTTCTAATCATCGAGGATGATATTTCCAGCCAGGAAGTTCTCCAAACATTTCTTGAGCCCGAAGGCTGTGACATTGATTGTATTGCCGATGGTCAGCACGCGTTGAAAACGCTGCGCCAGTCTCATTATGATCTTATATTGATGGATATTCGGATGCCGGTTCTGGACGGAATCGAGACGACGAAATCGATCCGGAGTTCCGGCGAAAAATTCAGTAATATACCCATCATCGCGATCACTGCCGACACGGCACCGGAAACCAATGCCAAATGTATGATGGCCGGGATAGATCTGTTTTTGACTAAACCTGTTAGCGCAAAAGGCCTATTTGACGGGACTCGATTTGTTATGGAACTTTCAGCCGATCTGCGGAAGCAGAAATCAAGCTAAGCGGCTAAGGAGTTGCAAAACTTTTCGGGTTAACATTTTGCGTTCCCACAATTTCTTGGGTCGGCGAAATTCTTTTGAGTAGACCTCTAGCCGTATCTTGATCAAATTTGATACGAAGTTTGAAGTAAAGACCATCGCGCTTATACTCGGCCGCTTCAAAGTCGTCGTCTTTGAACCCTTCGACATTGTAACCTGCACTGATCCAAACATCGTCAATCGGCGAAAATCCGACGGACGGACCGAAACTATATTCAAAACTATCGCCATTAGTTAAAATAGAGCCGTGCAAACCCAGATCAATTCTTTCGGTCACATCAAAGCGGGTCTCGGCTCCAACCAAATGAGTGAAATCACTGAAGGATTGACCGGCGATTTCTTCGCTAACATATTTTGCGCCATAGTGGGCAGAAAGCTGCCAATTATCATCGATCATTGTGTTGGCGGCCAAATTATTGACAATTTTGGTCCGGGTTTGTCCCAGCTCATTTGTCTCATGGCTGACGTCGAGTCGATCAAAGACGACAGTCTCTTCACCGCGCGGGCGCCAAGCTAGGCCAACGCGTCCGTCTATCCGTTCATGATCGCCGCGTACGACATTATTTGGGTCTGTCCATACTGAGCGGACAGATGCAGCAAGAGAAATTTCCTCCGATAGTTCGCGGGCGGCGCCGACGCTGGCGATCCAAGTGTCAGACGCGCTCGACATACGGGTTTCAAGCCGACCGGAAACAGTCGTATTATCATTATTATAGGCCATGCCGACATAGGCGGCATTGAAGTTCTGATTAGTTTCCAGCGGAGAAATTGGGCCGTCGGCAGCAACATCGATATACTCAATATCTTCATCCAATACCTTGCGGCTGGTTACCCCGATCGAAGCGCTGACATTTTTGTCCAGACGTACTTGCTGATCCAGTCCAAAGGTTCCGCCAAGGCGCCGTCCACTATCATTGGTAACGAGATCAGAGCTGGCATTGATGCTGGTTCCGTCCCACGGCGCAAGATTAACACCGATCACCGTATTTTGAGATTCGTTCAAAGCACCATCGAGAATCTCATGACGCAAGGTCACAGACGCTTTTGAACCGATGGTTTTGTTGACGCCCACAATGGTGCGCTGCGGATAATTTGTAACTTCGTCTTTTCCGTTTAGCGGTTGTTCATGGCTAATCTGGAATGTCGCGCCCAGATCCGGCACGCGCAGGCTTGCGCTCGCTACGGCTAGAAGTGACTCGCGCTCTGTCCCATTACTAAGGTCATCGCGGCTGGCCCGTAGACCGCCGCCAAAGGTCAGTTTGGAACCATTGTGATTAAACATCACTTCGGCCGTTTCCCGAGAATCGCCTGTGTTCAGATTGTCCTGATGATAAGCGGCGGCATCAACGGTTTGGCTACCGCGTTTCCCGGTTTCTTCATTTTCGAACTGATTGACCCGGACTTTGGCTTCGACACCGTAGCGGCGGAAACCAGCCGTATTTGAGTTTATCTGGCCAACACCATAGCCGGCTTCTTCTTCGCGGTAATAGGCATGAGCGCTGACTTTTTCTGATGTGTGAATAATTTCTGCGAGTTTGGCATCTGAGGTCGTTGATCCCTGCCCGGCAATTTTATTCTCTGTGATCGCATATTCGGCGCGCGCTTCAATATTATCATTGATCTGCGCAACCACATCAATACCGACCATATTCGATTCAGCGCCCGCCGTTGAGCCTGACCCCTCTTGGTGGACAAAGCTGGATCCGACGCGAATATCGCCATGCGTAACCTGAACCCGGCCACCGGCTGTTATGTTGCGCTCAGCGTCTTCGGCTGTTTCATAATCAACCACGATAACGTTGGGATTAAACTGGGCGTCGCTAACATCAACCGGCAGACGGAAAATGATCTGACCCGTCAGATAATCAAGCGTATAGTCCAGATAGCGAATGAGCTCTTTACGCTCCAGGATCACATCCGGGCGATTGCGATCGCGGGTTTCGATCACGATGGTTTCGGACTGCGCCAGAATATTGCGGTGGCTTAGCTGGTAAGTCCCGCTGGTCCCATCAGCCGGAATTTCATCTTTGCCAAAACCTTGATTGGTTTCAGCGACGAAACCTTGAGCTTGGATTGTTTCATCAACATATTCCGCCTTTAGGCCGGAAAAATGACGGTTATAAGAGGTTAAGCGGCCTTCTGTGATATCCGTATTAAAATCACCAAACAGCGCATAAGCTGACTTTTTCTCAAGCTTAACGTAGAGCGGATAGCGGCTCGACGTTTCAAGATATTGATGCGAGCGATCGCCATATAGCGAATAGTAGGCGTTGGGATCAATTTCAGCGGCAAAGTCGCCATCACGGCCACCGCGGCGTTTATCGGTGTCGACCTGCAGAGTCAGAAGCCAATTGCCTTTGATCAGGCCTTTAGCGAAAAAGGCAACGCGGCCGTCATTGAATACATCCGAATCTTTGTTGGACAGGCTGATGGCTTTGTCGCGAACCGTTTCATATCCAAGCGATCCCTCAGCCAAACCGACAACAATCCAGTCGCGCTGCTCAGGCTCGAGATAGAGATAAAGCGGAACCTGACGACCCGTGTCCAAGGTCACAGTCACGGTAACTTTACCGGTCTGCAGCGTTGGCTCAAGCCGTACAATCGCAATTCCGTTATCTCCGACTTTAATGTCGTCGCGTGCAGATAGTGGCGCGATCAGATCATTGGCTTGCTCGGTCAATTCGCGTTCACCGGTCTGATCGTAAAGACTGTAAGGCGCGCTGACATCGATCGTGACAATGCGGCCTTTGTGAACCGAGCGTCCGGCCTCATCTTCAAGGCGGATCGCCAGCTCCGGCACGGTGCGTCCGTCAGCAACAAGTTTTGATTTACCCGGCACGGCCCCGGCGCGCGCGACATTGGTCGCAAAGTAGATTTCTTCACTGAGTGTAGCCAGGGTTTGTCCGTTGGCACCTGTGACTATGGCGTCAAAGACGTTCTTACCGTCGCGAATATCAACCCCTTTGAACCGGGTAAGACCAGTCATCCGGTCAGCACTCATCAGGCCTTGATCGCGATTGGTTTTTGGAACGGGTCGGCCATTTAGCAAAAGTTCAACTGAACCGCCAGCAGGGTGTTTAATACCGATATTGACAGATGAACGATCCGGCGTTCTATCAGACAGCGGGTATACCCACGCCGGGTCGCTGGATTGCGTATCCAGCCATGTCTGGTCGAAATTCTTATAGTCCGTGGCTTCGACAAATTCTTGAACCTCAGCTTCGACGACGGCTTCGCCGGTCTGTTTGAGATAGAAATTCGCGCGCCAGATACCGCCGCCTTGAATGTCGACAAATTTCGAATGCGCGCTGCCTGCATAGCGGCTGTTTTCTTCGCAGACCATGACTTCATAACCGGCCGGCAGAGTTTCTTCATCAACTTGCACGACATGCGTGCCTTCATTGATGCCTTCAAAGTGATAAAGACCGTCGGGATCACTGACAGCATAAGCGCCGGTTTCCATATATAGACGAACGCCTTCAACACCGGTTCCGCGCTCAATTTTACGAACCCAATCTTCATCACCATCACAGGAATTTTCTGAGATACGGCCAATGATAGTGCTGTGTGAGCGTAGTAGATCTTCGCGAAGCGTAATACCGGCGCGGGCAATATTTGATAGAGGGGCGCCTGCATCAGTTCTAACGATGGCCTCATTAATAGCCTCGCCGAGATGGGCGCCTGGGCCAATTTGAAGGGCATAGTTAAGTGAAACCGATTGGCCGGGTTCAACCGAACTGATTGGATAGGTTAACAGGCGGGAATCATCTGAAACGACCGGGTCTTCGATGTGAAGTCCATCCAGTACAGACGTGCCTTCGAGGTAACGAAATCCAACTGGCAATGTATCCTGTAAATTAATCGGAGCTGTAGCAATTCCCTGATTTTGGATCGTCACCGTATAATTTATATAGTCGCCAATGTCGCCATAAGAACGGTCAGCTGTTTTTTGCAAGACCAGTTCTGCATCCGGATCCAGCGGAATATCAAAACGGATATATCCGATATCCGTCATTTCAAATGGCAAACCATAAGATCCATCAATGATGAAATAGCCCGCGCCTGTATTGGCGTTGATGACGTCTGGCTGCAATGCGGATGCGAAGTCAAAGCCTTCCGGCGGAACCACTTCGACAACATAATTACCAGCGCTTACATGCGGGAAAGAAAACCCGCCATCATCCTGAATATAGGTCAGGCCAGCTTCATCTGTCGTAAATTCACCGCTCGTAACGATAGATGGAAAATCAGAAAATCCGTCAATGCCATACACGTCGGCAAAGTCGAGCGTATTAGCATCGAGCAGTGACACTGTCGCGCCGTTAACTGGCTCACCTGTTATGGAATTAAAGACCATATTATTTGGGTTAACGGCGGCCGTATCAACGACAACCCGGATTTCTGCACCGCTTGTCGACGAGTTTGGATCATCGATTACATCTTCATAGGTCGCCGTTAATTCGTCATTATTAAACGCGGTCATAACCGCGTCGTGATGGGCCGTCGTCTTGTCTGTTGACTGCATATAAGCCCAAAATTCGCCCGTATCCGGTCCGGATTCGTAAAGGCGCATGGCAATTAGATCACCGTTTTCGGCTTCGACCGTAATAATGACTGTCTCAATGGCGCTGGAGTCCCTATTGGCACCGCTATTGGTCACCCGGACAAACATCAGCTCACCGGACAGGTAAGACATGGTCGGTATCAGGGGTACTTCACCCGTCAGATTTAGCAATGTGCCCGTGTTTAGAGGTTCGCCAGTTGAGATAAACGGGCCGTCTATATTTCCTGTTGGACTATACTCAGAGCCATTGAGCGTGACCAGATTTGGGTTCGGCGCATTTGGCGAGTATCTAAAGAATTCGATTGTGGGATTTGGATCGACAGGTGAAACAATCGTAAAGACAACTTCATTGGTTTGAACTGTCGTTTCGACTTCCCCTACCCGGTAGCTGACTTCCGCAATATTGAGAACTTCAACACCGAAATTGTCGGCATGCGCAACCCCGGAGCTCAGGGCAAGCAGGCCCGTTGCTATCGCAAGATGCGAATATTTATGTTTCGAATCCAAACTCATTCACCCAGCCCAGGCGATCCCATACCGCCCTAGAATCCCGCGGGCTAGCCCGCGGGAAAATCATCTATTTTTTGTATTTTTATTTGACCAGTGCACGAATTGTGATGGTACCAACTGTTGGCGTGGAAGGTGTCCCGCTGGCCAAAGTGGCTGTATCAAAGACGATGTCACAAGGTGTACCGATTGTCGCGCAATCATGGTTTGCAGCTGGCTCAGAACTGAATGTTCCGCCAGTAAAACCAGAACTGGTAACAGCAATAAAGGTGAGATCTGTTGCCAACGTATCGCTTATAACGATATCGGTTGCATCTTCACTACCCGTGTTTTCAGCTGTAATGACATATTCGACACAGGCGCCTGGAATAGCGTAACCGCTAGTTGGTGTGCCTGGAATAGTCGCACAGCCCGCACCGTCTTGAGAGAATACATCCACGGCTTTAACGGCTGTAAGTTCGGCCGTTGAAACAACGTAGAACGCTGTCGCAGATTCGTTACCGTCAGAAACAGTACCGCTATCGCCTGTTGACGCTTCAGCAGACGCTGGATCATCAGCAAATACGTTTTCGGCGGCGCCTAGGATAGCGTTTCCGTCTGTATCTTCAGTAACAACATTGCCGCTTGTATCAAGCGTCGTTGCAACGAGAGACAGGATCTCACGCTCATCATCATTGGCAGAAGTCGGAATATCTGCACGAATTTGAACGGTGATACTTTGATCGGCCGTCAGTTCAGGATAGTTAGATCCTGTAAATTCAATATAGACACCGGCATTGAGCGGATCTTCATACCAGACTACATATGGGCTGGCATCGAAACCAACCAGCGGAGCGTTAACGGCTTCGTCAACAATATTGAAATCATATTGCTGAGCGTCATTACCTTCATTGGTTAGTGTATATGTCAAAATACGCTGATTTTCACCGGGTGTAACGCTCGTATCGACAGTCGAATCGACACTCAAGTCAATTTTACGGTCAACAGTGAACTCGGTTTCGTTACCGACATTATTGATGACCGGTTGCGGTGTGTCGTTCACGTCATAGTTCAGTGTGAATGTGTTTTGGACATTTGTCCCGGCCGAAGTCCCACCTGCGTGGGCACTTAGGGCCGTGAAAGCAGTTAAGGCAGAAGCGCCCAGAAGTGCTTTCAAGTAAGTAGTAGTGCTTTTCATTTCCCATTCCCTTTGTATTTTTAGGAAACGGGAAGTTAAAAGATAATAATTAAATTTATTCTGAGAAAGACGGTTAACAAAGCCTCTTTTATCTATTAACAAAACCTAACGGGACAGCGATGTTTTTCAATGTTTTCAATAGGATAATCGGTTGTATTTTTTGAAAAATTTACGCATGATAAAGGTTTTCAGTAGACCGTAATTTCAGATAGTTTTAGGAAGCTCGGCAAGTCCGGCGAATTCCTAATCGAGTTTGCGATCAACATACTCGACCGTGAAGCACTCTATTTGATCGCCTTTTCGTAGGTCTTCATATTTCTCAAAAGCCATACCACATTCCATGCCGGCCTGAACCTTCTCGACTTCGTCCTTAAAGCGCTTGAGCGTTGATAACATGCCTTCATGAATGACAACATTTTCGCGCAATAGGCGGACACCGCAAGCCCGTTCAACCCGGCCTTCCGTGACCCGGCAACCGGCAACTTTACCGACTTTGGAAATATTAAAGACTTCGAGAATTTCGGCGTATCCGATAAAGGTTTCGCGGCGTTCCGGCTCGAGCATACCTTGCAGCACACCTTTAACATCGTCGAGCAGATCATAAATGATCGAATAATAACGAATTTCAACACCTTCGCGCTCGGCCAAATCTTTGGCTTGACGGTTCGGGCGGACATTAAATGCTAAAATCGGCGCTTCTGATGATTTGGCCAAAAGAACGTCGGATTCGCTGATCGCCCCGACGGCGCCGTGGATAACTCGGGCTTTAACCTCGTCATTACCGGCCCCTTCAACGGAGGACTTGATCGCTTCAACAGAGCCCTGAACGTCGGCTTTGACCAAAACAGGCATTTCATTGACGACCTTGCCTTTAAGCTTGGCCATCATATGCTCCATCGAAGCAATAGCGGTCGGTTTGCTGGACGCATCGTCCTTGGCCTTCTGGGCACGATATTCTGTAATTTCACGCGCTTTGGCTTCGCTTTCGACAACCGCAAATGGCTCGCCCGGTGACGGTGCGCCGTCAAACCCCATGACAGCGACGGGAACAGACGGCCCGGCCGCTTTTAGCTGAGCATTGCGCTCATCCATCATGGCTTTGACTTTGCCCCAATACTGGCCTGCGACGATAATGTCTCCGCGCTTTAAGGTCCCGCGTTTGACCAATAGCGTTGCAACCGGTCCCCGGCCTTTTTCGACTTTAGACTCAATTACCAATCCTTCGGCATTGCGATCTGGATTGGATTTAAGATCCATCAATTCTGCCTGAAGTGAAATGGCATCCGCCAAATCATCCAGACCGGTTTTTTTAAGGGCCGACACTGGAACTGATTGAGTTTCACCGGACATAGATTCAGTGATCACTTCATATTGTAACAGTTCAGTTTCAATTTTACGCGCATCCGCTTCATAAGTGTCCATCTTGTTGACGGCGACAATGATAGGCGCGTTCGCAGCTCTGGCGTGCGAAATCGATTCGATGGTTTGCGGTTTGACGCCATCATCGGCGGCCACGACCAGTACAACAATGTCAACAGCTTCGGCGCCGCGGGAGCGCATGGCTGAAAACGCCGCATGGCCTGGCGTATCCAGAACGGTAATTTTATCGCCGGATTTTAGCTTAAGCTGATAGGCGCCAATGTGCTGGGTAATTCCGCCCGCTTCATCGGCCGCAACATCTGCTGAGCGCAGCGCGTCCAAAAGTGACGTCTTGCCGTGATCAACATGGCCCATAATCGCGATAACAGGTGCCCGCGGTTTTAGATTGCCCTCATCTTCCGGTTCGGTGTCGAGGAAATCATCTTCAACATCGGCATCGGCAACGCGTTTGACATTGTGACCAAAATCTTCGGCGATCAGCTGGGCTGTATCAGCGTCGAGAACATCGTTGACCGTTGCCATTGAGCCTTGTTTCATCAAATATTTGACGACGTCAGTGGTTCTCTCGGCCATCCGGTTGGCAAGATCACCAACCGTAATCGCTTCGGGGATGGTTACCTCACGGGCGACTTTGACTTTTTCGCCGCCCTGGCCTTTTTGTCTTTCTTTTTCGCGTTCGCGTGCCCGGCGCATTGAGGCCAGAGAGCGTTGACGTTCATCATCACCGGATAAAGCACTTACAATCGTGAGCTTGCCTTTACGGCGGCGATCTGTGCTCTTGGACGGACTGCTTTTTGACTTAGGTCCGCCGCCGCTACGCTGTTTCTTAATTCGGCCCCCGGCACGTTCCAGAGCCGTCTGATCATCAACTTGCTCCCCTTCCGACAAGATTTTCTGCGCTGCGGTTGGCGCTCTGCGGGCGGCGTCGGCTTCTTGACGCTTTCGCTCTTCTTCCTCTTCGGCGAGGCGGCGTTTTTCGGTTTCCTCTTCCGCTTTTCTTTTGGCGTCCAAGGCTTTGCGCTCTTCATCCATCCGGCGCTGACGCTCATCCTCTTCAGCTTTGCGAACAGCATCGCGTTTGGATTGCTCAGCCGCAGCCGAATTCAAAGCTTCTTGGCGCTTCAAATATTCCGATTTGGACAATCCAAGTTTACGGGCCTGCTCAGCAACCTCATCGACTGGGGCTTCTGGCTTGGGTTTGATTGACGGGGACGCCGTCGGTTTGTCCGACTTACCCGGAACGCCAATAACCCTGCGTTTCTTCTTCTCAACCACCACGGATTTCGACCGCCCACCCGAAAAATTCTGCCGGACGGTACCCGAACCGGATTTCAAGGAAAGCGGCTTACGGGCCGGTTTTTTATCGTTTGTATCGCTCATCTCGTCTCACTTATCGCAGTCTTCTAACGGCAAACCTATGACTTTCAACCTTTATCGCCAGTCTGGTGCAAAGAATTATTGCCGCTCTCATGGGGTTTGTCTTCCCAGCTATCAGGGATCAGCGCGCAAAAACCGGCAAGCCGGCCGATCGCCTGATCAAAATTTTTCGCCATCCGGCCTTTTTTTATGGCCGCATGAACAATGTCTTCGCGGTTTAGAGCCGCGCCGAGTTCAGCCGATGTAAAACATCCCAAAACCGGCGTTTCTTTAAATCCAAGCTCCCGCGACACAGCTTTGGTCAGAACCCGGATTTTACCGCGGCCACCGGCGGCGCCATTTGACGCTTCAATCCGCCAAGCCAGGGGTTCTGCTTGGCTGGCCGATTTAACTTGATCAAATCCCATATGTATATGACCGGCCTTAAGCGCCATAGTCATTAAGGACAGCACGCGCCGTTTCAGCAATTGTTCCGTTTGGTCGACCAATGTGTCATCAACAGAAATATTGGCTTTAAAACCGCGCTTAAATCCGCCGGATTTAATGGCCGTTTCAAGCGACGATCGATCCGCTTTCACCCAGACGCCGCGTCCGGGCAGTTTTTCCGCTATGTCCGGCACGACCTGTCCGTCAGGCGCTTCTACAAAACGGATCATCTGGCTTTTCAGATGGACCTGTCCAGAAGACACGCACTGACGCTCAGGGCCTTTATGACCCCTTTTATCGACGAATGTCTCGGATGATATTGCGGTGTCAGTTACCAAATCTTAGCTCTCAAACACGCTGGCAGCTGTATATTCTTCTTCGGCTGGCGTTTCGGTGGTTACTTCGACTTCTTCTTCCTCAAGCTCGGCTTCGTCGATCCATCCCGCTTTGACGCGGGCTTTCATGATCATATCGGTCGCGGCTGTCACAGAAAGACCAAAGCCTTCCAGAATGCCGTCCTCATGGACCTTTTCACCGGCCTTATTGACTTCAGTGTAGCCGCGAAGATCATCCGGGATCAGACCCGCGACATCTTCAACGGTTTTCACGTCGTTTTCACCAAAGGCAACCGCCATAGGCAGCGTCACACCTTCGATCTCAAGCACGTCGTCTTTGACGCCGGCCGCTTTACGTTTCTCGTCTTGCTCTTGCGCTTGGCGCTCGAGGAATTCACGGGCACGAGTCTGAAGCTCAACCGCTGTATCTTCGTCAAATCCTTCTATCGCGGTGATTTCGTCTTGAGCGACATAACCCACTTCTTCGAGGGTTTGGAAACCTTCAGAAACCAAGAGCTGAGCAATCATTTCGTCCACATCCAGCGCTTCCATAAACAGGGCTGAGCGTTCCTGGAATTCTTTCTGGCGACGCTCGGATTCCTGATCTTCCGTCATAATATCGATTGCCCAGCCGGAAAGCTGTGACGCGAGGCGAACATTTTGCCCGCGTCGGCCAATCGCCAGTGATAGCTGCTCATCAGGGACAACAACCTCAATACGGTTATCATCTTCGTCGATCACGACCTTGGTTACTTCGGCAGGCTGCAGGGCATTGACAATGAACGCCGCCGCATCATCGGTCCACGGAATAATATCGATCCGCTCGCCTTGCAGCTCGTTTACAACCGCCTGTACGCGCGAACCGCGCATACCGACACAAGCGCCGACAGGGTCGATAGACCCGTCATTAGAATAGACGGCGATCTTGGCGCGGCTCCCAGGGTCACGGGCAACAGAAACAATCTGGATGACACCCTCATAAACTTCCGGCACTTCTTGGGCAAAGAGCTGGGCCATAAATTGCGGATGGGCGCGTGATAGGAAAATCTGGCTTCCGCGCGGTTCTTGGCGAACCTCGAGTATATAGGCGCGAATACGATCGCCGCCCTTGACATTTTCGCGCGGGAGCGCTTCTTCACGGCGAATAACCCCTTCGGCGCGGCCTAGATCGACAATGATATGGCCATATTCAACGCGCTTAACAATACCGTTGATGATCTCGCCGACCCGATCTTTATATTCTTCATACTGACGTTCGCGTTCGGCTTCGCGGACTTTTTGGACGATCACTTGTTTTGCCATTTGGCTTTGAACCCGGCCAAACTCAATCGGCGGCAACTGGGTGACGAATTCATATCCGATTTCGGCATCAGGATTATCAAGCTTGGCGGATCCAAGGTCAATTTCAGTGGACTCATTCTCGACTTCTTCCACAACGGTCACAACCCGGGTCAAATCCATTTCGCCGGTCACCGGATCAAGCTTGGCCCGGATATCCAGTTCACTGCCATAACGCAGACGCGCTGCCTTCTGGATGGCTTCTTCAATCGCCCCCAAAACAATGGATTTATCAATCGATTTTTCCTGTGCGACCGCATTGGCGATTTGCAAAAGTTCCAGCTTATTGGCACTGATTCCCGCTGTAGACATTATGTTCTCCCTGACAGCTATTCTTTAAGTTTTGCGGCGGACTTTTTATCTTGCCCTGCCGCGATGAGTTCATCGGTAATGAGGAGTTTGGCTTCACTGATCCATGCAAATGGAATCTCGGCCCGCTCTTCTTCACCGTCCAAATCTATTTCGATATTATTGCCATCATATCCGGCTAAAATACCGCGGAAACGTTTTCGCCCTTCAACGAAACGATCCAGTTCAATCCGGGCCAAATGTCCCGCATATTCTTTATAATCCTCTATCGCCGTCAGGGGTCTATCAAGACCTGGAGACGACACTTCCAGCACATAGGCATCATGAATTGGATCTTCGACTTCCAGTGCCGAAGATAAAGCTCTCGAGAGATCAGCGCAATTCCCGACGCCCATTTGGCCATCTGAAATCCGCTCAGCCATAATCTGGACAGTCGCGCGTTTACCGCCCATCACCCGAACGCGCACGATCCTTAAACCAAGGTCCGCAGCAACCGGGTCGGCAATGGCGAGTATCCTCGCATCCATATCAGTTTTCGTCTTCATCCGTTCCTATCACGGTTAAATTTAGCCATAAAAAAAACGGCCCCGCTGGGGCCGCCATCTTAGCGTTTGGTACGCTTTGGCGTGTATGTGCTGCTGCATATAGGGATAAATTAATAATTTGTCCAGCTAAAAGCGCTGATAATTTTTATGCCTTTTCAAAGGTCAAATAATGACACGGACTATCAGCTTTGAAGGCCTTGGCCTCATATCGTGTGCCCGGCCATCCTTTATACGGAGTTCGCCATGAGCTTGGGGCGGGTGGATCAAATTTGAAATGCCCGTTAGATTTAAGCCGGGTCAAAGTCCAATCTACATAGTCAATAATATCGCTCGCGAAAAACAATTGCCCCTGATCTTTTAAGACTCGCACGAGGTCTGTCAAAAAGACCTCATTGATCAGGCGTCGTTTATTATGGCGTGTTTTCGGCCAGGGGTCCGGGAATAATATGTAAATCCGGGACAGCGCTTTTTCCGGCAGTTGATCAAGTACATCACGCGCATCCCCATGATATAGAAATAGATTGGTTAGCCCAAATTCATGAGCGCCAGCAACTGCTTTAGCGACGCCGTTCAAAAATGGCTCGGCACCAATTATTGCAATTTTCGGGTTTTTGCGGGCCAGATCAATAAGGTGATCGGCACCGCCAAATCCTATCTCAATCCACAGCTCATCAAATTTGGAAAAATCCGAATCCGCTTGAAGCTGAATTTTGGGAAAAAATTCATCCATCAGGCCTTGTTGTTGGGCCCGTAGTGGGCGTCCTTTCGAACGCCCATAAAGTCTCGGTCTATCAGAAAAATCCGATGACATGTATTTTAGTGAACGCTTTCCTGCTCTGCCAATGATCTTGCTAGCTCAAGGATCTGACGCCGCACGGCGCGGTTTTTGATCTGTGTAACGGCGGCGGCCAAAGCCACACCATCAGAGCTATTTATAAATTGGTAGATGGCCGGAGGCTGCGGATTGTCACCACCATCTACGGCGTCTGGCAATCCATCATAAAAGAACTGAACCGGGACCTGAAGGACCTTTGAAATAGCCCAAAGGCGGCTAGCTCCGACACGGTTTGTCCCGCGTTCATATTTTTGAACCTGCTGAAACGTTATTCCTAACTGTTCCCCCAGCTGTTCTTGACTCATTTTAAGTGTTTTCCGGCGCAACCTGATACGCGTGCCAACATGCACGTCGACCTCACTGGCAGCACGCGGAGCGTGTTTAGAAGTGGGCATTTGATAAACCTTTTCTCTATTACCGATTGTACCACATCAATCGATTTATCATTATTTTTATGTTCTCGCGGTTGTCCCCTCTTATTTATTATCTCTCCGCCTGACGGGTATAGGCACTAAAACTAGGCATATCAAGGCAATTAGCCAACTTATCCAACTTAAGGGTAAGCTTTCCCTTAAGGATTGCGGCAGTCGTGAATCAATCGCCTGCCGGGCGTGCGGCTTTGCGTAAGTGACATAGCGTCCATAGGGGTCAATCACGCCTGAATAGCCATTTGACGCGGATCGAATTAGCGGTACGCGCTCCTCGATCGCCCGGTAACGCGCAATATTGGCATGTTGCTCCGGGCCGACCGCTGCGCCAAACCAAGCATCATTGGATTGATTTAGAATCCATTTCACGTCTTCGGTTTTCGATCTCGGTGTCAGACCTGAAAATATCACCTCATAGCATATCTGGACGCTACCGGTTGGCAGGCCGGGAATTCGAGAAAGGGTTTTCTCCGGCGCCGGTGTGAATGACCCGATATCCGCTGAAACCACCTTGGCCCCGAACCGCTCGACAAATTTTCCGCCTGGAATGATCTCGCCAAACGGGACAAGGCGTTTTTTATCCGATGTCGCGACGACGGTTCCCAATGGATCCTTGTCAAATGTCAGCGCAAATGACGTGTTATAATGCGAGTCCGAGCCCGCCGGATTAATTTCAACCCGCGAACTATTGACCAACCAAATTGGCGGAGATTGATCAGCACTTTTAAGAGTAGCGCCCATGGCCGCCCTGAGCTGGGCAAAGCGATTGCGCATTAAATAGCCATCAATCGCGCCTTCAGGCCATATGACATGGGTGATGTTTTCCAGACCGGGCGCGGAGCTTAAATTGATAAAGTCCTGAACGATCTGCATATCCAGCTCGGGGTTTTCCGGGTCGAGCCGGTCTTTTTGACTGAAAGGAACATTGACGATCCGCAGATTAACGCCGTCGACATATTGAAGCTCGACGCTGCTCAGCCGCCAAGCGCCATATCCAAGATTGGCGAAAATCAGACCCGCCGCGAGCGCGCCAGGCAGGAGACTTTTCTCCCAGACAGACCGCGCCAATAGGGCTGACACCAGCAAGACCAATAGTGACAGACCATAAATACCAAAGATCGCGGCGGATTGGGATAATGTGTTCCCGGCCTTGAAAATATAACCAGGAAGATTCCAAGGAAAGCCGCCAAATAAGTGCCCGCGAACAAATTCCGCCAAATATAATAGCAATGCCAAGGTCACATAGGGGTAGGCGGTTTTTGATTTAAAGCGCCGAAACACCCATCCGGCCACGCCCCAGACACTCGCCAATAATAGAGCCAGCCCGCCAACCAAAATCGGCATAATCCAGATAAAGCCCTCGCCTCTCGCAAGAAAGGCCGAAGCGACCCAGTAAATTTGTCCGAAAAAATAGCCCGTGCCTGCGATTTGGCCCGTCCAAAAAGCACGTTTTAAAGTCGGCGCAATCGCGATTAGGCGAAAAATAATCGCAAAGACAAATATCGTGATCGGCCAAATATGATAAGGCGCGTGTCCGGCAATCCCAACTAAGCCTATGAGCGCGCATATCAGATAATAGCGCCAACCCCGCAGCGCCGCCAGTTTATCGATGAGCTTCATTCGGCGGCGAGGTTATTCTTGGCTTTTTCGAGGGCGGATTTGGTAAGCGTGCGAACCTTGATAACTTTCACGCGGCGCGGGTCGGCATCTATAATTTCAAATTCTATCCCGTCCGGGTGATAAATAATCTCGCCGCGCTCCGGAACTCTACCAGCCAAAGTAAAAATCAATCCGCCAAGCGTATCGACTTCACCTTCTTCGTCAGCAGATGCGAACTCCCGGCCAATGGCTTCTTCTAATTCATCTATACTTATTCGTGCGTCTGCCATCCAGTGCGTGCTATTTTCGTTTCTCACAGTTTTGACCTGAAGGTCGACATCATCATGCTCGTCTTCAATTTCGCCAACAATTTCTTCAATAATATCTTCGATCGTCAATATGCCGTCGGTCCCGCCATATTCATCGACGACAATTGCCATATGCGTGCGTCGGGCCTGCATACGGCTTAGAAGATCTTGAGCCAGCATAGATGGCGGAACAAACAGAACCGGGCGCTTAATAGTATTGAGAACCTTGCGATCCTTATACGTCTTAGCCGAGCGGCCCCGGGCATTAAGCATCAGATAAGGCAGCACATCTTTGATGTGAACCATGCCAATAGGTTCGTCGAGGCTCTCTTTGTAAATCGGCAATCGCGAATGGCCAGCATCCTGAAAGGCTTTAGAAAGATCATGCAGTCCCGTATCTATATCGACCGCGATAATATCGGCGCGCGGCACCATCACGTCGACAACACGCAGCAGGTGAAACTGCTCCGCCGCATTCATCATGCGTTTTTGGTCCGGGGTTTCCTGGCTGTCCGAGCCGGGCGCTTTTCCGCGTCCGAGTACCCGCTCCAGCCAGTTCGTCGATGAAGGGTCTTCGCTCATCAATCCTACTTACGTTTAATCATGGAAGGTTCGTTAATCTGATAGGGGTTGTCAATACCCAACTGCGCAAGCGCCTTTTTCTCGAGCGATTCCATCTCGGCGGCCTGCTCATCGTCCTGATGGTCAAAGCCGAGCAAATGTAAAAACCCATGCACAATGAGATGAGTCACATGGTCTGCGAGCGATTTATTCTGCTGTGCGGTTTCAGCTAAGATTGTCTCGCGGGCCAGTACAATATCGCCCATCATTGGCCCTTTCATCGGAAAAGACAGAACATTGGTCGGCTTGTTCTGGCCGCGATATTGGGCGTTGAGTTTTTGAATGGCCCTATCATCGACAAAAGCGATGGATAGCTCACCTTCGGCTTTTTGGTCGGCTGATTGGACAGCGCGCGCACAGAGATGTTCCAGATCTAAGGCAAGCTTGTTCCAATTTTGGTCTTCAATGGCAATGTCGATTTGAATGGGCATTTGCCGATCTACAAAATCCCGTCAGATTTGGACGCGTCAGTTTCGTAAGCATCGATGATCTTCCCAACCAGTGGATGTCGAACCACATCGCTGACTTGAAACTCGGTCGCGGCGATGCCTTTAATTCCCTTAAGGATTTTAAGGGCATGCGCCAAACCAGATAACTGACCTCTTGGTAGGTCCGATTGGGTTATGTCGCCGGTGACGGCATATTTTGCGCGCTCGCCAAGGCGGGTCAGTAACATTTTCATTTGAGATACAGTCGCATTTTGGGCTTCGTCGATCACAACAAACGCATCGCCAAGCGTGCGCCCGCGCATGAAGGCAAGCGGCGCAACTTCAATTTCGCCCGACGCCTTGCGGCGCTCGGTTTCGTCGCGGCCTAGCACCATATTGAGTGCGTCCCAAATCGGCTGCATGTAGGGATCGACTTTCTCGTTCATATCGCCGGGCAAAAAGCCGAGCCGTTCGCCGGCCTCAACGGCAGGGCGACAAGCAATAAGCCGCTGCACTTCGCCGCGTGCCAGAAGCGATGCGCCATAAGCGGTCGCCAGAAATGTTTTACCCGTACCGGCAGGACCGACGCCGAAAATAATGGTCTCGTCTTGCAATTGGCGAATGAATGTCTCTTGGCGCGGGGTCTTGGGAACGATCGGCGCGCGGCGCGGAAACGGAATGATCGCGTCAACAGCAGCGGCTTTAACTTTGCCTTTGCCGATAGCTTTGATCAGGGTGCGGACATCGCTAACCCCGCACGGCCAGCCGCGCTCAAGGCGCTGATAAATTTCGCGCACGAGTTCACCCGCGCGTGTTCTGGCCCCCGCGTCACCATTAATATGAACGCTAGCGCCCGGAGCCTCAATATAGACATCAAACGCCTCTTCGATCAGCGCCAGGATGGCATGGTTTGGCCCGCACAATTTTTTGACAAGATCCGGATCATCAAATTCCAATATATCTGTTTGTTTGCTCAATTTTATAACTTTCTAACGTCGGCGCAATTTTACGCGTTCACGCCATTATTTGGGATTGCCGTAAATGTCCAGCTCTACAATTTTACCATCGGCAAATTCACTGACGGCTTCCCACTGCGTGGCTTTATCGCCAACGACCACATAAATCATGTCCGGTTCCGCCAAATATGTCGCCGCGATATTTTTGAAATCAGCCACGCTCATATCCACAAGTTCCTGCTGTTCGGTTTCAACGAAGTTTTTGCTTTTGCCATATTTGCTGATGTCAATGAGGGTTCCGAGTTTAGCATTCAAACTTTCGAACGCCCGGGTGTTTTCCTTGATCAGTTTCTTTTTGATCATTTCCGCATGGTCATCTGTGAAATCAGGACCGTAATTAATTACCATGTCGCGGATGATTTCCAGCGAGGGTCCCGTGACATTGGCCCGGACGCTCGTGCTGATTTTAAAGGGCTGCACCTCTTTTCCCGTCGTCACCCAGGAATAGGCGCCATAAGTATACCCTTTTCCAATCCGGAGCGTTTGGGCCAGATCACCGCTAATGCCGCCGCCGAGTTTTTCATTGGTAAAATTGATCTTATTGGCATCAGCGTGCGTCGACGAAACGGTCAGTTTGCCGATGTTCAACACGCTTTGCTTGGAACCGGGAACATCTATGAAATAAACATTGCCGCCAAGCGTTTGCGCCGGGATATCGTAGCTTGGCATGTCGTCGCGGTCTGCAGCAAACTTTTTTGCAATCGGTTGAAACGCTTCTGCCGCGCGGTCGGCAGAGATATCACCGGCGACATGAATGCGCATATGGCCGCGAATAGCGGTATTATAAGCGGCTTTCATATCTTCGAGGCTAAGCGCTTCAACGGTCGCAATACTGCCGCTGCCGGGCAAGCCCAGAGGATGGTCATCGCCATACAGCAATTTTGAAAATGCCAGCGACGCGATTGAATTCGGATTGGCTTCGCGGCCCTTGATCGCGGTTATTGCGGCGGATTTAACTTTATCAAATTCGGCCTCGGTGAGACGCGGCTCGGCCATGATTTCCTCAACCAGCGCAATCGTCTCTTCCATGTTCCGCGACAAAGTCGCCCCGGAAATGTTGAGCTGATCCGAGCTCATGGATACAGAAATATTCGAGCCTAATAGTCCGATGGCCTGTTCAAGCTCGGCCGGCGTTTTGTTGGCCGTGCCTTCATTCATCAGGCGCGCCAATAGGCTAAACATGCCGTTTTTCTCCGGGCTTTCGAGCCAGCGGCCACCATCGATCGCGATACTAAAGGCGACCAACGGCGTTTCCGAGTTTTCAATGCCGTACAGGACCGCGTGCTCTCCCAGACTTTTGTCCCAGATTTCCGGCATTTTCACCAGCGGCAGCTCCCCAAAATCAGGTTCAGAGCGATCAAATTTGGTCGGTGTTTTTTCATACTCCGCCACCTCGCCTTCTGACACGTCCTCATTGGCAACGCCCGATTTAACGTCTTCAATCCAGACACTAGCCAGCTCAGCGCCTTGCAAGGCAAGATCGGCCTGACCTTTGGGGACAAAGCTGGTGTAGATAGCCGGCTTGTCTTTGACGTAACGATTATAAACACGGACAACATCATCAGGAGTTATGGACTGGATTTTCTTGGCGTATTCGGTCGTATAGCTCGGGTCACCGGCAAATTCATTGTCAGTCGCGAGCTGATTGGATTTTCCCAAAATGGTCGACACGCGCCCATAAAGACTGGTTTCTTGCTCCGCGATAATGCGTTTCAAATCCAGTGGATCGACCCCTTTGTCTTCAAAATCCGCAAACGCCTGTTCGATCGCCGATTTGACATCGTCCAGATCAACCCCGGCATTGGCCCGCACCCGAACCACAAATTCACCGGCCAGTTCCATACTATTATTATAGCTTGAGACATTTGGTGCCAATTTTTGCTGTTCAACAATGACGGTATAAAGCGGTGATTTTTTGGTACCGCCCATTATCTGCCCTAAAATTTCAAGGGCCAGCTCATCGCCATGATAGCTCTCGACAGAGGGATATGTGATCCTCAGCTCCGGGAGTTTGGCAAAATTATCTTCGAAATAAAGAGATTTTGAGGCATCCAGATTGACCGGCATGGGTGCCATTTTCATCACGTCTTCGCCTCGGCGTATCTCACCGAACCACTGCTTTACTTTTGCTTTAGTCTCGGCGATATCGATATCGCCGGCAATCGCGAGGGTTGCGTTAGCGGCGCCGTAATACTGGTCGTAAAACTCCCGCAGATCCTCGAGCGTTGCGGCTTGTAGGTCCGGCAAGGCCCCGATCACCGTCCAGCTATAGGGATGACCTTCGGGATAGAGCGCTTTGCGGATCACTTCTTGAGTATAACCGTAAGCCGCGTTGTCGACGCGCTGGCGCTTTTCGTTTTTGACAACCTGCTTTTCTTTGTCGAGCGCAGACTGCGTGACCGTGTTAATCATGTAACCCAGTCGATCAGAATCGATCCAGAGTATTTTATCAAAAGCGTCTTTGGGTACGACTTCATAATAGATCGTTCCGTCGCTCCAGGTCCCGCCATTGCGAGATCCGCCCCAATCCGGAATGGCTTTTCTATTCCAGCCGCGCGGGACATTCTCGCTATCGTTAAAGGCCATATGCTCAAAAAAGTGCGCAAAACCCGTACGCCCGGTTTTTTCGCGGTTACTCCCGACATGCACCACCGTTGTCAGTGCCACAATCGGGTCAGATTTATCGACATGAAGCACGACTTCAAGCCCGTTATCGAGCGTAAATTTTTCATAATCGAGCGTGAAGGATTTTTCAGTTTGCGCCGGACTCAGTGTGTCTGTCGCCGAAGGATTACAGGCGGCAATACCGATACAAATTGTGCTGATCAACAGCCATTTTTTAAAACCCAAAACGCTCTCCTATTTGGTCGTTGCCAATTCGCCTGTCAGCGAATTCCGGCCAGCGCCGGTAATGGTGACAGGAACAATCTGCCCAATCAAGTCTTCGCCGCCATCAAAATGCGTACCCTGCAAATAAGGCGACCGGCCAAAAAGCTGTCCACCGTCACGGCCAACGCCCTCGACGAGAACATCAAGCGTTCTTCCGATCAGGCTGTGATTAAACTCTTTTTGCTGCGTATAGAGAAGATCCTGCAAGCGCTTGAGGCGCGCGGATTTAACCTCCTCAGGCACTTGCCGCGGCATAGACGCGCCGGGCGTGCCGGGGCGGATAGAATATTTAAACGAAAATGAGCTGCCATAGCCGATCTCTTCGACGCATTTCATCGTGTCTTCAAAATCAAGATCAGTCTCGCCCGGGAAACCGACAATGAAATCGCCAGAGAGCGCAATATCCGGACGCGCCGCGCGGATTTTCGCGATCAGCTGTTTATAGTGATCATAGGTGTGATCACGGTTCATCGCCCGCAATATTTTGTTTGACCCGGCCTGAATCGGCAGGTGCAGATAAGGCATCAGCTTGGGCTCGGCCCCGATGGTCTCGATCAGATCATCATCCATATCGCGCGGGTGGGAGGTGGTAAAACGGATACGGTCAATCCCGCCGATCTTGGCGACATGGCGGATCAGCGCGCCAAGGCTCCACATTTCGCCCGAGCCGTCAGGGGCCTCGGCCGCGTAAGCATTGACGTTTTGCCCGATGAGCGTGATTTCGCGCACGCCTTTCTTAGCAAGGTCGCGCGCTTCGGCCACGATCTGCGAAACCGGACGTGAGACCTCTGCGCCGCGCGTATAGGGCACAACGCAGAACGTACAAAATTTATCGCAGCCCTCTTGTATGGTCAGAAACGCAGAAAACCCTTTCGGGTCGCGCGTGGTTGGAAGCTCATCAAATTTCTCAAGTGTATCAAATTCGGTTTCCAGAACATCTCCCTGCGCGCGGGCCACCCGGGCAATCATTTCCGGAAGCTTATGATAGGTCTGCGGGCCCAGCACCATATCAACCACCGGCGCGCGGCGCATAATTTCCTGGCCTTCGGCCTGTGCCACGCAACCCGCGACGGCGACGGTCATGTCCCCTCGCCCTTCGGCTTCCTTCGTCTCTTTCATCTTCCGGACACGGCCAAGTTCGGAATAGACCTTCTCGGCGGCCTTCTCGCGAATGTGACAGGTGTTGAGCACCACAAGATCGGCGTCATCCGGCGTATCAACAGCGGCATAACCAATCGGCGCCAGCACATCGGCCATGCGCTCACTGTCATAGACATTCATCTGACAGCCATAGGTCTTGATAAAGAGTTTCTTTGAGTTTTTGGCGTTCGTGTTATCTAACGCCGCGGGATCACCTTTAGCAATCACCGGAGCCTCGATATCACGGGACGCGTTTATATCGCGCGGTGACTGGGAGCTCATATTGTATTCCTGTTTTCGTGAGCGGGGCTTTAGAGCGGATTTTTTACCTTGTAAAGAAGACTTGTATCGCACTCAAAGTAACGTCAGGGTTTTGTAGCTATGTTACTCATCAGTAAAATCATTCTTATCCTGTTTGCGCTTTGGCTGATCGGGTTGAGCATTGGGGGGTGATTTATCCGCGCAAAGCGCTGGTGGTTTTGTCGAAAATGGCGAGCACGCGCTTGATCCACTTCACCGAGCTGAGTTGGCGTTTAATCGGTGGCTTGGGGTTTATCGGCGGGGCGCAAATTTTCGCGCAGCCCAGCTGGGCACGCCTATTAGGGAATTTTCTCGTCGGTACTTCGCTGATTTTAATGGCGCTGCCGCATAGATGGCACGCGGCCTATGCCATTTTTTGGGCCCAACGAATCTCGCCTCTTGCCGTCCGGCTGATGAAGCCTATTTCCCTGATTATCGGTATGTGGCTACTCGGGCATGTTGTGATTAGTAACATTCTGGATTCCAGCTACTGATTACATTTCATCATCAGCGCAAATTCGTTTTTTAATATGCAGCCATGTGTTGACCGCAGTCCCAGTTAATCAAACAAAGGCGTGCTGAGATACCGTTCTGCAAAACTTGGTATGATCGCAACGATGCGTTTGCCTTTCATCTCTGGACGCGCTGCTAACTGCAAACTGGCCCAGATCGCGGCGCCGGAGGATATACCGACGGGAACACCGTCCGTAGCGGCGACTTTCTTGGCTGTGCCAAAGGCGTTCTCATTTGAGACTTTGATCACTTCGTCGATCAAATCGGTTTCCAGCACGTCGGGAATGAAGCCCGCGCCGATGCCTTGAATTTTGTGCGGGCCTTTTGTACCTTCAGAAATCACCGGGCTGCCTTCGGGCTCGAGCGCGATAATTTTGATGTCCGGGTTTTTGCCTTTGAGGAAACTGCCGGCGCCGGTCAGCGTTCCGCCTGTACCAACACCCGAAATAAAATAGTCAATCTTGCCATCGCAGTCATTCCAAATTTCCGGCCCTGTTGTACGGGCATGAACCGCCGGATTAGCCGGGCTGGTGAACTGACCCGCCTGCACTGCGCCGGGCGTAGCGGACACAATTTCTTCAGCCTCGGCGATGGCCGCCGGAATGCCGCCGGCGGCTTCGGTCAGAACCAGCTCTGCGCCCATATGTTTCATCATCTTGCGGCGCTCTATCGACATTTGTTCGGGCATGACGAGGACGCATTTATAGCCCTTGGCCGCTGCTGCAAAGGCCAGGCCAATCCCGGTGTTGCCCGACGTTGGCTCAACAATCGTGCCCCCGGGTTTAAGATCGCCCGAAGCTTCCAACGCTTCGATCATCGATATGGCGATCCGGTCTTTGACCGAAGCGATTGGATTGAAAAATTCAAGCTTGTAAACAAGATCAGCGTCAAAGCCCTGGGTTAAATTGGGCAAACGGATCATCGGCGTATTGCCCATGGTTTCGAGAATAGAGTCGTAGATTTTGCCGCGAATTAGGTCTGTCATGTTAAGGTCTCTCTCTTCTCAACGCCCGTCATTGCCGGATTAATTCCGGCAATATAGGAAAATTTTTGAATATCTGGATTACCGGGACAAGCCCGGTAATGACGGTTCTAAGGAGTTTACTTAACCCCCGTACTCCCAAATCCGCCAGCGCCTCGCGCGGTTTCGGACAATTCGTCAACCACTTCAAAGGCCGGCTGCGTAATCGGGGCGATCACCATTTGGGCAATACGTTCACCGCGATTGATTATGAAAGCTGCATCGCCGTGATTAATCAACAGCACTTTTACCTCGCCGCGATAATCGGCGTCGATTGTGCCGGGCGTATTTAGGACTGTGACGCCGAACTTATAGGCCAGACCGGAACGCGGCCTGATTTGGGCTTCATAACCGGCCGGCAGGGCCATAGAGAGCCCGGTCGGCACCAATGCCCATTCGCCGGGAGAAAGCTCCATCGGCTGTTCTTCAGGAACGGCTGCACGAAGATCAGCCCCGGCGGCCAGATCGGATTCATAGGCGGGAAGCTGCAATTCTCCGAAATGGGGAAGTTTTTTAAATTCAACTGTGAGAGACATTGACGATTACTTTCCCAGTCCATGAGGCTGGAGATTGAAAATGTTCATCGCGTCGTCAAGCTTGGCCTGATCTTTTTTGGATAATTCCGGCCCCTTATAGACCTGATGAAATTTTCCTTCTTTATAATAGATCGTCACGATTTTAGATTCGGCCGCGTCAAAATCGGTCGAGACCACAAAAGGAATACCGGTCGCTACCAATGGAAAATCGCGCAGCGTAGGCATGACACTTTGACGGGTACAGAAAAGAGCCTTGATCGGCTGATCCTCAATATCCGTGATATAACCATCTTCCTCATCATAAATCGAGGCGATGAAATCAGTCGCCGGGACATAAGTATCCATGAAAGCCCCGGTTTCTTCACCGTCCAGCATCACAGGCTGACGCAGGAAAACTTCGCAATCGGCAACATTATCGGCCATTGCCGTCTGCCCGATCATCAATGCTGCCAATCCTATTAATAATCGTCTCATGAATAATGCTCCGCAATTTTATCGGCCAGTCGTCGCGCCGCATCTGCTTTGGTGAGATGGGGAAAATAATCTTCCCCGTTCTCTGTTACAATAATCAAACTATTATGATCTCCGCCCATAACATCTCCCGAGACATCATTGGCGACAATCCAGTCACAGTTCTTTTTCGCCAGCTTGGCTTTGGCATGTTCTACCACATCACAGGTCTCGGCGGCAAAGCCGATGACCAGCCCGGGCCGGTTTTTAGCAGCTGAAATCGTGGCGAGGACATCCGGATTTTCGGTCAGGACCATGGCGGGTATTCCGTCCTTACCTTTTTTAATTTTCTTGGCCGCACTTTGCTTGGGCCTCCAATCGGCCACCGCTGCGACAGCGATAAATATATCGGCCGGTAGACCCTTCTCGCATACGTCCAGCATCTCTCGCGCGGTCTCAACTTGCACAGTCTTGGCGCAGGCGGGCGGATCTATCGATACGGGACCGGAGACGAGGGTCACGTCTGCGCCGAGCCGCCCGAGTGCCGCGGCAATCGCATAGCCTTGCTTGCCTGATGAATGGTTGGACAGATAGCGCACCGGATCAATCGGCTCACGCGTCGGGCCAGCCGTGATCAAAGCGCGTTTGCCTTTTAGTGGTTTCGGGCCATTGAGACCGTCGAGCGTCGTGTCGCCCTTGAGGAGTTTATCGATCGCATCGGCCATAGCCTCCGGCTCTGCCATCCGGCCTTCGCCAAATTCTCCGCAGGCCATTTCGCCAGCGTCCGGCCCAATGAAATACTGCCCGTCCGCTTTAAGGGTTTTGACATTGCGCTGGGTCGGCGCGCTTTCCCACATGCGTACATTCATGGCCGGGGCATAGAGCACGCGCTTATCCGTGGCTTGTAGCGTTGTGGTGGCCAGATCATTGGCGATCCCGTGCGCGGCTTTGGCGATGATATCAGCTGTGGCCGGCGCCACGACCACAAGGTCGGCGCTGCGCGAGAGTTCGATATGGCCCATCTCGGATTCGTCCGTCAGGTCAAACAAATCGGTGAAGACTTTTTCACCGGTTAAGCCGCCGGCCGAGAGCGCAGTGACAAATTCGCTGCCGCCTTTGGTCAGGATCACGCGGGTCGCAATCCCGCGCCGCGCCAATACCCGGATCAGGAACAGCGATTTATAAGCAGCAATTCCGCCGCCAATTATGAGAAGTATTTTTTTATTCATCGGGCGTACTTATCGCGTTTAGATAGGATTGTGCAATGACTTAGGTGTGTAGAATTTCCTCCTATATACTTTCCGCTCATCCCTGCGAAGGCAGGGATCCAGTTGCAGGTATATGGTTGCAGTTAAATTTCCGCTTCAACCACGCGAGACGATGAGTTGTTGAATAGGCCCGTACATTCAAAAACTATCACTTTAACTGGATTCCAGCCTGCGCTGGGATGAGCGGGGGTGATAGAGGTATTGATAATTTAAAAATTAGACACGGCCCATATACCGCCCAATGTCACTAGCGCGCCAACGCCTGCCCATGCAATGCCTTTTGGCACGCCGCTTTTGGGTTGGGTGGCGGCCAGTCCCGCATTTTTGGTCAGGTCGACCTCGCCTTCGGCCCAGGCCTTGGCCAGAGCCGCAATGTTCTCGGTCGCGTCCGGGAGTTTCTCGAGCGTGCGTCGGGCGCGGTCCATATTGTCCAGGAAGTCGCCAAGCCGGCCTTCAATGCCCAGCTCGCGCCGCATCGAGTTTGACACGATCGGTTCGGCCGTGCTCCACATATCAAATTCCGGATCAAGCCGGCGGCAGACGCCTTCGGTCTGCATCATGGTCTTTTGCAACATGATGAGCTGCGGCTGCATCGCCATGTCGAAAATCTCGGTGATCTCAAACAACTGCACGAGAACTTTGCTCATCGATACATCAGAGGCGACCCTGCCAAAAATCGGTTCCCCAACAGAGCGCAGCGCGGAGGCGAAATCCTCAATCGTGTGATGGGCCGGAACATAGCCGGCCTCGAAATGAACTTCAGCGATGCGCAAATAATCGCGTTTGATAAAGCCGTAAAGAATTTCGGCATGAAAGCGCTGCTCCTTCGGCGACAGGCGTCCGAGAATTCCAAAATCGACGAGAACCAGAGCACCGTCTTCTTTGATGATCATATTGCCTTCATGCATGTCGGCGTGAAAAACGCCATAGTCAAACGAGGTCGCCAGAAAAGTCTGCATCACTTTGCGGGCAATATCCTTACAATCATAGTTTTTGTCGGTCAGGATAGCGTCATCGGATACGGCCATACCGTCTACCCATTCAGTGACCAGAACATCCTTGTCGCCGAGCTCCCAGTGAATTTCCGGTACTTCGAAAAAACCGGTCTCGGTTGCGGCCTCGGTTAATTCTGATTGCGCGGCAGCTTCGAGGCGAAGATCAAGCTCGAGCATGACGGCGCGGTCAGCCGTATTCACGAACGCTTTAGGGCCAAGGCGTTTGGTATCGGGCACAAAAAATTCCGCCAGACCCGCAACCATATGCAGCACATCCATATCCCGGCGCATCGCATTTCGAATATTCGGCCTGAGTATTTTCACCGCGACTTCGGTGCCGTCTTTTAGCGTTCCTTTATGGACCTGCGCCACAGACGCGGCGGCGATCGGCTCGGATAGGCCTGCCAGTTTTTCCTGCCACGGACTGCCCCAGGCTACTGCCAGCATTTTCTCGGCCTCTTTCATGGCAAAGGGCGGGACTTTATCTTTGAGACGCGACAGGCCTTTGACAAATACAGGGTCGAGCATATCGCCGCGCGTCGATAATATCTGCCCGAATTTAATATAGGCCGGCCCAAGCTTTTCAAGCGCATTGGCAAATCGCTCGCCCGGATTTTGCGCCCGGCCACGAATGGCAAATATCCGCGAGAGCGCGCCGAACATCCGTACAAACCACGGCACGGCTCCGGCATATTCGCTTGGGACCAAAGCGTCATGACGTACGAGGACCCATCCGGTCTTCAGCATACGGAAAAATGTGCCGATTGTTCTAAACATCGACCATCCTATAACCCGCCAACCCTTAAAAATATATGGTGTTTTTGACGCGGCAAAACTGTTAGACTGCCTTTATGAGAAAGGCCGTTTTTCCATGTATGGCGCTTATATTGCTCGGTTGTTCACAACCGGCGCCGTCCGAATCCGAGCAAACAATTAAGCCGGCAACTGAAACTCTACACCCGTTGGCGGCGATGATCGGGTGCTGGGAAAGTGAAGATGGATTATCACGCGAGGTCTGGTCAAAAGATCCGTCCGGCTGGATGTTCGGATATGCGCTCGACCGTGACGGTGATAATCGCGTTAAATTCTTTGAACAAATGCGGATCGAGATTATTGAAGGCCAAAGCCAATTGATCGTATCAGCTCGGAGCAATGATCCGGTAACATTTATCGCCGGTGAACAAATATCGGGCGGGATAGGCTTTGAGAATGCCGATCATGATTTCCCGCAGCGTATTGTCTATAGGCCGTCGCCGGGACGGCTTGACGCTTACATTTCGCTGATAGACGGCAGCCAAAAAGTCGAGTTTAAAAAGCAAAGCTGTGATTAGGAGACCGACATGAGCAATTTAGCCGAAGAATTTCATGCTTTAAATGCGATGATGGAGGCCGAGACCTCTCAGGCAGTCAAATATTGGATGAACTGGATGATGCTCGTCTTTGTCGCCTCCATCCTGTTTGTCTGGAAGTATAAGCCGGCGCGCACCGTGCTTCTGGTTTTAGTCGGCACCATGATCGGCGCCATGATTGCTTGGATGGCGTTTAAAAATGTGCACCTCTTTGGCATCGTTCATTTGGTTCTGTGGCTACCTCTGGCAATATATCTTTGGAAAAATGTGCTGTCCAAATCCGCTAAAATCACAGTCAGTGAAAACCCGTCCGCCTATGACCGCGCGTTTTACTTCTGGGTCTGTCTGGTATTTCTAACCATTTTGATTTCGCTCGTCTTTGATGTCCGCGATATTTTTCTGGTTCTAACCGGCGGGAAGTAATCGGTTTCCTATTCCGTTCTGCCTGTCACGGTTCACAAATATTTGACTAGGCGCTGCCGCGTTTGCCGTTAAGATAGGCCATCTTTTAGAGGGAGAGAATCATGAATATATTATTGTGTGCTATCGTCTGGAGCGTGGCTATATTATTTGTTTTAATCGCTGTGCAAGCCACATCGGGGATTTCCAATAATGGTATGAAATGGGGCTTTGGCGCTCGTGACAGTTCCAAAGACGATACGATGTTTCAGGCGCGAACCAAGCGCACCGTTGCCAATCATATTGAAGGCATGTTGTTATTTGTCCCGCTGGCACTGGTGGCCTACGCTTTGAAACTGGACGGCGACATGATCGTCAAGGGGGCCTGGCTCTATCTGATCGCACGGGCACTTTACCCTTTAACCTATTGGACAGGTTTGCCTTATGCCCGCACATTGGTCTGGTTTGTCAGCATTGTCGGTACGGCTATGATTTTTTTCCAGATCGTGACCTCCGGAACGGCCGCCTGATTAATCCCGCGTCAGAGAGAAATGCATGAAATCTGTATGTCGGCTTTCGTACGATAATCAGGCTAAGCCGTAATGCGTTTTTCATAGAGCTGCTCATAAGCTGGCTGGCACTCTGATAGGATATTTTGGTATTTTTGAGGTACAGCAGGTTTTTCTCTTTTGGGCGGCGCAAACCCGGTCGAGGCCTCTACCGATTTGTACCACCAGGGCGCCCAGGCCCCGTCCGTGTCGCGCGGTCCGGCGGGCCAGCTCAGCATGGCAGCATCAAACGGAATGTCCAGCGCGCGGCAGAGGCTAGACAGGATGCCTTTTGGATTGTCGAGAATATCATCACTATCCACAACCGGGATGTCATGTCCCTCGCCGATCAAATATTCATACATCCGGATTTGCGGCCAAAAGCCGATATCGTTCATATCGAACTCCGCCCTGCCTTTGGCATAGGAGGCGATCACCGCGTCAGGTCTTCGGATCAGAAAAAAATGCCAGCAGGTCTTGGTCCATGCCAGCGGAAAATCCGCCTCCATGTGATGAGGCATGTGTTTTTGAAAATACAGCGTTTCGCCATCTGGCGGCGCTTGTTGACATTGCTCTGCGACTTTAGCTGGGTCAGTTTCGTGGGCGTCAAGGCTCTCAGCTCTTCCCGGGTGGTCTTTACCCGTTGCGGCAAGCCAAGGCGCGAAAAAAGGTTCATCCCAGACATGCGTATCGGCGCGGTTTTCGAAGGACCGCATCATCGCGGTTGAGAGATTACGCGGCCCCGACCACATGCAAATAATATTGTGGTTCATGATGCCTTGATTAAATCCAGATAGAAGCCCTGCAGCCGCTTCGTCACGGGGCCTCGTTTTCCGGTGCCGATTGTGCGGCCATCAATTTCGCCGACCGGCGCAAGACCCGCAAAAGTACCCGTTGTGAAACTCTCATCAGCGCTATAGCAATCCATCAGCCGGAAGTTTTTCTGGAACACCGGAATGTCATTCGCGGTGCATAGCTCGATCACTTTAGAGCGTGTGATGCCGCCAAGGCAGTAATCCCCGGTTGACGTCCAGACCTCGCCGTTTCGGACGATGAAAAAATGCGTCGAATTACAGGTCGACACAAAGCCCTGCGGATCCAGCATAAGCCCCTCATCAGCCCCGGCTTTGATGGCCTGAATACAGGCCGTGATACAGTTGATTTTGGAATGGGAGTTGAGCCCGGGGTCCTGCACATCGGGACGCCCTCGCCGAACATGGACCGTGAACAGTTTGGACGCGTTTTCCGCCGTTTTGGGGTCAGCCTTTTTGTACTCGGCCGCGATGACAATGGTTGGGGGCCCGACCGCAACGCGCGGATCCTGATAGGGCGTGGATTTAAGACCGCGCGTCACCATTAGGCGAATATGCACGCCGTCTTGCATATTATTGGCCGCGAGCGTTTCCATAATGCGCGCGCGTAAAGTCTCAAATGTAATTTCGAGATCCATGTCGAGCGCCATCAATCCGGTTTTAAGGCGCGCCGCATGATCGTCCCAAAAGGCGATTTTGCCGTGGTGAACCCGAAGGCCCTCCCAAACGCCGTCGCCCATCATAAAACCGGCATCAAACACAGAGACGACCGCGTTCTCGCGCGGTATGAGCGCGCCGTTAATATTAATCAGCACATCTTTATTGCGCGGATCCGGGACGTAGGAATGGGTTCCGAATGACATAGTTTTCTTCCTTATTATTTTCGATTTATAAGGAGAAAAACCGGCAGCGCCTAGCCGCTAAAGGTGGAATTCCATTTCCACGTCAAAGGGATTTTCACAGAGCGCCTCAATGGCCTCATGATGAGAGAGGTAAACTTTCCCGGTAAGATCCTCGAGAAAGTGCACGCGCTTTAGCTTGTCCAGAACCGGGCCTTTGACCTCGGAAAGATGAAAGCTGATTTTAGCAGATTTGAGGCGCGCATTGATGGCCTCCAAACTTTCGAGCGCCGAAAGGTCAATATCATTGACGGCCGAGCACATCAAAATCACATGCTCGATTTTGTCGGAGCCCAGCGCCTTTTCGTAAATCACATCTTCAAGGAAACGGGCATTGGCAAAATAGAGGCTCTCATCGACACGCAGCGATAATATGCGCGGCAGTGTGATAACATCGTGACGGTCAACATTACGGAAATGTTCCGTGTCTCTGACCTGACCGATAACCGCATAATGCGGGCGCGAAGAGCGCAGCAAATAGAGCAAGATAGAGAGCGCGACCCCGGCCATCACGCCAAGCTCAACGCCGTAAATCAGGGTCACCAGAATAGTCGCAGCCATCGCGGCGAAATCGCTTTTGGAATACTGCCAAGCATGGCGGATAGACTTGATATCGACCAGCGACAGCACGGCGACGATGATGGTTGCCGCCAGAACCGCTATCGGCAGATAATATAGCGCGGGGGTCAAAAACAGCGTTGCCAGCGCAATCCCGATCGCCGTGAAACCACCGGCTGCGGGCGTCTCTGCGCCGGCGTCAAAATTGACCGCCGAGCGCGCAAACCCGCCCGTCACCGGATAGCCGCCTGAAAACCCGGCGGCTATATTGGCCATCCCAAGCCCGATCAGTTCCTGATCCGGATCGATCCGCTCCCGTTTCTTGGCCGCCAATGTTTGCGCGACAGAAATAGATTCGACAAATCCGATAATAGCAATGATCAAGGATGAAGCCAAAAGGCTGCGCCATAGCGGCCAATCAAATTCCGGCACTTCAAGGCTTGGCAATCCTTGGGGGATATCGCCGACAATTTTGACGCCTTTATCAGCAAGCCCCAACATTGCGACAATAACAATGCCTGCGATCACCGCCAGCACAGGACCGACCCGCGCGCCGATTGTGGCTATGCGCTCTTTTAGCCCTAATCTCATGAGAAGCGGCTTAAGCCCGCCTCGGACCCAGAACAAAAATATCGTAGCAATAAGGCCGATGATGACCGTCGGCTGGTTAAATCCTGAAAGGCCCGACCACAGGCTTTCGCCCATTTCGATCAGATTTTGCCCCGAAGCCTTAATGCCGAGAATATGTTTGAGCTGGCTAACCGCGATTAAAATCCCCGAAGCCGTGATAAAACCTGATATTACAGGGTGGCTTAAGAAATTGGCGATGAAGCCAAGCCGAAACAACCCCATAATGAGCAGCATCCCGCCCGATATTAACGCCAGCAAAAGCGCCGCCATGATATAAGCGTCACTGCCCTGCGCCGCAATATTACCCGCGGCCGCGGCCGTCATCAAAGAGATCACCGCGACAGGCCCGACTGCCAGGGCCCGGCTGGTCCCGAAAAAGGCATAGGCGGCGAGCGGCAGGATACTGGCATAGAGCCCGATGATCGGCGGCAATCCGGCAAGAAGCGCATAGGCCATGGATTGCGGGATCAACATGATCGTGACGATAATCGCCGCTATGCCGTCATTGGCAAAGGCTGAACCATTATAGGACCGACCCCATTGGAGGATGGGAAGATATCGGGACAGGCGGAACCCCATGATCAGGGATTACCCCTGTTCGCGAATGGCATTGAGCATCGGGGCATAGCCAGCAAAATCATATCCGGCATTCTGGGTCGTATGCATGATTTCTTCGGTTGAGAGATTGTAAACCTGGGACATCGCCCACAACATAGAAGAGCGCGTGCCCGTCCGGCAAAACGCCAAAACAGGTCCTTGAGCGTTTTCCAGGATTTCGCCAAATTCGTCCTTTTGACCGGGCGCAACCTGCCCGCCGGAAACCGGAATATCGTAATAGGCGATATCACACTTAGCGGCCTTTGCCGCGAGATCAGCGGATTTGGGCTGACACATAGTCTCACCGTCCGGCCGGTTATTAATGATGGTCGTGATTCCGGCTTTCATGATGGCGTCGAAATCATCTTCTTTAATCTGTCCGGAGACAAAAAGCTTATCTGTGAGCTGTTTCATAATTTCCCCTTAGACCGCATTGAGCGGAATTTTCAAATAGCGTGTGCCATTATCTTCCGGCTCTGGCAATTCACCCGCGCGAATATTGACCTGAATAGACGGCAGGATCAGACGCGGCATTTCAAGCTTGGCGTCACGGGCATTTCGCATGGCGACAAATTCAGCCTTGGTGATTTTTTCGTTGATGTGAATATTGGAGCTTTTTTGCTGGCCGACAATTGTCTCCCAAATATATATATCCCGGCCTTCCGGTAAATAATCGTGACATAAAAACATTCGGGTATCATCGGGCAGCGCAAATAATCTTTGCACGGAATTATAAAGCGTGGCCGCATCACCACCCGGGAAATCACACCGCGCGGTTCCGTAATCCGGCATGAACAGCGTATCGCCGACAAATACAGCATCGCCAATGTGGTAGCTGATACAGGCCGGTGTATGACCCGGCGTAAAAATGATCGTACCCTCGAGAGTACCAATTTTGAACTCATCGCCATCGGCGAACAAATGATCAAACTGGCTGCCGTCACGTTTTAGGCTGCCGTCAAAATTGAACAGCTTGCTAAAGACGTTCTGGATATCCGGAATATGTTCGCCGATCGCGATTTTGCCGCCGAGCTGCGCCCGTAAATATGTCGCCGCCGAGAGGTGGTCCGCATGCGCATGCGTTTCCAATATCCAGTCAATAGCCAATTCGTTTTCCCGAACATGGTCAATAATCTCATCGGCGGAACTTGTCGACGTCCGGCCCGCGGCGGCATCATAGTTGAGCACTGAGTCAATAATAGCGGCGCGGCGCGTTTCCGGGTCGCTGACCACATATGAGACCGTCGAAGTCTCCGGGTCAAAGAAACTATTTACAATAGGGTTAGGCATTTTCAGTCTCCTTCATATGGCTGGTACCGACGGTTTCATCGTCAAAATGTTCACATAAAACATCCAGCAATCGCCGAATGGTCTCGTCGGCGAGCCGGTAGAACATAACGCGGGATTGGCGGCGGGTCGAAACGGCGCCGGCCTCTCGCAAATGTCCGAGCTCTCGGGACAATGTCGGTTGGCGGATTTGCAATTGCGCTTCCATATCACCGACCGCCATTTCCGCCTCTGACAGCGCACATAAGATCCGCATCCGGTTAGGATTGCTGATCAATTTCAGGGTCCGGCACGCCCGTTCTGAACGTTCAAGCAATGTGGTTTTATCATTCATAAGTCTCATATAATACATTTTTGTATTATTTCAATACTTTTTTGTAAACTATATAAAACTTGAAAATCCGGCACAGCAAGGCAAACACAATTCATGAGCTCAAAATTAGATCTGAAATCATTTGCAATCGCGACGCTCGTGCCTATTGTCATGATGCTGGTCGCGATGTGGATCAAGCCGCTATGGCGCGACGAATTTTTCAGTCTTTATTATTCCGAGCCCGGCCTCTCGCTACCCGATCTGGCGGAAAATCGCTGGGTCATCGACGCGCACCCGCCGCTTCACAATATATTCCTTTGGGTCTGGAGCCATATTTCCGAACATGTGTTCTGGCAAAAAGCGCTTTCGCTGGTATTTTTGGGCATAGGAGCGTTTGCGTGTTTTCAGCTCTCCCCCACAAGCCGCCGGCGTACGCTTTATATTTTTGGACTGACCTGTCTGGGATCCTATTGGGTGATCTATTTCGCCACAGAAATCCGGCCCTATATTTTAAACTTCACCCTCAGCACGGTTTTGACTCTGGCGGCCGTCCGGCTGATCGAAGACGAACAAGCGAATTGGCCACTATGGACGATTTGGATCGTAACCGGCGCGCTCTTGTCCCTGACCCATTATTTTGGCGCGCTCTGGTTTGCCTGTCTTGGGTTGATGGTCGGTATTCACCATCTGACGCGCGGCCAAAATAGTCGATTTTTTCGCATCGGGAGCCTGACCGTGTTGGGTCTGGTGCCTGCCCTGCTTTGGATTAAATTTGCTTTGACGCAAATCGATCTGTCAAACGTCACCTCGGATCTGACGGCGCTGCAGAAACTTCAAGGTGGTCTCCATCAATTTTTGCGCGGGCTTCTGGTCAAAACGTTTGGCTCCAACCCTCTAATTACGATCCTCGGCTTTGGCGGCATATTGGCGGCTATATTCGGGAGAAATTATCGCAATCGGGTCCTGTTAGGGGCCGCCGGTCTGATGCTGCTGATTGCGCTGGTTCTGCATATAGCTCTGGCGGATATGATCAAGGAGCGTGCATTTATCTCGATGATGCCAGCGGTGCTTTATATTTTCGCGGACCATATCGCAGATAAGGAGTCTTCATGGATGAAATATATCCCGCTCGCAGCTGTGATCATGCCGTTTCTGTTCATCCCGGAATATTTCAAAAACAAGGAACGGATCGATGAGTTTCAAGCCGCGCTCAACAGCTATGGGCCGGCTTGCGAAACCGCGGCGATCCCGGTCTTGCTAAGACCTGATCCGCCGCGCGCATTTTACGAGTTTGCCGCGCAGAAAATTGTCAGCCCGGACGGAAAACGGCAATTAGCCCCATTGGATATTTCACAAACTTTTGAGCTGGCGTCCGACTGTCCGGTGGTGGCGGTCAGCGTCTTACTTCCCAAAAACAGCGCAGCGATTATTGACCTGGGCAATACACATCTCATGAGGCTCGGTCAGGATCCGTCCAAACTGGAGGTCCGCCGATTTGGCAAAGGCCGAAATATTTTCTGGGTGCGCCGTCCTTAATGGACCCGTAAACCCTCGTCCTCATGACTCCGGCGGGCGGGATTATACGATTAAATCATGCGGCCTTGACGATCTACAAGGACGAATATTTGCCGGAATAGTGACACCCCGCATTAGCGAGGCGAAAGGAATTTTGCTTTACTTCCGGTCTTGGCGATCGCGGCGGTTTTCGCGGCGATCCCACCGACTTTCACGCCGGTCAATCCGGTCTTCGAACCGGTCGCGCGGGCCGTGATCAACGGCTCGGTCGCGGCGATCTTCACGCCGGTCAATGCGGTCTTCAAAACGATCAATCCGGTCTTCGAAATGGTCGAGCCGGGAGCCTTGTTTGATGACACCGCGATGCTCTAAGCGGTCCAGTCGGTAGTCTAGCTTGCTGAGCCGGTTACCGGGACCTCCGTCTTTAGGTCCGGCCAAAGCCGGGGCGGCAAATGCGGCACTGATAATGGCCGACGCAAAAAGTGATTTCATAAACATGCCGGTTCCTCCTATATGTTTTTGGCATGTCCTTAAAACGGCTCGGCGCCGCGAAATCCGTCGCAAATCATCTGTTAAAAAAATGTCATGGTTAATGACGCGGGAAAATCGACCGGTTAGGTCAGTCCAATTTTGTCTGTCAATTTACTCGAGAACACGAACCGCGCTTCATCCGTCGGCAAGAGCCGTTCGCGCGCATCCTGCCAGCGATCAATACGCATTTAAAACTTCTGCGGTTCGGGTTCATCTGAGCAATAGTGAATAAAGAATTTATTGAAGTTTTCGGCCGCTGAACAGTCGCATACCGGTCGAGACTATCATTAATCCGGCGACCCATACGATCGCGCGTAACTTTATCAGTTTCAAACCTAACATATTGCGCCCCACTAAAGACTTAGCACTGCTTTATACCATATTTGCAGCCAAGCTTACAGCAAAAGTCCTTAAAACGGGTTAAGCGCCCCGAAGGCTCCCCCAGAGCCGCGTGATTAATCCGCCAAGCCCTTTGTCCTCTGCCTCCATCGCCTCCATGATCTTGTCGATATCCTGCTCATCTTCATAGAACATTTCCAGGCGGGCAAGTTCGTCCCGATCCAGCCACATGCCATGACCTTTGGGGCATTGATCAATCATCACCTGCGAGGCAAAGGCATATTCTTTTTTCTCAAGACTTTCGCTGCAAACAACGCAGCCGCGCGGGCCTTCGCTCTTGGCTTCGGCCATGCCCTCGGCGGCGTTGACATGGTCCATGACAGAGTTGGTCGGCACGTCGCGAAAATCACTGGCCTGCACGTTTTGCACAGCCTCGAGCTCTCCAGCGTCGAGCCACACGCCGTTGCAATGCGGGCAAATATCAATTGTGACGCCTTCATAGGTCTCCTGCTTAAGGGTAAAATCATCAACGGGACATTTACGCATAGCGGCGTTCCTTTAGTTTCGTGGAATTATAGAAGCTCGCACCAAGAGAGCAACCGGGAATTATGGCTCTATATGTTTCGCAAGAAACGCCTCGATCGTTTCGAGATATAGGATTTGGTTATCCAGAGTCCATCGTCCGTGACCAGCTTCTTCAAGCTCGACATAGGTCACATCCTTGCCCAGGTCGTCGAGTGCGTCTTCCATCCTGCGGCTGTGAAGCGGCGGCACAGTCCAGTCTCTCTCGCCGTGTATTAACAGCACAGGCGCCCGGAATTTTTCGGCCATCCGGGTCGGCGACCTGTCCTTGAGCGAATCTTTGTCGCGCAGATCGCCCATCGATTGCTGTAAGAAAGAGTAGGTTTGGTTGCCGAGCCGAACACGATCATCCTTCATTGAGCGCACCAGATCGGACACGCCGCCGCCGCTGACGATACAGGCATAAAGTTCTGGCGTAGTTGCACCGCCATAAAGCGCGGCGAAACCGCCATAGCTGTACCCAACAATGCAGGTTTTTTCTGGCGTCGCATATCCGTTATTCTGGAAAAACTTAACGGTGTCTGTGACGTCATCCTGCATCAGGCCGCCCCACTCTCCATAACCCGCGACCTCGTGATCGACGCCGTAACCGCTCGAACCGCGAAAGTTCATCTGCACAACTTGATAGCCGCGAGAGACATAAAACTGCACAGAACTACTATATCTAAAATAATCGCGCACATGCGGGCCGCCATGTGGCATGATCAGCAAAGGCGCACCTTTTTCCTTTCCTTTGGGAAAGTAATGATACGCGTCAATCATGGCACCATCGCGCATTTTAATTTGAAGGACCTGTGAATCAGAATTCATCTTGTTCGCGAGTTGACTATTCCGATCCAGTGCAAATCCCAATGTCTGCGCTGACGGGTTATAAATATAATATTTGCCAGGTTTATTCGGCGAGGCCGCATAGACGACGGCCCGCTCGCCGCCTATATTATTACCGACGATACGGAAGCTCTGCTCCGGGCCCAGCTGCGACGCGATAAAGTCATAATGTTTTTTGATCTCGGGATCGTTGATTAGATACTCAACTTTATTGCCCTGCACCACCGCGCCGAATATTTCCCCGCTATGGAGGTCAAACATCAAGTTGCTAATATCAAATCGCGGATGTTCATAGATTGTTTCGGTATATTGTTGGGATAAGGGATCAAACATTTTGAGTGAAGCCCGCTGATCGCCACTGTCGCGGGTCACGACAAATAGTTGACCACTGTCGCGGTCAATAGCGGCGGGGAAAAACAGGCCGGGAATATAGCCGAGCTCTTTGTCCTTTCGCATCTCTTTGACCATGACCCAATCACTGTCTTCATCTTCGCGGTAAAATGTCTGGACGGCATCGCATTTGTCTTTGCGATTACAGGCAACCCGCACCAACGGAACATCGTCGGCATCAACCAAAAAATGCAGTGTGTGGCGCGTGAGATCAAATATTTCGTCTTCATCATCCTCGTAAACATTGGTCCACTGCAAAATGCTCGAGCCACTCCGCACAATAATGCGCTCCTCATCAGGATGGCTGGAAATATAGGGTGTTCCGAATGCGCCGCCGCTGACATAGGATCCGACAAATTTCAAATCAGCGCGCGGATATTTATTCTTATCTTCCCCGACCGATATGGTTATCGCATTACTCTTGATTTCGGCGTGGGCGTTAATATAGGCCCGGCCTTGCCCTTTAAGTGTCGACAAACAGATTAAGAGTCGCGTGTTTTTGACGAATTGCAAACAGCTCAAATCCGTGCCGATCGGAAGATCGAATTGCCGATCAATCTCGCCGCTTATCAGGTTGAACACAAGCAGGCCCGATGTGGTTCGAAACACTTTGTTTTTCTCATCACAGATTTGCGATTTCGCGATCGCAACTTTGAAACGGTCCAGACAGAATTTCTGCGTGTTGACTTTGGCAACAGCCGCAAATCGCCCGTCCGGCGATATGGTCATTCGGCCATACTCATCGATCTTCTTGAATTCCAGCGCACTGGGCGGTTGCGGCGGCGTTTGCGGCGCCGCGAGGCCCGCGCCCGCAAATATCAAACCTGCCCATACAAATATTCGTAAAACCCACACTGGTATCATCCCCCTTTTTCAATGGCTGAATTTAGCAAAGCCGATTGGAATGACAAGTCTTGTGTGCAGAGCCGTTTAAAGTTTGAACGGCATCACCCCGGGCCTCATTCATTCAGCCCAATGAAGGCCATATTGGGAGACAATGTCACTGACTTGTTCCCGGCCATATTTCTGCGTCAGCATTTTAACCGTGCCGCGCCTTAGCGTCCGAAATCCCCCTTGCCAGGCGCGCGAAAAATAGCGTTCCAGATCGGCATACATCATGGCCGATCGCAGCACACCCCAACTGTTTGACCGGTCATTATTCCCGCCAAAATGTGTGAAAAATTCCTCGGACATTAATTTTTGCAATTCGCCGACATTGTGCACCCCAAATCGGAGCAATTCGGTCTCAACTTTGGTTCCAATAATTTCCTTAGGCACAATCACAACATCCAGCTTCCCCCGGGCCGCTAATAGTTGCTGCACTGAACGCGACGTGATCCTGTCCGTTTTATCTGGAAGCGTGTCGGCCGCGCTCTGGGATTTGCTGAAAACTTCCAGCGCGCCGACAACGTTGGAAAACTCGCGGTCGATAAGCTCTAACGTGCCGGCGATCAAATTTAGTCGTCGTCGATATTCCGCCGGAATGTCCCCGGGGAATTTATAATTTCGATCATGTTCGATCTCCGCCCAGGCATGTTGCAATATTGTTCGAATCTGAATTTCGAATTTCAAATTCTCGAATTCCTCACGCTCGGTTAAAGCGATCTGAGCCTCGCCGAGCGAGCAGATATGATGGACAGACCGGTAACCGATTTGGTCGACGGATAATTCATCGGACTTATCGACGCTTTCTTCCGGGTGAGCCTGAAAAATCCGGGTCAGAATATTCGCGGCCTTATCGATATCGGACTCAAGAAAAAGTATAACCCGAATGCCGACGACATCTGTCAGCTCGGATAGTGATCTGTAACTTTTGCGTTCGATTTTTTCCAGAATAGCGGTCAGGGTTTTGACCCGAGAATTAACAGAGTCAAATTCGATATTTTCAGCGCCCAACGCCTGCTCGATCAACTGTTCCAGACGATGGCTGAACCGATCGAACACGGTTTCATATTGCGCGTACCATTGTGTAATTTCTTCGGAATTCAAATCCGTCATTATCAACCCCATATCGGCATAGTGCCCCGAAGCCTATTCAGTGAAGGCCGGATTGGCGAGTCCAAAACATGCATTGAATTTTCATCTTTAGCCATGGCTTGCAATCAACGACCCAAGCGCCGCGAAGAACAGCAATAAGGTCGGATGAAATGTGCCGGCAAACCCGAAAGCGCGCAAGGTGGGGCTCTTTTTATAGCCGAGATAAAACGCCAAACGCATCACCCCGAACCAGAGCGACATGCCGGGCAAAAGACGCGCTGCCGTCTCCGGCATTAACGCCAGCGCCAGCGCCGCCGCACCGGCGAAAATCACCAGCTGCTCCATCGTGTTCTGATTATACCGCAGAATAATATCAAGCGGATCGCCTTTGTCAGGAGCGGAGCCGTCCATGCGGCTGTCAAAAAAACGGTGCCGCGCCGCCAGTCCAATACCGATGATCAGAGATAAAAGCGGTACGGCCAGAGACGCCGCCCAGCTCTTAAAGACCGGCAGGCCCGCCGGGCTCGGCACATGATGATAATAGGCCCCGATAAACAGCGCGCTCGCGACCCAGCTGGCGAGGATGCCAAGGGCAACGGACATTTGGGCGCTTTTATCTGGCTTGAGCATGACCGGATGTTAGCAGTTTGATTGACTTGGAACCAGATTTAAACCGCGAACGCCGCGCATCCCAAATTGTTCGGTCGCCGCGCGATGGCTTCCAGTAAGAGTGGGGTGATGCAAAATAATGAACCATTCCAACCCGCACTCAATACGCCATTGCAGCATGATCCAAAAATCTTTATGTTCGTCTTATGTTCTTCACCTACATGATCACGAGCCAGCATAATGGCACGCTCTATATTGGCCACACCGATGACCTGGGTCGGCGCATATTTGAGCACAAGCACAAAATCTTCAAAGGATTTGCGACCAAGCACGGCGTGGATAAACTCGTCTGGTTTGAGGAATTTGAGACACGCGATGCAGCCTTTCGCCGGGAGCGGCAGCTCAAAACTTGGAAGCGGCAATGGAAAATCCGATTGATTGAGATCGAGAACCCGGATTGGGTCGATATTTATGAATTGAATGTTTTGCCAGTGAACCGAGATTGGGGGTCTGTTTGAATTCTTGCTCCGGTCAGGTGATTGTTGGAACGCACGCTAACTTTCACCTTTTTTACTTCAACTGGATCCCAGCCTGCGCTGGGATGAGCGGGTGGTGAGTTGGCAGACAAGTATTCAATTTTTTGCATATTTACTCCGCTCATTCCTGCGCAGGCAGGAAACCAGTTAGAGTGGGGTGATGCAAAATGAGAAGCCATTCCAACCTCCCAACATATCCGCAGGTGACAGAGGTTTTAAAAATTGCCACAACGGCCCCATGACCATCCCCTATTCTATCCTTGATCTGGCCCATGTCGTCGAAGGCTCGACCGCCGCTGAAAGCTTCGCCAAATGTGTCGAGACGGCGCAGCGCGCGGAAAGACTTGGCTTTAAACGCGTCTGGTATGCCGAGCATCATAATATCGCCTCTGTGGCCAGCTCGGCAACATCGGTGCTGATCGCGCATATTGGCGCGCACACCAAAACCATCCGGCTCGGCGCGGGCGGGATTATGCTGCCCAACCACAGCCCGCTGACCATTGCCGAGCAGTTCGGGACGTTGGCGACGCTCCACCCCGGGCGCATTGACCTAGGCCTTGGCCGCGCTCCGGGCGGGGACCGGGGCGTGATCCGCGCACTGCGTAAGGATTATGAAAAAGCCGGCAACCGCTTCCCGGCGGATGTCGAGGAGCTGATCGATTATATGGCGCCCGCCGGGGAACATAAGCTCACCGACGTCACCGCCATCCCCGGAGAAGGCACGCAGGTGCCGGTCTATATTCTCGGTTCCAGCCTGTTCGGGGCGCAGCTCGCGGCAAAGCTCGGCCTGCCCTACGCCTTTGCCTCCCACTTCGCGCCGCAATATCTGTTGCAGGCAGCAGAGATTTACCGACGGGAATTCAAGCCATCCAAGCACCTCGAGGAACCCTATTTCATCATGGCCTGCAACGTCTTCGCCGCCGAGACCGAAGACGAGGCACGCTTTCATTTCTCCACGCTGATACAGGCCTTTATCGGCATCATTTCGGGTCGCCGCGGGCTCACGCCCAAGCCAACCGAGACGCTCGACATCCCCGCCGCGATCAAACCTCACCTCGAGGCCATGCTGCAATGCAGCGCCGTTGGCACGGGGGAGCAAGTGGCGGAAACATTGGCGCATTTTCAAGAACTGACCGCCCCAGATGAGTTCATCATGTCCATGCCGTTTCATGATCACGGGGCGAGGCTCAGGTCGATGGAAATCGTGATGGGGAGCACAACACCAAGCCAAGACCTATGAACATGGTCATAGGGTTCCTTTTGCTGTAAGGCATTAGGATGAAACGAAAAAAGCTTATACTTAGAATTTTCATCGGTTTTGCGGCGATCATAATCGTTGCGCTTCTGGGTATCGCTTTCTTTCCAGCCTCTCCTTATCAGCCACCTGATCGTGATTTGAAAGACGAGTCTGCTTTGTCTCTGGACGCAAAAACCGGTTGGTATCTTTTGCCAGACGAGAGTGAACGCCTGCTGACGTGGGGCCCGGAGAACGGCATGATCATGTATGGGTTTGGTGAAAGCCGGGACGACCTCAAGCGAATTTCATTCTCGGCAAGCACTGCCGATAAGTTTGTGTCTCGGAGTTCAACGGCTCCGAAGCGATTGGAATTTATAGACGATTTTGAAGCTTTGTTGATAGACCCACAAAAAGAAACTCAGTTGATCCTTCGCTCGGAGACCCCGCCATACGAAACTCGGGAAGTTACATTTAACAATGGTAATATTCAGTTAAGCGGCCTGCACTTTGTCCCTAGCGGACCAGGGCCTCATCCTGCAGTTACATTTATCCATGGATCCGGGGTGAGTGACCGCGATGGCTTCTGGTATCTCTCACCAGCCGACTATCTCGCCAAGCACGGAATTATGGTTTTGTTGCCTGACAAGCGCGGCGCGGGGAAATCGCAGGGTGAGTGGCACACAGCCTCATTTGAAGATTTTGCTGAGGACGCGTTGGCGGGTGTTGAGCTTCTGCGTCAACAGGATAGTGTAGATTCCAGCCGAATTGGCTTGATGGGATTTAGTCAAGGCGGCTGGATTGCACCCCTTGCGGCGAGCAAGTCTGAGAGCGTCGCCTTTGCCATTTCTGTCTCTGCAAGCGCCGCCAAACCAAACGAGCAGCTTAACTATGAAGTTCGAAATGAGATCGCAGGCTCAGGGGCTCCAGGATTCGTAGCCAGCGCGCTCGCGCCGCTGTTCGCCCGCCGGGCTAAAATGCCACGCAAATTTTGGTGGGAGCTCAATGGCCAATTTAATCCAATTTCATATTGGTCGAACCTGAATATCCCAGTCTTGATGATTTATGGCGAACGAGATGCAAATGTTAATGTGCAGCGATCTCTCGCGCGATTAAACGCCGTCGGTGTGTTAGATCGGCCCGGTATCGAGATTAAATTATTTCCAAATCTCGCCCATGGATTGATCAGAGAAGATTCCGGATGGCTCGATCCTGAATATCTTGAATGCGTCGAAGCTTTCATCAATCAAGGCGATGGATG
>JABDKG010000078.1 GCA_013002305.1 Hellea sp.
CCATCGACAGTAATTTCGCCGTTATGACCGTGATGGCTATCAATGATCGACGTCGATACAGCCATTTGAGTGAATATGCCGATCAGACCGTCAACATCAAAACTGCCCAGCGGCGGAAAATCGATCACCGCGTCCGGCGCAAAACAATACCGGACAGCCTCGACATCTTTGCGGTCGCAGGCATTGAGGTAACGCGCCTTAAGCCGCCTGATATCGCTTTCCGCTTCTAGGCGCGCAAGGCGCTGTTCTATTGACATATGAAATCCTGTATAGCGTTTCCGAACGAGGTTCGGAAATTAGGTCTTGCTGATGTGGGGGTCAAGTGGCAAGCTGAAACTTATAAGATTATTCAGAAAAAAATTGAGGGTTGGGGTGAAGCGCTTATTCTTATCGACGATTGCGGCGACGCTATTCCTAACGGCCTGCGGCGGACCCGCGGAAGGCGATATGAGCGCTTCTGAGCCCGATACACCCAAAATAGACGTGACGACCCAAACGTCAACTGAAACGGCCCGTAAACCCGTCTCAGCGTCAACAAATCAGCCCAACATCCTTATAATTGTCGCCGATGATCTGGGCTGGGCGGACCTTGGCTTTCGCGGCAGTGATATTCAGACGCCCAATATTGACCGGCTCGCCGCGCAGGGTATTCATCTAGAGCGCTTTTATGTCATGCCGATTTGTACGCCGACCCGCTCGGCACTCATGACGGCGCGGGACCCGATGAAATTGGGCTCGGCCTATGCCGGTTTTCAGCCCTGGCAAAACGGCGGCGTCGCGCCGCAAGAGCGTTTCATGCCGCAGGATTTTCAGTCCGCAGGCTACCAGACCGCGATGATCGGCAAGTGGCATCTTGGCCATACGACCGAGCCATTAGTGCCTAATTCGCGCGGCTTTGATCACTTTTTCGGACATCTAAACACGCAGGTCGATTATTATAATTACACCGTCGCGAGCGGTTATGATCTGCAGGAAAACGGCACGTCAGTGCAGCGTGATGGCACGTATGCGACCGATGTTCACGGTGACGAAACTGTGCGCTATATCACCGATATTCGCGACCCGGATAAACCGTTTTTTGCCTATGTACCTTTCCTGGCGCCGCACTCACCGATGCAGGCGCCCGAGGCGTTAAAGGCCAAATATCCGGATCGCAAAGACCGGCCCTTTACGCAAAAAACCTATGCCGCCATGGTCGACAGTCTGGATCACAATGTCGGTAAAATAATGGACGCGCTCGACGCGCAGGGCATCGCGGACAACACCATCGTGCTGTTCTTTTCAGACAATGGCGGACTGGCCGCCTTTGGCGCCGATAATAGCCCCTATCGCGGCGGCAAGCTTGAGACCTTCGAGGGCGGCGTTCGGGTCGGCGGCATACTGCGCTGGCCGGCCCAGATCGAGGCCGGGCAAGCCAGTGATGCAGTCGTGTCCGTGCTGGATTTATATCCATCGCTAGCCGCGGCGGCCGGAGTCGACATGTCCGTCGAAAAGCCGATTGACGGGCAGAACCGATGGGCCGAAATGTCGGGCAAGTCGTCCGAGATCCGCGACGGCGATCTCTATTTTGCCTCCAACTCGCCGATGTTTAACCGCTATCATGTCAGCGTGATGGAAGCGCGGTGGAAGCTGGTGCAGATCATAGATCACCAGCAGACATCAACCGATGTTGAGACCTATCTCTTTGATATTATTGAAGATCCGACGGAGACGAATAACCTTGCCGATGCCCATCCGGATGAGGTTGCAAGGCTCGCTGATAAGATTCGTGTATGGCGGGCCCAGCACCCGATTAACGGCGTGAGGGTGGCCTTAGCGCCGCATCCGGGCTGGCGCGCGCCGCTCGATTATGCCGAGTCCGTCATGCCATCGAGCGAGCTACAAACCGGCCAGTTTGACAGCTATGTCAAAGGCATGCGGGCGCAAATATTGCAGCAGCGCCACGGCGATAAAGGAAAAATTGTCTATGACTAGAGTGCTCAAATGGCTGATTGCCTCAATCCTGCTATTCGCCCTTTTGGTCGGGCTTATCTTATTGGTCTCGCCCAAAGCGCGCAAAGCCGCGCAGCTTAAAGCGCTGGATAAAATCGGAGACGTGGCGACCGACAAGATGGCGTCCAATCCGGATGCCGAAGGCACGGTCGCGGCCGATTTCATCAACATCCCGATCGAGGCCCGCGAAATCGGCCCCGATATTTATCAGGCAACGGGTGTGGGCAATGCGCATATGATCAAAACAGATGAAGGGCATATCATTTTTGACACCGGCCTTCCAACCCAGGTGGTCAAGCAGATCAACGCGCTCAAACCCTATATGGATGACCTCGAGCCGACCCATATTGTCGTCTCCCATTCTCATGCTGATCACTCGGGCGGAGTCAAAGCCTGGTACACAAAAGGCATGGATATCGTTGCGCATGAAGAGTTTGAAGAAGAGCAGCGTTACCTGACAGAACTGCAGGATTATCAATGGTTTAGAAACAGAACCTTATTTCCCTTTATGCCGGAAAAGCCGCCGACGATGGGCCTGATTGCCTATGGCGGGATCGAGCCGACGATGCGGGTTAGAAATGGTGAGCCGCTCAAATTTACCCAAGGCGGTCGGGACTTTGAATTCCACGCGCTGCCCGGCGCCGAGGGCAATGATAATCTCGTGCTTTGGATGCCAAAAGAGCGGATGTTATTTGCCGGAGATTTCTTCGGGCCGATCTTCCCGCAATTCCCGAATGTGTTCACCATGCGCGGTGAAAAGATCCGCAAACCCATTGAATATGTGCAATCGCTCGAGGTGATTATGGAGCTGGATCCGCTGATAATTGTGCCGAGCCACCGCAATCCGGTAACCGACAAAAACACCATAGATGAGGGGCTTCGGCGCATGCACGGCGCGACCAAATTTGTCCATGACGCGGTCGTTGCGGGCATGAATGAGGGCAAGACGCTCGAGCAGCTCATGGTCGAAATTAGCCTGCCGGAATCGCTCGATCTGTCACAAGAGCACGGCAAAGTGTCCTGGGCCGTTAAATCGATCTGGGAATATTATATGACTTGGTTCCATTTTGATAAGACGACCGAGCTTTATCACGTGCCGAGAGACGCGGTGAACGCTGATATTATTGAGCTGGCAGGCGCCGAAAATCTGGTCGCCAAAGCGCGCGGATATATGGACGGCGGCGAGCCGCTCAAGGCGCTGCATCTGCTCGATATTGCCGGCGCATCGGGCGGCGATGAGGCGCTGATCCTGCGCGAAGGTGCGCTCGAAACATTGCTCGCCGAGGCAAAATCGACGACCAATAACAGCTATGAGATTTACTGGCTCGAATATCGTCTGCGCGACACCAGAGAACGGCTCAACCCGCTAGAAAACGCGCCCGAATAGACTATTTTCACCCCAGAAATCAGATGTTCTACGGGGATTGACCACGGATTGCGCTCTGTTCCGCGCCGGAACGTGGGGTTTGCGAGGCTTAGACGCAGGCCATAAAAAAACCCCGCATGGTAAAAACCATACGGGGCTAATTCTCAATTGCCGAAAACGGCTTTGAATGTATCAGGCTTAAGCCATCGCAATTTTGTCGACGGCAGTTTTGCCAGAGCGATCATTAATCGCTGTGGTAAATTCAACCTTGTCGCCTTCATTGAGGCTGTTCAGTCCGCCGCGCTCAAGCGCAGTTACGTGGACAAAAACATCGTCGCCGCTTTCAGGCTGTATAAAGCCGAAGCCTTTGGCTGAGTTGAAAAATTTAACAGTTCCTGTTTTCATATCTGACATGTTTATTCCTTTCACGTCATTGTGTCCTGCCACCAAAATGGGGCAGGGATTAAAGTCGAAGTGGTAAGAAAAATTCAGTGTCATACACGCCGGGATCCGATATTCGGAGCTGGCATGGGTAGTAGCCGGATACTCTGGCCAAATTCGATAAGGGTCATATAGGGCGGGTTTTTAGATATGCAAGACAATAAAACGGAAATGGCATGCCGTAGGGTGCATGAAGCAAAGCATAATGCACCAAAATTTCAACCGCTTGCCTGCCGACCACAGAGCCATGGTGCATTACGGCCTGCAGCCTCCATGCACCCTACAATGGGCACCGAACTTGGTAAATCCGCCATCTCTCTCTCCACACCCCACTCATCCCGGCCGGACACCGCGTGGGAAGGCCGGGATCCACGCTAAAGTTCGGTTTGTTCGAATCTAGAAAGAACGGGCTTCAATCCGAGCGTGGACCCCGCTCGACAGCGGGGTGAGCGGAATTGTTTATATTTGATAGCAAGCGTAGTACGGATTTATTCGGTGCACTTAATAATTAAACCCGCTCTTTGCCCGTATCGACCTCCGCCTCCGGCTTCTTCCATGGCCTGGAGACCAGCTTCGTCATCCAGCTCAGATCGGCGAAAAGCGACGCGGGTTGATCATCCTTTCGCGGTCCGCCGGCGAGGTGGGAGAGGGCGTGGCGTACCGGCTTGCCGGCTTCGTTGACCGCGACAAATGTGATGCGGTCAATCTTGACGATCTCCCGGCCCGAGACCTTGTCGCGCACCGTACACGAGACGGTCAGGGACGGCCGCCTGACCTCGACCGTCTCAACCCCGATTTCAATTACATCACCCAGATAGGCCGGAGATTTAAAATTAATCTCCGACATGGATTTCGTTATGATCGATTTGGTCTGCATCTGACAGGCGCAATAAATGCCGCATTCCTCATCAATCCACGATAAAAGACGGCCGCCAAATAGCGTATTCTGGCAGTTCAAATCGGCGGGTTTGACCGCTTTGCGTGTGCGAAATATCAGGCTCATTGGCTTAGTCTCCTTTGCAGGTCTCTACGGTTTTTTTGATTGCGGGTTTAACCAAAATCGGGTGATCGGTAGAAGATTGCCAGCGTCAGATGAATTTCCGGGCGGTTGCGGTGGTCAGTGATCAAGATTTGGACGCCCCGATCCCCGCTCATACCGCTGAAAAGCGGTATCCAGATGTTCATCAGCGCTGGGCCCGCCGCCCCAAGATGAATCCTACGTGATTTGGGATAGCCGAAGAAACGTCAGATATGGCACATCCGACCTCTATATCAGCTACCGCGCGCCAGGCGGCGACTAGGGTCCCGCCATCAATATGGGCGACACCATAAATACCGCGGCGGCCGAAAATTATCCGAGCGTCTCACCCGACGGAAAATTCCTCTTCTTTGACCGGCGTTTACCTGCCGATGAAAACGGCGAAAAACCGGTCGATATCTACTGGGCCGATGCGAAGATTATTGAGGAACTTAGGGGGGAGTGATGGGTGTGGCGAAATCCGCCATCTCCCCACACCCCGCTCATACCGCCGAAGGGCGGGATCCAGGTGTTATAAATCTGTCCCGGCCAACCCGCTCTGGAAAACTGGACTCCGCTCTGCAGCGAAGTGTGCGGGGTGTAGAATAATATTTTTTAAAGCCAGTGCATTGAGCCAAGCGAAATCCGCCATCTCTTTTGATATGAATGACTTTTGAATTCCGCGCCTGTTCAGCGGCGCATTTGGGGCTTTGCCCTCTATACTACAGGCCGAATTAACCCGGAGTACTTGGTGAGATAGGAAAAATTCCCGAATGTTTGAAAAATACGGTTATCGCGAGATTCCACTCGGCAAACTATTAGCTTCGTTCAATCAAAAACTTGATATTGTAGTCATGCCCGCTATCCGCATTAAATTCGTACTTTTTTGTTCCGTCTCTAAAGTAAAGTTCAATCCCATTTGTCGCATTATTCATTCGGAAATTTATTCGTGATGTCTTTGGATGCGGCTCTACAGCAACACAAATTGCAATTGCACCTAAATAATAATCATCTATGGCAATTTCGTCTTTCGAAAACTCGAGAAATGCGATAATTGCAAATGCCCAAAGTAACCCAGCAAGTCCTCCAGAACTAATTAGAAGCAGCCAACCTGCAACGGATGTTGCTATCACAGCAGCGATTAGTGCTCCAAGCATGGCACCTGTGCCCAACGATAATAGACCTAAAATGGATTGTGCGATAGCCTTACCTCCGCCTCGATAGGAAAACGGCCATATCGGTATTCGCTGTGACAAATCCTTCCGCTCATTCGCTTTTCCGACACGATCTACAAAATAGACACTTCCGCAGACTTTGTGTTCATCATCGCATTCACCTTGGAAAACGATATTGTCAGGGTCTTGCCATAGTTTTCCCCTGTACCCGGTATTGATTTGCTTATCTAAAGAAACATGGGTGATATCTTCTATGATAATTGGGTCTTGGACATTGATAGGACTTGGCGGCTGTGCGACGCATTTCAGCGTACTAATGAAATAAAGATCGTCGGGCCGTAATGCAGTTGCAGTCTTGGTGCATATAACATGATAGATTGATATTTTTATGCGTCCCATTGTCGACTCATAGCATGTTTTAGGCTAAATTCACACATAATTTTGATTGAACCATATAGCCTCGCACTATCGCTATCACTTCGATAATTTGAAGTAAATTCAAGCAAGGTTTTTTGTATTTTGGGATTCTTGAGCGTCAGAATTGGCGCACCCGAGTAGGGCGAATATTAGGGCAAAACCGAGAATCGATCGCATAGAGCGTTGGTAATATAATTCGTAAGTATTTGGCTAGCAAGCGTATGGCGGATTCCCGCCTGCGCGCGGTGTCCGGCGGGGATGAGCGGAAAGCGACGCGAACTCCGCCATCTCTTTTGATATGAATGATTTTTGAATTCCGCACCTGATCAATGGCGCATTTCGGGCTTTGCCCCCTACACTCCTAACAGGCACATCCGACCTCTATATCAGCTACCGCGCCGCCGATGGCGCCTGGGGCCCCGCCATCAATATGGGCGACACCATAAACACCTCGGCAGCCGAAAATTACCCGAGCGTCTCACCCGACGGAAAATTCATCTTCTTTGACCGGCGGAGCAATGAACGGGTCAACGGCGAAAAACCCGTCGATATCTACTGGGCCGATGCGAGGGTTATTGAAGAGTTGAGGAGGGAGTAATTCCTCCATCCATCCAAACCAACCCGCTCATCCCGGCGAAGGCCGGGATCCAGGTTTTCTAAATCTGACCCAGCCAACCCGCTCGGGAAAACTGGACCCCGCTTTTCAGCGGGGTGAGCGGGGTGTGGAATAATATTTTTTAAAGCCAGCGGATAGAGCGACGCGAAATCCGCCATCTCTTTTGATATGAATGATTTTTGAATTCTGCGCTTGATCAATGGCGTATATTGCGCATTGCCCATTCCGCGTATCTCGTCGAGCGCGGGAATCGGCCTAGGTTATTAAGGTGAATCCGGGGTGCTTGGTAGGAATTACAGCCAACTATAAGAAATTTCATTCATTTCGTTTTTCAATTCTTCAGCAAGTTGAATTTGAGTTTGGTCTTCAATCATTGCCGCATGCAAACTTGATCCCAACAGGGTCGCTCCCGCCATCATCATGAGGTGTGATCTTTTTGAAAGCTTAGTCAGTTCTTCTTGTTGTTCTGAACCACTGCCATCAGCGGCACTAATTCCGCTCATTATCGATAAGCCTGTGACATGTGCTGAAACACCCGAGAGCCTGCGATGAAAACCATAAAGTTGGGGCACCTGTCCGTTTTCGGCTAGTTTCTTCCAATTTAGGCGCGCGAGATTTTCTCCCTGAGGCAGCGAATCTCGAACCTCGCGAACAAAGGCCTCCTGGTCCTTTATTAAGTCATCTCCGCCATCTTGCCGATGTGTTTTTATCTGTCCTAAAACTGTTTTTGCTGCATCTCTTCGCATTAATTCCACAAAATCTTCTCGCAAACTGTAATTTGCAGCAATGCATATTGCGGCCTCAATTCCAGACCGAAGGACAATTTCGGCTTCAAGAAGCAATTCATTGTTGTGCAGCAAGGTATATCCGCGATGGTTACTCCAAAGTCGTCTAAACAGCATAACGGAAAACATTTTTGGATCCCGGTTTAGCCCGGTTAATTTAAAAGATGATTTTCTTAGCGAATCGCTGAGGCGGGTAATCTTGTCATAAATTGCCCTTTCGTCGTCTGTGATCTCCGTCATTTGGTTTCCGGTCTAATCAGCTGCAGGTCCATTATGAAATTGAAACTCTCGGAATTTATAATCGGATTCCCTTAACCCCCGCAACCCAATCCCCAATCGCGTCCGTCAACCCCCCAATACTCGAGAACGCCATATGGTTATGCCCGGTGTTTTCCAGGATCATCAACTGCGTCGAGGGCGCATTGACATAATCCTTTGGCACATCTTTCGGCGGTATCCCCAAATCATGATCGCCGAAGGCGAAAAAGAGGGGGATATCAAGGCTTTCGACTTCTGTTTTGAAACTGCCGCGGAGCATGCTCATCATGCCGCCGGCGGCGAAAAGCTTGCATGTGTTTTGGCGAAGGTCTTCGGTTAGCTCTTCGGTTTCGCCCCCGAAAAGTATGGATTTTCCGCTCGGGCCGCCGCCGGGCGAGCCGGGGAATTCGGCGCCGAATTTGGCGAGGGTCAGCGCCTTAAGATCGCGCGCGATATCGGCTTCGCGGTTTTTATATTTCAGCTCGTCTTCGCTCAGGCCCCAGTCGAGGCCGCCGGCGCTGCTACCCAGAAGCGCCATGGCTTTGAACGGCCTGTGACGGCCCTGAACCAGCGTTGCCATCATCCCGCCCATGGAGTGGCCGATACCGATCACCTCGCGCTCAGTCATTTCAGCTTGGGCTGGCCACTCTGCGTCGATAAAGGAGCTTAGCGCCCAGTTGATATAGTCGGCCGAGACGCGCGGACTTAGAAACCCGTGGTTTTCGGGCAGGAGGTTCGTCCCCGTGCCTGGGTGATCCATGGTGATGACATCAAACCCTTTGGCCATCATGCGATCCGCGAAACTATAGTCCGGCGCAAGATCAAAAAACCCGCGCGCCGCGCCGCCGCCGGGCAGGCAGAATAATAATGGTTTGTCTGTGGGTTTGTCCGCTTTATAGAGCAGGGCTTCGAGGCGAATATTTTCAAAGGTCGCTTCGAGGGTTCTGGGCATGGGCGCGGTCTTACGCTTCTTTAGGCTTCGGGCGCGATTTCAATGGCGCAGCCATCATGCCGCGCTTCGACCGTCATCTGGCAGCACAGGCGCGAGCCATCTTTGATCTCGACAAAATCCTCCAGGCTTTCGAGCATATAGCCTTCATCCTCGGTTCGTTCTCCGGCCAGCGAGGCATCCTCAAAATAGACATGGCAAGTGCCGCAGCTCGCCGCGCCGCCGCAGGTCGCCTCGACCAGAAGGGCGTTATTGAGCGCCTGCATCAATATGGTGCCATCGGGGGCTTCAACATCTTTGGTCTCGCCGCCCTGCGTTGTGACTTTAAAGGTCGCCATGCTTTTCCTCATAATTTTACGCCTTTTAGCTTGACTAAGAGGCTTTTAAAAGTATTTTCCGAATGACGTTCGGAAAGTCCCTATATGAGCTTTTCGAGCCTATAATCAAGGCCCAAAATACATAAGGGGACAAATATGTCAGGTGTCATGGATGGATTAAAGGTTCTCGACCTGTCCTGGGGTATAGCTGGCCCGTTGACCGGCATGCTGCTCGCCGATCACGGCGCTGATGTCACCCGGATCGAACGCCCCCAGGGTGATCCGTTTAAAGGGCTATTGGGATATAAAGTCTGGCACCGCGGCAAGAAAAACGCCGTGATGGACCTCAAAGACCCGTCCGATCTGACGCTATTCAAGAAACTGGTTGCCGAGGCCGATGTGTTGATCGAGAGCATGTCGCCGGGCAAGACCGCTGATCTGGCCATAGACTATGAAACTCTGGCCAAAATTAATCCGCGCCTCGTCTATGTCTCGATCACCGGTTACGGCGATGATGATGACCGGCGCGGCTATGACGCGCTGGTCGCGGCAAGCTCCGGCTTGCAGCATGAACAGCGCGGCTGGCCCGAAGGGGCGCTCTACCATATGGCAGGCCGCGAAGACCCGTTCGCCGATGCCGCCGAGATTGACCCGGATTGGGTGCAAGGCGCGAACCGTGAAGGCCCGCTCCATGTCGCCTCCAAATGGCCATCTATGGGCGCGTTTTTCTCAGCCTCTGCGGGACTGGCGGCGGCTTTGTTCGCGCGTGAGAAAACAGGACGGGGCCAGAAAGTCTCGACATCTTTGATGCAGGGCGCGATGGCCTGCGGGTCCGGTGTTTGGCAACGGGCCGATGATATCGACGCGCAAGGCTTTAACACGTGGATCATGGGCGCGAGCTCTCCTAAGGGGCATTTCAAATGCAAAGACGGCGGCTGGATCCACAACTGGGTGCCAAACCCCCGCTTTATCCTAGAGGCCTCGCGCGGTGACGAGATCAACGCCACGCCGGACCTGACGGTTCAAAACGACCCGGATCGTTTCGGCATTGGCCCGGAAGAGCTGCTGGTCATGGCGCATTACCAGCCGATCCTCGCCGATGCGTTCAAGAAATTCTCACAGGCCGAATGGGTCGAGGCCGGCGCGATCGGCAATGTCACGATCCAGCCCTGCCGCTCAATTGAAGACAGTTTGACCGATCCGCTCTTGCTTGATGATGGCTGCGTCGCAACCGTCGATGATCCGGAGCTCGGCCCGATCAATCAGGTCGGCATCACCTATAAAATGGGCAACTCCCAAGGCAAAATTCAGGGCCCAACGCGCGCCACCGGCGCCGATACGGACGCGGTCAAAGCCCACGCCGCCTCTCTGCCCGATATAGAAGCCCATAAAGTGCACGCCAAGCCAACCGGCAAGGGCGCGCTGGACGGTATTCGCGTGCTCGATCTTGGCCTCGCCATTGCCGGGCCCTTTGGATGTCAGCTTCTGGCCGATATGGGCGCGGAAGTGATCAAGATGAACACGCTGTGGGATGCCTATTGGCACAAGACCCATATCGCGGCCATGGCCAACCGGAGCAAGCGCAGCTTTGCTGTTATGCTCAAACATCCCAAGGGCATGGAAGCGCTCAAGAAGGTCATCGCGACCTGCGATGTGGTGCAGCATAATATGCGCTATCCCGCGACGACGCGTCTGGGCCTTGATTATGACAGTTTGAAAAAAGAATTTCCGCGCCTGATCTATTGTCACTCGCGCGGCTTTGAAGACGGTCCGCGTAAGAACCTGCCGGGCAATGATCAGACCGGCGCTTGCCTATCGGGCATTCAGCACGAAGACGGCGCGCTCTATCATGAAAGCGGACACCCGCTCTGGGCGCTGACCTCGCTCGGCGATACCGGCAATGGCTTTCTGACAGCCGTCGGCATCTGCAACGCTCTGATGGAGCGCGAGCGCACAGGCAAAGGCCAGTTTGTTGATACGTCGATTGTGAATGCTTGTCTGTTAAGTTCGAGCTATGCTGTGGCCAAACCAGACGGTTCCCGCGTCGACCGGCCCGTTCTCAATCCGGACCAGACCGGCTATGGCGATTATTACCGCCTCTATAGATGTGCCGACAATGTCTGGATTCAAATTGCGGCGATTACGGACGCGCACCGCAAGGCGTTTGACGCGCTGACCGGCCCGGACAAAATCGGCGTTTTTGCCGGCGGGCCATCGGCCGAATTAATGGCGGATCTGATGCAGGCCGGAATTCCCGCCGCCATTTCCGACGGCGAAGCCTCTCGGCGTCTACACGACAATAAAAAATATCGCGAGCGCAATTGGACCGTGGCCTATCAGGATCGCTATGTCGGCAATCTTGAGCAAATCGGCCTGACTTATGACCTTTCGGATACGCCAGGCGTGATCCAGTCAGCTCCGCTGATCGTCGGTGATTGTACCAAAGCCATCCTCGAAGAAATCGGCTATAGTGAGGAAGAGATTTTAGAGATGGCCAATACAACCGCCATTCTCTGTGATCCGCCACTGCCGGGCCAAAAAGAAATGAAGAATCCGTGGGGCTTATGATGCCACAAAATTGGTCCGGGGGACCAATTGGCATCATAAGCCGAAATCAAACCTGATTTCGGACAATCAAAGAAGAGACAAATGAACGACACAACAGAAAAAAAGAATCGTCCTATGCGACCTGATCCGATCCCGCGGATCGATAGCAACTTTTTCTGGGACGCCTGCAAGCGCGGGGAATTTGTTGTCCAGAAGTGTGAGCCCTGTAACAAGCTCTGGCATCCGCCGCGCGCGCTTTGCCCTGTCTGTCACTCGTCCGAGAAAACCGAAGCCAAATTATCCGGCAAAGGCACCGTCATGTCCTGGTGCCGGCAAGTTAGGCCGGCCTCATTTCTGTTCGCCGAAAGCCCCTGGGTTATTCTGGTTGAGCTCGATGAAGGTGTCCGCATGGTCTCCAATCTCGAAGGCGAAGACGCCCCTGAGTTTGGCATGCGCGTAACCGTTGATTTTGCTGAAACATCAGGCGGCAAAGCTGTGCCTGTTTTTAGAGCCCTAGAAACAGGGGAGGCCGGATAATGGTCGCGGAATCACAACGAGCCTGTATCGTCGGCATTGGCCAGACCGAATTTTCCAAAGCGTCCGGCCGCTCAGAGCAGCAACTCGCCGCCGAAGCTGTCGTCGCCGCCTGCCAAGATGCCGGCCTATCGCCGCACGATATTGACGGATTTACGACATTTGCGATCGACAAATCCGACGAGATTGATTTGATGCGGTCCGTCGGCGCGCGCGATATCAATTACACCACACGCCTGCCGCAAGGCGGGGCCGCCTCTGTTGCGACTTTGGTGCACGCCAAAAACGCGGTCGAGTCCGGCATGTGTGATTATTTCATCATTTGGCGCGCCATGAACGAGCGCAGCCAATACCGCTTCGGCCAACCCTCGGTCAGCCTATCACCCGACGCCCATAGCTCGACCTTTATGGAATGGTGTTTCCCGTTTGGCGCGCAGACGCCGGCGGCCTGGGAAGCGCTATCTTGTGGCCACTATATGAACACTTACGGCGTTACGTCCGAAGACCTTGGCCAAATATCCGTGACATTCCGCAAGGCCGCCGCGACCAATCCTAATGCGTTTTTCTATGGCAAGCCGATCACGCTTGCCGATCATCAAGACAGCCGCTGGATTGTCGAGCCGTGGTTTAGATTGCTTGATTGCTGTCAGGAATCCGACGGTGGCTGCGCGATCCTGATTACGACTCGCGAACGCGCGAAAAACCTCAAGCAAAAGCCTGTGCCGATATTTGGGGCGGAATATTCCATGCTGTTCAATCACGAGATTATTTCCGACTTTTACGAAGGTGATTTGCTGCATAATGATCTCGCGATCCGCGCGACCGAGAAACTGGTCAATGCCTGCGGGATCGCGCCCAAAGACACCAAGGTCGCGATGATCTATGATAATTTCACGCCGCAGGTTTTGCGCCAGCTCGAAGGCTTCGGCTATTGCGGACTTGGCGAAGCCAAGGATTATGTCGCTGATGGCAATTTGGAGCTGGGCGGCGCAACGCCGCTCTCGCCAAATGGCGGGCTTATTGGCGAAGCTTATATTCATGGTATAAACAATATCACAGAAGGTGTTCGGCAAATGCGCGGGACCGCCGCCAACCAGATCAAGGACGCGGAAACCGCCTTTATCGGCTCCGGCGTGGCCGGCGCGATCATCGGCAAAGCAGAATAAAGAGGACGATATGGGACAGATTTACAAACCCGGGACAAAGCTTTCGAGCACAGTCTGCAAAACGCAGATCATGGTGCTGCGCGCCCCGGCTGAAGAGCTCGAAATCACCTGCGGCGGCGCGCCGATGCAGGTCGGTGATCCAGCCGAGCTTGGCGACATGACGGGCGAAAATTTCGGCACGCTGGTCGGTAAACGCTACACCGATGAGGCCGAGAGCATGGAGTTTTTATGTACGCGCGGCGGCGACGGGTCTGTTGGTGTTGGCGGTTATGTCATTGATGTGAAAGCGGCGAAGAAGCTTCCGAGTTCGGACTAATATTTCAGATTATGAATTCAATATGTATTAAAATTCCGCTCACCCCGCTGAAGAGCGGGGTCCACGGATTTCAACAAATCTCAGTCAAGAACAGTGCGTGGATCCCGCCCTGCGGCGGGATGAGCGGAGTTTATTAGAACATGAATATCCACCTCATTCTTCAAATGGCCGCCGATGCCATGGGGCACCGCGAGGCGATTGTCGCGGGTAAGACGCGCCTGACTTTTGAAGAATTGGGGCGAGCAGCCAAGGTCGTGGCAAGTCATATTCATACCGGAGAGCGAGTCGGATATTTTACCGAAAATCATCAGGTCATGCCCGCGGCTCTATTCGGCGCCGCTCTGGCCGGGACACAATTTGTGCCGATGAATTACCGTCTGTCATCGGATCAGATAGAGGCTCAACTTGCCCGCATCGCCCCGGCGGTCGTGATCACAGACCGCGATATGCATGTCGACAATATCCGTGATATCCTGCCCGTCGACGCCTTAACCGGCGATCATTATGAAGGCGAAGCTCCGGATGTTGACGGCGGCGTTGCCGTAGAACTATTCACCAGCGGCACGACCGGCGAGCCTAAATCCGCCATCCTCAAACATGATAATCTCATGGCCTATATTTTCGGCACGGTCGAATTTATGTCCGCAGAAGAAAACGAAGCAGCGCTGCTTGCCGTGCCGCCCTATCACATCGCCGGGATTGCAGCTGTTCTCAGCTCCACCTATGCCGGCCGGAAAATGGTGCAGTTGCCCCATTTTACCGCCGAAGCCTGGATTGATCTGGCCAAGCGCGAGAATGTGACCAATGCTTTTCTAGTACCGACCATGCTCCAGCGCATTGTCGAACTCGCTGGCGAAGACCTTGACCTACCGCTTCTCAAAAATGTCGCCTATGGCGGCGGGAAGATGCCGCGCCAGACCATCGAAGCGGCGATGAAACTTCTGCCACACGTTAATTTCACCAATGCTTATGGCTTAACCGAAACCAGCGCCACAATCTGTATGCTCGGCCCCGATGATCACCGAGAGGCTTTCACTTCTAAAGATCCGGCGATTAAGCGCCGTCTTGGTTCAGCCGGCATGCCGATACCATCAATCGAGCTTCAAATCCGCTCGGAAGAGGGCGCGCTTTGCGGCGCCGAGGAGACAGGCCTCGTCTGGGTGCGCGGCGATCAAGTCAGCGGCGAGTATAAAGGGCTTGGCTCACAGCTCGACGCAGACGGTTGGTTCCTGACCAAAGACCGCGGCTTTGTCGATGCGGGCGGCTATCTCTTTATCGATGGCCGGGCCGATGATGTCATTGTGCGCGGCGGCGAGAATATTTCGCCCGGCGAGATCGAAGATGTCGTCCGCGCTCATGCCGCTATCAAAGACGTCGCCGCCGTCGCCGTCGCTGATGTCGAATGGGGCGAAGCGGTGGGCCTCGCCGTGGTTTGTACCGGCGATATTTCAGATGACGAGATTTGTGCCATGGTCAAATCCCAATTAAGGTCTTCGCGGCTGCCGTCTGTGATTCACCGTATGGATGAGCTGCCTTATAACGAAACAGGAAAGTTACTCCGCCGTGTCATCCGGGACCAGCTTGCAAACTAATCACGCGGCCAATTACGCCAATGAGCTTCTCTCGTCCTTGAGCCGTAGCGAGCGCGTCGATCAGCTTTCCGATCATCCGGCGATTGCCTATAAACGATCGGGTCTGCTCAAGACCACTGGATTGGTGCTGCCAAGCCCGCTCGCGGCGCATGCGGACGGCGCGCTGATGGCGCTCAAAGCGATTGCCGGAGACAAGCCGGGGCTGCCTGTAAACGGGTCTTTGTTATTAGGGGAACGGGCGCGGCTTCGCCGAACGATGCGCAAAGGCCGCATGTGTGCCGGGGGTTATGGCCGATTGTTGGATAGTTTTGACGGCCGGATCGCGCTTAACCTCGTGCGAGACGATGATTGGGATCTGGTGCCCGCCTGGCTCGAAGATTATGTCACCGATTGGAACGGGATCGTCGCCAAAGTCGGTGGTATAAATACCGATTATTTGGTCGCACGCGCCGCTGAAATCGGGCTCGCTGTCGCCAAAGAAGAACTGCCGGATCGACCTGATGGGTGGTTCACTTCTCAAACATTTGAAAAAGCGAAGCCGGAGAAAACGCCCTTGATTGCGGACCTGTCCGGCCTTTGGGCGGGACCACTCGCGTCCAGCCTTCTGATGCGGCTTGGCGCGAGCGTCATTAAGGTCGAAGGTCCCAACCGGCCCGATGGGATGCGCAACGGACATGCCGGCTTTTACAAACTGATCAATGCCGGAAAGTCCTGTCTCGCCTTTGACTTTAAATCCGATGCCGGGCTGGCGGGCCTGAAGGACTTGCTGGAGCGCGCCGATATTGTCATCGAAGCGTCGAGGCCCCGCGCCTTTGAACAGCTCGGCATTGTCGCTGAGGATTATACCATCCGAAAGCCCGGCAAAGTCTGGGCCCGGCTGACCGCCTATGGCCGGGATGCAAACCGGATCGGGTTTGGCGATGATATCGCGATTTCAGCCGGAACGTCCGCGATCATGAATGCCGCACACGGCAAACCCTGTTTTGTCGGGGACGCGATCGCTGATCCGGTCAATGGACTTCATCTGGCGCTCGCGATTTGGGCCCGTTATCAGCAAGGCGGCGGTGCCGTGATCGATATGTCGATGCGCGATACGCTCAGATACGCGCTCGGGGATTTAGGTGATTTGAAATCTACGGCGGAAGAATGGTCGGATATTGCTGGTGCGGATATCTCGCCGCTCTATCCGATGCGCCGAACAAGCAGGCGGGTTCATGAACTGGGAGAGGATAACCCATTTATCCTTCGGGGCGTATGACGACCAACCCCTCATCCATCCGACTGTTCCGACGAAAGTCGGAATCCAGTCTGGTCAAAAATCGCAGGGCTGCGTCGAGTTTGGAAAAACTGGATCCCAAATCAAGTTTGGGACAATCGGAGTGGTGGGGGTTGTTTTTGACCCATAAGAAATCCGCTCATTCCCGCGCAGGCGGGAATCTAAACAGCTTTCAGAAATGGGATAAGCGTCCGAAATGCCAGGTAAAATTCTCGACGGGTTCAAATCCCCGTCTTCTCGGGGATGAGCGGAGGGTGTCGTGTTAATCCGCAACGCCGAAGTTGACGGACAGATCATGGATGTCCGGACCAATGGTAAAATCATCACCGAGATTGCGCCGCACCTCGAAGGAGTTGCCGACATAGACGGAAAAGGCGGCGCGCTTCTGCCCGGTCTTCACGATCATCACATCCACCTCAACGCGACGGCAGCGGCGATGAATTCGATGCGCTGCGGGCCGCCGGAAGTGATGACCGAAGATGATTTGATCAAGGCGCTCGATCAGCCAGGTGAAGGCTTCCTGCGCGGCGTAGGATACCACCATAGCGTGGCCGGCGAGATCAACCGCGACTGGCTCGATGCCAATGGCCCGGATCGGCCGGTGCGGATACAACACCGCAGCGGACGGCTGTGGATTCTCAACAGCCGCGCGATGGATGAGCTCGGCATTAAAGAGCCCAAAGACGGGCGGCTTTATGACAGTGATCATATTATTCGCCGCAGCGGTTTTCCCGATTTAACGCCCCTGATCAAACGCCTGCGCAGCTATGGCATTGTGGGCGTGACCGAGGTGACGCCGTCCAATGGCATAGCCGAGTTTGAAAACTATCTCGAGCAGGCGGGTGATCTCAACCTGTCGATTATGGGCAAGGCGGAGCTAACCGGTGTGAGCCATCCAAGGCGAGGGCATCTCAAACTCCATTATCATGATCACGACTTGCCAGCGCTGGCGGATTTGGCCCGTGTAATTGGCACGGCGCATGATGCGGGTCGTGCGATCGCAGCCCATTGTGTCACCCGCGCTGAGCTGATGATGACGCTCGCGGCGATTGAGAAAGCAGGGCCGATCGATCGCGACCGGATTGAGCATGCGGCCATCGCCGATGAGGCCGCGATAGAGTGGATGCAGCGCCTCGGCGTCATCGTCGTGACCCAGCCTAATTTCATCGCCGAGCGGCGAGCAGCCTATCTCAAAGATGTGCCGGAGGCTGACCATCCCCATCTCTGGCGGCTCAAATCATTCTTGGGCGCCGGATTACCGCTCGCTGCCGGCAGCGACGCCCCCTTCGGCGACCCCAATCCCTGGGCCGCCATGGCCGCCGCCGTTAAACGGCCTAAGGGGTTTGAGGCGGAGTCAATCACGCCGGAAGAGGCACTGGCGCTTTATACGAAACCAGCGGAAGATGCAGGCGGTGAGCCGAGGAGAGTGGCGGTTGGAGAGCCTGCAGATTTGATATTGCTGGACCGGGGGTGGGACGAGGCGCGGAAGGATTTGGGTGAGGTTAAAATGGTTTCCTTCACCTCCTAAACCTCCGCTCATCCCGCCGTAGGGCGGGATCCACGCGATGTTTCAAGCAGGCGTCATATTGCTTTGGAAATGCCTCGGGGTCCGGTAAAGGCCAATATGGAACTCGGTGCAAATCTAGCCAAAGGGGATTGAATGCCTCAATCAGATTGAGTTTCCATTGCCGGTTCCAATTTTTTATTTGCCGCTCTCTTACAAATGCCTCATGCCGTGATCCGAATGGCTCAAACCAGACCAGATGTTTGAGACCGTATTTTTGCGAAAAACCTTCAAATTCGCCGTGAATGTGCTGTTCCATTCTATATCCAATATTATCCGTATGCCCCGTGTAGAGCGCGCCGAGTTTGTGATTGGTGATAATATAGGTCCAGAAGGTGAGAACAGTCATATTGTAAAGCTAGGCGTGGGTCCCGCCCTGCGGCGGGATGAGCGGAATTTAGATTTTTTAACATTATATCGAATTGGAACATATAGTGAACGTAAGCGGAATTTGGTGCCGGATCAATTAAAACTTCGCTCACCCCGCTGGCGAGCGGGGCCCACGCCCATATGTTCGATTTCTCTATTTCCAGTTTGCAGGTGCTCCCGCATGGGCGTGAATTCCAGCTGACGTTTTACGAGTGGGTGGAATTAGCACATGAATTAGTCAGAGAAATTATAAAGACCTGATGCTCGAGCAAATGGGGTGATTAATTTGAGTGAACTAGAGTTTTTGTACCAAATTATATAGGTATAATCCCATTCTTCAGAAATCATACATTCTAACTCTGGAATGATATAGCTAGAAAACTCGGAGCTCTCTTTATTCATTGAGGTTTCGTAGTCGCTAAAGGTTTCAGATATAATTGTTGGAAATTCGATTGTTTGTGTTTCGAAATCTACCTTTCCGACTTTGTACTTTGAGGAAATGGCAAGAATCATGGTGTTGAATTTTGACCATTCCGCTTCCGATACTTCATCCAGTTTGTCGAGATTTTTCTTGCCCAACCATCCATCCCAAAGCGAAATGAATTCCTTCTTGAATTCTGGTTGCGGTTCATTTTTGATAAAATAGTTTTTATACATATACGACCTCATCCACTAGACCCCAATCCATCGCTGTCTTAACCGAAACCTTTTCCATGCTCAGCGCCATGTAACCCGTCCTTTGCCGTCCGATGCGATGGCTGAGCGCGACGGTTCCTCCGGCCCCGGGGATTAATCCGTATTTCAGCTCCGGCAGTTGGAACCATGCTTTCTCAGACGCCGTCACTTGTTTCGCAAATCCGCAAATCTCTGCGCCGGCTCCAATGGCGGCGCCATTGACGTGGATGTGGAGGCGGTCGGATAATTGCGCTAATCGCGTGGCAGGTAGTCTTATACTCCTAATCCAATGCGCGGTTGCCGGGTCGGTGACTTCTCCGAATTCCTGGATCGCGCCGCCAATGGAGAAGGTCTTGCCGTTTCCGGTAAGTTCAACGCGCTGGATGCCGTCATTGATCAGGGCCATGTCGAGGATTTCGCATAGGGCGTCGCGGACTTCGGTGCCGATGGCGTTGTAGTTCTTCGGGCGGTTGATGCGAATATGGAGCGTATCGCCATCAATATCGGAAATGATTGGCGGGCCGGGTTCAGCGATGAGCCTGCCGCCTTCGTATGATTTAAGCCAGGCCATAAACTCCGGGCCTTGCTGCACGGTTCCGTAGGCCAGACTTTCCATGGTCAGGGCCTTATCCATAGGCAGGCCTTCAATGGCGCGCAGGTGCTGCACCAGCGTCATAGCGGTGATGGGCGCGGCTTCGATATTATTTGTGATAATGTCCAGTTTTTTATCGGTTTCGAGCACCACATCACAAGCGCTTGCGGCCAGCCCGTCGCCGATTCCGATGACCGGGCAGGGCAAACGGGAAAGCCAATTATTTAATGATCCGTTTGAACCGCTAAGATCAAACGCCAGAAACGGGTGATTGGTCTGAGGGCCGAAGGCCTCTAGCGGCAGGCATGATGCCTGTAAAGCGCCGGTTTCGGCAAATGTGAGCGCGTTTTTCATTGACTTTGATCTTATCATAGATGAATATCCGAACAACGTTCGGAAAGTCAAATTGAAAGGGTTTTTCGTTTGGAAGCAGAGCCAAAAACAGCCTCATATGGTCGCCCGCGTCTTCTCACCCATGAGGAGATATTAGGCGGCGCTGTCGAGCTCGGCCTTGAAAATGTCACGATGAAGAAGCTTTCAAGCCACCTTGGTGTGGGAACGGCGACGCTTTACCAATATTTTGACAGCCGCAAGGCGCTGATGCGCGCGGCCGCAGTTTACGCGCTCTCCGATGTGTCTCTTCCGGAAGACACAGGGCAGCATTGGTCCATGATGGCGCGCGATTATGTGCTCGGTCTGATGGATTTACTGGCCAATAATCCAACATATATAAATTCCATGAGCCCGACCGATTTCGGCTTTGAAGTCCATTTTAAACTGGTCGAGCCGTTTTTGGCCGGGATGAATAAACGCGGTATCGCGCCCAAAGACGCGATGCGCTTGTTCAATTCGATCGGCATTATCGCTTATGGCGGCGCGGTTGAGACGGTGCGGCAGCGCGAATTTGAGTTTCAGGACGAGACGATGGATGTCGTGGCGCGGCGGCAATTTGCGCGCCTCGACGTCAAGGAATTCCCGCACTTACGGGAGGCGCTCGACGAATTTACCCAAACGCCCGAACAAAAGGTCAGCGGTTTGATGCGGTCGGCGTTTAGCGCATTTGCCCGCTATGTCGGCATGGATGACGAGAAATTATTTGAAGAGGCAGCCTGATGGTCGCAGCAATTGAAGCCAATGACACAAAAAATATTCCGGACGTCAAAGGGATTCCTTTTGTCGGCAATACATTTGAGATGGGCAAAGATCCGGCGGCGTTTTTCGTGCGCTGTTACAAAGATTACGGGCCCGTCTACCGGGTCAATGTTTTTGGCCGGAAGCAATATGTTATCGCCGGCGCAGAAGCCGCGAAATTCATGTCGACAAAAGCCGGCCGGGAAGGGCTGCGCTCGAAGGAGTTTTGGGATGATTTCGTCAATCATTTCGGCGCGTCAAAAACCCTGACTCAGATTGACGGCGAAGATCATCGCCGGATGCGCGCGATAATGCGGGCGGGATTTTCCCGCGAAGCCGCAACAGGGCAATATCATAAAATCTCGCATTTTATTGATGAATCGATCGAGCGGGACTGGAAGCCCGGCGAAGAAACGCCGGTCCTCGAAGCGTTTCAATATATGATTGTTCAGGTCATTGGCGAGCTGATGAGCGGGGAAGCGCCGCTCGAATATGTCAAAGATATTAGAACCAATATTTTGTTTCTTTTGCTGGTCTTAGTCGCGAGAGTTAAACCAAAATGGTATCTGAAAAGCCCGAAATTCAAGAAAGCCAGCAAGCGCGTTGACGAGCTTGGCCAGAAAACCGTCGACCGGTTTATGAAACATGCCGAAGACGGAACCTTACCGAAGAACCTGCTCGGCGATATTATGCGCGCTCACATTGATGATCCGGAATTTGTCCAGAAACGCGATCTCGCGGTTCTGCTGACGGGCCCCTATGTGGCGGGTCTGGATACGGTCGCCAATACGGTTTCCGGCGCGGTTTACGGCATTCTTAAAACACCGGGCGTGCTTGAAAAAGTTCAGGCGGAAGCCGACGCGCTCTACGCTAAAGGGACTGTCACATCGATGGATGTCCGTAACCTTGATTACATTCAGGGCTGTATTAAAGAGTCGATGCGGATCTGGCCGGTGGCTGTTGGACAAATGCGCACGACCACTAAAGAGATCGAATTTGAGGGTTATAAAATTCCGGCCGAAGAAATGCTAATTATCGGAACGTCAGTGCCGCATTATCTCGAAGAAAACTTTCCAAATCCGCTGGCCTATGATCCAGAGCGCTATAGCGATGAGCGCAAAGAACATATGGTTCCGGGCGCTTATTCGCCATTTGGGCGGGGCCCGCATACATGTCTGGGGCAAAACCTGGCAGAAGTCTTGATGGGCATGCTGATCTCGCGGCTGTTCCACCGTCTCGATCTGGCGCTTGAGAGCCCGAATTACGAGCTTAAGACCAAATCATTCCCGACGCCCGGTCCAGCGATGAGCTTTAAAGTCAAAGTCCTGGGCGAACGCAACCCCGCACAGGCGCTAACCCCTGAAGTTTTAGAAGATTAAGAGCAGGAGATAATCATGAACGCACAAGTCGATAAAGACCATATCCAAACCGGCGAGGAGCTGGAACGTTGCCCATTCCCGATACCTTATGGCTGGTATTGCGTACACTTCTCGCACGAAATTGCACCGGGCGAGATTAAAATTGAAAAAGTATTCGGCAAGGAATGGGTCCTGTTTCGGGGCGAAAACGGCGCCGTTGGCATGACAGATCCCTATTGTCCGCACCTCGGGGCTCACCTCGGCCATGGCGGTACGGTTCAGGGCGATAATATTCGCTGCCCGTTTCACCATTGGCAATTTAACACTGAGGGCTGGTGTAAAGAAATACCCTACGGCAAGGTTATGCCCGGGATTTGCAAGAAAAAGCCTGTCCTCAAAGCTCTGCCCGTTGTTGAAAAATACGGCGCGATCTGGGCCTGGTATCATCCTGAGGGGGAAGAGCCGAAATGGGAAATTCCGGCCTATGATGAATTTGAAAATCCCGATGATCATGTTGAGACTAAATTCCATTGCTGGGATATCGGGACCTGTATTCAGGAAATGGGCGAAAATTCAGTCGATACCCCGCACCTCAAGTTCCTGCACGGCGCGCCGATTATCCCGGACGTTGAAGCGAAAGCCGAAGGCCATATTTGGCACTATGATATTATGGATGGCTATATTGTCGGGGCCTCGCAAGGGCCGGGCCTGGCGCCGAACTGGCACTCCAAAGGTGACGTCAAAATGCTGATGTTTGCCATGCCGACGCCCGTGGATGAGGAAATGTCGCGGGTCCGCATGATGTTTAGCTGGAAAAAATATCCGGAAGGATCAGAGGAGGCGGCGACAGCCCATCACCTCTATTTGCACTCGATAGGCGACGCAGAAGGTGAAGAATCCGCCGGGTTTGAATCTGTTGATCTGATTGTCTGGGATAATAAGAAATATCGTCCAAAGCCGCTACTGTGTGACGGCGATGGCCCGATCCTGAAATGGCGCAAATATTTCCGTCAGTTCTATGTTGGTCTGGACGAAAATGATCCAACGATAGCGATGTAATTATGGGTCGTCTTTCTGGAAAAATTGCCATTGTCACGGGCGCTGCCCGCGGCATGGGCGAGGCGACCGCGCGCCTGTTCGCGAGTGAGGGTGCGACTGTCGTACTCACGGATGTAATGGATGAGCTCGGCGCAACCGTCGCCAAGGATATTGGCGGCTCTGCGAGCTTTTACAAACATGATGTCTCGTCCGATGAAAATTGGGCCGAGGTCGTTGGTAAGGTTGTCGAGGCTCACGGCACAGTTGACGCTCTGATCAATAATGCCGGCCTTGTGCATTTCACGCCGATTGAACATTTCAATCCTGATGATGCCGGGAAAATATTTGGCGTCAACACGGTTGGTCCCATGCTCGGCGCAAAACATGTTGCGCCGGCGATGAAGGCAGCCGGTAAGGGCTCTATTGTTAATATCAGCTCGGTCGACGGGCTGCGCGGCTGTAACGGTTTGACGCTTTATACGGCCAGTAAATGGGCACTTCGCGGCCTGACAAAATCGCTCGCCTATGAGCTGGGAACGTCCGGCATTCGGGTCAATTCGATCCATCCGGGCGGAGTCAATACGCCGATGGGAAATTCGCGCGACCTACCGCCGGATCAGCTCGCCATGGCGTTTCGGCGCGTGCCTTTGCAACGCATTGGTGAGCCGGATGAGATCGCAAATGCGTCTTTATTCCTCGCCAGTGACGAGTCGAGCTATATTACCGGCGCTGAGCTGGCCGTCGATGGCGGCTGGGGTGCGGGCTATTTTCAGCCTGTCTTGCCCGGAGCGCCGGAAGGCTTGCCGCCATAGCGCGATAATCCGGCCTTAGAAATTCAGGGGAGAAAAAATTGGAAGACGGAAAACCCAGTCAGACGGCCCTGTTGGTCGCGATGTTGCGTGCCCGGCATTATATGGATGAACCGGAGCCCAAAATCCTGCGCGACAGCCTCGCGGCAACGCTTGCCGGAGCGCCCGGTGAGGCGCATGTTCACGGGTATCTGGATCAGATACACACGGCATTTTCGGGGCTTAGCGACGCCGAAACGGCGACATTATTTGTGCGCCAGCTGGAACATTCGGTCTGTATACGTCAACGCCTCCTCGAAGAAGAGCTGGCCATAGCCAAAGCGGCCGGCGCAACTCAATTGGTCGTACTGGGGGCTGGACTGGACTCCACCGCCTATCGCGAATTTGATCTTTGTGACGGGCTAACCGTGTTCGAGGTTGATCATCCGGCGTCGCAGAAATGGAAGCAAATGCGTCTGGTCGATAGCGGCGTCGATATTCCCGACAATGTTTCCTATGTGCCGTTTGATTTTGAAAATACGACACTCGCCGATGCGCTCGAAGCGGGCGGCGTATCCCGAGACGAAATTACCGTGTTTTCCTGGATGGGCGTGCAAATGTATCTGACAGACGACGCGGTCAAAGGCACACTTGCCGTCATGGCCGGATTTCCGCCCGGTAGTTTTGTCGTGATGGATTTTATTCAGCCGGATTATGATACGGCATCGAAAACCGAGATCAATTCGGTTGAGGACCTTCGCAAAATTGTTTCGAAAATGAGCGAGCCGTTCAAAAGTCAATATTCGACCCAAGAGCTGGCCGCGCGTTTTGCGAAAGCCGGGTTCTCGTCCAGCGAATTTCCAACCGTCGGAGAGTTCGCCGACCGTTATTTGGGCGGCGATAAAGCCCGGCTGCAAATGACACCGGGCGCGCAATATCTGGCGATCGGCCGTGTCTAAGGCCACTGATCCCAGCGACTTGGTAGCGAGCGCTATTGTCTCTCCGGATTTACGCCTGTCCAAGTCTCATCGACATATTTTTTAATCGCGGCATTATCTGTTTTAAGGTCACCGGTTAGCGGGAAGAGGCGGTCGAGAACGACTTTTTTCTTGGGCCCGTCAAAGGCGCAAATGAAAACCGGGACGTTGGCGGCGTAGGCGGCGCGCAAATAGCCGGTTTTATACTGGCCGACTTTCGACCGCGTGCCTTCGGGCGGAAAGCCGACGCAGACTTTCTCTTCGGTTTCAAACAGTGTCCCCAGCTGGTCGACGACATTTTTACCATTGCTGCGGTCAACCGGATAACCGCCGAGAGCGCGAAAAAACGGCCCCATGGGCCAGAAAAACCATTCTTTTTTGATCAAAAACGTATATTTAAACCCGCTCGCGAGCATCGCTAATGACGCGGAAATCGCATCCCAATTCGAGGTGTGAGGCACGCCGATAATGACGAATTTTGGCTCGTCGGGCATGCGCCCGACAAGTTTCCAGCCCGTAAGCTTAAGCCCAAGAGACCCAATCGCGCGAGACACAGCGTTTCCCATACGCGGAGACTGTTCACTCATATGGGGATTGTTATATTTCAAAATCACAACTCTTCTTATAATTTGAAGAGCGTATTAATTCCCGATAATTAGGTGTTCAATACTAAACTATTTATGCCCGTCATGCCCTTCACCCTCAGCCGGTAATACCTCCGTCAATCCCGGTGTAAACCAGATCGGAGAGCTCCAGGCTATTTCGCGGATCATTTCGGGTTGATCATTGGCGCAGCCTTGGGGGCGGGTGGCCTCATCGACGGCGGCGCATTGGGCAGCGCTCCATCTTGAGCGCTCGGGCTCGACGGCGCGGAGGTAGTAATAGGTCGGCAGGGCGGGATCGTAGTCCAGGTCCTCGTAAATGCCGCAATACGAATTGCCTCTGCCAGACGCGAGGTCCAGCACTTTGGTGTGCTTATGGCCCTCAGGGGAGAGCCAGCCTTTGACGAGCTGTAGCTTTTCCAGCGGCCGCGACATGGGGTCGGATGTGGCTTGCAAAAGCAGTTTAAACGGATGATCCTGCGCCGGGAGTTTTGAGCCCATGGGTGTGCCTTGGCTATAGGCCAGTTCCAGCCAATTTTCCTGCTGACAGATATTGTCATCAAACTGACCGGCAAAGAAGCGCGGCTCGATCCGCGGGCCGGAAGTGGCGAAGGCTTCGCGTCGCTTCATCGATTGGAAAATAGCGTCGCGGGAGTTCTCTACCGCGTAAACCCCGGCAAGGCCGCCGGGATTGCTGACGAGGCGGTTATGCCGCCCGAGACTCGCAGAACCCAGACGGCCTTCAAGATCGGCTTCATAGGCGATGTGTCCGGCCCATTGGTCTTCATCAACCTGTCCCGAGGTGGAGATATGGGTGTCGGTGCTGCCGATAAACCCAAACTCGAACGGATTGGCTGCGCCGCCGGCTTCAACCGCCATGCCTTCCAGCAAAGCGCCGCGCGCAAAATCGCGGGAGGACAGGCAGAAGCCTTTATAAAGATTGTCTTTGGGATCGAGATGTTCGTCTGTGCAGTCCGGGCTTTTTGATTTGAACAGTTTTGGCAGTTTGGTCGTCGTATCGGCGGCTTTTTCGACCTTACCGAATTGCCGGAGCGCTTCAACGTCGCAGAGCTCGTCAATATCGCCGAGGATATCCGCCGCGCCGTTAATGCACTCCGATGCGCCCTTGTGCTGCACGATCTCGGCGAGCCGGTCATAGGCGTTGCGATGCGCCCGGTAGGCCATTTGGGTTTCCATGGAAAACCCATCGATATCACGCGGGTTAAAGGCGTTGCCGCCGGAAATATTGGAATTATGCGGGATCGAAATCACGTCGCAATTTTCAAGTCCGGTGCGGCATTCTTTTTCATACCCAGCAAGCAGTTGATGGGTGAGGGGGTGAGAGACATGGTGCAGGGGCCGCTCGGGCACATCGGCGTTTCGGAATATCGTATTGCGGTGCATGTGCTGCGCCCCCGGCGCGCGGGTATATTCATAGCCGATAAAACTGGTGAACGTGCAATCGGCGGAGCGGTCATAGGCCTGTTCCGCCGCGTCGATCGTCTGTTGCCAGACCAGCAATTCTGCCTCCGCGCAGTCCGCACCATCTTCGCTGCATACATTTGTTTTTCGCTTGGGCACCACCTCAGAATTCATCCGCATCAGCTCGGACACGCCGCTCTCGCCGCCTTTGCGGAACTTCTGGCATGACTTGCTTTCATAGCCGGGATAGGCGCCTTTGGTCCGGCAGATATAGCCCTCGCCGAAGGTCTCGGCATGATCGGTGACCGAGGCAAAATCGAGCGGTCGATCAAGGCGAAGCCTGCGCTGCGGCTCGCCAGCGGGCGTCGGAATATCAATCTCCTCACCCTTGGCAAAGCGGTAAACATCCGCCGGGTAAGTCCGCGTGCCGTCCGGATAGGCATCAGCGGACAGCGCCGTATGAATATGAAGATCACCCCACATCGCCTTTTTGGCCGGATATTGCGCGCGGCACGGCGCTCGGCTTTCGGTGTAGGCGAGGCCAGGCTGATAGCCAAAGGCGTAACGTTCCGGCGCAGATTTAGGTGAGGTGGGGGCTGTGATTTCGACGGTTTTGTCGATCGAGTGTTTGGTGATGCTTGACAGGAATTTATAGGTGATGAACAGGCCAATGATCAGCAGCAATAGCCCTAAGAAAAATAACTTGAGAAACTTAATCATCCCGAAGCGCGTACCAGATTAAGCGCACCGTCATGGCCGCGCTTTCCGCCGGGCTCAACACAGCTTGTTCCGCCCGGCGTATACATCATGACGACACATTTATTGCAGGCGGTACAGCCCGTTCCAGACGTCGCGCCGTTTTTGAGGTCATTGATCAGGTTCGGATCAAATATCAGTGCCCGGCCTAGGCCTAGCGCGTCAAAGCCATTACCCATAACCCGGTTGATATTCTCCATCGACTGAACCCCGCCAAGATAGCATAGCGGCATCTTTACGGCGTCCCGTATCTGCTGGGCCGGATCGATGGAATAGAGCTGCGAAAACTCTTTATCCGGTTCTTTGCTTTTGGGCTGCATCATCATGCCGATCCGCACGATTAGGTTCTTCGGTGCTGTTCCAGTTGCGGGCAGAGGATTGCCGAACATAGTATCAATCGACTCGACGTTGAGACCGTTTGAGAGCTGTGCCATATGGGCACCGGTGGCCTCAAGGATTTTCGCGATTTCGATGCCTTCGGTAACGGTGTTGCCGCCTTTTTTGCCGTCAGTCTGGCTATATTTCACCGTGACCGCCATGTCATTGCCCACGGCGTCGAGCACTTTGGAGAGCACTTCGGCCGGGAACTTCATGCGGTTTTGGATCGTCCCGCCAAATTCGTCTTTGCGAGAGTTATAAAACGGCGTGATGAACTGCGAGAGCAGATAGCCATGTCCCATATGGATCTCGACCGCATCGAACCCGGATTCTTGAGCGAGGCGTGCTGCGTTGACGAACTCGGCGGCAATCCGGTCCATGTCGTCCCGGTCCATTTTCTTCTTAAAATAGCGTCCGGTCATGACGCCGAATTTGTTAAACCCGCCATTGGCCGAGATCGGCTTCATGGATGAGAAATCCTTAGGCAGGAACGTAAACGCGCCGGCATGAGTGATCTGCGCCTGCGCCGCCGCGCCGTGTTTATGGACGCCGTTGGTCAGAACTTTGAAGTCGGGCACGGTTTCGGCAGAGAGGTGTGCTTGATCGACAAAGGTCTGGCCGTCTTTGGATGTGGCACAATAAGCGACCGTCGACATGGCCGCGCCGCCTTTGGCCATATACTCATGAAACATGGCAAGGCCTTTGGTTACCAGACCGCCCTTGCACATACCTTCATTCGTCGCCGCTTTGATAAAGCGGTTTCGCAGTTTCAAAGGGCCGATGGTAAGGGGCGTAAATGCAGTGTTCATGGCAAAGAATTAGCACCAATCCGGTAGAGCTTCTACGGCTGATGCGCAATATTTTGCGAATTTTTTGATGATTTAGATTGTTTTGCGCCGCGAAATACGCGTAATGCGTAGCAGATGAGCCTAAATACTACGCAGCATGCAAAAACCACAAGCCCGGAAAGAGGCTATGCTTGGTTCGTCCTGTTTATGCTGACCCTTCTATATTTAATGAATTATGCCGATCGTACGGTCGCATCTGCGCTCATTGAAAAAATCAAACTGACCTATGATGTCGGCGACACATATATGGGCTTTGTTATTGGGCCGGCCTTTGCATTTGTCTATTGCGTCGCGGCTATTCCCATCGCCAGATTTGCTGACCGGAGAAACCGCATAAAAATCATCGCGTTAGGCGCCGTTGTTTGGAGTGTATTCACCGTTCTGTCTGGGATGGCTAACACGCCGGGGCAATTTGCAGCGGCGCGGTTTGGAGTTGGTGTCGGCGAGGCCGCTTTCCTGGCGCCGGCCTATTCGGTATTATCGGATTACTTCCCGCCGAAGAAGCGGGGGCTGGCCTTTGCGGTCCTGAACCTTGGGGTTTATTTTGGTGTTCTTGTTGGCGGAATTGGCGGCGCGCAATTGGCCGCGAGCTATGATTGGCAATGGGCGTTTATTATCTTGGGCGCGCCCGGTTTTATTTTTGCTTTGGCGACGTTTCTTCTGGTCAAAGAACCTAAGCGTGGTCGACTGGATGATAATGCGGGGGCGAATTTGGAAGAGGAAACCGTTTTTAAAGACGTATTTGCACTATTGTGGCGGCAACAGAGTTTTCGTTTTCTGACTTACGCCGCCGTTCTTGGCGGGTTTGCCGCTGTCTCCTTTGGCACTTGGGCTATCCCGTTATTTGAGCGCATTTTTGAAATTTCGAATGAAGAAGCGACGACGCGCTATTTTCTCACGACTGTTGGCGCCAGTATTTTAGGGGTCTTGGCAATGGGGTATCTTTGTGACCGGGGTAGTAAGTCCGATCCCAGAGCGCCGTACCGTTATTCTTCACTCGGGTTTTTGGGCTTTTCACTCATCGCAATCGCAATTTGTTTCATGTCCGACGTCAACATTGCGACCGCTCTGGTTTTCCCGGCAGCCCTATTAGGGGCTGGCTGGGTGGTTGCCGTTCAAGCGGCGCTGCAAGATCTTGTGCCCGCTGAGCACCGCGCCACGGCGACGGCGATTTGGGCCTTTGCCCTGACTTTTGCGGGGCTGGTTATTGGCGTATTATTTGTTGGCGTCTTCAATGATTTTCTCTGGGAAACCTATGGAGCTCGGGCAATCCGTTATTCCATGGCCTTGACCTTGTCTGTCGCCATTCCGGCGGCCTGGTATATTTACCGCGCCGGCGCGACAGCCGAAGCCGATCGCATCGCGCTGAGCGAGGCCTAAACTCCCGTAAAAAAACGGCGCATGGAGCGCCGTTCAATTTACCGCCATCAGGTCCAGTGGAGGCCTCTAGTCAAAACTAATCCCCAGCGTCGCGCCATATGTGCGCGGCGGGCCGAAATAGCCATTGGTGAGGCTGCCAAAGCCCGGGCCAAAATCGATAAAGTTGGCGAGATATTCTTCGTCGCCCAGGTTCTTAACCCAAAGCGCCAGCTCGACATCCTGATCCGCGACTGGAATGTCAGACCAGGCTATCCGCGCATCAAACAAGGTGCGCGCATCGGCTTCTGTATTAAATGCCTGTTGAGGTGCTGTTGGCGTCAGGGAGTAGGGGAAGGTGAAATATTTAGACGAGTGATTGGCATCACCTGTGAGCGTGACAGTGCCCCGGTCGTCTTGCATTACCTCCCAATCAAATCCGGCGGAGAACGTCGTTTTGGGCGCATGCGGGAAGGCTCGGTCATCTTTGACATCTGTGCCAAATTCAATGAACTCTTTATATTCCGGATCCAGCAGTCCCAGTGTGCCGCGAAGCGTGAACGTGTCCGTGGCTTGGAACATGGTTTCAAATTCGAGACCCTTGATCTCGGCAGAACCAGCATTTCGAATGTCCGAAGCAGCAGCGCCTTGCGCCGTGAAGACTGAGAGCTGCATGTCCCTGTGTTTGTTAAAAAACGCTGTTGCATTAAACATCAAACGGTTATCCGCAAGCATGGTCTTGGCGCCAATCTCAAAAGAGTCGACCTTTTCGGAATTATAAGGACGCAGAGTTTCGGCAACCGATCCTGCCTCTCCGTTGAAACCGCCGCTCTTAAATCCTTGAGCATATTTTGCGTAAAGATTGACCTGGTCACTAGCCTCAAAATTGACCGAGACTTGCGGGGATAAATCATCAAATTTGGTTTCGCCGGTCGTGCCGGCCGGGACAAATGGCGTGAAGTTTGGCAGGCCCATGAACCGAACCGCGATATTGGTCCGGTCAATGGTCTTTTCTTCTTCCGTATAGCGAAGTCCGCCAGAGACCGTTAGGTTGTCGGCGATTGCAAAATCAACATTGGCGAAGGCTGCTATTGCGTCGGTTTCAAAGCCATATTGCGAGTCGAAGATACTCGCATTGCCGAAGAAAGTCTGCGGATTGATCGTGTAGCCTTTATCGGAGAAATAATATCCGCCGACGACATAGGCAATGTCGCCGCTCTCACCCGCCAGCTGAAGTTCCTGACTGAAACTGTCATAGTCGGATTGGCGCTCAGTATGGGCCAGCGGCAAGGGTGAGCCATCCAAATCCAGCGAGTCTTTCCACGACATGTCCCGTATCGACGTTATGGATTTAACTTCGCCGATATCCGTATCGAGCGTTGCTGTAAAATTATGCCCGCTGACGAAGCTCTTCTCGAACACAGGGCCGTCAATGGACGCGGTAAATTGCCGGTCCGCATTTGTGTATAGATCAAGCGGGAAGCCGAAATATTGTCCGGGAGCGCCGGGAAAACCCAGGTAAAACGGCGAAGCCGGGTCAAATATATTGCCCTGACCGACGCTGACAATTTGCGAGAACACCGGATTTTGATCGGCTTGGCTGTAATCATAGGTATAATCCAGAGTCAGATTTTCGCTAAGATCTGCAGCAAGCGCAACCATGAAGGAGAGTTTATCGGCGTTATCCAGTTCGGTAACCGTTGACGGGCCGGCGGCGAAGACGCCCGGAAGCGGATTGGGAACGACGTCGATAAATCCATCACGTTCCTCGTAAAGGGCTGAAACTTTGGCTCGGACCGGGCCGAGCTGCCCGAAATTGACAGTGCCTTTGGCGAGCTTGGCATTGTAATTGCCAAAGCCGACTTTAAGCTTGCCATTAGCATCCTCAGTTGGTCTCGCGGTCACGATATTAATCGCGCCAGCCAAAGTATTCCGGCCATACAGCGTGCCTTGAGGCCCGCGTAGGACTTCGATCCGCTCAATATCAGCGACATCAAAAACGGAGCCCTGTGTTTTTCCGATATAGGAGCCGTTAAGATACATGCCGACAGTCGGTTCCCACGTCAGGGCCGGGTTGATCGTGACGCCGCCGCGAATGGATATTTGCGCGCCGGTGGTATTCCCGGGGGTATTTTCAATCTTAACATTGGGCGCGAGGCTCGAGAGGGATTTGATCGAGGTAATATTCCGACTTTCAATATAGACCTTGTCGACCGCTGTTACGGCAATTGGAACATCCTGCAGATTTTGCTCCCGTTTTTGGGCGGTCACGACAATTTCGTCAAGTTGGGCCTGAGCCAGACTCGGGATCATTAATCCTGCGCTAAGTGCCAAAATCGAAGTTGCGCTGCGTAAGCTGAGAAAACGGTACATTTTTAAGCCCCTATATTTATCTAAAGCACGTCAATCCATAATATAATTTGCGTAGAAAAGAAAGCGTTCTGATACGCATAATAGCTATATTGGGCGGTTGAATAGCGGTTTTGCGTAGTATATGACTAAAAAAAATACGATTGTTACATGAAGCAAGCTGATCCTATCATCGATTCCCTGATGTCTCCGGGCGCCCCTTTCGAGGTCGCTCGGAGCGGCGCTTTTCGCGTTTTTAAAAATGCGCCCCAGAACATCATCCAAACCCTGCAACGGTCTCGCAGCTTCGGAGATCTGGATTTCATCGTCGCCGGCAATCAGCGACTGACCTATGCGCAGTTTTTTGACCGCGCAGACGCGCTGGCCGGCCATTTGATAAATGATTGCCATATCCAGCCCGGTCAATCAGTCGCCATATGTATGCAAAATTCGCCCGAATGGATGATTGGATTTGTTGCAATCCAGCTTGCGGGCGGCGTCGCCGTCTTGGTCAATAGCCGGGGTACGGGCGAGGTTATGAAAGCGGCGATCGACGACGCCGATACGGTTTTGGTTTTAGCCGATCAAAAACGCGCCAACACATTAAGCGGCGCAGGACTGGGGATTCCCGTCATATTAAATACGGATTATGCGTCTGACATAACCGCCTATAAGGCGCCGGAGCGTACGTCTGAAGATATTGCCGCTATGATGTTTACCAGCGGAACAACGGGCAGGGCCAAGGCGGCGGCTTTGTCCCACCGCGCTCTGGTTCACGGCGTCATGAATACGCAAATGGCTATGGTCGCGATCTTCCAGAAAATGGCGGCGGATTACGGAATTGAAATCGAGACGTTACGCCAGCAAATGCCGCAATCCTGTTCGCTTTTGGCTTTCCCATTGTTTCACACATCCGGCTGTAGCGCTGTGTTTTTAACGTCAATGTCCACAGGCGGAAAACTGGTTTTAATGGACCGTTGGGATGGTAGTAAAGCGCTCGAACTTATTGAAAAAGAACGAGTATCGACTTTTGGCGGTGTTCCGGCCATGTATTGGGATATGTTCGACTCGCCCGATTATGACAAACGAGACCTATCCAGCCTAAAAGCCTTGTCCTGCGGCGGGCAAGCTTTGCCACTAAACCTGCAAAAAGAAATCAAAACCCGATTTCCCCAAGGTTTTATCGGAGCCGGTTACGGTATGACCGAAATGAGCGGGGCGGTTTCGCAGGCCAACGGCGCGGCATTTCTGGCTAACCCAGAAGCCTCGGGCCAAATTCTGCCGATGACGGATGTAAAAATCGTTGATGAGGAGGGCGCCGAATTAGCGCAAGGCGAGGTTGGTGAAATCTGGACCAAGGGCGCCACGATGATGAGCGCCTATTACGGCAATCCCGGAGAAACCGCAAAGGCCTTTGCCGATGGTTGGTATAAAACGGGCGATGTCGGGCGCGTCGATGAGAACGGCTATATTTATGTGGTGGATCGTAAGACCGACATGGTGATTTCCGGCGGAGAGAATATTTACTGCGCCGAGGTCGAGCAGGCGCTGGGCAAACATCCGGCAGTGCAAGCCGTGACAACGTTTGGCGTCCCTGACGATCGTATGGGAGAAAGATTGGTGGCGGCTTACCAAATCGCGGGTAATTCAATCTCGCGCGACGATCTTTTGGCTTTTGCCAAAGCCAATCTCGCCGCCTATAAAGTGCCAACTGACATCATGATTATGGGCAGGCCCTTTGAGCTCAATGCCATGGGAAAAGTTCAAAAACAAAAAGTGCGGGCTAAATATTTAAAGGGGAATGGCTAGTGGGCTTTCCAAAAGACATAGGCGTTATCGATTGCATGATGGGTATCCCGACCCATGCCGACCGTTCGGCTTGGTATGAGAGTTTTCGGCCGCTGCTGAACGATCAACAAAGCCGCGACATGTTTAAAATGCCGGCTCAGTATATGTTCAAGGATATTCCCGAGAACACCGCCAATGTGTCCGATTTCGTCAAATGGACCGTCGAGCAGATGGACAAACATAATATTGAAAAGGCCATGGTCGGCTTTAACGAGGACGATACGTCTATTCGCGCTAAGGAAGACTATCCGGACAGGTTCTTTTTTGATGTACCGTGCAATCCCGGAAACGGTATGGATGAAGTGCGGCGTGTAAAACGTCTGCACCAAGATTTCGGGATTAGCGCCATCAGCGTATTTCCGGCCGGGACGGTTCCGCAGGTCGCTATCAATGATGCGCGCATGTATCCGCTTTATGCCGCCTGTGTCGAGCTTGATATTCCGATCTGCCTGAATGTTGGTGTGCCCGGGCCGCGAATTCCGATGCACACGCAAAAGGTTGAACATCTGGATGAGGTTTGCTGGTTCTTCCCTGAGCTAAAAATCGTCATGCGTCACGGGGCCGAGCCTTGGGAGAAACTGGCGATGAAGCTGATGCTGAAATATCCTAATCTCTATTATTCTACGTCGGCATTTGCGCCAAAACATTACCCAAAAGCGATCATCGATTATGCCAATAGCCGCGGCAGCGATAAAATCATCTATGCTGGCTATTTTCCAATGGGATTGAGCCTAGACCGGATTTTCAAGGACCTGGAAAATGTCCCGCTCAAGGACGATGTCTGGCCTAAGTTTTTGCGCGAAAATGCAAAGAGGGTCTTCGGCGTTTAGTGTCTGATCAAATTCTCATATCACAAGAAAATGCGGTCACGCGAATCACGCTCAACCGGCCCAAGCAGATGAATTCGATCACGCCGGAAATGCACGCGGCGCTCGATCAAGCCTTTGACGCGTTTGCCGCGGATGAGGATCAGCTCATTGCCGTTATAACGGGAATGGGCGACAAAGCCTTTTGCGCCGGGAGCGATCTCAAATCCGGGCTTGGAGTTGATTATCCTGAGGGCGGATATGCGGGTATTGGCAAGCGTTTTGATCTGAACAAGCCGGTCATCGCTATGGTCAACGGTATTGCGCTCGGCGGCGGGTTTGAGCTGGCACTGGCCTGTGATTTGATCATCGCGTCATCAACCGCGAGTTTTGGTCTGCCCGAGCCATTGGTGGGCGCGGTCGCGCTGGGCGGCGGATTGCACCGGTTGCCGCGCCAGATAGGCCTTAAGCCGGCCATGGAAATCATTCTGACGTCGCGCCGCGTCAGCGCTAAACGCGGCAAGAAACTCGGCTTTGTCAACGCAGTCGCCGCGCCGGAACATCTGAAGACTTTGACCAAAGCCTATTGCGACATGATTTTAAAAGGCGCGCCCGGCGCTATCGAGGCCTCGAAGGCCGTGGTCAACCGCAGCCTCGGCGAGCCGGATCTTGAAACAGCTATGAGCAATCAGGACGATTATCCTGAATATGTAAATTGGAAAAATAGCGAGGATGCCATGGAAGGCATCAATGCATTTATCGAAAAAAGACCGCCCGTTTGGAAAGGGCGATAGAGGGAACCATTATGAAAAAACTACTATTAGGGGTTGGCGTATTGGCTTTGATAGGTGGCGCGGCATATTATTATAAATTTGTGATGTCAGAGCGCGTTATCTATGAGGTGGAAGACGTTGATCGCCCCAAAATCGACATTCCAGAGAACCCAACCATGAGTGCCTATTTTGGCGATCTCCATGTCCATACGCGTAATTCGTTTGACGCCTTTATTACAGGGACAAGAACGACCGCCGATGACGCCTATCGCTTTGCCAAAGGCGAAGCTATCGACAATGGTGCCGGCGATCAGATCAAAATATCGGGGCCGCCGCTCGATTTTTACGGCGTAACGGACCACGGAGAATATATGGGCGTCATCGCTGCCATGGATCCGCGGACCAGCCGGGACCCGCTTCGGAAAACAGCGACGGCCAAGTCAATTTTTGGTCTGGGCGGCGGATCACGTGACGACCGAATGAATGCGTTTATGCATATCGGCACGACGATCGTCACCGGCGAGGAAATTGAGGATATTTACGACCGGGAATTTATTGACAGTGCCTGGGCGTTTAACGTCAATGCTGCTGAGAAACATTACGAACCCGGAACGTTCACAACGTTTGCGGCCTATGAATATACGCAGATGAATATTATTGGTGAAATAGATGACAATCTCGGGGCGACAAATTTACACCGAAATGTCGTGTTTCGCGACAAAGCGCCAAAACGTCTATTCTCGACACTGGATTCTACTAATCCCGAAGACTTGTGGGCGTGGATGAACGGTGTCCGAAATGACGGCATGGACGTTCTTGCTATCCCGCACAATTCTAATGGCTCCAACGGACAAATGTTCGCTACCGCCATGACCAATGGCGACGCATTTACCCAAGAATATGCGGTCAACCGGATGGTCAATGAACCCATTGTAGAAATGACACAGATTAAAGGAACGTCCGAAACCCACCCGCTTCTTTCACCCGAAGACGAATTTGCGGATCACGAGCTTTACGAAATACTCGTCGGTATGCCGACAGAAGCCGATAAAGTGCCCGGCAGTTTCGTCCGTCAATCGCTGGCAATCGGTATGCGGTTTGAAGAAGAGCTCGGGGTCAACCCGTATCAATTTGGATTTATCGGTTCGTCCGATACGCATGTCAGTGCGCCGTCACTTTCCGAAGAAGAGCATTTCGGGAAGTTCTCCCATGATCTGGAACTTACCAATCGCGGCTCTGTTCCGCCGGACGGTGCAAAAGAATGGAGCAATAGTGAAGCTGATGAAACTGATCTGATTTTTATATCGGGGGGTCAATACGGTGCCTCCGGTTTGGCTGGTGTCTGGGCTGAGGCCAATACGCGGGAACATCTTTTCGACGCCATGCGCCGCAAAGAGACATTCGCGACATCAGGCCCGCGCTCAAAGGCCCGCTTTTTTGCCGGAGATTATCCGCTACATGATGTCTATGACGATTATTTCGATTTAAAATCTTTGTATGCTGACGGTGTCCCGATGGGGGGGAATATTACAGGCGGTGAAAGCTCACCGACTTTTGTCGCCTGGGCGGTACAGGATCCGAGCGGAACGCCGCTTCAGCGCATGCAAATCATCAAAGTCTGGTCGGAAGGCGATCAAAATATGGAAGCAATTTATGACGTGGCCTGTTCTGGCGGCGCGCTGCCCGACCCGGTGACCAATCGCTGCCCGGACAATGGTTCTAGCGTCGATCTTTCGACCTGTGCCACGACCGCCGGGAGCGGTTCTGCTGAGCTGAAAGCTATGTGGCAGGACCCGTCCTATCAACAAGGTCAACGCGTGGCCTATTATGTTCGCGCGATAGAAAATCCGAAGTGCCGCTGGAGTACATGGGATGCGGTCCGTAATGGTACGCCTCCCAATCCGGATATGAAAGCGACCGTGACAGACCGGGTGTGGACGTCGGCTATCTGGGTGCAGTAGAAGCTAAAATCCAGTAACTTGGCTTGCCACTCCGCGCGAGCCAGTTCGGCCCGGCAATTTAAAACGATAAAAGAAAAATTGATTACGAGAACGCCTTTTATGCGATTAAGCAATTATCGACGACCATCGCGATGCATGGTCGATAAAAATACGCATTTCAAAGGTTTTTAGGGCTGACAATTGCCGTTCTGCGTAGTAAAGAGGGGTGAAAATTACGCACTTTATGATCCGAGGGGGATCACGACGCGTCGTTTGGGTGAAATGAAAGTTGGGGCAATCCATGTCTGATACCGAGTTTGAGTTTTCTGATCTTGATCTGAAAATCATCGATATTCTGAAAAAAGATGGCCGGACCAGCAATCATAATATTGCGGATATGACGGGTGTGACAACCAATGTCATCGCCACGCGTATTCGCCGGATGGAGAAAGCCAAGGCAATGAAAATTGTCGCTGTGTCCGACTTTGCGACCTATAATTTTGATGTGCTGCTCCCGATCGGTGTCGATGTGAAAGGCCGCCGCGCCAATGACGTTGCAGAAGACCTCGCCAAGCTTGACGAAGTTGCCAGTGTGCAGCTTGTCGCCGGAAAACATGACATTGAAATTCTGGTGACCTTGCCCGGGCTCGAGCAGATGGGCAGCTTCCTGATGGAAAAACTTTCGAAAGTGAAAGGCGTGCGCAATCTCGATGCCGCGATCGCCGTCGATATTATCAAATTCGACTTTGACGTGGCGCCAATCTGATGACTGAATACAGAATTGACGACCTTGATCAGCAGATCATAGAGCTACTATCAACCGATGCGCGGCTCTCTAACCGGAAGATCGCCAGCGAACTTGGTTTTACAGAGGGCACGATCCGCTCGCGGGTAAAAAGGCTGGAAGAAGAAAACTTCATTCGTTTCACTGCGGTCACCAACATGTCCCATTTGGATAGGCCGCAGCTTGCCTATATCGGTATTCATGCTGAACAGGCACAGATTAGGAGCCTCGCCAAGGCGGTTGCGAAAATTCCCGAGATTAACGGCGTCATCATTTTGCTGGGCCGGTTTGATATATTGGCAATTGGTCTGTTTGAAGGCCTGACTGAAGTCCACCGTGTCGCAAGTAATCAAATTCTTGATCTACCGGGCGTTCGCCATGTCGAAACGACCGTCGCCGTCGACGTAGTCAAATATAATAATAGGCTGGCAAAAATTATTGTCGGCTGATTACTTGCCCATGGATCGCGCCGCCCGGCGGCCGGAATAAATTCCGTCTGCGATCGATAATCCGCTGAGATAATTCCACGAGGCGATCCCGATAGCGTTGCGCCCGGCGGCATAGAGGCCCTTTACGGGTTTGCCTTTTTCATTAAGAACGCTGCCGGTTTTTTCATCCACCTTCAAGCCTCCGAGCGTTAAAGCCGGGCAGGGAAACAGCTTGGCAGAAAGCCCAATATTAATCGCGATATAAGGCGGGCTGCCGATCCGGGCGATGTCATCCGTGGTTTTGTGGTGGGGATCTGAGCCATCTTCACCATGAGTGTTATATTTCGTAATTTGCGCTTCCAGCACGTCAGCAGGAACTTTTATTTTCTCTGCTAACGCTTTGATTGTCTTTCCCTTTTTTGTGCCAAAACGGGCGTTAAGCTGTGCCAGTTGTCGCTGGAAATCGAGCGCCTTGTCGCCGCTGACATCTTCAAGCGCTTGTTTAAGCAAGGGTTTGTCGAGGATTAACCAAGCTTCGCCGTCCTGGTTTTCGACCATCTCCACACCCAGTGTCGCGCCGTAGACCATTTCATTGATAAAACGCTCGCCTTTCTGATTAACGATCAGACCTTTGGCAAAGGATAGCGGCGGATTGATAAAGCGCCACGCGGTCATTCTGTCCATATTCCCGATCGCGCCGCCGGCGGTTTGGCCGAGACGGATACCGGAGCCATTATCGCCGTCGGTTCCAAGCGGATAAGCGCGCATATATTTAGGCGCATAATGGCCCAGCATTTTCGAGTTAAACACGAAGCCGCCGGAGGAGAGCAGCACACCCTTTTTGGCGCGAATATATATCGACTTGCGACCTTCTTCGAGCTTTGAGGCTTTCTTCAGCATTTTGATCGCGCGCTTCAGAATGAATTTTGATCCCGGAATAATCGGCGGGAACTTCATCATCAAATTATGCGCTTTGTTACGCAGCTTGATATAATTTTCTTTTTGCTCCGGATCATCAAATTGCAGAACGTGCAGCCCGATAACCTTGCACTTACTGTCGAGCACAATTTGTCGGGCTTCGCTATAATCCATAAACGTCATGCCGTTTGCGACTGCGCTTGCTTTCAGAGGGTGGTAAAATGCCCCGCCCAGATTAGTCGCCTTTTTGCTTTGTTCGAAAGGGGCATAGCCCCGATGTCCGCGTGCGGCCGGTTTGGCTTTGGCTTTATAGTTGGGGATCAACGTATTGTCCGAATGATAAAGAAAATAGGTTGGGCCCGGGAAAGAGGTCTTATGCGGCCACAAGGTCGGGCGCATATCGACATTATGGCCGATCATCCAATCAATGGTGTCGGCGCTGCGATCACAAAAATCCTTCAGACAGGCGTCGGAAACAATATCGCCGACTTCCAATTTGAGGTAGTTGAACATGTTTTTGGGCGTGTCTTTGACGCCGGCTTCTTTCTGGATCTGGGTTCCGCCGCCGGCATAGATTACTCCGCCGCTGGCTTTGGTCGCGCCGCCGCCTTCAAACTTATCGACCGCGATCACCGAGCTTCCAAGCTCGAGTGATTGCAAGGCGCACGCCACGCCGGCGCCGCCAAGCCCGACGACCAGAACATCGGTCTCGTGGTCCCAATCTATGTCAGCAATTTTGTCGACTTTAATTGCGGCTTCGACGAAAGAATGCCAGTTTTTATCTTGAGGGGTCATATCGCAATTCGTTGTGATTAGAGCGTTTTACTACGCAGTTTGATAGTTTCTGCTCCAAAATTGCACAAAATACGTAGAAAATCCAAGAAAATATTGCGCACTTCGGTAAATTTGTTAGACAAAAAGAAAACGGCGGAGGAATGAATGGCAGAGCCAAAAATTGCACTTGTAACAGGCGCCAGTCGCGGCGCGGGAAAGGGTATCGCGCTCGGCCTCGCAGAAAAAGGCATGACGGTCTATGTCACGGGCCGGACCAAAACTGTTGGCACGGATAAAGGCTGGCACGGCACCGTATTGCCGGGTTCTGTTGCCGAGACCGCGCAGCTCTGCACGGAAGCCGGCGGCAAGGGTATTGCTGTAATATGTGACAGCGCCGATGATGCTGCGGTCGCCAAATTGTTTGAACAAATTATGGAAGAGCAGGGACGGCTCGATATTCTGGTCAACAATGCCACCTACATTCATCATCAATTGATTGAGCCCAAACCGTTTTGGGAAAAGGAACTGGCTGCGCAGAAAATACTCGATGTCGGGTTGCGCTCTGCTTATGTCGCGAGTTGGCATGCGGCCAAGATCATGGCCAAACAAAAATCCGGACTGATTGCCTTTGGCTCCTCCTTTGGCGGAACGTGCTATATGCACGGCGCGGCTTATGGCGCGCAAAAGGCTGGCGTAGATAAATTCGCCCATGATATGTCAGTCGATCTGGAGGACTATAATGTTCAGGCGGTGTCGATCTGGATGGGCCCGCTTAAAACCGAGCGCGCCTCAGAGGCCGCCGAAGTGCATCCTGAGCAATATGAAGAGCTAATGAAAGTGGCCGAGCGGCCGCAATTTACCGGCCATATTATCCATGCCATCGCCTCTGACCCGAAAGCTCAGGAACTTTCCGGTAAGGTTCACATCGGCGCGGAGATTGCCAAACGTTACGGCCTTACCGACGAGGGCCGTGAGCCTCCGTCCTACCGCGAAATGCTCGGTGATCCTCCGAGCTTTAATCCGGCCAAAGTCTATTAGAGTTATCGCCAAATATCTGGCGTTTGCGGCGGCCGCGCTGGCCTTATCCGGCTGTAAGCAAGGCGTTGACGCCTGGAATGAAGCGCCGGTCGATCACAACAAAGCTAAATATGAAAAGCTGCCGCTTCCGGCATTTCCGGACTATCCCGCGCCTCAAATGCAGCTCAGCGCTGGCGATAGCGGCGTAATCTATTTTTCGACCAAAAGCCCTTATGATTTTAGCCGCGTCTTGCACGGCTATGACACTGCACCTGACACGACAGGCAAGGGGACTTTGGTCCTTCCGGACGGGGCGAGCCCGGATAGTCCGGTTCCGGCGATGGTTATTTTGCACGGCTCCGGCGGTATCGCTGACGGCCGCGAATTTACATATGCTGAGCTATTTGCCGATAACGGCATTGCCAGCTTTGTTGTCGATTATTATGCGCCGCGCGGCGTCACCGAAGAAACGCCCTATGTCATGAAAACCATGGCCACGACCGAGGTCGATATCATTGCCGACGCCTATAGCGCGCTTAAAATAATCGGAACCCATCCGGCGATTGATGCCAGCCGCATCGGCGTCACAGGATATTCCTATGGCGGCATGGCAACCCGCTACGCGCTGGATATCAGAATCAAGGAGATCATGGCGCCTGATATCCCGCCCTTTGCGCTGCACATGGATTTATACGGACCTTGCCACCAAGATACCGGGTCATGGCGGACAACCGGCGCGCCTTATTTGGCGATTTACGGAGATGCCGATAACTCCGTCGATCCGGAGACGTGTTCGGATGTGCAGGATTTCCTCGGCGTTGGCGGAAGCGAGGTCGAATCCCACATCATTGCCGGGGCCGGCCATGCCTGGGAAAATTCGGCACCCAAAGGCAAATTTGGACAGGCCTATATTCGCGGCTGCGAATTCTCATGGCATCCGGAAACCGGTATCTTTATGGTCAACGGCAAATCCGGTGAGTTCCAACCCGAACCTGATATGACCCGCGAAGAGCGCGCCTTTGTCCGAAGTAAACTCGGCAGTCTCGCCGGCGGCTGCATCGGCATGGGCTACACAGCCGGCAATGACCCGGCGGCAGATGCTGAGAGTAAGGCCTGGCAGCTCGACTTTATGAAACGGCATTTTAATTTGAGTATTACCGATAAACAATAAAACATTTGCGTTAATCAATAATTGTTCCTATGCTCCTCCCATATTCAGGGGAGATAGACATGACGGAGTCCGTAACGTTTAACATCGACAAGACCGCGCGAGCCGCCGGATGGGCGCTCCTAGGGAGTATTGTCGTCGGAATTCTGGGCGCAGTTTTCGTTGCCAAAGATATTGATATCAATATGAGCGCCGACATAGTCGGAACCGCAGAAGCCATGCTTGACGCGGAGACGCGCCTTATGGCCAAAGCCTATCTCGGATTGCTGACTTTCGCGTTGGCGCTTCTGACCTCAATTGGGCTCTATTTGATCCTTAAAACCCGGGGTCAATTGCTCGCCGCGTGGAGCCTGCTGGTTGCCCTTGGCGGAGCGGTTTTGGTTCTTCTCGGGTCGGTTTACGCCATGAACGCTGCGCAAATTGGCGGCAATGAAGCCTTTGAAACTTTGGCCAGCGCAGAACAGCGCCATCTATTAGCCGGTTTGCAGACAACGTCGGATTACACATCATTCCATCTGGGTCTAGTTTTATCATCTTCCGGCAATGCCGGGTTTTTCTATCTGTTCCTGAAGTCCGGTCTGATCCCGAAAATTATCGCCGGTTGGGGGTTATTCGCATCGCTATTCGTTGCCGTGATGATTGTGGCCCGGGACTTCATTCCGGCGCTCGGGCATAATGGAATCACGGCGACGTTCATGGTGTCTAACCTGATCGCGATACTGGCAACGGGATTTTACCTAGCGATTAAAGGCGTGCGGACGGGTTAATTTGAAGGGTATTTCCCAAACTAAAAGCCTGTCATCCCGGAAATGCTCGAGCATCGAATCAGCTACCGAGAAATGACTGCGTGCAAAATATCTAGATGACAAGGTTCCGGGAGCGGCCAACAAGGCAAAATTGAAATATCTAGCCAATCTGGATTGTCCATTTCAATAAGATTTAATTTCCAATCCCGCCGCCAGTTTTTAATTTGGCGTTCGCGCGTGAGTGCGGTTTCTCTTGTTTCATGTTTTTCAAACCACACAAGTCGATGACAATTATATTTAGCGGAAAACCCTCTAAACGTTTTTTGTTGATGCTGAATCATCCGTTTAGCGAGATCGTCGGTTTGACCCGTGTAGAGTGTCCCATTGCGTTTGTTGGTGACAATGTAGACATAGAACATATAGCGAACATATAATGTTCCTGACGGAAAATCAAGCTAACTGGATCCCGACTTTCGTCGGGACGTACGGAGGGTGAGGGGTGTTGTGGGGAAAGATTTGAGTGGTTAACACACGCATGTCCAATGGGATTGAACTTGCAAACATCTTACCCCAGCCTCCCGATTGTCCCGACGAAAGTCGGGATCCAGTATTACCTATTCAACCTAATATTACAGATATGAAATTCCACATCTGAGCCACGGACTAGATCCGCGCCTGAACGGGCATGAACGGAGTGTAGGGGTTTGTAAAGAATTGAGAGCCGTGGCAGAACATGATGATGCATTTGCCATGGTCAAAGTTGGAAAAACATTTTCGCGAGGCGGCCGAATATATGCCTGAGAGTGCATACATGCATGAAGCTATGGCTGATTTGTGCCAGTGGATCGGCAAAAGTGAATTGGGGCCAATTTTATTCGGAGGTCAATCAATGCACAGTCTTTGTATTCTGCAAACTGAAGAAGTGTATATAAAGCTCAATATGTCTTATTTGCGAATATCGCCCCTATTCAAAGAACATTTGATAGAATTTAGATTTTTGGATTCAGGAGTTGAAGACAAACAATGGTCACGAATTGAAGCGCCGAGAGCCGATCATCTGATCAAGAGATTGATTGGATTTACGAAACAAATTGGTTGGGTCAACAATACGATCCTACTGGAATATTAAGAATAGGAATCAATCATGCCCATTTCTCGCCGTACTCTTATGCAATCGTCTGCTGCCTTGGCGGCAACGGGAGCAGTGGCAGCTTGTAAGCCCGGTGACGCCGTTAAATCCGCGCCTGACCTAGCGGACTACACGACCGATCTGCTCAATGACGCGGTTGATCTGATCCTCAACTCATACCCGGAGAGCGCGTCGTCTGCCGGGCTGGATACGGGTGATCGCAAACATCTTAAATCAAAACTCACGGACCGGTCACAGGCCGGGCAGGACAAGATCGCAGGTGACGTTCGGGCCTTGGTCAAGCGCTTGCAGAAGGTTGACACGAGCGGGCTGGACGCAGACGCGGCGCTCAATGTCGATGTTGTCAAAACAATATTCGAAACGACGGCGTACGGGTTTGATTTTCCTTATGGGGATATCGCACAGGTGAATTACAATTGGTCCTATCGCAACAGCCCCTATGCCGTGGCACAGAACACCGGTGCGTTTACGGAAATTCCGAGCTTCCTCGATAGTTCTCATAAGATTGAAACCGCTGAGGATGCCGATGCTTATCTGATGCGGATGAATGCCTATGCTGACCAGCTCGACGGCGAGACCGAGCGCACAAAAGACTTTGGCGGGCAGGGTGTTATCCTGCCGGACTTTTTGCTGACAAAGACACTGGGTCAGCTCAAAGGTGCCTTAGCGAAAGACCCAACCACTTGGGGCATTGTCACCGGGTTAGCCGGTAAGACCGAGAACATGGCGATGGATTATGGCGCAGACGCCGCCGTCCTTGCTCGCGAAAAACTTGTCCCTGCCATGCAGCGTCAAGTCGCCGTTCTCGAAGATCAGGCGGCTCGCGCAACATCAGATGCTGGTGTCTGGGCCAAACCGCGCGGTGATGAATATTACGACTGGAATATTCGCGCCTCGACCACAACAAAAATGAGCGCCGATGAAATTCACCAAATGGGCCTGGATGAACTGGCCGAGCTACAGGGCCGGATGGAACCGATCCTGCAATCAATCGGCTACACCAAAGGCTCCGTCGGCGCGCGCATGACGGCACTGGCTGAAGACCCGCGCTATCATTTCGCCGATGGCGATGCGGGGCGGCA
>JABDKG010000010.1 GCA_013002305.1 Hellea sp.
TCATGCGCACCCGGACATTGTCATGGGCGACGATATCTGCGCCTGTGTCGCGCATTTCCTGGTTACTGCCGGAATGATCGCCGTGATAATGCGTGTTGATAACAAACCGAATTGGACCATCTGAGAGCGCGTCAATTTCCGCCAAAATCGTATCAGAAAAACGCGCGAACTGGTCATCAATGACAAATGCGCCGTCATCGCCGACCGATAATCCGATATTCCCGCCGCGGCCCGATAACATGTAAACGCCAGCACCCAGATCATCGCGTTTGAGCGTATAGGGCGGCGCCTCATCCTGTTTTGCAGCCTGTTTTTCCGCGGGTTTTTCGACCTGCTCGGCTTTGGTTCCGCTGGGTTTTACCTGATGATCTTCGGACTTACTTTCTTGCGCTTCAGGCGCAGAGCATCCAGCTATGGCGACGAATAGGGGTAAAATCAAATATTTCATATTGGTGCCTTTATGACGCTTTCGAAAAAGTTGAGCCCGGCGGAAGCACCCGATCGGGGACTTTGTGATGGTCCATCCAGGCGCGGATATTGATCAGGACTTTTTCGCCCATTTCGCGGCGCGATTCGTGGGTCGCCGAGCCCATATGCGGCGCTAAAATCACGTTTTGCAGACCCATAAGCCCGGAATGGACTTTCGGCTCTTGCTCATAAACATCAAGACCGGCACCGCCAATGGTTCCGTCCGCCAGTGCCGCTGCTAAAGCCGCCTCATCAATAACATCGCCGCGCGACGTGTTGACGATATAGCTGCTCGGCGACATTTTTGAGAGCCGCTCTGCGTTGATGAGGTGAAAGGTATCAGGCGTTTTCGGGCAATTGATCGAGACGATATCCACGGCGGCTAGCATCGCGTCCAGATCCGGCCAATAGGTCGCCGCCAATTCTTTTTCTATGGGTTCCGACACGGGGCGGCGATTATGATAGTGAACTGACAAGCCAAAGGCGGAGGCGCGTCTGGCAACCGCCTGCCCGATCCGTCCCATGCCGACAATGCCGAGCTTTTTGCCCCGCACCCGATGGCCGAGCAGGCTCGTCGGCGTCCAGCCTTTAAATCCGCCGGCGCGGGTCAGTCGATCACCTTCGACCAGTCTTCGCGGCACGGCTAGAATCAAGGCCATGGTAAAATCTGCCGTATCTTCGGTAAGAACGCCGGGCGTGTTGGTGACAATAATGCCGCGCGCATGGGCGGCGGCGACGTCAATATGATCAGTACCGGCGCCAAAATTGGCGATCAGTTTAAGACGCGGACTGGCCGCTTCGATAACTTCCCTGTCAATTTGATCGGTTACAGTCGGCACCAGTACATCACAATCCGCGATGGCGGCTTTGAGCTCATCGCGCGTCATCGGGACGTCATTTGGGTTTAACTGGCTGTCGAATAAATCGGCAAGACGGGCGTCTATTTCCGCCGGAAGACGACGCGTGACGATCACGCGCGGATTATCGGGTTTTGTCATAGGGTCTAACATTCAGCCTCAAGCGAGGGATTTCAAGTCGAATTACGAGAATATTCCGTAAAAACATGTCGGAACCTGTATTTAGAAAGTAATTTTTTACCATGTTTTTAGAGTTTACGCCCATAGATTTGCCTGGATAATTAAGTCTTTCCGGATCGGCTCATGCAATTTTTATCAAAAATCATGATTTCAGCTCTTATGCTGATGTTTTTTGGTGCCATCAGCCATGCGCAAACCTCGACCCGGACAATCATTGTCGAGGACGTTCCCCAGCCGGATAATTTTTACCGGGTTTCGGCTTCCAAAACCCATTCCGGTTACGCCGTTCCGCGCTTTGTCTCGCTCAAATATGGTGAGGTCAATGGACGGCTCGGCCCGAGCCGCCAACATCCGGTCCTGTGGCAATATCAGCGCAAAGGCATGCCGCTGATCGTTGTCGCGGAAATGGATATTTGGCGGAAAGTCCGTGATATTAACGGAGATGAAAGCTGGATGCGCAAATCCTCCATCACCAGAGTCAATAAAGTTGTCGCCATATCCGAGATTAAAATCCGCCGCCGCGCCAAAGATACGGCGGCAATCACTGCCATTGCCGACAAAGACGCCCTGCTCGATCTGATCGAATGTAATGATAGCGGATGGTGTAAAGTCCGCGCGACCGAAGGCTCTAAAGGCTGGGTCAAACGCGCATCTCTTTGGGGGTCTGGACCGCTATAAATTCCCGATCTGCCTATTGTGTTTATAGGCCGATGGGATAGGCTAAGGGCCAATTATTGACAG
>JABDKG010000053.1 GCA_013002305.1 Hellea sp.
ACAATAGACTTGTCTTGGTGTAGCTTTCCGACTGAAATACATTGTTCACTTTCGCGGTTAAATATGAGCTCCAGCTCAATTTGTGACATGGTCACTACTGCTTCGTTTAGAACTGGGAATGATCGGACGCCGCGAAAGAATTTTGTCGCTTTAGTGGTTTGATTGGTCGAGATTTCGCCAAGAATATCTACCTGCGCTATACAGCCGTCACCCAAGCCCTCTTCGTCCGCCCCGCCTATTTTCAAAGTGGAAACCATGACGATAACAAGTGAGTCACGGGTAATAATCTTTAATATGGTACCGATTTGGGCCAAATGTAGCAGGCCCTTACGAATCACATTGTTGTTCAGACGGACCATAGCCTTGGAAGACCCAACCGATAATACTCGTCCAATTTCAATAGCTTGCGTCGGTTTTGCGCTTTGCGCCGCCTGACCTTGTGCAGCAGTTTGTGCATTCATAACTTCGAATCCCAATAGTTAGGGAAATTTAGGGGTAAAGTTATTAGGAAATGCTTACTGAATGTTTCAAAACGGTACAGAAAGATGATGGTCGGGGAGACTGGATTCGAACCAGCGACCCTCTGTTCCCAAAACAGATGCGCTACCAGGCTGCGCTACTCCCCGACTAAGGAGATGCGTCTTTTATACGGGAATATTATTTACGCAAGTACCTGCTGAAAAAAATTCTAATTTTCTGCACTGTCGTCCAAATTGCCGAAATATTCATGACGAACAATATCGCCGGGCATTATTCCAAGTTCCATAGAGCGTCCGCCAGCAAGTTCCAAAACGCCCGAAACGCGGCCTTCTGATACAATACTTCGTAGTGAATAAGGCGTGGCAGAGTGTTCGATTTTTAAAATTTTACCGTTGGTACGAATAAAAATAATGTCGAGAGGCACTCCGGTGTTTTTCATCCAAATCGATACGACCGTATTGTCGGCATATTCAAATAGCATACCGGTATCGGGCGACACGCTATCGCGATACATCATGCCGCGACTTTGCTCTTCATCCGAATCAGCAATTTCAACTAAAAAATTATGTGTCGCATCATCAGTTTCAATCGATAGCGTTTCAGGATCGCCAAAATCAACTGGCGTGATGTCGGATTCTTGGGCGCTCGCCGAGACAAATATTAAACAGCTAGCGGTGAATATGGTTGCCAGAAATTTGAATGTGTATGTCATAGCGCTCGTCTAGCGAATTAGTCGATGTAGGCCAAGCAATTTTTGATGGAAAAGTCAGCCCGTTTCGGAGCAAGATGTAATGGCAGTCCCTAGGGGAATCGAACCCCTCTTTCCAGGTTGAAAACCTGGCGTCCTAACCGATAGACGAAGGGACCGCGTTACAATGTGAGGCGCATATATATGCGCTTTGGCTTGCTTTCAAGTCAGTATTTAACAAAAAATCACTTTTTTACGAGTGCCAAATCCTCAATTTGAAAATCCAGTTTAACTCGGCCCTTCCAGCTGTCCCGTTTAACCCGTCCGGCGACATGATAATGGCTGCCATCTTTTTCAAGTAAATAATCTGATAGACCGCGATCATCAGCATTGAAACAAATTGCCTGAACATATTGACCATCCTGTCCCGCTAAACGGCACCTTACATGACCTCCGCGAAGGCGTTCCGCATAGTCGATCCGAATATCGTTCAACACGAACAGTGGCTGGGGATTACTTGCCCCATAAGGGCCAACATTCTCAATAATGTCCGCCAATTCCATTGTTATGGCGGAAGGCGCTATGATGGCATCTACCTTAGTTGACGACGATTGCCGCGCAACTTTGACATCATCGCGCAAGTAATCCTGTATGAAGGATTCAAATTCTTCAATTTTCTCAGCTTTGATTGATAGTCCGCCAGCCATGGCATGACCGCCGCCGGATAGTAGCAATCCTTCTTTTTTCGCAGCTGAAATGGCACCGCCTAAATTAACGCCATTAATCGATCTTCCAGATCCTTTGCCTATACCGTCCTCGTCAACGCCAATAACGATAACCGGTAGTCCAAGCCTATCCTTTAACCGCCCCGCCACAATTCCGATGATGCCGGCGTGCCAACCTGTCATAGCCGTAACGACGACATTATTGTGAACGAGGTTATCTTCCTCATTAATGTTTTCATTCGCCTCATACAGAATTTCTGATTGGAGCCGTTTGCGTTCAACATTCACCCTGTCGAGCTCCGCAGCATTCTTGTAAGCGAGCTGCATGTCTTCGGTACTGAGTAGTAAAGCGCCCATATCGGCCTGCCCGATTCTTCCACCCGCATTTATTCGAGGCCCAAGAACGAAACCTGCATGATAAACTGTATAGGGGCCAGCAATCTGGGCGACATCCGATAAAGCCGAGATACCCGGATTTTCGCCTTTGGACAAAATACGCAGGCCTTGCCGCACAATGGCCCGGTTTAGATCTGTTAGCGGAACGACATCACAGATGGTGCCGAGAGCTGTTAGGCCCAAAAGGTCAACAATATTTGGTTCGTCATGGACACCTCTTCTCCGAAGCTCCCGATTGAGCGCGACCAATACCATAAATGTAACACCGGCCGCTGCCAGAAAACCGAGACCAGATGTGTCATCAGGCCGATTAGGATTGACCAGTGCCTTGCAAGGCGGGATATCAACATCCATCAAATGGTGATCTATAACCACGATGTCCAAACCGAGATCTTGTGCAGAATGCAAAGCAGAATGGGCGGCTGCGCCGCAGTCTACAGTTACAACTAAATCCATGCCGCGATCTTTTAAAATTTGAAAAGCCTGTTCAGACGGACCGTATCCTTCTAAAATTCGGTCCGGGACGTATAGATCAAATTCCTGTCCCAATGCCCTACCCCATCTAATGAGCTGCGCCGCAGAGGTCGCACCGTCAACATCATAGTCAGCAAATATGGCAATATTTTTCTTCGCGTCGATCGCGTCCATAATAGTTTGCGCAGCGACATCTATATCCTGCATCGACGAAGGATCCGGCATAAATGTGCGGATTTTTGGACTGAGGTAATCCGAGGCTTTCTTAGCTGCGATATTGCGGCCCATTAAGAGTCGGCCCGTATGAGGATCTAATCCGGTTTGTATTAGATAATCCTCGAATCCTTCCTCATTTGACCTTAGCACCCATTTTCGGCCTCTTACCGAAGCCTCTACATTTAATATGGTTGCTTCCGGCACGGCTTCTAATCAATCATTGTTGATCAAGGAAGGATTTAATATTCCGGGCGGCTTGCCGAATGCGTTGTTCGTTTTCAACCAACGCCATACGGACATAACCTTCACCATTTTCGCCAAATCCGACACCTGGAGAAACAGCGACGCTTGCTTCGAGCATAAGCTGTTTTGAAAATTCCAGAGATCCGAGATGTTTTAATTGTTCAGGAAGCGGGGCCCAGACAAACATTGATGCGTCTGGAGACGGTATTGGCCACCCAGCTCGCTCGAATGATTCGACCATGACATCACGCCTATTTTGATAGGTTTCGCGGGCGTGATCAACACAGTCTTGCGGGCCGTCAAGAGCGGCGCAGGCCGCGACCTGAATTGGCGTAAATGCACCATAATCAAGATAAGATTTCACCCGGGCTAAAGCAGCGATCAGATGTTTAGAACCAACCGCAAATCCCATTCGCCATCCAGCCATGGAATATGTTTTGGATAGGGATATCGTCTCGACAGCAATATCTTTAGCGCCCGGCACTTGAAAAATAGAAGGCGGTTTTTCACCAAAATATATTTCAGAATAGGCCAGATCTGAAAGGACTATAATATCATGCTGCCGCGCAATCTCGACGATCTCTTCATAGAATGACAAATCGGCTGTGTGCCCTGTTGGGTTCGACGGAAAACAAACGACGATAGCCATTGGGGGCTTATCGGCGGCCGCCAATGCCGCCTTAACGCCGGACAAATAATCAACTGCTGTCATTGCCGGGATCGGATGGATTTTTGCTCCAGCGATCACAAATCCATAAGCATGGAGCGGATAAGAAGGATCGGGCGCATATATCACATCGCCCGGGGCCGTTATCGCTTGAGCCAAATTGGCAAATCCCTCTTTAGATCCAATGGTTGCAACAATTTCTGAATCTGGATCGAGCTGCACATCGAAACGCCGATCGTAATAACGCGCACAGGCCTGTCTCAGACCATTAATGCCTTTTGAAACCGAATATCCGGTTGTCCGAGGCTTCTGTACGGTCTCAATCAACTTATCAATCACATGCTGCGGCGTGGGAAGGTCAGGATTGCCAAATCCAAAATCAATTATGTCCAGGCCATCATGGCGCAGCTTCGCTTTGAGTTTATTGACCTCTGCAAACACATATGGCGGAAGCCGTTTAATACGGTAAAATTCGGATTTAACACTCATAGTAACGCCGCAAATTCAGAAACTATTCGACTGGATCGTCGAGCTTATATTCTTTGACTTTATTCTTAAGCGCTTGAATTTCTCTTGCAATCTCAGCATCGGAAATATTGGCGTAGGGATCTTCAGGAACATCCACTGTTGCGGCGCGCTTAATGATTAGCTTAGCTGCTTGATCCCATTCTCTGGCTGAGCGAAGGTCCGTTGGTACTGCAGGCGCTTCTGCTGGATCAGGATAAGTAAAACTACCGGCCTCCGTTGCCGCGTCGCGAAATTCTGGAAGCTTCACGACATCCGAAACCTTAACGGTCGAACACGCAGAAAACATCGCCGCCGTGATAAAAGCCATGCCGAAAACAATTTTACGATTCTTATATCTGGACCCATTCATAGATATACTAATAGGGAATTTTAAGCGGAGGTCACTCAAAAAATCATGGGAATGCAGCGCTGCCCATCAGGCCAAGCGTTTCGTCCCATCCTTGAGTCAAATTGTAATTTTGAACGGCCTGCCCTGCCGAACCTTTTGTTAAATTATCAATGACGCCTATTAGAATAATCCGGTGCTCTACGCGGTCTTTAAACAAACCTAAACCAAATCGATTACTGGCTTTAAAATGGCGGGTTTCAGGAACACTCTCCGATACGATAATGAACGGTTCGTTTTCGTAAGCTTTTTTATAAGTTTTTTGCACAAATTCCAAATCAAATCCTTTTGCTAGATCGACGTAAATCGTTGTAATCATCCCGCGGTTCATAGGAATGAGGTGCGGCGTGAAACTGACCCTGATGTCGTCATTTCCCGTGACGCGCGTCAACATTTGATCGATTTCAGGCGCGTGTCGGTGGTTACCAACTCCATAAGCATGTGCGCCATCTGTAAGCTCTGAATAAATCAACCTATCCGATATTTTGCGACCTGCCCCTGTTATACCAGACTTAGCATCAATAATAATTGAACTTGGTTTAAACAGGCCAGCCTTGATGCCAGGAAGAAGTGATAGAAGGCTACAGGTGGGATAGCATCCCGGACAAGCGACCAAAGCCGCGCCTGTAAGATTGTCGCGAGCAAACTCGGTGAGGCCATAAACGGCACTTTTTAACAGCGCAGGGTAATTATGTGGGCGCCCATAAGTTTTTTCGTAAAGGGCGGGATCGGCCAAACGAAAATCGGCTGACAAATCGATGATCGTTGGGACTTGGCTCCGAATAGCCGCGATAGTTTCCTGACTGGCACCGTGCGGGAGGCACGCAAACGCAACGTCAATTTCTGACCAATCCACCTCATCCCAACTGATGATAGAGGGCAGGTTTCGGCCAAGTAAATTCGGATAAATTTCTGATATTTCACGCCCAGCGTTTGAATGTCCTGTTAACGCAACAATCTTAACATTTGGATGGCCTAATAGTAGGCGGATAGTCTCAGCACCCGTATAGCCAGATGCCCCTAATATCGCGGCTTTTTTTACGTTGCTCATATCCAGCCTCTTTTTCTGGAAAATAAAAAAGGCGCTTCGAAATCGAAGCGCCTAAACCATAAACAATATTGATTGTTGTAAGCTTAACGCTTGGAGAACTGGAAGCTCTTACGGGCTTTCGCTTTCCCGTATTTCTTACGTTCAACAACGCGTGAGTCGCGTGTGATAAATCCGGCTGACTTAAGCGCGCCGCGAAGTGTAGGCTCATAATATGTCAGTGCTTTTGAAATGCCGTGCTTTACCGCGCCGGCCTGACCTGACAAACCGCCCCCTTTAACAGTCGCGATTACGTCATATTGATCAAGACGTTCGGCCACTTCAAACGGTTGACGAATGATCAAACGCAAGACTGGACGGGCAAAGTAAACTTCCTGATCACGGCCATTGACGGTGATCTTGCCACTGCCAGGTTTAATCCAAACCCGGGCGACGGAGTTTTTCCGTTTGCCTGTCGCGTACGAGCGTCCCTGTTCGTCGATTTTTGGTTCACGGAGCGGTGCAGCAGTTACGTTTTCCGCTGTTCCATCTGATTTGTTTTCGCCTTCCATGACGGCTTTGAGGTCTTCCAATGTGTTTGTATCAGCCATGACTATCTCTCTTTCACATTTTTCGGGCTCAAAGATTTGAAATCGATGACCTCAGGAGATTGAGCTTCGTGTGGATGTTCGGTGCCCGCATAAACGCGAAGATTAGACAATTGTTTTCGTGCCAAAGGACTTTCCTTAGGCAACATACGCTGAACGGCTTTCTTCATAACCCGTTCCGGGAAACGTCCATCAAGGATTTTATCGGCTGTCCGCTCCTTCAATCCGCCCGGATATCCAGTGTGCCAATGGTACACCTTATCGGTGCGCTTCTTGCCGGTAAGGGCGACTTTCTCAGCGTTGATGACGATGACATTGTCACCGCAATCGATATGAGGTGTGTAATCTGGTCGATGTTTGCCGCGCAGACGCATGGCAATAAATGTCGCGAGACGGCCCACAACAACATTTTCAGCGTCGATCAGGATCCATTTCTTTTCGACTTCAGCCGTCTTTAAAAATTTGGTTGCTTTCATAATAGCCTCTATAACGGGACAAGCCCATAAATTCGATGGGGGCAATTAACATAACGGCAACGCCTGTCAACCTTATATGTGACAACCTATTTTAAATTATTTAATAATAACAATGGGATATGATTGTGGTATTATTTTACCGTAAAATGCGTGTTAATACGACTGGTATTATTAGCACTCTATTTTATGAGGCATCATGAAACTGAAACTGATATTAATTTCCTGTTTGATTGCCCTATCCGCTTGCAGCGACAGCGAAAGTATAAATCAAAATCAAGGCGCGGACAAATTTGACACTTCACCGCCTGTAAACAGCGCCTTCACAGGGCACCGAAAATCGGTATCAGCAACATCAGAATTACGACCGCCAGAGCGTATAGTAGATGCGACAATAATCCCTAAACCCGGCTTTACTGCTTGGACAAGCCACTTGTTACTTCTCTCAAAGAGCGGCAAGATTTACTCTACTAATACGGGCTTTGGAGAAATGACTGATATTGCTGAAGGTCCCTTCTCAGACATTATTGGTATCCCAAGAGGCGAATTACCCGGCTTATTATTAGCGCTAGATGGCAATAAACAAATCAGAGGATTTATCGAAAACGAATCCGGCGGGTTCGAGCCATTGGATGTGTATCGGTTTGACGAAGATTTGAATGGGTTTTGTGATCAGGAATCGCCAAGCGACGAGCATTTTTACGGAATCGTGAACGGTGCTATACAGAAAATTGATCTCGATATTTCCGATAAAGCCATAACGCTCACAAAGTACGGGGATTCCGTCGAGGACGGAGTCCAATCCTGTCACCTAAACAGTAAGGGCCAGTGGACGCTTGTAAAACACAATGGAAATAATCAATCAGGTGCGTCGTTTGTCACTAATAGCTATGGCACCATTAAGATGACGGTTTCAGAACAGGGTATATTTGCCAATTATGATAATGTGACATACGGGCTCGATATCGTTCCAGGCCTGAGTATTTCAGGAATAGATGATCCGTCTTGGATTTACACCAGTAGTAAAAATCTTGGGAACACATTCAATCTAGGACTGACTATGATTGGTGGATCTGAAAATGATCGTATCGTATTAATTTCTAACGATTATTTAGCCCGAAACCTGTTTGGAAAAAATACAGGCAGTCAGTAACCTATTCGCGACCCACGCCATAAACCAATCGCTGACAAAAACACGAAAACAGCCAAAAATTGGTGGGCTAGTGACAGATTTAGCGGCGCAACTTGAAGCAAAGTCCAAATGCCCAGCGCCATTTGTGTAAAGATAAGTATCAAAAACATTAAAGCCTTTGCACGAATTTTCGTAATTTTTCGCACCCGCAACCAGAAAATGATCGCAAGTCCAAAGATTATATATGCCAATAGTCTGTGATTGAACTGAACCGCTGCGCTATTTTCACCAAAATTTAGCCAGAAAGGTTTTAAGAAAAAATAATCGTTGGGTATGAGCTTACCATCCATCAGCGGCCATTCATTATAAATCTTGCCTGATTTCGTACCAGCAACCAACGCGCCCGCAATAATCTGACAGAATACGAGAGTAGCGATAACGCCGCCTAAAATAGGTGAAGCTGGAATATCCCGGCGAAAACCCCATCCTTGCCGCAAGTCCTTTAGAGTCCAATAGAGAAATCCTAATATGATGAAAGCCAGTCCAAGGTGGATTGCTAAACGATACTGGCTGACATCAACCCTATTGTCAGTAAGGCCGCTCGCAACCATCCACCAACCGATAAAACCCTGAAGTCCTATCAAAAGCAAAATAGCAACAAACCGAAATCGCTTACCGCTCGGAATTCTGCTTTTGATTAGAAAAAAGAAAAGCGGAAGTGCGTATGCAAGGCCAATTATACGGCCCAACAAACGATGGGCCCATTCCCAGAAATAAATTGACTTAAACCCCTGCAGTTTCATATCTGAATTCTCAGCCGCAAATTCGGGAATTTGCTTATACTTTTCAAATTCTGCTTGCCATTGTTCCAGAGACAAGGGCGGAAAAGCCCCTTTAATCGGTTCCCATTCAGTAATAGACAACCCGGAATTGGTTAGCCGTGTTGCACCACCCAGAACAATCATTGCGATTACCAATAGGACCATGACCATCAACCAACGGATCAGACCCTTATCAAGGTGTAATGAACTTGTGGATGCCATGACGGTCCTGAAACTGGTTACAGAATTATTTAGTGGTCGGAGTGATAGGATTTGAACCTACGACCTCTCGTCCCCCAGACGAGTGCGCTACCGGACTGCGCCACACTCCGTGTCCACTAAATATGGTCGGCTGTATAAGCAGATTAAAAATTCAAGGCAATTGCCAAAATTGCTATTGCGACTCTAAATCACGTTTAAATTCTTGCCATTGGGCTCTTAGCCCTTTTAGCCGTTCGAGCGCGGCCTCGAGCTCGTTTCTTTCAGTAGCACTAATTCCTGTTGGCTCGTTCTCGATTTCTGAGTCGGCTCTGATCAGCGAAGGCTCGATCGTTTTCAATCCACTCTGAGATGTTTCTAATTCTGTAGTGGCATAAGAAGGCGTCTCTTCAACAGGAAGTTCGTCCGTCGACTTCGCCTCATTTTGCGGGAAAAAGCTCTCACTTTTAAATTCGTCATCTGCAATGGACGCCGTTTCCGTCTCAGTTGTTTCAACAGTTTGAATTCTATCGGGAACTAATACCGTATCTTTGACGTCTTTTGGAATTGCGGCCTTTTGAATGGATCTGCCGAGCTCGACGATGCTATTTGCGCCTTTTACTCGAATCAATTTTTGAACATCTTTGATCGGATGACGTTCGTCATGCAGCAAAATTTTTATACCGCGTAAAAATTCAATATCCTCTGGTCGGTAAAAACGGCGGCCGCCACCTCTTTTAATCGGCTGAAAACTCGGAAACTTGGACTCCCAAAACCGCAAAACATGGGGCTGCAGCTCAAGTTCTTCAGCTGCTTCACTGATAGTCCTAAATGCACGCGTTGTTTTGGATTGCATGCTGTCCCTTATCTATTGCTCAACGATGCATCCACTCTATCGCGCATCATTTGCGATGGTTTAAAAGTCAGCACTCGCCGCGGCGTAATCGGCACCTCTTCGCCCGTTTTCGGGTTCCGCCCGATTCGCTCATTTTTATCACGTAATGTGAAAGTTCCAAAACCGGCCAACTTGACCGATTCCCCTTTGATCAATGCGTCAATGATTTGATCAATGACAGCCTCTACAAGCCCTGCGCTTTCGGTTCGGGATAATCCGATTTCACGATACAGTGCTTCGGCCAGATCGGCCCGGGTGACAGTACTAGTACTCATAAACCCCCCTAACTATTTTCGTATAGACGAGAATTCGCAAATATTTCAATAGCTAAAGCGGCATTCTGACCACTTTTATCATAAAAATTGCCGCTAAAACCGTAAAAGTGTGGCACCCCAGGTAAAACCTCCGCCAAATGCCTCTAACATTACCAAATCACCACGCTTTATTCTTCCGTCCCGCATGGCCACATCAAACGCAAGTGGAACTGACGCGGCCGAAGTATTTGCATGGTGGGCTACGGTCGAAATTATCTGTTCCGAAGTCAAACCTAACTGGCGACCCACCCCGTCCAATATTCGCTGATTAGCTTGATGCGGGACAAACCAATCAATGTCCTTGGGCTCGATACCGGCGATAGCCGCGCACTCTTTCATTGCTATCGCGATGTCTTTCACGGCTCTTCGAAACACTTGGTTTCCAACCATTCGCACGTGCCCAACGCTTTGAGTCCGAGACGGCCCACCATCTACATATAAGAGATCGCAATATCGGCCATCTGACCGGATGAAATTCGCAATAATACCTGAATCGGAGTCATTTGCTGTGCTAAGCACCATGGCGCCGGCCCCATCCCCAAATAAAACACAGGTTGATCGGTCTTCCCAATCTAAGATTCGGGAAAATGTTTCCGCGCCGATGACCAAAGCGTTTTTGTACGGCCCTGCCCGCAACATTGAATCCGCAATATGTAACGCATAGATAAATCCGCTGCAGACGGCCTGTATATCAAAAGCCGCTCCATGACGCATTTCTAGCTTTTCTTGAATTATTGATGCAGTTGATGGAAACGTGAGATCCGGCGTCGTTGTCGCTACGATTATAAGATCCAAGTCATTCACGGACATGTTTGCGTCTTCTATTGCGCGCCTAGCCGCTGCAACCCCTAAGTCTGAAGTATATTCGCCTTCTGCTGCAATATGTCTTTGGCGTATTCCGCTACGCTCTTTTATCCACTCATCGGATGTATCGATTTTCCTGGCGAGTTCATCGTTGGTTACCACGCGCTCGGGTAGATAGCTTCCGACCCCAGTGACGATATTATTGCCTTTGATCAAACCACAAACCCAATATTATCATCTTCATCATGAAGTGCAGTCAAAGTCCGTTCAAGTTCGGCTAGAAAACGACTTTCTCCTAATTCCACACCAATGCCGACAGCATTGGCGAAGCCAATGGCATCTGTACCGCCATGGCTTTTGATGACCACGCCGTTTAGGCCCAAGAACACGCCACCATTGGCGCGGCGCGGATCAAGTCTTCGCTGAAGCCGTTTAAAGCCTGCAAAATTCATCAATGCTGTGAATTTTGACCAAAACGAATCCTGGACAGAGTCCTTGATGAATTTGGAAACTAATTTTGCAGTGCCCTCCGCTGTTTTGAGCGCAATATTCCCGGTAAACCCGTCCGTAACAATGACATCAACGTCTCCAAATGAAATATCATTGCCCTCGACAAATCCCTGGTAGTCTAGACCTAATTCACTATTTTTCAGACGCTCATGGGCAGATTTGATAATTGCGTTTCCCTTACCTTCTTCAGTACCGACGTTCAGCAAGCCAATACTCGGTGTGTCTTTGTGGAACAACGCCCGGTAGTAGGCCTCTCCCATGACTGCAAATTCGGATAAGTGTGAGGCATCGCATTCTACATTAGCGCCAACATCCATAACCACGCACATACCTTCCGGTTGCGGCCAAAGAGCGGCAATTGCGGGTCTTTGAACCCCAACCATAGTCCGCAACAATCGATATGAGACGGCCATGAGAGCGCCAGTATTCCCGGCTGACAATGCTACTACAGCTTTTTGCTCTTTAACCGACTCGATTGCATTCCACATGCTGGAGCCTTTTCCGCGACGCAGAGCATGAGATGGTTTGGTGTCCATATCGATTGCGAGCTCGGTATGAACAACATCAGATCGTTCGGTAGTTCGCGGCGCTTTGGCCAATAATGGCCTCAGTTGGGTTTCGTCTCCGTGGATCAGAAACATAACCTCGTGGTCGGCGCCTTGGGTTTTGAGATAATATTCGAGTCCTTGAATCACAATATCGGGTGCATTGTCCCCGCCCATTGCATCAATCGACATGATGAAAGGTTGACTCATAAATGTAGATTCACTCTCGTTACCTATCTGCTATAGAACATAGACCATGAATTTCCTATAGCGGGTTGGGGCTAATTAGAGATTTTCGGAAAATCGAAATTACAGTTTACGATGTCGTCAAGGCTGGTATTAGAAAGCTGCTCAAAAAGGAATTGAATATAGTCGGTCTTAATTTGGGCGAAATGCGGCGAACAATTTTTAAGCGCCCTTTCAATCAGAACTGCCTTTAACTCATCATTGTCTTGTAAGTTTTCAGTTACTTTTTTTAGCCTCGCGTAAAAATAACCAATCATTGGCCGCATTCTGTGTTTAAGGCCCTCATCGGTTAGTCCCTCCTCCCGCAAAGCCACGTTAAAATCGCTTACCATGATATCGAATAAGTCTTGCCGAATCTTCCCGCTTTTTTCAGCATCTGCCTCGCGTAAAGCCGCGAAAACAACGGCCATATGATTAGTCAAAGACTCCAACCGTCCGTCATAGGTGTCAGGAATTTTTTTATCCCCGAATAATGCGGGATTTCGAGACTGAATCATCAGCATTCGGTACAATTTCTCGGTTTGTCCGGATTGTCCGGAGCGATTAAAAAAGAAGTTCGCAAGCCAACCCATTAAACTCTCCGATTAGATGCACATTGGTCTTGAAAGATGACCGGGCTTTCGTTACTGCACTCTCAACTGATTTGCTAGTGAATATATCTATGAATAAGTCCTTGGTAAAATTGATTGCTATCGCCGCGGCTGGCGCCGTCTTGGCAGGATGCAACCCCACCCTCAGAACTCACGGCTATATAGCAACTGAAGAGGAAAAACCTCAGGCCGTTGAAACGGGAACGGATACAAAAGCCTCTGTTCTGGCACGGCTTGGAAATCCCTCAGTAAAAGGAACCTTTGACGAGGAACTAGACAGCGATACTTGGTATTATATGTCTGCCGTTCGTCAACGTTTTGCTTATTTACGTCCGATCATCGAGGATCGAACCATTACGGCAATTTCTTTTGACCAGGACGGACAAGTGACTAAAGTCGCCGAATATGGCTTAGAAGACAGCCAGTATGTGAACTATGTTGACCGCAAGACGCCAACACGGGGCCGTCAGCTCTCTATCCTCGAACAGATATTTGGTACGCTTGGCCGACTTCCGACAGATCGGATAGGTGGCCAGCAAGATGTCCCAGGGGGGGCCGGAGGACCGGGCGGTCGATAAAACGACCTCGGTTTCTCGCATTTAACCCGGTCCTTAGGATCGGGTTTTTTATTGGAAGTGTTTATATCCGGTTTGCTCGAACGCCAAAGGGTGACCTTCAGAAGTAATGGTCACGCCCTGACCTAAACCGCACCGACCGATCAATTGTACTTTAAAATCAAGAGTTTGTGCCGCTTTTTGTATCTCATCACGGTGATCCGGATGCGCAGTAAATAGAACTTCATAATCATCACCGTGAGTTAGTAAAATGTTTAGCCTCCCACTATCATTAGCAAGCCATTTTTGAATGTCATCTGGCCAGTATAATTCATCAGTTTCGATTACGGCACTGACAGAGCTGGTTTCAGCTAAATGACTTATATCAGCGGCAAAACCATCGGACACATCAATAGAAGCACTTGCCCATGTTCGGATTATGGTTCGAAGCTCCAATCTCGGCGCGGGTTTATAGAAAAGATCATTTTTAACATGTTGCTTGGATAAACCCTTCAAGCCAAAATATCCCTTCCCCAAATAGCCCGTGAGATAGATATCGTGGCCAGGTCTCGCACCGGATCTCGTTACAGATAGCCCTTCAGGCATAGTGCCAACAAGTGTTGCCGTGAAAACTGCGGGCCCATCTATTGCGACGGTATCGCCGCCCCAAAGGGAAATCTTAAATTTCTCATTGGAGGATTTTAATCCATTCGCAAAATCCTGCATATGGACATGGTCAACATTTTTAGGCCAAGCAATTGATAGTAGGTATCCCCTCGGTGTCGCGCCTTTCGCAGCAAGATCAGATAAATTGACCCGTAATAGACGTTCCGCCACCTCGCTTCCGTAGCGCCCGGCGGGGAAATGAACCGCCTCCACCATTGTGTCTTTCGTCAAGACGACATCAAATCCTGCCGGCGGCGAGAAATGAGCTGCGTCGTCCTTGAGTTTCAAGCCTTCCGGGCCGGCCAACGGCGCGAAATATTTTGCAATTAAGTCGAATTCATTCAACTGATCAGCCCGAACTCCGCCGCCCGTACTTTCTTGGCAAATTTGTCCAGGGCCCCGTTTACGAAAGCCGGTTCAGATTGTTCAAAGAAATCAGACGCTATTGAAACATATTCATCAATTATTACGAGCGCGGGAATATCGGGCCGGCGCAATATTTCAAAACAAGCAGCACGCATAATAGCTCGCAATGTCATGTCGAGCCGTCTTAAAGTCCATTTTTTCGACAAGTGTTCCGCGATATCATTGTCGATCTGGTCTTGAAATTGAACGACGCCGCGAATAATTTCAGCGAAAAAATCCTCGTCAACCTGATCAGGCGACGTCCGAAAGTCTTGAAACTCCTCAATAACTGAATCGATTGGCGCGCCGCCAATGTCCATTTGATACAAAGCTTGTACAGCCGCTAATCTAGCTCGGCTTCGACGTTTATGATGATTGTCATTCATAATCAGCCTTTAAGCTCGTCCCGAATTTTAATCATTTTAAGGACAGCATTGGCGGCGAAACCGCCTTTATCCTTTTTATCTTGTTTGGCTCTTGCCCATGCCTGATCTTCATTTTCAACCGTAATAATACCGTTACCAATCGCCAACTGATGATTCACAGCAAGGTCCATAAGGGCCCGCGCTGATTCCTGGCAAACATAGTCATAATGTGTTGTTTCGCCGCGAATGACGCACCCAAGAGCGACATATCCGCCAAATCCAGCCTTCCCATCTTCAGCGTAGGAAATCACATGCGGAACTTCGAGCGCGCCCGGGACAGTCACTTTGGTGATCTCAACACCAGGCTGCTGTAACGCACTAAGGGCTCCTTCGAGCAAAGCGTCGGATATGCCGTCATAAAAACGGGCTTCAATTACGAGGATCTTGGTCATGATTTACTTATAATGCCTCGGAGGCGTTATGCCAGATAGCTCGAGATTATAAGCTTCTAAGCCAATAAGTTTTGGCATTGTATTCGTAATAAGGCACATTTTTCGCACCTTCTGGTCTGTTAAAATCTGAGCGCCGACGCCATATTCTCTAATATTTTGTTGTTTACGATCTACAGCGCGGCTGTGGGCGCCGAGGCGCTCGAGCAGCGTGTCGATGCTGCCTTCGCGGATAAGCACCAAAACGGCGTGCCCTTTATGCTCAGCGAGTTGACGCATCGTGTCTCTTATCAAGCCAGAACGCGGACTGTTCTCATGTAAAATATCGCCAGCGAAGTCGATCTTGTGAACCCTGACGAGCGTTTCTGTGCCCGGAACCGGCTCGCCTTTTGACAAAGCAACATGTTCAAGATTGTCGAGATAGTTCCTGTAAACGTGGATTTTAAAGTCATCACCATCTTGCGAGGTGAAGCTGGAGGAAGCGACATGTTTGACGAAATGATCTTTTTGCATCCGGTACGCTACCAGATCTTCAATAGTCCCTATTTTGAGACCATGAAATTGCGCAAATTTTACGAGGTCCGGTAGGCGGGCCATTGTGCCATCATCATTCATGATTTCACAAATGACTGCAGATGGATTTAGACCAGCCATTCGGGAAATATCGACAGATGCTTCCGTGTGGCCTGTCCGAACAAGAACGCCGCCATCACGTGCAATAATGGGGAACATGTGACCAGGCGTTACAATGTCATGCTCCGCAGATTCAGGATCGATGGCAACTTGGATAGTGCGGGAACGATCGCCTGCACTGATGCCTGTCGTTACTCCGTCACGGGCTTCGATAGATTGCGTAAAGGCTGTTTCAAATCTTGAACGGTTTTCCGCTGACATATTTTTAAGCCCTAGAGCGTCTGCTCTCGACTGCTCCAAAGCCAAGCAGATTAGTCCTCGGCCGTATTTCGCCATGAAATTAACGGCATCCGGCGTTGCAAATTGCGCTGGGATGATCAAATCGCCTTCATTTTCCCGGTTTTCTGCATCGACCAAGATATACATCCGGCCATTGCGGGCATCTTCGATAATCTCTTCCGGTGTTGCCAGATTATAAACATCTTCTTTTGAGGCTTTGTTAAGTTTAGCCATTAATGGTCTCTCATATGCGATAAGTATCGGGCGACATAGCGCGCAATGAGATCAATTTCCAGATTTACTTGATCTCCGACTGAAAGTTTTCCAAGCGTCGTAACTTCCATAGTGTGTGGAATAATATTCACGTCAAACCAGCTTTTACCGATTAGATTGACCGTTAGCGATACGCCATCAACACAAACGGAACCTTTTGGTGCTAGAGCGAACATAATCTCACGCGTCGCATCTATCCTAACTCGGCGAGATCCAGCAATCTCCTCAACTTCTAAAACTGTTCCGCGCCCATCTATGTGCCCCGTCACCAAATGTCCGCCTAGTTCATCGCTGGCCGTCATCGCACGCTCCAAATTAATACTTCTCCCAGCATTCCATGATCCCATCGTTGTTTTAGCGAGACTTTCATCGGATACATCAATGGTAAACCAGCCAGTATAAAGGGATCCTGTTAACTTGCCTTTCTGGACGACGGTCATGCAGGCGCCAGAATGCGATATTGACGCACCAACATCAATATTATCAACATCATAAGAGCAGTGAATTTTCATCCTAGTATCGCCCCACTTACTGCCAGTTTCGCGGGAAATTTCTGCGACTTCACCAATATCTGTAATAATGCCGGTAAACATTAAGCTATCCGCTCCAATATATTATAACTGTCTTGCTCGATCATCTCATGGAATTTTCGCCTGAAGACTGGGGCTTCTTCTAGCCCTGAAAGATTCATATCGCCTATGCAGCTTCGACCATCTCCTCCTAATATAATTGGCGCTCTGAACCAGTGAATTTCATCAACGAGGCCGGCATCCAAGAAACTTGCTGCGATCGTTCCGCCGCCTTCGATGAGCAAACGATCAACGCCATTTTCGCACATGGAAAACAGATCAGCGTCTAAAGTCTCAGCGGCATTGAAAAAACAAACTCCTTTTTCTTTCAAAGTCTCAGAACGGCTTGACGATAGTTCTTTTGTAAAAACCCAGACAGGGACTTCGCGAGCTGTCATCGCCAAGTTCGATTCAATCGGAAGGCGTAACCGTCTATCGAAAACTATGCGGATCGGGTCTTTTTTTCTCTTAATTCGTGTTGTCAAAAACGGATTGTCCGCTAGCGCGGTATTTGAACCGATCAGGATTGCGTCGTGGGACGCTCGCAGCTCTCGACCTCTTTCACGAGATTTTTCGCCCGTGATCCACTTCGATACACTATTGCCAAGAGCAATTTTTCCGTCAAGCGATGTCGCAAGTTTCAAAGAGACAAAGGGGCGAGACACCTACTCTTCTTCGCCCTTTTCATTGTCCAGATTTGATAGTTTTTCCTTCTCGATAAAGGTTTCAAAGTCTTCCGTTGCGCGAAAGTCCTTATACACGCTGGCATAACGAACGTAGGCAACTTTATCCAAACCGGCCAAGCCTTCCATTACAAGTCCACCTATTTCATCAGATGTAATATCAGAAATTCCGCCGCTTTCGAGCTGACGAACAATACCGCTGATCATCTGCTCGACACGTTCTTGCTCAACCGGTCGCTTTTGCATAGCGATTAATACAGATCTCGCGAGTTTATTGCGGTCAAACGGAACCCTTTGCCCGGTTTTTTTGACGACATACAGCTCTCGCAATTGGACCCGCTCAAAGGTGGTATAACGTCCCGCACAGGCATTACAGAGGCGGCGTCGACGCACAGCCGTCCCGTCTTCGGCCTGTCGGCTGTCTTTAACTTGAGTATCTTCGCTGTTGCAAAAAGGGCATCTCATAGGCGCCCTATATAGAGGGCCAGCTATTCAGCGTAAATAGGAAAGCGCGCTGTCAGAGCTTTTACGTCTTGGCGTACTTCGGCTTCAATTTCGGCATTGCCCTCCGGATTTTCCGACAATGAGTCCAATATCTTGGCAATAAGCTGTCCAATATATCTAAATTCAGCGGGACCAAATCCGCGCGTCGTTCCAGCTGGTGACCCAATCCGAATACCTGACGTCACTGTGAATTTTTCGTGATCGAACGGAATTCCGTTTTTGTTGCAAGTAATATAAGCGCGGCCCAAAGCTTTCTCAGCCGCATTGCCTTTGACGCCTTTTGGTGTGAGGTCAATTAACGCCAAATGAGTATCGGTCCCGCCGGAGACAACGGCATAACCAGCTTCGACGAGTGCACTTGCCATAGCTTGGCAATTATCGATCACGAGCTGGCTATAAGCTTTAAACTCTGGCTTCAGCGCATCTCCGAAGGCTACGGCTTTTGCCGCAATTACATGCATTAATGGCCCGCCTTGAAGGCCCGGGAACACGGCTGAATTTATTTTTTTAGCCAGCTTCGCATCATTGGTCAGAATCATGCCGCCGCGCGGACCACGCAATGTCTTGTGGGTAGTGGTCGTTGCCACATGAGCGTGCGGGAACGGACTTGGATGAGTGCCGCCAGCGACTAAACCGGCAAAGTGCGCCATATCAACATGCAGGTAGGCACCGACCTTATCGGCGATTTCGCGGAAACGTCTAAAATCGATGACGCGGGCATAAGCTGATCCTCCGCAAATGATGAGTTTCGGCTGATGCTCGACAGCAAGCGTTTCGACCTGTTCATAATCAATCAAATGTGTGTCACGCTTTACGCCGTAAGTCACAGCGTTAAACCATTTGCCCGACATATTTGGCGGTGCGCCGTGGGTTAGATGACCTCCGGAAGCTAAATCCATCCCCAAAATCGTATCGCCGGGTTGTAATAGCGCCAAGAATACGCCTTGATTGGCCTGCGATCCAGAATTCGGCTGAACATTGGCAAAACCACAGTCAAACAGTTCGCACGCGCGCTCGATAGCAAGGTTTTCGGCAACATCAACATGTTGGCATCCGCCGTAATAACGCTTTCCGGGATAGCCCTCAGCATATTTATTCGTTAGCACAGAGCCCTGCGCTTCCAGGACAGCCTTGGAAACGATATTTTCCGATGCAATCAATTCGATTTCATTTTGTTGACGATCCAATTCGTCTTGCATGCTGGCATAGAGAACGGGATCCCGGTCTTTTAAACTCTGTTTAAAATAGTCCGACAAATGGGCGAAGGCTTCTTTAGACTCGACTACGGTCATTTATGACTCCCTAAAAATCGAGAACTAGCTATTCAATAATGGAGTCTCTCGCAATCACTTGATTCGAAATTATTCAAAATTTATGCGACTTTTTCCCGTTTGAGGTCGAATTGATCCCAAATTTTGTGCAGTGCGGCCAAAAGGTCATCCATCATTGCATCAGAATGAAAAGGACTCGGTGTAAATCGCAAACGCTCCGTTCCCCTCGGCACGGTTGGATAATTTATCGGTTGAACATAAATATCATGTTCTTCAATCAATTGATCAGAAATCGCCTTACATTTTACAGGATCGCTTATCATCAATGGTACAATATGGGTGTCGCCATCTATAAATGGAAAACCCGCCGCTCTAAAACGTTTCTTAAGCTCGCTAGCACGTTCTTTATGTTGATCGCGAATTTCTGGCGAAATTTTTAATATTTTGACACTCCTTAGCGCGCCCGCGGCCGTACTGGGCGGTATAGAGGTCGTGAAAATAAATCCTGAAGCCATAGAGCGAACCGCATCAGTTATGATGTCGTTAGCCGCGATATAGCCGCCTATCATACCAAAAGCCTTGGCGAGAGTGCCTTGAACAATATCTACTCTATCCATCAAACCGCGTTCTTCGCAAACGCCGCCGCCGCGATCCCCATACATTCCGACTGCATGCACCTCGTCAATATAGGTCATGGCGTTATACTTTTCGGCAAGATCGCAAATCTCTTGAATAGGCGCGATATCGGCGTCCATTGAATACACGCTTTCAAAAGCAATTAATTTAGGTTTGTCCGCCGGCGCGGCTTTTAACTTTGTTTCCAAATTCGCAAGATCATTATGCTTGAAAATATGTTTTTGGCACCGCGAACGCTGGATACCTGAAATCATTGACGCATGATTCATCTCGTCAGAAAAAATGATTAAGCCTGGTAGAATTCGGCTCATAACGCCTAAAGTTGCCTCATTGGCTACATAACCAGACGTAAAAACGAGTGCATTGTCTTTACCATGTAATTCAGCGAGCTCTTTTTCGAGTTGTACGTGATAATGCGTTGTACCCGCGATATTTCTTGTCCCGCCAGACCCTGTGCCAGCTGTATCTACCGCTGATTTCACAGCTTCTATGACACATTCATTTTGCCCCATACCCAGATAATCATTAGAACACCAAACGACTATGTCTTTCTCTGAATATTCGTTTTTGTACCAGACTGCTTTCGGAAATTCGCCGCGAACACGCCGAATATCCTGAAAAACGCGATAACGTCCTTCGCCGCGGACATTGTCCACAGCCTGCTGAAAATGTTTTAAATAGTCCTGGTTCATCACCAGCCTCATAAGCTATTTGTTGACCTGTAGCTTAATCTCGATCAAATTTCCATTGCGTAAAGCGCCTTTAAGCCACTATGACGCATGAAAATGGAGGCAAAATTGCCAGCTTTTCCGAAAACGCGCCTACGGCGCCCTAGGTTGAATAGGTTTTCGAGACGTCTCGTACAGGAAAATCAACTCACGGTCAGTGACTTAATCTGGAATATTATTATTTCTGATGGGCCTGACCCACGAGACCCTGTTCCGAGCCTTCCGGGTGTAGATCGCGTCAATATAGATGAGGCCGTCAAAGATGCTCGGCGTGCGTTATCTCTCGGTATTCCGGCAATTGCATTGTTCCCGCATATTGAGTCAGACCTTAAGGACCCTGTTGGGACTGAAGCTTTGAATCCCGAAGGCTTGGTCCCTCGTACTATTCGCGCTATCAAATCAGAAGTTCCAGAACTCGGAATCATCGTCGACGTTGCACTCGATCCATTTACGGATCATGGTCATGACGGCGTGATCGCGGGCGACGAGATTATCAATGACATTACGGTCGAAGCTCTCGCAGATGGCGCTATTATCCTGGCAGACGCGGGCGCGGACATAGTCGCCCCTTCGGATATGATGGACGGGCGCGTGGCCGCTATCCGTCAGAGACTCGACCAACATGGACATCACAATGTTATGATCATGTCGTACGCTGCAAAATATGCGTCCGGTTTTTATGGCCCTTATCGAGATGCGATCGGAACTTCAGCTGTTCTCAAGGGTGACAAACGAACCTACCAAATGGATCCTGCCAATAGCAATGAAGCCCTACGCGAAATCGCGCTCGACATCGAAGAAGGCGCGGACATGGTCATGATCAAACCCGGCATGCCATATCTTGATATAATTTACCGGATTAAGTCCGAATTCATGATGCCGACATTCGCCTTTCAAGTCAGCGGCGAAGCCGCAATGATCAGGGCGGCCGCTGAAAATGGCTGGATTGATGAGAAACGCGTCATTTTGGAAAGCTTGATAAGCTTTAAAAGAGCTGGATGTGACGGCGTTCTCACTTATTTCGCTCCTAATGTCGCCGAATGGATAAACGAAGACTAACGGCGATATTGCCCCGGCGTAACATCGTACCAATTTTTAAAGGCCCGCGTGAAAGCTGCTTGATCGCTATACCAGAGACTCTGTGCGATTTGCGCTAATGGCACATTTTCCGTTATCAAACTATCACTGAGATCTTTCTTAACCTGCTCGCTAATCGCTCGAAATGACGTCTGATTGTCCTTTAATCGACGCTTAAGTGAACGAACTGGCTGGTCCAGTTCTCTTGCGACAATTTCGATGGAAGGTTTTTCGGATTGGATAATCTCGCGGATCTTCTGTTCGACCCGAAACTGAAGACTATCCAGCCCATTGTGAGACGCCAAAACGGTTTCATGCTTTGCCCGTAGTATGGCCAATTTTGCCGGATTGGCAGTCGGCAACGGCATATTGAGAATTCCACTTTCCAATTCTACCGTATAATCAGCAGCATCAAATTCTACCGGACATCCAAACATCCGTTCATATTCTCCAGCCAGGTTTTTCTGACTAAGCTGATGGCGAAGCGATACTTTACGAACGCCCCGACCAAACCCCCAAGCCAGCCAATTTATCGTATAAACATAATTTGTAAGAACATAGTCGTTTACTAGACAATATTTATGGTCCGATTCCGGCCCGAAATTAGGTAACCAAATGAACCGCGCTTCAACCTTGTCGCCAGAATTTTCTTTAATCAAATGCAGAACCCCGATCGTGTGAACAAGGCCAGCATAACGCCTGTTTATAAAGGCCGCTTCTTCGAGATCCTGACAAAAGCCCAGTATGTTACCGACAGTGTTATAGGTTGCGATTCGAAATCGTGCGCCAGCATGCAGTCCAACGACTGGATTATTGAGGTTTTTCTTGGCAAAATTTAGCAGGTCAGACAAATCACCTAGCGAGACCCTTTCCTTCGGATGAGGCCTGGTCGAAGGATCAATGGCTAACTCAGCGAATAATTCTGCTTGGTCCACACCTAATTGTATCAGTATTTTCGCAACTTCGATCAGGTAAGCGCGCGCAACTGTTATGTGTCCAATATTCTTCATTTATGCCGATTAACAAATTTGGCCCAAAATGACAAAAACTTTATGCCAAAATTACAATTCATGAACTTCAATTAGCGTACTAAGGAATTTAAGCGCAATTCCAAATGCTAGGGGCACCGCATTTGGGTTTAGGCCGGGAGGGTAGCAATCGAATCCCGGCCTACGCGTTTTCGCTATTTACTTAAGTAAGCCGTGCAACGAGGCTAGACGTATCCCAGCGATTTCCACCCATGGCCTGAATTTCTTCATAATAGCCGTCGACCAACCGTGTCATCGTCAGCTTTGCGCCGATCTGGTCCGCCGTCCGGAGTGCAATCCCCAGATCTTTTCTCATCCAATCCACAGCGAAGCCAAATTCAAACATTCCTTCATCCATGGTGACCGCGCGATTGTCCATTTGCCAGCTTTGGGCCGCGCCCTTGCCAATTGCCTCTAATACTTTTTCCATCTTTAAACCGGCCTTTTGTGCAAAATGGACGCCTTCAGCTAAGCCCTGCAATAATCCAGCTATGCAAATCTGATTGATCATTTTTGTCATTTGCCCGGCCCCGCTATCACCCATCAGCGTCGTGGCTTTGGCATAAGCACCCATGATCGGGAGTGCCGCATCATAATCAGCCTGATCGCCGCCGCACATAATGGTGAGTTGACCATTTTTTGCGCCAATTTCTCCGCCTGATATTGGCGCATCCACAAAACCGATATCCCGCGCTTTGGCATCAGTGTAACATTTGCGCGCACACTCGGCTGATGCCGTTGTATGATCGATTATGATAGTGCCCGATCGTATGACAGAAAGTGCCTCCCCCACCACTTCATAAACATCGGCATCATCACCGACGCAAATTGCGACAAAATCTGCCTCGCGAACTGCATTAGCAATCGAATCGGCGGTGAGACCTTCATATTCCTCGTGCCATTTATCTGCAGTTGAGCGCGTACGATTCCAGATAGTAACCGCGTGACCGGCATTAGCTAAATGCCCCGCCATGGGATAGCCCATAACGCCAAGCCCCAAAAATGCGCACTTCGCCATTCTTTCATCCTTCAAAATACGAAAACACCTTTAATTATCCTATGAAATCCACGGCTTGCATGATAGCCCTAATCTCTATCACGGGGAGGATAAAACGGTTGGAAATTGTTGCGGTGACATGGCAAATGTGGGCCACTATGGGGATTATCGCCATAGCCGTATTTCTCTATTTCCGCGAAAAGTTCTCAATTGAGAGTATTTCGGTCGGAATCATAGTTGCATTCCTGATTTTTTTCCACTTTTTTGCACCCGCGAATCCCGCAAATCCAAGTGAACCACTTGGAGGTCTGGACTCCAAAGCCCTCCTCTCAGGTTTCGCAGCGCCAGCACTTATCGCAATTATGGCTTTGTTGGTTGTTGGTCAGGGCATGTATCATACGGGAGCGCTGGAGGGTCCAATTCTGCGGATTAATAACGCTCTCGAAAAGCGTCCAAGACGTACGCTCGGCATTGTATTCCTCATCGCATTTGCAGTTTCAATGTTCATGAATAATACGCCCGTCGTTGTGATGTTTATTCCGGTTTTGACGGCCATGGCGTTGAGGATGAGAAGTGCAGCCTCTTACTATATGATGCCGCTAAGTTTTATCTGTATTTTGGCCGGGATGACGACCCTCATTGGATCTTCAACCAATCTATTGGTCAATGACAAATCGATTGAAATCACAAACACAGAAATGCTCAGTTTTTTCACTCAATTTCCGCCTGGAATCATACTCGCAAGTGTTGGAGCGATTTATATTTTGATATTCGCACCAATTTTGCTACCTGCCCGGAAAAGCCTCGAAAATGAAGTCAGCGAGGCAGGTCGACAATATATTGCTCAAATCGCGATAACACATAATCATCCGCTTCGCGGCGCAAAACCCAGAGCTGGTCTTTATCCAGCTTTGAAGGATGTAACGGTGCGAATGATACAGCGCGGCGAAGCTAGCTTGCTCCCGCCATTCGAAGACGCGTTGGAACCAGACGATATTTTGATTGTTGCGGCCACCCGAAAATCATTGTCCACATTGTTGGCGTCCGACAAACAATATTTGAAGGGCATGCTAAGCATTGCTGGCTTTCATGATGAAAGCCGGGGTGATGGTTCGTCTGATACGATTGTAATCAGCGAAGCAATAATCGCTCCTGGCTCTCGAATGGTCGGTCGCAACATTGAACAAATTGGGTTTCGGCGCCAAACCGGCACATTGGTTTTAGGCATCCAACGTCGTACCCGGATGATCCGAAGCCGCATGCTCGATATTAGGTTGGAAGCCGGCGATGTCTTATTGCTGTTCGGATATGAGCGTAATATGAGCCATTTGCGAAATAATCGCGATTTACTTCTGCTTGATTGGTCGACAACTGAACTTCCAGATATTCGAAAATCTATGGCTGCGCGGCTAATATTTGCTGGTACGATAATCACCGCAGCGCTCGGAATATTGCCGATCGAAATTGCGGCAATCGCTGGAGCGCTTGCTATGTTGGCTACAGGCTGCCTCAATATCCGCCAAGCAGTCCGTGCGCTAGATATGCGTATTTTTCTATTGATTGGCGCCGCCTTTACGATGAGTGTTGCTCTGCAAAACACGGGTGCGGCTGCCTTTCTGGCTCAACATACTGTTGACGCATTTTTACCGCTTGGAAATTTAGCGCTTATATCTGCGCTTTTCTTGATGATCGCCCTAATGACCAATATTATTTCGAATGCTGCAACAGCACTTATTTTTGCACCGATTGCCATTAATATTGCCCACCAAACCCAAGATATTGCGAGTTTAAGTGACATACCAACCGACCAGGGCATTCCGACAATTGTCATGGTTCTAACTGTCATTTTTGCAGCAAATTGCTGTTTTGCAACCCCTATCGCCTATCAAACAAACTTACTCGTCATGGGGCCCGGGCGATATAAATTTGCTGATTTCGTCAAGTTCGGAGTGCCGCTGGTATTCATTATATGGCTGACATTTTGCCTGATGGCCCCTATGTTGATCGAATATTACAATGACCCAGCCATTTAATTCGCAAAAACTCCAGTTTTACATGACGATCCCGTCACCTTGCCCTTATTTACCGGAACGAATGGAGCGCAAAATATTTGCACAGCTCGACCCAATTACAGGTCCCTATCTCAACAATTACCTGACGCATTCCGGGTTTCGTCGATCGCAGAATGTGCTCTATCGACCCGCCTGTGAAAATTGTCAGGCCTGTCGTTCATTGCGGGTCAAAGCTCCTGAATTTACTCCGACTCGATCGATGAAACGTATTGTAAACCGCAACAAAGATTTAGCAGCTATAGTCTGTCCTTCTCTTGCAACTGATGAACAATTTGACCTTTTAGCGCGTTACTTAAATTCCCGGCATGCGGGCGGCGGCATGAGCGATATGGATTACGGCCGTTATGAAATGATGGTCGAGGAATGTGCCACAGAGTCCCAAATTCTAGAATATCGAAATGCGGAAGGCCGGTTAATTGCCTGCGTGCTGGTTGATGTTCTTATGGATGGTTATTCGATGGTCTACAGCTTTTTCGATCCTGATGAAAATGACAGAAGTCTGGGCCATTATATGATTTTAGATCACATCAAACGCTGTCAGGACAGTGAAATGCTTTGGCTCTATCTTGGCTATTGGGTCAAGGAAAGTCCTAAGATGGACTATAAGGCCCGCTACAAGCCGTGTCAGATCTTGGGAGTGTACGGTTGGCAGAATCTGGGGAAAGACGATGAAGCGTAGAGAAATATTGTTGGCGGGCGCAGCGCTTGCAACTGGCGGCGGCGTTGCGGGTGTACTTGCCTCAGGAAAGAAACCTAAACCAAAGCAGAAGGTCCAAACGCCCGCGGACTCGCTCGCGTCCCCGAATATCAGCCGCAATATTAGACAATTGCAAATGGCAACTTCATGGCCGAAAGATTTTCCGGGACTTGGCATTATGCCTGTCCGCTTTGCACAAGCCATGAACCAAATGAGTGATGGCCTTATCGAAGTTAAAGTCGCCGCCGCTGGAGAGATAGTCGGCGCGCTCGAATGTTTTAATGCAACCGCCAGCGGAGGGGTTGATATGTATCACGCCGCTGAATATTATTGGCAAGGCAAATCCAAAGCATTTTCGTTCTTCACCGCTGTGCCTATGGGTATGACTGCAGCAGAGATCATGGCTTGGACTGAGTTTGGAGGGGGGCAAGAACTTTGGGATGAATTGTCGGCTGGCTATAATGTCAAAGCGTTTCATGCTGGAAACACAGGCCACCAGACTGGCGGTTGGTTTAAAAAGAAAATGAACACGGTCGAAGATTTTAAAGGGCTCAATATGCGTATGCCCGGCCTAGGCGGCGAAGTTTTGAAAAGACTTGGGGCGTCCGCTGTGCCGCTACCAGGCGGAGAAATATTTCAAGCCCTACAATCTGGAAATATTGATGCAACGGAATGGGTTGGGCCTTGGAATGATTATGCTTTTGGCTTTTATCGGGAAGCCCCCTACTACTACGCGCCTGGCTTTCATGAGCCCGGCGCGGCACTGGCGCTTGGGATTAATCTTGATGTTTGGAATAGCTTCACCTCTACCGAGCAAGCGATAGTCAAATTCGCATGTAAAGCCGCCAATGATAGCAGCATCGCTGAATACACTCATGAAAATGGTCGGGCGCTTAAAATCCTCAAAGATCAGCACAAAATAGAACCTCAGTATTTTTCGCAGGACATCATCCGCGCCATTGCCAAAGCCAGTGAAGATGTTGTCGGAGAACTGAGCGCCGCGGACAGTCAAACTAGGCGAATATATGAAAGCTACTTACAAGCGCGCGAATCCTATCGTGGCTGGACAGAGCTTGGCGACGGACAATATATCCGGGCGCGACGAGAAGGCTTGGATGGATAACCGTGAACTGGGCTGATTCAGTCGAACTTGCAGCATCGTTCTTAAACGGAGCTGGATGGGCTATTTTTCCGCTGCTTGCCTTACCATTTTTGTGCCTCCTTTTACCAAATCAGGGCTTCTTAGAGCGCATATCCAGCGGCGTCATTTCGACTATCGACATGATTTGTTATGGAATTGGCGAGATCGTCAAATGGGGCCTGCCACTCCTTGTATTGTCTGTCGCTTTTGGCGTTTTCGCGAAAGAAATATTTGATAAGACTTGGACGCAGCTATTTGAGAGCGCGACATATTTCCATGCTGTTGTCATCATGTTAGGTGCGGCGGCGACATTGCTCGCCAATCAACATGTGCGAGTTGATGTTTTTTACCACCGTATGACCCCAAAAAAGAAAGCCCGAATTGACCTTTTGGGCTTTCATTTATTGCTCATGCCTGTCTGTTTAATATTATTATGGAATGGGAGCGATTACGCCAGTACAGCTTGGATCAATCAGGAAAGCTCCGTAGCCCCTGATGGCATTCCTTTCAAATATATGCTGATGTCGACTATTGCGCTTTTCAGTTTAACGATGCTGGCGCAAGGCCTAGCGGTTTCTCTACGTGCCGTGAAAGTTTTAAATGACCAAGCCGAGCCGGATCTACCTAAATCTATAGACCCTCTGTTTCATGCGTCTGAGGGCAATCACTAATGTTGACATTTCTGGCACTTGGAATGTTCGCCGTTGCCTGCGCGGCGCTGCTCCGAGGTTATAATGTTGCCTTCACACTTGGCGGCGTTGGAATTTTATTTGCTGCTATTGGAACCGCTCTGGGATATTTTGATTCAACGGATATGATAAATCTCCCCGGGCGCATTTATCCTATTATTACGCGGGAAATTTTGATCGCCGTGCCCTTGTTTGTTTTCATGGGCGTCATGCTTGAAAAGTCTAAGATAGCGGAAGATTTGCTGGAGAGCATGGGCAATTTGTTAGGACCAATGCGCGGCGGCCTAGGGGTTTCGGTCGTAATGGTTGGTGCCCTGCTCGCTGCGTCCACGGGAATTGTGGGCGCTACGGTCGTCACGATGGGCCTATTGTCTCTTCCGACCATGTTGAAGCGAAATTACGCGCCAGATCTTGCCTCAGGGGCTATTGCTGCGTCGGGCACACTTGGTCAAATCATTCCGCCATCAATAGTCCTCGTGATACTGGGCGATCAAATGTCCAACGCCAATCAAGAGGCCATTCGTAGCCATGGCGCTGATGCCGGACGTGTTGTATCCGTCGGTGATCTATTTGCTGGCGCGCTTATTCCCGGACTAATCCTTGTAGGATTGTACGCCTTATACATCGCCATTGTTGCCTTCATGAAGCCTGAAAAAGCGCCGGCTCAGTCATGGCCTCAAAACGTCAACCCGTGGAGATTTGTCGGAGACACCCTCAAAGCGATGTTGCCACCGCTTCTGCTGATTGTGGCTGTGTTAGGATCAATATTGCTCGGTTACGCCACGCCAACAAGAGGCGCAGCAATTGGGGCTTTAGGTGCAATCTTGTTGGCGACTTACAAAACAGCGCCGCAAACTTGGGCTCGCTTCGTGGCCGTTATAGCAGTTGCGTCTATGTCAGCCATGATTGCCATAGATGTGATGGAAATTACGAACCAGATCGCTTTACTCCTTGCTGCCATATCGATGATTTGTGTCGGACTGTCTCTTATTCCGCTTTTAAAAAGCGGCCAACTCGCCGAAGTCTCCCGGACGACGATGCATATAACCTGCATGGTCTTCGTGATTTTAATTGGCGCGACTATTTTTAGTTTGATTTTTCGCGGTTTTGGCGGCGATGAATTAGTGGCGGGATGGTTAGATGCTGCCCCCGGCGGTATGTGGGGAGCCTTTGCACTTGTCATGCTCGTCATGTTTTTCCTGGGCTTCTTTCTCGATTTTATCGAGATCACATTCGTGGTTGTACCACTCGTCGCACCGCCGCTGCTGGCCGCTGGTATGGATCCAGTCTGGCTAGGAATATTGATGGCGCTCAATCTGCAAACCAGCTTTCTCACCCCGCCCTTTGGATTTGCGCTTTTCTACTTACGCGGCGTTTCCCCGCCGGAAGTCACGACAACGGCATTATATCGCGGCGTTATTCCGTTCATTGCTATTCAATTTATTGTTATTCTGATGGTTGTGTTCTGGCCGGAACTTGCAACTTCGCTACCTGAAAAGATGTTAAACTGATGATCACAATTGCAACATGGAATGTAAATTCGATCCGGACGCGAATGCACGCCGTCACGAAATGGCTTAAGGAAGCTGATCCCGATGTGGTTTGCCTTCAGGAAATCAAAGCCATGACAGAAAATTTTCCGTTTATGGAGATTGAGGCGCTTGGCTACAATATCGAAATCCTCGGGCAAAAATCCTATAATGGGGTCGCTATTCTCTCGAAACGGCCATTCGATGAAATTAGCAAGGGCCTACCCGGCGACGAAACCGATGAACAAGCACGGTACATCGAGGCTGTCATTGCAGGTGAAAACGGCCCGTTTCGCGTGGCTACAATCTATCTTCCAAATGGCAATCCAGCCCCAGGCCCTAAGTATGACTATAAATTGGATTGGATGGATCGTCTTAAAGTTCATGCAAAGGGACTGTTAAAATTTGAAGAACCGATCGTTTTAGCGGGTGACTATAATGTTATTCCCGAGGAAAAGGACGTCTACGCACCAAAAGAGTGGCTGACCGAAGCACTATTTCTCCCCCAAACCCGGTCTAAGTTTCGAGAAATTTTAAATCTTGGCTATACAGAAGCCTTTGAACAAATGGATGGCCGGGCCGGACAATATACGTTCTGGGATTATCAACGCGGCGCGTGGCAAAACAATGAAGGCATTCGCATTGATCACTTACTATTATCACCGCAAGCCGCTGATAAAATCGTAAATTTCGAAATTCATAAAGCCACTCGAGACGGCATTAAACCGTCTGACCATGTGCCTGTAGTCGGGATATTTGATTTGTAGGGACAGATAATTTCAACAAATAATTCGCCCATCAAGGATCGAAAAATTTACGATAGTCATGATGATTATTGCCGCCTCATTGTTCAGTTGGCAAATCCATACTTAAAACATTCGAAGCGTTTTAAAAACTGGGAGAACAACTCAAATATACCTAAGTGCTGGAACTTCGCGACTGAGGTTTTACCAATCCGTCGACAACATTATAAACCGCGCCGACCTCATCCAGAATGTCCTGTGTTCGTTTTGGATCCGTAATCGGAATCCTCATGCTCCCGGCTTCAAACCGGTTCGGGGTTTCCACAGCAATCAAGAGTAGATCGTCTAAAAAGGCGAAGCGAATATTTTTTCCATCAACCGAATTCTCTAAATCCACCAACCTTTGCATAAATGTCGGCGTGAGCAGATATCGCGCCTCCACCTGATCAGTGCCATAGGCTTCAAATATTTTCTCAAATTTCGGGTCAACTAGCCCCACTCGAGACATTCCAGCCTTTTTCTTACGGTTGAAAAACCCTTTGTCACGCAGCACTACCGTTCGTCCCAAGAATTTTCGATGAAAATCCAGAGCCATTATCGACCCTTGAAAGACAGTTACCCAATTTGAGTCTCCGTCACTATCTTTGTCTTCACGCTCCATGTGGCATTCAAAGGCTTCAAAATCCGCGCCGTGGGCATTGCCCCACATCTTATCTTCAAACTTTAACCGATCGTACCGTTTAGGCAGCAAGCCGTTTTCGACTAGAGGCGTTAAATCAGGCGGCGCCTCGAGCTTTTCGGAGAATTGCCATCCAATGAATTTGCATATTCCCGATACGAGATGGTTTTTGGTTTGGCTTCTAACTTCCTTTAAAAAATGTTCGCGAAGCCCCCAATAAAAAAATCCTGCGGCGATCAAAGATATTATCGGGATCATAAAATGACGAAACCGGAGAAATAATAAGATCCCCGTAACTACAACACCCATGACGGCGAGCGGTCCCCACTTTCTGAGTTTCTTGTATGCGGCCAGGCGGTCTAGCTCTTTAACTTGCAAAGCCGGAAAGAGTTCGTTGAGGTAATAGGCGGTAAAGCCCTTAAACTCAGGATGCTTTTCGTCGAACTGTATCATCAGGAGAGCTTAAAGCATGTTCGGAATATGACAAATTATTATCGTCAGGTGCTGTTGCACTACGTCCTGTACCTGATTCCATATTTTTCGCCGCGTCCAACATTTTGACAAGACACTTTTTGTAGAAAGCCAACCGGCTTTTGCTAGCTTCAGAACTATCAATTTGTCCTATACAGGCTTGAATTCTAAATAATTGCTCAAACAGAATACAAATATTTCCCGCTTCTGCGATCACCCCTTTTTTGGCTGCATCAAAGTTTCCCGAAGGTAGCTGTTGAGAAAAGGAAAAATTATTCCCTAATCTTAAAATGAAATGAACGTCCGGGCCGTCCAGAACACATTGGACTTTTCGGCAGTAGTTTAACTGACTAAAATTAGTCAATCGCTTTACCATGCCTGATGTAATGACCTGCGAAGCCTCGTCATAGCAGTCGCTATAGACCTCAAAAATATGTTCAAAATCATCGGATTCGAATTTAATTCTCTGCATTAAATCGACAGTGGTTGGATTATAGACGCCCTTGTCTTCGGCAATGATCGTCCGACCTGAAAACAAATTTGCCTGACGCAAAGAAACTATAACGCCGCGAAAGTAAGAATTAGATTGTATTTCACCAGGTATGTCGGGCACTGACAGATCATGAATTTGAAATGGCTGGCCATCAAATCCAATGCCGGTAAGAGTGCCGTTGAAGTCATATCCGCCGACATAGCTTTTAATCATCCGCCATTTTTCAAGATTGCTTAAAATTTCCGGACGTCGACCCGGCTCTTTAAACGTCCAACCGATTTCTCCGTAGAGATGCTGACGCAATTTTGTGAATGAGAGCATGTTCCCCGCAATAACCGGCTTATCCATGACCTCATAGTTATTCAAAAATTGTAAATTATCTCTTATTTCGAATATCTTTGGCCTGACCCAGTGAAATTTGGCGCGAATCAAGCGGTGCTAATTTTAAATCGTTGTAAATAATCATCGGAATAATCTGTGCGAATTTCCACCCAAATGGGGAGATGATCAGACATTTCAAAACTCGCAAAATGATTTTGATAAGAACCATCCCAATTGGAGTACATTTGCTTGCCGGCTGCTTCGCGGGTTGCTTTTACGATTGGCTCATACTTATCTTTGTCGGCATCACCAAAAACATCTCCGCGCCAGTCAAAAGTCCCCGAGTTCACCAGTTTGGTTTTAACTCGTTCCCCGGTAAACGCGATTTGGTCGTAATCCTTATCTCCACCTAGGTTAGTCGGGCCGAAAATGGGAACCGTCAGACCCTCATCCGACAGGCTTTTAAAAATGGAATCATTACGTTTTTCAATATTCATGTCCCCGATAAGGACATACACCTCATCTTCTGCGACGGCCCGTTGATTAATGCGTTTCGCTAGCCGTGAAATCTCCTCTGCGCGCTTAGCTTTTGACTTTCCATATATGATATGAACGCTGCACAGGGTGAAACGAAACCATCCGGCTTGGAAAGACGCAAAATAGGGCGTCCGCGCAATCTGATCTCCGTCGACTAAATCTTCTCGAGATAACGTTATTTCGCCGACCAAATTGCGAAATTGCACCTTATTTTTATTGTATAAAAATGCTTGGCGCTCACGGTTGCCTGGTCCGCCTTCAGTCACGTCAGTTACGAAATAGTCCCAGCTTGGTCCGAGCAGGTTCATCAACCTTTTTAACGGTTTTAAGTCTGACTTTACCTCCTGTACCGCGCAAATATCGAAATGATCAATGATTTCCGCAATATAGTGATAACTCTCATGACGCCGCGGCGCGCCCTCATCAAATGCTCGGATATTCCAAGACCCTATGATCAAATTTTTATGATCGCGGCGGCCAAGATCCGACGCCCGCATGGTTTCGCGTAGTGCCATAAGCCGTCTGGAGATCCAATCGGCCTCCATAGGATCATAATCTCTTAAAATTTTGTAAAATGCCATAATACGCCTCGAACTCGATGGAAATTATAGGCGCTGTACCACACTTTGTTTATTTCAACCGTGTCTTAAGTCACGCTAGCCAAGATTATCAATTGCGGCCTGCAACTTGCCAATTTCAGATTCAAAAGTGTTCAACCGTGATTTTTGCTCAGCAACAACGGCTTCCGGTGCTCTGTCAACAAAGTTAGGATTGGACAGTTTCTTGTTGATTTTATCGATCTCGCTTTGAGCTTTGTCAATTTCCTTGGATAGACGTGATTTTTCAGCGTCCAAATCGATTAATCCGGCCAGCGGCAAAGCGATTGTCGCTTCTTCTACAACAGTCTGCAAAGCGCCCTTTGGCGCGCTATCACCGATTGACCAGCCATCGACGCGCGCCATACGGTCAAAAATCCCGGCGTATTTTTTTACGCGGCTTGCCGTTTCATCAGACGCCCCAATGAGCACCATTGCGCCCTTTTTAGACGGCGGTATATTCATTTCAGACCGAACGGATCTCACTGCCGAAATGGCTTTGATCAACCAATTCACATCATCGCTCGCCGCATCATTGATCAAATCGTTGCCGAAATCAGGCCATTCTGCCATGATGAGCATGGATTCTCGGCTCTCCGACATAAATTGCCAAATCTCTTCAGTGATAAATGGCATGAACGGGTGGAGTATTTTGAGGATGCCATCAAGCACAAAGGCCAGTGCGGCGCGGGTTTCATCGCGGGCCGCTGCGTCATCGCCGTCCAGAACCGGTTTGGAGAGTTCCAGATACCAGTCGCAATATGTGCCCCAGGCAAACTTATAAGCGGCCTCAGCGGCGTCGTTAAATCGGTACTGTTCGATATAGCGGGTAACGTCGCGGCTGGCTTTGACCAATTCCGACACAGCCCATTGATTTATCTCTGATTTACAGGAGCTTGGATTAAAATCATGAACCGGTGCACACTCTTTCATTTGCGCGAAACGCGAAGCGTTCCAAAGCTTGGTGCCGAAATTTCGATAGCCCGCAACCCGGTCAACGGAGAGTTTGATATCCCTGCCAGCTGCGGCTTGTGCCGCCAAGGTAAAACGAAGCGCATCCGCGCCGTAGGCCTCAAAACCAACGGGGTAACGTTTGCGCGTTGCTTTCTCGACTTTGGGTGCCTTTTCCGGCTGCCGTAAGCCTGTTGTGCGTTTTTGTACGAGCGTATCGATATCAATACCCTGGATCAAATCGACAGGATCAATAACATTGCCTTCGGACTTAGACATTTTGGAGCCATCTTCATCCCGGACAATCGCGTGGATATACACGTCCTTAAATGGCACTTCGCCCATGAACTGCAATCCCTGCATCAACATGCGCGCCACCCAGAAGAAGATGATGTCGAAGGCGGTAACAAGCACGGATGTTGGGTAGAAACGCTCGAGTTCCGGTGTTTGATCCGGCCACCCAAGCGTGGAAAATGGCCAAAGCGCTGAGGAGAACCAAGTGTCGAGGACGTCTTCGTCTTGGTTAAGTATTACTCCCTTGCCTGCTTTGGCTTGAGCGGCCTCGACATTCTCAGCCACGTAAATTTTACCATTATTGCCAAACCAAGCTGGTATCCGGTGTCCCCACCACAATTGCCGTGAAATACACCAGGGCTGGATATCCTTCATCCAGACATCATAAGTGTTCTTCCAGCCTTCCGGGACAAAACGGGTAGCGCCCTTCTCCGACGACTCATCGCCTGAATGACCGCGATCTACAGCTTCGATCGCCTCTTTCGCTAATGTCTCTGCATCTGCAAACCATTGATCGGCCAGCATAGGCTCAATCACGACTTTGGAACGGTCACCGACCGGCTGCATGATCTTCTTGTCTTCAACCTGAATCAACAGACCTTCGGCATCGATATCGGCGACAACGGCGTTACGGGCTACGAACCGTTCCATACCGACATATTTCTCCGGCATAATCTCAGAGGCGATCATCGTCGCCTGCTCGTCCATGAGCGGATACATCGGAATGTCATTTCGCTTGGCGACCTCATAATCGTTGAAATCATGGGCGCCCGTGATCTTGACCGCGCCTGAGCCAAAATCAGGATCAGGATACCGGTCGGTGATAATCGGAATCAAACGGTTAGCCAGCGGCAGTCTGACCATCTTACCAACAATCGGTGCATAGCGTTCATCATCTGGGTGAACCGCAACTGCGCCGTCACCGAGCATCGTTTCCGGGCGCGTTGTCGCGATAGAGATATAATCCCGCGTCTCTCGCAACGTGACATTTCCGTCGTCATCCTTCTCGACATATTCATAGGTCTCGCCGCCATCGAGCGGATATTTGAAATGCCAAAAATGACCGTCAACCTCTTTGTTTTCGACTTCGAGATTGGAAACAGCTGTCTGGAAGTGCGGGTCCCAGTTAACGAGACGCTTGGCCCGATAGATCAGGCCCTGCTCATACATTTCAACAAAGACTTTGGTGACCGCTTCGGACAGGCCATCATCCAGCGTAAAGCGCTCACGCGACCAATCACAGGACGAGCCGAGACGCTTGAGCTGATTAATAATCGTACCGCCGCTCTCGTCTTTCCAGTCCCAAACTTTTTTAACAAAGGCGTCCCGCCCCATTTCGTGGCGGCTTTCATTGCCCGCGGCTGCAAGTTTACGCTCAACCACCATTTGGGTCGCGATACCGGCATGATCCATACCCGGTTGCCACAGCACGTCTTTGCCGCGCATCCGTTCAAACCGGATCAGAATGTCCTGAATCGTATTATTGACCGCGTGTCCCATGTGTAGAGAACCTGTCACATTAGGCGGCGGAATAACGATAGAATAGGCTTCGCGCGATGTATCCATACGCGGCTTGAATGCGCCGCTATCTTCCCACATTTTATAAAGGCGGGCTTCGGCCTCTAGCGGATCAAAATTCTTATCAAGCATAGTTACTTCACTAAAAAACCCGCCCCCTCGCGGAGGGCGGGGTTATTCTTGCGTCTTCTAAACCGCGTATTTCTACAAAACAAGACGGTTATTAGAGGCTTACTTACCAGAAGATATCCGCTTAACTTCTTTTGCAACCGCGCGCTCAACGATACCCTTTAGATTTTCATCCAGCCAAACCTTTAGCATCGGACGTAAAGCATCTTGCACCAAATCACCAATACGCGGTCCAGACTCAGTTATGACCGCCTTGTCTTCGACAGCTTGACTAAGCGACGCAAATGCATCGGCAGACGCCGTTTCTGTGACTTCATCCAATATAGTTTCTTTGCGGGCAGTTTTAGCCATATTCTCTGTCTCCTGATTTTCTGTAATTAAACTATTGTCCGGTAATTCAGTTTCTGTTGCGATTAGGTCATCAAGTGGATCTGCAGAAATTTCTTCTGCCAAAGCTAGATCAAACTCAGATAACACATCATCTTTGCCAGCAGCCGCAGCCTCTTCCGGCGCCAACAATTCTTCCATCATATTGGCTATATCGGTATCTTCATCGGCGGTTTCGGTATCGGCCCGTGATTGACCCGCCTCTGCTTCCGCTTGTGCAGCTATTTGCAATAGCGAATTGTCGTCGTTATCGTCATGTTCAGCACCCGTATCTGATGCGGCCTGCTTCAGCGGCTCATCGATAGTTAAATCCAGTGATTCTCCGACATTTTGCTCTTCTTGGCCCTCCTTGGCCAAGTCGAGTATATCGTTCAGAATTTGTTCCTGCTCAGTATTCTCTGACGCTAATTCGACCTCTTCAAGGCTATCAGACGAACCATCCAGTTCTAAGTCAAATTCTTTGACTCCTTCGACCGAGGCATCAGGTGAATTACCATTTTCTTCAGGGTCTGATTCCGTATCATATGAAATCTCGGCATTAGTTTCTTCTTCCGGATCGTCATCTTCATTTAAGAAAGTAGTATCTGTCAGATCTGCCATTAGCGATTTTACCAGATCTAAATCTGACTCACTTTCAGCATTAAATTCTTGAATCTCTAGAACATCATCAGACTCTGATTGAGCGCCATCAATTGAATCAACGATCTCGACAGTATCGTCTTCCTCAGTGTCTCCAAGTGAGTCATAGGCTGTGAGCACCTCAGCTTCGATAGTTGTAAAACTGACATTGCCATTTTCGTCAATCTCTTCAAGATTGTCGACCTCAAGATCATCATTCGAGAACACCAAATCGCGATCATCAATTGCTGCGACATTGTCTGTCTCAGCGCCGGAATTTTCAATGTTTATATCGTCGACCGGTTCAAGCTCCGATTCCAATTTTGACATAACATCCGAAACCGGGTTGAAATCAGAAGGAGCCGTAGGTTCTCCATCATCTTCGATTTCGATTATTTCGGTTAGATCCATAACCGAGTCTTCTGAAGATAAGGATTCCAATCCTACATCTCCCAGATCGTCGAAATTACTCTCTGAATTTTCAAATATGGAATCTTCGGCTCTAACGGGAACATTGCGCTGAGGAATTGATAAGGGGTCTGAAGAAAGCGAGTCTGCAGGGTTTGTATCGGCAACTACCATATCCGCATCTAAATGTGTGTCATCGACAACATCGTCTTCGGCAATTATTTTACGTATAGAAGCAAGAATATCCTCCATGCTAGGCTCGTTGATTCCTCCATCAAGTTCCGTAGTGCTATCAGATGACTGATCAGACATAGATACTACCTTTGGACATGCTTAAAAAGCTCATTAACCCTAAATGAATCATTAAGCTAGGCTATGCCGCGCTGATTGTCCAGCTATCGCGAAGTTCAATTGTGAGGAGAATCTGAATTTTCTTGGTGACAACTGAATTAACGCCAGTCTTCCGGTAGAATAGATTCAATTGCGCCGAGGTAATTATCATCTGTTATGGTCTTGAAATTCTGGTCGGGATCGTATTTTTCAACGTTCAACGACAATCCATCAACGTCAAAAGCCCCTGCCAACGCCAAAATATTATAACCGGCCTTTTCAACTTCACTTCGACTAGTAATAAGCGCTAGCTTGGCCTCAAGCAGTTCTTGCTCAGCGTTGAGCACGTCGAGTGCGTTTCGGGTACCAACTTCTCGTTCCAGTGTAACGCCTTCCAAGGCCAATTCTGCTGCGCTAATTTGAACCTCATTAGCCAGCATCACTTCTCGAGCAGCCGTCAAACCAGCCCAACTTTGAATAAGTAGGGCTTCTACTTCTCGTTCGGCATCGCGGGTCTGAAACATTAGGCGCGTCCGCGCACTTTGTGCTTCCCTAACCCTTGATCTTGTTTCGCCGCCTGTCGTTATCGGAATAGATAGTTGCGCGCCGATTGCTGCGCTTTCCGCCCGTTCTGGAAAACCTGAATTCCACCGTGTCGCGGAAAGGTTTCCTGAAACCGAAACTGTTGGCTTATAGGCAGACTTAGCGGCTTTGATCGCCGCTTCCCCAGCTTGTTCTTGATAGGTTGCTGCAATGATAGATGGGTTGTTTAACTTGGACAATCTAATGGCCTCAGCCTGGGTGATGGGTAGCTCCATCCGAGGCAATGGCTCAAGGTTGTCAGGGTAGTGGCCCGTTAACTTGCGAAAGGACGCTCGAGATATTTGCAACCGGGCTTCGGCTTGTGCCAGTCCCGCAGTTGCCGCGGCAAGACGGGCTTCGGCCTGAGCAATATCGGTTCGCGTACCCGCACCGAACTCAAAGCGGCTGTCTGCAGCTTCTTTCTGGCGCATCAGAACCATAACGTTATTACGGCGTATTCTAGCACCCTCTTCATCGCGTAAAATATCGACATAGGCTGAAGCAACTTCGACAAGAATTTGCATTTCTTGAGCACGCAATCCCTCTCTTGCGGCCATTATCCCTGACTTAGCTTGATCCTTTAGCGCTGAAACGCGCCCGCCTTGATATATTGGTTGGATTAGCTGGACCTGAGCGCTGGCCGGATTTGACCAGTTCGTCCCACTTTCAATAAAACTATCAAATCCTGGAATTGGAACCGTAAAGCTTGGCGTATGGGTTAGATTTCCTGAAATCCCTGCGCTAAAATTGGACTTTAAACGCTCTTGCGATCTTATCTGGACGTAGCTTTCGTCTATCTCTCGCAATCTTGCTCTCTCCGCCTGCAATTTCGGATGACTTTGATAGGCTGATATCAATGCTTCTTCCAATGTTTCAGCTTTGGCGTTGGAAGCTAGAAGAATTGCTAATAATGAGGATGCGAAATAGGACGCCGCGATCTTTTTAAAAGATAACGCCATCACCCTGCCTAAAACACAAATTCAGACGATTTTTGGGCTTGAGGAAGCGTAGGCGCGTTTGCGTCAAACACGATCCTGTCGCCGATTACATTGCCATTTTTAGTATGCAATACGGCGTGCCCCAATCGCCCTTTATTTACGATTGCAATTAGGCGACCACCGTCTGACAGTTGTTCTAACCAGCTTTGGTGAACTTCACAAACGGCGCCATTAACAAAGATTATGTTAAACGGGCCATGTTCTTTCGCGCCGGCAGTTAAATCGCCCTTAACGACTACAGCGTTATCCGCACCTGCCGCCATCAGGTTGGCAGTTGCTCTTTCAACACGTTCCTCACTATCCTCCAGAGACACAACGGTTTCGCATAACATAGCAAGTATAGCCGAGGAGTAACCGCGGCCGCAGGCAATATCGAGCGCGATATCTGATGATTTGGGATCAACCGCCTGTACCATTTTCGAAATATCACGGGGCTTTAAAATAGATCGTCCGTCTTCAGTCTCAATATTAACATCGGCATAAGCCAATGCTTTTTGTGACTTGGGAACAAATATTTCCCGTTTTACGGATCTAAAGGCTTTTACGACAGCGTAGTCCGTGACATCGCTCGGACGAATCTGACTTTCGACCATATGATCTCGTGCCGCAGAAAAATCGTACATCTGTTTGCCTTTTGATTCTGTCTCTTAAAGGGACCGTTTGCCGTATAAACCTATCAAGCATAACCATGCAATGATGGAATAACGAATAAGGTCTATTCGAAATTGCGCAATTCGTCGTAAATCACCATTGCAACGCTTATATCTCTCGGATATACCGCGCGCTCGGATGGCACCATGGCGGAGTGGTGACGCAGCGGATTGCAAATCCGTGTACCCCGGTTCGATTCCGGGTGGTGCCTCCATAAACATCAATAGCTGCTTCGGCACCCCTAATATTTTTAATCTGCAACGGCTAGCTTTTTACCATCACAAAGATACCTCAAGCGACTATTGGTTTTGACCAGTGTCATTACATTTTTTTGCTTTTTGACGAGAAGCTTAACTGGAAAACAATACAGGGCACGGCAATTTAGAAAGGATAGATTGAGTCACACCCCCCCAAAGGCTTTCTCGCAATCGACTATGACCATAGGCCCCGATAACGAGCATATCCGCGTGTTTAGCGCGCTCAATAAGGGCCTTACCTGGCGATTTTCGAGTTTTTTCAGAAACAGCCTGACTTTTCACACCATAACGGGCCAATGAAACGGCCAACTCGGCACCGGGCAAATCTCCGGAAATTTCACGCTCCTTCTTGGCATTAAAACAAGTAATTTCAACGTTATCAGCAAGTCTTAGAATCGGAATTGCATCAAATGCAGCTCGAGCCGATTCACGTGAACCATCCCAGCCAACAATAGCTGAATGAAGGGGCACATCTTTGGGGGTCGTGTTTGGAACGACTAGCACAGGGCGGCCGCAGGCCTCAATTAACCGAGCCTGAAATTCGCGATCCGTACCGCTGCTTTTGTCTTCACCTAAAATTATCAAGTCGGCCTGCCGGCCATGTTCAATTGTTTGATCACTTACAAACTGGCTAACCGAATTTACCTTCCTAAACTCGCCACTGAGCGAATTTTTTTGCAGAAACTCATTAAACTGCTGTTCAACTTCAATCGACTTAGAAAGATACATGCGATGCAACATCGTATAGGCTGCATTTGCACCAAAACTATAAGGGGCTTCATATAAGATAATAGCCGGGATCACATAAAGCCCGATTATATGACTGTCATATTTCTCCGATATTGCGCGGGCGGCGTTGAGAGCTCCGTCTTTGGCTTTTAAGTTATTTAATGAAACTAAAATCGTTTTTATATCGCTTAACATTCGATCCCCTATCTAGAAAACAAAGTTGGACAATTGAGATTTTGCAATGAGTGTTCTGTAACCCCCCCTAAGATTTGCTCTCTTAAACGCATATGGCCGTAAGCCCCTAGTACGAGTAAATCGATGCCTTTCTCATTGACGAAATTTTGAATAATTTTGTGATTTGACAATCTTTGATTTGTACCTGTCGCCGTCGCTTTAACGTCATGCCGAGCCAAAGCCGCCGCTAGCTCGCTGCCAGGAAGCATACCTGATTTATTTGGTTTTTTGTCCGGGTTGGCCCACAATAAATAAACCTCATCAGCTTTTTGCAATATTGACATGCTATCGAATACAGCTCGAGATGCTTCTTTAGATGCGTTCCAGCCTATAGCAACTTTAGAAAAATGGCGTCTGTTCTTAACGCCCGGCGGTATAACTAGTACAGGACGCCCGGCACCCATGATAACGTCTGCCATTTTGGGAACATTTGCAGCAGCGGCCTTCGAACCTTGAGTCTCTTGGCCCATGATAATCAGATCACATTGTCGCCCATGATGTAAAACTGCGCGCGTAAGGTTGGTTTCAATTCGTTGTTCGTCGCGCCATTCAAAGCTAATTCCCGAACGGCCCATTATGTCCTCAAAGGCTTTTTTTGCAGCCGGTAATTGACGTTGAAACTGTCTTTGCAGCTTATCATCAAAAGGAATTGTTCCTGCCGGGTCTGAAATTGTCAGGATGAATGCCGCCGGGATTGGATAATATCCGATCACATGCCCATCAAACATCGCAGCTATATCTCTGGCAGTTGTCGTGATTTCTTCAATACGGTCCAGATTTGTAAAAGCGGCTAGAACAGTTTTCATAAAGACTCTCCTTGATTGGAGGTTATCATTATCAGTCCCAACCCATCCAATTTTGACTACTGTCAATTTAGCAAGATGAAATTCGGTTAAATTCCCTCACATGAGAGATGCGCTATGACAGAGTTGGAGAAAACGAGGATGATCCATCTACTGAGTTCTGATTTGTCGCATCTGGAATCGCATGAAACGTTACTTGGTCAACAGGAACTGCCTGTGAATATTTTAGATATTGAAAATCAGCATGTTGGCAATTCGTTGGCTGTCGAAGACCTCTTGATCATAGATATGGATTCCTCACATCCTGCGATTTATGAAATAGCAGACCGCTTTATAAGAACGGCGAAAGGACCGAAAGTGTTATTGACTAGTCAGAGTGGATCCCAATTTAAGCCCGATGATACTTTTGAAAGAGACGGCGTGTTCCTATTATTCAAGCCATATCAACCTCAAGAACTTCTAAATAAGATATCGATAATCCGGAGTTCATGAGACAGTCCCTCACTCCATATCGTTAGAGCAATTACGGAAATGACTTGGTTCGAAAATTGGCAAAATTATATTTGGGTCAGTAAATATCTTATATCGATATTTTTAACTGTTCATATATTACTCAAAAAAAGCGACCACAGATCATCTTTGCTGTGGATGGCCCTTGTTTGGGCAATGCCAATCTTTGGTGGACTTTTCTATATTTTATTTGGCGTAAACCGTATCTCTACTCGAGCGGCGAAATTAAATTACCAATCAAGCAAAACCATACCAAAGCTTGAAGCTGGCGAAAACTCATCCGACCATTGGCAATCCTTCAACCGCCTTGGTAAAGCAGTGAGCGGATCCCCTCTTCTATTCGGCCACGTCGAAGAAATTATATCAGGCAATGAAATTATTCATGAAAGATTGCTGGAATCCATTTCACAAGCTCACGATTCGATTTTCCTCAGTACATATATCTTTCGAAAAGATAAGTTGGGATTGGAGCTAGCCGATCAACTTATCGCAGCACGCAAACGGGGCGTTGAAGTCAAAATCCTGTTGGATGGATTTGGAAATTTTTTCTATCGAAGTGGAATCTACAAGTATCTAAAAAAAGGCGGGATTAACACGAAACGGTTCCTCCACAGCATTTGGCCCTGGGGTATGCCCTATCTAAACCTTCGCAATCATCGTAAAATATTACTGATTGACGGAAAAATAGGTTTTACCGGCAGCTGCAATATTGGCGAAGTCAGCAACATCGAAACCCAATTCAAACTTTCAGGCGAAATAGTTGAGGCGCTTGCAGAAATATTTGCAAATGACTGGAATATGATAACCCGCGAAAACATACCGCGAATGCAAACCAAACATATTCAGGCCATGGATAAGGCTCCCAATATGAGGTTAATCTCGAGCGGTCCTAACCAAAAGCAGGAAAAAATCCGCTGGACAATCTTAGGCGCAATGGGCGCTGCACAATCTCATATTCGAATCGTAACGCCTTATTTTGCACCTGATCGAGGACTAATTTCGGGTTTGATTCTTGCCGCACTACGCGGCATTAATATTGAAATTATTTTACCTTCAAGGTCAAATTATCCTTTTATTGACTGGGCTTCATCAAGACAATTTAAGCCTTTACTAGCTGTTGGCGTTAAAATTTTCCGTCGAGACGGAGTTTTTGACCATTCAAAAATGATGACCGTAGATAAGAAATGGGCTTTGATAGGGAGTTCGAATTGGGATGCCCATTCTATACGATTAAATTTTGAACTTGATATTGAATGTCACGATCCAAATTTTACGCACCAAATTGACCAATTAATCGACATGAGACGAAATAGTTCGCAACTAGTGATCAAAGACGATTATGATGACAGGAACGTTTTCTATAAAATTCGCGACTCATTCGCGAGGCTATTTTTACCCTATCTCTGATTTAGATTTAATCAGCTAATATTTTGAGCCGTAGTGGACGGTGGTCTGAATACAAAACATTTCCAACTTCGCAAGTTTGCGGACCGAGCGATTTTGACACAAATATATGATCGATCGCGCGCTCGGGTTTCCAGGATGGAAATGCATGATGATGGTCCTCTGTTACCATATCTAATTCGCTATAATCATCAAATTCTCGTAGTGTCTCACTCGTTGGCGTACAATTGAAATCACCGGCCAAAATCACGCGAGAATTTTCACTCAAGACATTATCTATGAATTGGAACTGTTTTTTTTGATCATTTGCCCCCAAACTTAAATGGGTATTGGCAATGGTTATTTGGGATCGATGTCCGATCAACGCTGTAAGCAACCCCCGTCCTTTGACTGTGCCCGGCAGGACGTAGCTATTTTGATGAACGATTATCTGACGGGACAAAATTACGTTGCCGTGAATTGAAAGCCCCCCTACACGGCGGGTTCTTTGAACAGCCATAAACGGAAAATCAGCTTTCTCTTTTAAAAAGTCTGCTTGGTTTTTGAAACCGCTCCTTGCTCCCCCCAAATCCACTTCTTGCAAGCAAACAATATCAAATGGACGAATATAGCGAGCAATTTTCTCTAAGATTTCGGTCTTCGGTTTAACGTGCATAAATTGCCGGTGAACTCTCAAAAGATAGTCTCTGGCGCGGGCCGTTCCAATTCCAGCCTGAATATTGTAACTTAAGAAATCAATCATTTTGAATAACTTAACATACTATTTGCCGCGGATTTGATCACTATCAACTTTTGACTTTCATTTTCTCTACAATTTACTGATGGTGAAAAATTTACAATCACTCAAACAACAAGAAATTCCAGTATTTTCTTTGTTACGTGAAGCCGTAAAGAAAAATCCAAACGATTCAATCCGGATTGAAGAACTTGTTTCCGGTTTAGGGCGCTCCTCATTCGATTTGGCTATAATTGCTATTTCAGTTCCCATGATAATCCCAATGCCACCTGGAATTCCGGCAATTGCGGGTTTTCTGATCGCATTATTTTCATTCCAAAGCCTTCGAAATCGCAAACATATTTGGATTCCTCAATCACTTAAGGAAAAGACAATTGGGAAGGAAACGCTGTTAAAATCTTATGATAAAGCGGAAAAATATCTGGGCTGGATAGCCCGCTACACACGCCCGAGAATGGACTTGTTTTTATCTCAAGGCTTTATCCGCCTTTATCTGATCATTATATTACTACTCGGGTTTATAATGACACTTCCTATCCCAATAGTCGGGAATACTTTGCCGGCCGCAGTTTGCGTTATCATGCTCATCGCTAAATTGCGGAGCGATGGCCTAATATCCTTGCTAAGTCTATTTGCGGCAATACTAGTTGTAGCTATCAATAGTTTTGTGGCATTCCAGACTTGGAATTTACTCAAATTTGCCGTCCTGAACGGTTCACATTGAATATAAAAGAGATTAAATTATGCACTTATATTGGTTTCGCAGCTAAACAATGAGCGACTATGGCTGAAAACATTTTCGACATTGAGTTTAGCGATGTACTTAATACGTTGGTGGACGGTGCAATAATCATTGATGCCAAAGCCAATGTGGCATTTTTTAACAACGCAAGTTCTACAATTTTTGGCTACCTGCCAGAAGAAATATTAGGCCAAAACGTTAAAATGCTCATGCCGGAGCCGTTCCACAGCAAACATGACAGTTACATACAGAATTATCAAAATACCGAAGTCCGAAAAATTATCGGAATTGGCCGTGAGGTTGCTGGACTTAGAAAAGATGGTTCAACCTTTCCAATGGATTTAGCGATAAGTGAAACCCATGTGAACGAAAAACTATTTTACATCGGGATTATTAGGGATTTGACGGATCGTAATGCACAGAAACGGAAATTTGATCAGCTACAAGAGCAGCATTTTCATCTATCCCGCGTAGCCGCCATGAATGAAATGGGTACTGCAATAGCTCACGAGCTTAACCAACCGCTGGCCGCTTCCGTCAACTATATTGAAACGACTCGGGCACTCTTATCGCACGAAATTAATTCAACAGAAAATCTCGATGAAATTTTAATAAAAGCGACAGACCAAATTAAACGGGCGTCAGAAATTATTGCGCGGATGAGAAACTTTATTGAACGCGGCGAAATTGAGAAAACACCCATTAAACTATATGATATTTTAGACAGTTCGTTGCGACTCGCCTCTCCCGCATTTAAACATTTGAATGTTGAAATTTTCATTGATATTCCGAAGCGACCGCTCCTCGCCCTAGGAAATGATATTCAGATTCAACAAGTTCTGGTTAATCTTATTCGCAATGCTTTTGAAGCTATGGAGGACTCAGAATACCGCAACCTAGAAATCGTGATCGAACCTGTAAAACAGAAAATGATTCAGATTCTCATCAAGGATTCAGGAAAAGGATTAACCAGTCGCGAGATGGATAATTTATTCACTCCTTTTTCGTCGTCAAAATCTGGGGGTTTAGGAGTCGGACTTTCCATAAGTCGGTCAATAATTTCTAATCATGGCGGTCAAATGTGGGCAGAACCGAATAAGAACACTGGCAGCATATTTGGTTTCACCCTTCCTTTAGCAGATGAAAAATAATGCAAAACAATGAAATATACATCGTTGATGACGACCCTGCCATTATAGACTCATTATCTCTTTTACTTGAGGCTCTGGACTTTCAAATTACCAGCTTTAAAAATGGACAAGAATTTCTTGAGTTTGATCTAAGAGATTTTCAAGGCTGCGTTTTGCTTGATGTCCGCATGCCGGGCAAAGACGGAATGACGGTCCTACAAGAAACTTTAACCAAGTATCCGAACACAGCGATCATTATGATCAGTGGTCATGGTGACATACCGATGGCAATAAAAGCGATGGAATTGGGCGCCGTAGATTTCATTGAGAAACCGTTTCGATCTAGCAAGCTTCGGCAAGCAATAAAAAAAGCAGATAGCTTAGTACAAGCGGAGAAAAGACGGGATGTTTTCAGTAAAGAAGCTCAACAAAAGATAGCCTTACTAACACCCCGTGAATTAGAGGTTGGCGAAAAACTTGCGGACGGAAAGCCAAATAAAATTGTAGCATTTGAATTAGGGATTTCCATTAGAACGATTGAAGCTCATCGGGCAAAAATTCTATCAAAGCTGCAAGTTCGCTCACTGGCGGATCTTGTAAAACTATTTCTAGCGAACAGTAATCTTGAAAATGTGGTAGAAAGAGATCAATGAGTCGTCATATCCAAAATATTTCCCCAAAATTCTTTATAGCATTTCTGGCAATTTTGACTCTTGCGGCATGTTCGCAAACGACTTCGAAAGATAAGGGCTATAAAACTCCGCTAGAAAAATATGGACAGGAGATAGTCGCACAAAATTGCTTATCTTGTCATGTCGCTTTGAAATCAGACAGACGGAGCCCTCACCCTGAAGCCCCGCCTCTTTCTGAGTTAAAAGATCGTTATAATTTTGAGTCGCTTACGGATGATTTCAGAGAACACATTCATGTCGGTAATGCTAATATGCCGGATTTTAACTTTAATGTTAAGGAATCCGATGCGCTGGTTGCCTATTTGAAGAGCATTCAAATCCACTGAGAAACACTACGTAATAATACGTACGTATAATTCCCAACTTTTGTAATTTCAAAAACTTCCTTAATTCATGGTGAGGAGATCATCATGTTAAAATCCAACCATTCTGATTCAACGTCAAATTGGGAATTTCAAAAGGTTGGACGGATATTGCCGACGAAAACGCCGCTCTATCATCAAGGCGATGAGTATGACCTTATATACAGGGTTAATAGCGGGACAGTTATGATTTTTAGACTGCTCGAAGATAGTAGTCGGCAAATCACCGGGTTTTGCTCCGCAGGCGAATTCTTCGGACTTTCTCCTGACCAAACGTATCACGAAACTGCGATTACGGTTGGCACATCAAGTATTAGCGCCTTCTCGATGGCTGATATAAGTGCATGTGCGGACCTCCAAGCTGAACTGCTCAGTCAAGCTTGCTCACGTTTGGAGGATGCCCAAAACATGATGATGACATTGACTAAAAAATCCGCCGCCGAAAAGATTGCCATGTTTTTACTGACGCTGGCGAAACGGCAAAGTAGATTATCGGATGCGGAGCAGACACCAATTCAGATAAATCTACCAATGTCACGGCTCGACATAGCTGACTATCTAGGATTAACGATAGAAACTGTCAGCAGACGCCTATCCGACTTGAAGTCAAAAGGAATAATCGAGTTGCCCAGCCGAACGACCGCTCGCATATGCCAAGTAGGCAAAATTGAACAATTGGCTGGAGCGCTACACTAAACTTGTGACAATTAGCCGTTCAGACCAGCAACAAGCTTTTCAATTGACGCTCTATATTCGGCTTCTAGCTGATCGACATATTCGCCAACGGACATGCGCGACGTAACAGCACCAATTCCCTGTCCACAGCCCCAAATGTCTTTCCACGCTTTTGATTCCTGATCGCCGCCTGATCCAAAGTTCATTTTTGAAGGATCGCTTTCTGGCAAATTGTTTGGATCCAACCCAGCATTTGCAATAGAAGGCTTCAAATAATTACCGTGCACGCCTGTAAATAGATTGGTGTAGACAATGTCACTGGCTTTGGATTCAACAATCATATCCTTGTAGCTATCGACGGCATTGGCTTCATGACAGCTAATGAAGGCAGACCCGATATAGCCTAAATCTGCGCCCATTGCTTTAGCTGCAGCGATAGCGCCGCCTGTAGAAATCGATCCCGATAAAGCTACCGGTCCATCAAAAAATTCACGGATTTCCTGGATAAGGGCGAAAGGCGATAAACGGCCAGCATGGCCCCCCGCACCCGAACATACTGCAATCAATCCATCAGCACCTTTTTCAAGTGCTTTTTGCGAGAACCGAATATCAATGACATCATGCATTGTAATACCGCCGTAAGAATGGATCGCTTCATTAAGCTCCGGACGAGCACCCAAAGATGTGATGACGATCGGGACCTTAAACTTCACACAGGCCTCGACATCATGGTCAAGACGATTGTTAGACCTATGAACGATTTGATTAACCGCAAACGGCGCAGCCGGACGGTCCGGATTCTGCTCGTTATATTCGCCGAGCTCTGTTGTAATTCGATCAAGCCACTCATGTAGAACATGTTCCGGGCGGGCATTTAGTGCGGGAAATGAACCTACAATGCCAGCCTTACACTGCGCGATCACCAAGTCAGGTGTTGAAACAATAAACATTGGCGAGCCGATCAATGGAATGCGCAAGTTCTGCAAGATTTCAGGTAAGGCCATTGTTAGCTCCGGTTTTTGGAATGAATTGGAATATAGAATTTGTCATAAGCAATAAATTGCATATGGCGTCAAGACAACAAGAAAAACTAAGTCGGCGAATGTTTAAATACGACGTTTTGCTACCTATTCTGCCCGATTTCAAAGAGGCGTCCTTTTTCCGTAATCAGGACAATTAGTAACGAACCTATACCAAGCAATACAAAACCCCATAAAAGAGGAACCACTGTACCGTTATAGGTTTGTCCGACCGCCCATCCAAATAGGCTGGCGACGGTGGTTGTCGCAAATCCATAAGCTGCACTGGCCGCGCCGATATTGTCACCATGCGGTTCCATAGCGAGCGCATTAAAATTGGCGCCGAGCATTCCGAAACAAGCAAATGTCAAAACGAAACATGGATAAAATAGGAAAAACTTTTCTCCGATTAAAATCGCTAAGGCAACGTTTAATCCTGAGAACAGAATAAAACAAAGCAATGCGCCGTGACTTATGCGGCGCATGCCAAATCGCTCAACTAAGCGAGAGTTCGTGAAACTTGCGACAGCCATGGTGGCGGCGACGCCTCCGAATACGAGGGCAAAGACGTCGGCAAGGCCGAAAACCTGCCTGAAAACCTGCTCTGAAGCACTGATAAAGGCAAACAAAGATCCATAAATTACGCCGCTCGCTGCCATATATCCAGCGGCCGTTCGGTTACTCAAGACTGTTTTGTAAGTCCCAAGGAATGTAGCCAAATTTATAGAACGACGTTTCTCGACCGGTAAAGTTTCCGGCAATCGGATCCAGACCCAAAGCAAAACGAAGGCACCCAGCAGGACTAATATTCCAAAGGTCCAGCGCCAAGAGAAGCCCATAACTGACTGTCCCAGAGCTGGCGCAATAATCGGCACAATCATGAAAACCGTCATGATTAGAGACATCACCCGAGCCATGCCTCGACCCGACAGAAGATCACGTACAATTGAGACGGCCACTACCCTAATCCCTGACGCAACAACGCCTTGCAAAAAGCGGATCAAAAGCAACGCCCAGAATGTTGGGGCCAACATGCAGGCAAAACTACCGACAATGAACCCGATAATGCAGAACTTTAGCATACCAACCCGGCCATATCGGTCAGTCAATGGACCAAAAATGAGCTGAGGGGCACCAAACCCCAGGACGTAGGATATTACGACCAATTGCTGACTATTCTCATTTTTAATTGAAAAATAATCGCCTATCAGCCCGAGAGCCGGCAACATAGTATCGATAGCGAGCGCATTGAGCGCGATAAGAGCGGCCATCAAAGTAACAAACTCCCAGCGAGGCATAGGTAATTGGGTAGAATGATATGTCGAAGATGCGCTCACAAGTGGGCGGCTATAAAGTCGTCAAATTCATACGACAAGTTTTAAATAAATGTACTGATCTCCCCGAGATTTTTTTTGATCAAGGCGTGGCCGGGTACTTTGCATCCTTCTGCCGGGTAGCCGACAACCATGAGTACAAATGGTTTTTCAGTTTTGGGGCGCCCGCAAATTTCTGTCAGAAAGCCCATCGGCGCCGGCGTATGAGTGAGAGTACCCAATCCGGCATGATGAAGAGCTGTTATCAACATGCCAGTTGCAAGGCCTACCGACTCCGTTACATAATAGTTTTTCTTGTCTTGACCGGATTGTTCACCGCCCCGTCGCTGCGCAAACACAGCAATCAACCAGGGTGCCGTTTCCAGAAATGGCTTGTGATCATCAGTACCAAGCGGATCAAGTGCATCGAGCCATTCCTCAGAAGCGCGACCTCCGTAGAATTCCCGTTCTTCTTCTTCGGCGGCCCTGCGGATTTTAGTTTTTGTATCAGCGTCGGATATTGCGACGAAATACCAAGGTTGGTGATTAGCGCCAGACGGGGCTGTGCCAGCAACTTGAATACAGCGTTCAATGATATCACGCGGAACCGGGTCTGAAGAGAACATACGAATAGAACGCCGCAAAGACATCTGATCGTGCAATTGCACGACAATATCTCTCATTTGATCCTCGGATTGCCTGTAATATCCTTCTAGCGGAACAAATTTGTCACTCATATTTCATTCCAGTCCAATATGACTTTACCCGTCTTCCCGGTTTCCATAAGATCAAACGCTTTTTGATAGTCCCGCGCTGCAAATCGATGAGTGATCATTGGGCTCATATCCAGTCCGCTATCGAGCATAGCGAGCATTTTATACCAAGTATCATACATTTGACGCCCGTAAATTCCGCGCAAGGTTAGTGCTTTTCCCACGATTTTCGCGAGATCAACGGGGAATGGCTTGGACGGCAAACCCAAAATTGCGACATTGCCACCCATAATCATACTGTCGAGCATTTGATTGAAAGCTGGTTCTGCGCCGCTCATTTCCAGACCGACATCAAAGCCTTCATTCATCCCAATATCGCTCATGACCCCGGAGAGGTTTTTCTCCATTGTGTTGACAAAAATAGCGTCAGGCGCAACTTTTTTGGCAAAATCAAGTCGCCAATTATTGATATCGGTTAAGACCACCCGGCGCCCTCCGGCTTTACATGCTACGGCAGCGGCCATGATACCTATCGGCCCAGCACCGGTAATCAAAATGTCCTCACCGACCAAATCAAATGAAAGTGCCGTATGCACAGCGTTTCCAAGTGGATCCAGGATCGCGCCAATTTCAAGCGGAAGATTATCGGAGAGCGGTATCACATTAAATTCTGGAAGCGCTAAATATTGAGCAAATGCGCCAGGCAGGTTGACGCCGATGCCTTTTGTGTCTGGATCAAGGTGAAATCTCCCTGAACGTGCATTACGGGACCGATTTCCGACCACGTGCCCCTCGCCCGTCACTTTTTGCCCAATATTTACCCTTCGAACACCTGATCCGATATCTGCAACATATCCGCTATATTCATGACCAACAATTAAACCGACCGGAACATTTTCCTCAGCCCATCCATCCCATTTGTAAATATGCATATCCGTGCCGCAAATAGCGGTTCGTTCGATTTTAATCAGGACTTCATCAGGCTCAATTTTTGGCACTGCCCGCTCCTCAAGCCATAGTCCTTTTTCTGGTTTGGCTTTGACAAGGCATTTCATTGTTTCAGGCAGTGTCATGATATAATCCCGAGTTCGCGACCTACCTTCGTAAAAGCGGCAATCGCGCGGTCAATGTGATCTGGCGTATGACCCGCACTCATTTGTGTACGGATGCGCGCTTTCCCCTCGGGCACAACGGGAAAGAAAAACCCGGTCACATATACGCCTTCATCCAGAAGCCTATCGGCCATTTGCTGCGCTAGTTTGGCATCGCCTAACATAACAGGGATAATCGGATGCTCTCCGGGAAGTAAATCAAATCCGGCTTTTTCCATTCCAGCCCGGAATCGCTTTGCATTTGCCTGAAGTCGGTCCCGAAGATCATCGCCGTTCTTGACCAAGTCTATCGCTCTCAAGCTGGCTCCAACAAGGGACGGTGCCAATGAATTGGAAAAAAGATAGGGTCTTGAACGCTGCCGGAGCATATCGATTACGTTTTGTTTTGCACACGTAAAACCGCCCATTGCGCCGCCAAGCGCTTTACCAAGAGTTCCGGTAAGAATGTCGATCCGCCCTTCAACATTTCTAAACGCCGCTGATCCGCGACCGCCGGGCCCGATAAATCCGGTCGCGTGACAATCATCTACCATGACCAGCGCTTCATATTTGTCCGCAAGATCGCAAATTGCGTCGAGTTTGGCGATATAACCATCCATTGAGAAAACCCCGTCTGTAGCAATCATTACGTGGCGCGCACCCCCTGCTCTGGCCTCCGTCAATTTCGCTTCAAGATCCGCCATGTCGGAATTAGCAAAACGAAATCGTTTCGCCTTACATAGCCGAATGCCGTCAATGATTGAGGCATGGTTGAGGCTATCGGATACTATTGCATCTTCGGCCGATATTAGCGGTTCGAAAACGCCGCCATTAGCGTCGAAACAAGCCGCATACAAAATGGAATCGTCAAAACCCAGCCAGTCTGCAATTGCCCGTTCAAGCTCACGATGCTGATCTTGTGTGCCGCAGATAAACCGCACTGAGGACAAACCGAATCCGTATGTCTCTAATGCCTTCCGGCTCGCCTCGGCCAAATCTGGACTATTAGATAGGCCGAGATAATTATTGGCACAAAAGTTCAATACTTCGACTTTTGTTCCGTCCTCTTTGACCTGAATTGCAGCTGCCTGCTTGGAGACGATCAGGCGCTCGCGTTTATACAGCCCCTGCGCTTCGATATCTGAGAGCGCAGCATCTATCTGATTGTAAAAACTGATTGTCATGGTTTTTCCTCATTCACGCCTTAGTATGAGTTTAGGTCTGGATAATGTTTCTGAAACTCAATTATTCATGCAAAAAACTATCACTGTTGCTGTCGACAAGGCAACTCCGCGAGAGGTTAATTGAGATAAATTCAGTTTTATTGCAATGCGCTTATTCGCTCTCCTTGATCGCATTCCTATATGTGCTCTTTGCCATTCAGATTGTTTTGTCACTCTTGTTATACGTCATGTTTTCTGGAATGTCGTAACAATGTCCGATTTAGACAAGTTGCTCTCCGAAATCCGCGTCTGCAAGGTCTGCGAATTCGCTGATAAACCCATGCCCCATTCTCCCAGACCCGTCGTTGTGGGAACGAAAAAATCACGTATTAGAATTATTGGACAGGCCCCCGGAACCCGGGTCCACGCCAGCGGAATCCCTTTTGATGACCCTTCCGGTGATCGGCTACGCAACTGGCTTGGCGTGTCGAAGAAGCAGTTTTACAATCCGGATTTATTTTCGATAACGCCGATGGGATTTTGTTTTCCTGGGCTGGATACTAAAGGCGGAGACCTACCGCCGCGCAACGAATGCGCACCATTGTGGCAGGACAAGCTCACCGATGGTTTAAAAAATGTCGAATTGACATTGCTGGTTGGCCAATATGCGCAGAAAAAATATCTTGGAAAAAGAAGGCAAAGAAATCTTACCGAGACGGTTCGGCATTGGCGTGATTATGGACCGGACGTCATTCCGCTCCCTCACCCGAGCTGGCGCAACAATGCCTGGATCAAAAAGAATATGTGGTTCAATGAAGTTTTAGAAGCTTTAAAAACGCGGATCGTCGAGCTGACTGAAAGATAGAACCGAGATTTCCGATACAGATTTTCGCCCGAAGGCGTCTATTGCTTCAACACGGTAGAATCCTGGGGTTTCTGGGCGCCATATTGAAAGTCCATTCTCCTCCGATATTGGCTGCCCATCAACAAAGAAGCGAGCCTCACCAGTTTCAGTTCGGGCGGAAAATGTAAATCCGCGTGATTTTGGTCCAAACTGGTTAGCCAGTAATTCTGTTTCGTGCGGCGGAAACAAGATTTGCGGGCCATCCGCCGTATAATCATCTACACTCGAGAGGCCTTTAGGCGCAGCTTGATCTCGTTCAAAATCTAAACGACTATCAATTTGAGGCAATGCGTTAAACACATCGAATAATAGCGGAGCTGCGGCAATCCGTCCCGTTTGACCTTCACGCGGCGCTCCGTCCGGCCGGCCGACCCAAACTACAATTGTCCACTGATCCGTATATCCCGCCGCCCAAGCGTCTCGAAAACCATAGGATGTTCCGGTTTTGTAGGCGATAGAAGGCGCCTTTTCGGCCAGCCATGCCGGTACTCGGCCACCTGGGGTTGGCGCTTGCCTTAAAATGTCGGTCAAATCATTCGCAATATCCTGACTCATCAATGGTACAGTTGCTTGCTCGGGATCCGTTTCTTTCCACCGAAGGCCTTGCGCCAAACCGCCATTAGCCAATGCCGCATAACCAACAGCCAAATCATTGAGCGTCACGCCGGCCCCGCCGAGCGCAATTGCAAGCCCGGCTTCTTCTGAATCTCCACCCAAACGCACCAGATTTACGCCGGAATATTTCAGGCGCGATTCAAACCGTGCGCCGCCGATCCTGTCCATAACGATAACAGCTGGCACATTTAGGCTATGGCGAAGGGCCTCATGGATGCGGACTTTGCCATAGTAACGGTGATTGAAATTCTCAGGCTGATAATTTCCAAAACGTCTAGGCGCATCTTCAATCCAGCTCCCACTGGCGAGAATGCCGTCTTCCATCGCAACACCGTACACGAACGGTTTAAGCGTTGATCCGGGGGACCGGTATCGCCGGGTCATGTCCAGCCAACCGCCCTGTCGTTCTCTCCCGCCTGACGCTATATGGGCGCGCACGGCCATTGTTTCATTTTCGACGAGAGTTAAGGCGACATTGACACTATTTGGTAGGCCTTCGAGATATTGATTAACAACAGCCTCGACATCGTTTTGCAAATCAAGATCAAAGGTCGAGCGCACGCGTTCATGATTATCGGCGATGGCGTGGGCGCTTAGCCACGCTGTCGCGGGTATAGTCTGTTTATCCTGCGCAACCGGTATTTCTTTGGCCTCGGTCATTTGACGCTGATCTATCAGGCCTTTTTCATATAATTTGTCGAGAATATTATCGCGTCCGTGTTGGGCAATATTGGGCCATCGATCCGGCCGTCTTGCCTCCGGCGCTTGCGGAATGGCAATCAAGAGGGCGATCTCTGCATCGTTGAGTTCGTTCGGTTCTTTACCAAAATAGCTCAAGGTCGCGGCATGAATTCCATCGATATTACCGCCGTATGAAATATGGGTGAGATAAAGCTCTAATATTTCGCGTTTGGACAAATGTTGCTCATATTGAATAGCTCGGAGACTTTCAATTATTTTGGCCCGCAGCGTACGAGGCCTAGGTTCAATCTGGCGCACAAGCTGCATTGAAATGGTCGAGGCGCCCGACACGGGTTTACCGGCCTTTTGCCAGCTATGAGCCGCCCTAAATATAGCGGGAACGTCCACTCCGCTATGGGTCCAAAACCGTTCGTCCTCGATTGCAATTAGGCGTTCGACAAATCGCGGGTCAATATCATCCAGATCAGCGGGAATGCGCCAAACACCGTCCTCAACTGTAAAGCCGGCCATCCAGCCATCTTGCCGATCTAAAACCACAGGCGAAACGAGTTGGGCTTTTGTAAGCGGCGGCGGGAATATTAAATTAGCGCCAAACAAAATCGCCAAAATGAACAGGCAAAGCCTGAGCACCCACTTCGGATATGTGTATATTCGGGTCAATGATCCCTAAAGAGACGGATCTGCGGAGACTCGAATGCGGCTCGACTTGCCGATCGCCATATTATCCGGCCGATACATATCTTCTACGACTGGACCTGGCAGTACAAAATCACCTGGCGTAACCGCACGAATAATATAGGCGGAAATATATTGCTCTTTATCATTGGTCGATAATGAAGCCACAAACCGATCATCCCGGGCTTCAGCAATTTGAAGCTCGCTGATTTTCCCTATCCAGGCATACGGGCCTTTCTCAGTACCATCCGTACGGTTTCCGTCTTCGGGTTGTAGGATAGTTTCTATCTCAAATCCGGCCGGCAATAGGTCCGCGACGACGATATTACGATCCCAAAACTCTTTGGAACCGTAAGTAAGCTTAACGGCCAATCGCTCGCCTTGTTTAACGGGCCGGTCTCCCAACGGCTTGCCTTCAAGCGTTGAAATCGCTTTGGAAATCGTCATGCCCTTAGAAATTGGATCAGGCGCGGATATTGGCGGACCCTCGATAGTCACTGACGCATAAACTCTATTATCACTTTCATTGGTGAATGCAGGATTACGAGCCAAATCGGTGCCGTATAGATGGGCCACAGGTTGACCTTTTTTGCTATCAAGGGTCACGTTTTCCGCTTTAATTTTAGCAGGTTTAACTTTGTCAGCTATCGCATTGAATGCGAGGATTAAATATCCCTTTTCTTGGGTGTTAAGACGCGGATTACTTTTCAGCTTGCCGCTTAATCGAAGAAGAATAATTTCCGCCACTTCCTCCGCTCCTGACTCGCTGGCAACTGCCACGATACCGGCCATGTCGCGAGTTTCCGAATAATAGTAATTCCGGCGATCGCGATATTCTGCCTCTTTCATAGCGTCGTCAAAGGCAATATCAGCACGGCGATCATCGCCGAGTAATTTTAGCGCTCCGGCCAAATAGGCTTTTGAGAGCGGTGTTTTCATTTTGGAGCGGTGATTGTCATAGTGATACCGTGATTGCCCTAAATTGCCATGACCGTTCAGAGCTAAAACATAAAGCGCATAGGCGGCATCTTCGGCTTTACGGGTTTCTGCCCAGTCTGATCGGTCTCTGGAATAAGCATATCGAAGACTGGAATAACGTGGTGCCCGGCTGATTTGATTGAGAGCTGAAACACTCCGGTTTAAGACATCATCCGGTACATAATAACCTTCTGCCTTGGCCCGATAAAGAAAGTCAGTTGCGTAGACTCCTACCCATCCATAGGCGTATCGATCACCAGCATTCCAAAGTCCGAAAGCGCCATCCACGCTCATACGGTTTGAAATTTTGTGAACTGCACCGTTTATCGCGCGCCGGCGCTGTAAATCGGTTTGCCCCGGAATTCCGCCAAGGTTGGTCGCATATAGCAATGGGAGCGCCGTCGAGACTGTCTGTTCAGTACAGCCATACGGATATTTTCGCAGGCTGGCGACGATCGGCGCTGGATCAATCCCAGGCAGACTGGAAAATGACACCGAAACATCCGTTCCTTCGGCGACAAATTTCTCGACCCAATCTGAACTTAGCGACACAGAATTACCAGGTTCCAATGCGATTATTTGCATCTCTGTCAGCGGATAGTAAGGAGAGCGAATCTGTATTGGATAGGTCGAACTCGCCTGATAATTGGACGGCCCGGCAATTTCGACACTTACTGTTTCTATTCCAGTACTTAGAGCCGTTACCGGAATGCGATCTTGCTGTCGTTGGCCCTCTTCAAGATCAAATATCATACTGTCTTGCCCTTCAAGCGCGCCTGTCGTCCTTAGACTTGCCGTATATTTGCCGGCTCCCCCTTCAACATTGTCCAGCGATACAGTGACGTAGGCTTTGTCATCAGGTGCGAGAAACCGCGGCGTAGCAATAATCGCAGGGACTTTGTCCCGTACTTTCACAGGCGTTGACGCGCTGCCGATCGCTTCATCACTCCAGGCCGTTGCCATTAGACGAAGTTCGCCGTTAAACTCGGGAATATTCATCTTGATTTTGGCCTTGCCGTTTTTAACCGGCACCATGCCTTCAAAAAGGGACACTGATTTTACCGGTATAACTGTCAGACCTTCACCGCCCAGACTGTCGCCGCCGCTGCGCATTTTAGTTGGATTGCCTAAATTGGGATTGAGAATTCTGCCATAGTCATCGCGCAGTTCAATCCCAAGCGCTTTTTTACCGAAGTAATGATCAGTCGCGTCGGGCGATTTATATTTGGTGATCTGCAGAATGCCTTCATCGACAGCCGCAAAATTCATCAATATCTTGCCATCATTAGGCCCGTTCACATTAACAATAAATTCGTGTTCTCCTCGAGGCCTGATCACTTCTGGCGTTTCAATTTCGAGGTCGAATGTTTGAGCACTGCGATCCAGAGCTACATAGCTAATTCCGACAGCCCGCCGTGGTACAGGCCGGTCTGACTGATCTCGCGGTGTGTAAACTGTAAGCATTGCATAAACGCTATCGCCCCAAGATTCATCAAATTTAAAACTCAGTTCTGAATTTCCTTCGAGTAGTCGAAGCGGCTGAACCGAATGAACCCGATTGCTAGCAATCACCAGTTCTCCAAACCCTTCATAAGGAGAATTCACGTTTAGCTTTACCGTATCACCAGCATTTACTGTCTCTGTTAACTTCTCAATCTCGAGTATATCTGGCGCTTCGCTTGCCTCACCCGGTTGATACCAGCCAGAGCGGAATAATTTGGATGCCACGACCTGATCGCCGTCCCAGATTTCCAATCGGTGCCATCCCCAACTAATATTGTAATCCCAATTGGCAGGTTCATCTGCGCCGACATCGATAGTCCCAGCCGAGACCGGAATATCGCGATCATCATAGCGGTAGCGCCAACGCCCACGTTCGCGATACCAATGATAATCCCGATCTACTTTGACAAATTTCCAGTTTAGCTTTTCGCTGACTCTTTCTCCGTCGCCGTTCACAGCAATGATCTTAAATTTGGCTGGCTGTCCTCTTGGTATCGTTTGGCTTTCATATCCGCTTGCCAAGCCAACATAAATATCTTCAGTGCGGATCGGAATTTGCGACGCTTCTTTGATGTAACGCCCTCCGGGCTCGGCAACGCCGGCGACAATTTCTGCTCGTAGTGGAAATACCGAATCCACGGCTTCATTTTTATAATCAAGCGCAAATGTCACTTGGCCTGCACCGTCTGTGACGCCAGATCCCAGATCCAAAATTTCTTCACGAAAATTGCGCTCGTCAGGTCCAAATTGAAAGTCCGTAAACGCCTTGAACGGCTGATAGTCTATCCGAATCCGGGCCTCAGCCTCAGCCGACAATCCTGTGCCAGGTGCGCCATATAAAAATTGCGCATCGACAGTTAGCTCGCGGATTTCACCTACTTTCACGGGCGTATTATCGGCCTTGATTGAAAGTTTGAGTTTCTGTGGCACAAAATCTTCGACCGCAAATTCAACTTTTTCATTACGCTCGGCACCGTCGGCTTTGACCCAAATTGTCCAATTGCCGCGCGGTGCAGAATTTGGAACCTCGTAGGCCCAATTGATAACGCCGCGATTGCCTTTGATTTCACTGGCAAGAACTCGCTCATTGGCGATTTCGATGCCGTTAGGACGTAGAACCGTTAGGGTTACGTCTCGGTCAATTATCGACCGGGCTTTACTATCTCGTAGCATTGCCGTGAAATGTACTGTCTCGCCAGGGCGGTAAACGCCGCGTTCTGTAAACCCATATACATCAACATTGCCGGACGCCTGACGGCCGGAGATATCGTGCCCAGCCATATCTATAGGCGCGCGTGACAAGTCCAAAATTGCGAAATCTTGATCAGCGCCATAGGCCATGACCATTTTCGGGGATTGTGATCCTTCGCCGTTCAGAAGCGGTGCTGCGAACCTCGCATGACCAAATCTATCGGTTTTGGCTTTGGCCAAAATTTCATTATTCTCTGCCACGAGCAATATATCGATGTCGGACTGAGTTCGCGCTGTATCAATTGACCTGATCGCGACATTGAGGCCATCGTCGCCGCGATAGGATGTGATGGCGATATCCGTGACAATCACCCATCTCCAAGCCCGTGCAAATTCGCTTTCATCGTCTGTATGGGTTCGGTTGGCTCTGATGATGTAAGCACCTGGATCAAGTCCAGCAACCAGTTCGGAAATCGGAAGAACGGTTGTTACCGTTTCATTCTTAACAGGTTCAACGTCAACTTTGCCTTCCCAGATAGTAGAGCGAATTTCGGTCGCCGCTCGATATCCTTCCCATCCATAATCGCCCTCTAAAATAGCTTCCCCGACTTGCGGATCGCGGCGGGCGATCATTCTGTCGGTTACGCGGGAAATTTCGACTTCAAGCTGGTCAATATTGACAGTTTCGACGGCGAGGCCTTGCGCGCCAATTCTCGGCAAAATAATACCTTGTCCGGCAAAGCCCACATATTTCGGTTTGTCGCCGAATGATATTGTTTCAATAATATTGCTACGAAGCCTACGATTGTCTGAGCCCAACAAGCCTTCTTTGATGATGACCTCATAATCCTCAGAAAAGTCGAATCCAGAGATACAAAGATCATTGCCGCGGACATGCTCCGCAAATTTAAATGCGGGCTCTACCTCGATGTAATCTCTAATTTGGGTTCCATTCTCAACGTCGATAGGCGACGCAAATGCAAAACATGCCTCAGCAATAGCGTTTCGCTCATCTACCTCAAAACCCACATATCTAAGCGGTCGTTCTCGACCCGCTTGTGATCTACTCCCATTTTCGGGTTCCGTTTCAGTCTCACGTATCGTTCCTGTTTGAGGTCCTTCATTGGAACTGCTTTCAGCCGTTCGCTGAGGCGTCGGTTTCACCGTCACATCCGTTTGAGTGAGGCTGTCGCTCACGGTTGATGAGTGACTCGGCCCTTTAGTTTGATATCCGATCCACCACGCGCCGATGAAGAGGATTGGAATAGCGATTGCCAAGAGCCAGGATTTTTTCATGAGTGATTCCCTAATTGAGGATGTCACCCATTATGACATAAAGCTTAAGTCGAAACTATGCCGCGATTTAGGTTAGATTATGGCGGGCTAGACAATCTTAGTTCGTTACAATATTTGAAATGGAGGATTTCCAGTGGGCGGCGAAATAAATATACCAAATCATAATCTTAAGAATGTTACGCTCGTACTAGTCGGATCATTTGTATTGACTTGCGCGCTCTTATTATTCTCAATCGTAGTTCAGTATTACATCCTCACCGGGTTAGAAAAAGGAACAATTTATGGATTAGATGGCATGGCCAAAGCTATGAGAAGTGATGCTCGCCATAATACAATCGGTAAAATCAATTGGTATCTAATGCTATCATGTTATTTGGTTGTTTCGATATGGATCTATAAAACTAGCAAAATTAATGAAGGCTATTCGGATACACCGTTGGAATATGGCCCAAAACTGGCTGTCGGGGTCTATGCGATCCCTTTTGTAAATTGGATACTTCCTTATTTTTCAATGCGCGAGACATATCGAGCGGCTAATGAAAGCTCGAATATAGAGAACATTGGAGTTGCCATGCTGCTTGGTTTTTGGTGGTTTTTTTGGATACTTTTTTCAATATCGCGCGTTGCTGTCGCAATTATGGAGAAAGAGGTGATGGGATACCCAACGCCAGAAATCTCGTTTATTAAAAATTATGTAGCTGTCCAAGGCCTAGCTGTTATTGCTGGAGTTGCGTCCGCACTCGCTCTATTGAAAATCATTCTCAATATCCATGCAATGCAGAGCGATAGAGCTGATAGTCTTGAAACTATTCCCACTCAATAGTGCCCGGCGGCTTCGATGTTACATCATAAACCACACGATTGACCCCGCGGCACTCATTGATAATGCGGGTCGCTGTTTCAGATAGAAACTCGTGGCTGTATGGATAGTAATCCGCCGTCATACCATCGGTTGAGGTTACCGCTCTCAATGCAAGTACGTAATCATATGTACGCCCGTCGCCCATGACGCCGACTGTTTGCACCGGAAGCAAGACTGCGAAAGCCTGCCATATTTTATTGTAGAGGCCGTGTTTCTTGATTTGATCAAGATAGACAGCGTCGGCATCGCGGAGAATATCCAGCCGATCTTTCGAGATGGCGCCAGGACAACGGATTGCGAGGCCCGGACCCGGGAATGGGTGACGCTGTACAAAATCTTCATGGAGGCCGAGCTCTCGGCCAAGCGCGCGGACTTCGTCTTTGAACAGCTCTCGAAGCGGTTCAACAAGTTCCATATCCATCCGCTCCGGCAGGCCGCCAACATTATGGTGGGATTTGATCGTCACAGACGGGCCGCCATCAAAGGAGACGCTCTCAATCACATCCGGATAAAGCGTACCTTGAGCCAAATACTTCGCGCCGCCAATCTTTTTAGCTTCTCGCTCAAAGATATCGATAAAGGTTCCGCCGATAATTTTTCGCTTACGTTCTGGATCGGTAATGCCCTCGAGCAGATTGAGAAACTCATCCTCAGCGTCAACGTGGATCAGGCTGATATTATAATGTTCCCGAAAAAGGGATACGACCTGATCGGACTCGCCTTTGCGCATCATGCCGGTATCGACATAGACACAGGTGAGTTGGTCCCGGATCGCTTCATGAATCAGCACGGCAGCTACTGAACTATCAACACCGCCGGAAAGTCCGCAAATAACTTTGCCGTCGCCGACCTGTTCGCGAATGGCAGCAATGGATTCGTCTTTGAAGGCGGCCATCGTCCAGTCGCCTTTAAAATTAGCGATATTATGGGTGAAATTCTTAAGCATTACTGCGCCGTTGACCGTGTGCATGACTTCCGGATGGAACTGAACGCCGTAAAATTGGCGAACAGCATCTTCGATCGCGGCATAGGGCGCATTTGGGGATTTACCTATGACTTCAAACCCTTTAGGTATTTTACTGACGCGGTCACCATGGCTCATCCAGACACGTTCAGTCTTACCTGCGGCTGCCATACCGGCGAAGAGCTGGCTCGGCGCGGTGATTTCAAGATCGGCACGGCCGAACTCTTTATCATCGGATTGCTCGACGCCGCCGCCGAGCTGCAGACACATGGTCTGCTGGCCGTAACAAATGCCCAAAACCGGCACGCCCATCTCAAATACATAGCCATCAGCGCGCGGACTTTTCGCGCCCGTAACGCTGTCCGGCCCGCCTGATAGAATAATCGCTTTGGGATTAAAGGACATAAGAAAAGCCTCATCGACTTTGTTAAAAGGGTGGATTTCAGAATAGACGCCGCTTTCCCGAACCCGGCGTGCGATCAACTTGGTGACCTGCGACCCAAAATCAATGATAAGGAGCTGTTCGTGCTGCATGTCAGCCTTTCTGCTTTTCCATGACGGCAAAGAAAAATCCGTCTGTATTTGTGCTCTCTGGCGTCAAGGTCACCGTCAGCCCGTCTTCTGACCAAGGTTTCGGTCCATCAGTGCCAAATTTTTCCTCCCAAACCTCGCCGGCTGAAAGGAGATTAAAGCTCTTGTGGTTTTCGAGGAACTGATAAACTTGTGCCTCGTTTTCTTCGGCGAGCATGGAACATGTCACATAAAATAAAAGTCCGCCGGGTCTCAAATATTGGTGGGCGGTTGCGAGAATTTTTGATTGCTCATTATTACGGCGCTCTAGGGCTTCTTCGCTGACCCGCCATTTGGCATCCGGTTTTCGCCGCCAAGTCCCAACACCTGTACAGGGCGCATCAATTAAAAGCTTGTCAATCGTGCCTTTGAGATCCTTGAGAGATTCAACCGGCGGATTGCGAACATCGATGATATCAGCCCCTGCCCGCATCGCCCGTTGATAGAGCGGAGATAGGCGGCGCTTATCAATATCAAAGGCATGAATCATGCCGTCATTGGCCATTTCGGCTGCCATGGCCAGCGACTTGCCGCCTCCGCCCGCACAATAATCTAAAATTTTATCGCCGGGCTGGGCGTTAACGAGCGCGCTAACAAGCTGTGATCCTTCATCTTGAATTTCTATTCCGCCCGTTTGGAAAATCTCTTCGATCTGAATATTCGGAAGGCGACCTTCAAGAGTATCGGCGCGCATGCGATAGCCGACAGTTGAAAGATCGCAAGGCGTTGCGCCAAATCCGGTCAATACATTCCCAGCTTTCTTTATATCAGCTCGCAATAGGTTGATCCGGACATCCAGCGGTGGGCGCTTGGTCAGCGCCTGTGCTTCCGCCAAAGCCTCTTCGCCGAAATTATTCTCAAATGCAGGCCATAGCCATTCCGGCACATCGCCTTGGACCCAGAGCGGTGCATCGGACAGATCAATTGCACCACCAATCATGCGCTTTTCTTTATCGGACAGCGGCGACGGGGCAAACTTGTCACCATCGAAATGTTCTTGGATTTTCTTTGCCGTATAGTCCCAATTAAACGCCAAAGTTCCTAGCGTAAGCGCGCGGGCACTATCATCATCCATCCGGTAACCGATTGATGATTTCTGGCGAAGTGCGTCATGGACAATATTGCCAACAAAGCTTCGGTCTTTGGAGCCCGCATACCGGTTAGATTTCCCCCAATCGCGTAGCGCCATGGTCGCAGGCGTACGTTTGGATAAAATATCTTCCAAAACCTCAATCGAGGCCTGTATGCGTCCGGCAAATTTCAAAGTTTTATCCCGGCATCGAATAGTTTGGGGCTTCACGCGCGATAGCGACGTCGTGAACGTGGCTCTCACGAAGACCTGCGCCGGTAATGCGAACAAACCTCGCCTTTTCATGAAATGTCGGAATGTCTTTTGACCCGGTATAACCCATGGCCGCACGTACGCCGCCAATCAGTTGATACAAAATCGGACCGGCTGGCCCTTTATAGCCAACCCTGCCTTCAATACCTTCTGGAACGAGCTTCATACTATCCGTAACTTCTTTTTGGAAATAGCGATCCGCTGATCCGCGCGCCATAGCGCCAACGGAGCCCATTCCGCGGTAAGATTTGTAGGAACGCCCTTGATAAAGAAATGTTTCGCCCGGCGTTTCCTCCGCGCCTGCGAGCAGAGACCCAACCATGCAGCTCTCAGCGCCTGCTGCCAAGGCTTTGGCCATGTCGCCTGAATATTTGATTCCGCCATCTGCGATGATCGGGACGCCAGCCCTATCGGCTGCCTTACAAGCGTCCATAATTGCTGTTAATTGCGGTACGCCTACCCCTGCGACGATCCGGGTCGTACAGATGGAGCCCGGTCCTATCCCAACCTTCAGTGCGTCAGCGCCAGCATCGATCAATGCTTTCGCCGCTTCTTCAGTCGCGATATTGCCGGCAATGATTTGTGTGCTTGGATAGGCTTTCTTGATTCGAGCAACCTGCTCGATCACCTGTGAAGAATGTCCGTGCGCCGTATCGATCACGAGCGCGTCGACCCCAGCGTCGATCAGGGCCTCGCCGCGTACATAACCGGCATCACCAACCGTAGAGGCTGCGGCCACACGTAAGCGGCCATGCTCGTCTTTGGCGGCATTTGGATAATTTTCGGCTTTTTCCATATCTTTAACTGTGATCAGTCCAACACATCGGAAATTATCATCGACCACTAAGAGCCGTTCTATTCGATGCTTGTGCAGAAGGGCCTGAGCCTCTTTCTCGCTTGTGCCTTCTTTTACGGTTACCAGATCTCTGGTCATCAAGCTGCTGACTTTTTCGTTAAGGTCAGTCGCGAAGCGGACATCACGGTTAGTAACAATACCGACCAGTTTGCCGCCTTCTTCAACGACCGGAACGCCAGAGAAGGAATATTTCTCGCCGAGTGCTCGGATATCTGCAAGCGTTGCATCCGGGTGGATCGTGATCGGATTGACGACCATGCCGGACTCAAAGCGCTTAACTTTGCGGACTTCTTCGGCCTGCTCTTCAATAGTCAGGTTTCTATGAATCACACCAATTCCGCCGATCTGGGCCATGACAATCGCCAAGCGCGCCTCGGTTACCGTATCCATCGCTGCGGATATTAGAGGTACATTTATTGAAATGCTTTTTGTAAGCCGCGTATTCAGATTGGCGTCGGCCGGCAATATGTCGGATGCCCGGGGCTGCAAAAGCACGTCATCGAAGGTCAGGCCTTCTCGAATCTCCATGGGAGTCTCCTATCGCTTTTGCAGGCGGGCAATATCGTAATTGATATAACTATGCAAAGAAAAAACGGAATTTCACTAAAACCCGAGACCAATGGATATTTTAGGCTATTAAAACCTTCAAACCGAAGATTATTTCGCAATGGCAATGCCGGAGCGCCAAGAGCGGTACCATTGATAAAGGCCGACCGATGCCATGCACAAAAACACCAAATAAAGCGCCGATGTCGGCTGCAATCCCTTAACCCAGTATATGCCTATTGCCAGAACATCGACCAATATCCAAACCACCCAGTTTTCAAGCAAGCGCCGCGCCATAAAATACATCGCAATGATGCTACCGACCGAAGTGGCCGCATCCCAAAACGGAAGTGCGGCATCTGTAAATCGGGACATTGCCGTACCAACAGCTATCACGCCAATCACAGCTATGCCGATCCAGGCAAAAGCCTCTCGAGTAGAAATACGTGCAACAGCCACTTTGCCGTCCCCAGCCGGTTTGCTTAACCACCAATACCAGCCGAATAGCTGCATTACGAAAAAATAAGGCTGAAGAAGCATGTCGCTATAGAGTCGCGCATCTTTAAAGATGAAAAAATACAAAGTGACCATGACCAGGCCAAACGGGTAATTCCAAATATTACGACGCACAATCAGGATTATATTTATCAGACCGCACAAAGTGGCAATGATTTCGATCTTCCGGGTGCCGATCATGCCTGAAAGGAATTCCAAAATTGAACTATCCGCCATGATTCGTGTTAGCCTTTTTTTCGGCCTTTGAAATTCTTGGCGACAAGATAAATCTCCGGACTGCCTTTGCGCGATGAATCCGGTTTGGCATGACGGACATATTCGAAATTATCCTTCAGGCGCTGCAAGAGCTTGCCTTCTGTGCCGCCTTGGAAAACTTTCGTCACGAAATGACCGCCCGGTTTTAAAACATCCATGGCGAATTCTGCCGCTGCCTCGACGAGCGCAACGGTTTTAAGATGGTCCGTATTACGATGACCTGTTGTGTTGGCTGCTAGATCCGACAGGACAAGGTCTGGGTCCTCGCCGAGCATTTTCTTGAGGACGCTTGGCGCTTTTTCGTCCATGAAATCCATTTTGATAATATCGGCTCCGGCGACATGCTCGACTGGCAATATGTCTATGCCAATGACTTTGCGCGCGCCGCGTTTGAGCGCGATCTGTACCCATCCGCCCGGTGCCGCGCCGAGATCAAAAATCAAAGAGTCCCTCTTAATCAGCTTATACTTGTCATCCAGCTCGATTAGTTTGAAAGCTGCTCGCGATCGATAGCCTTTGATTCTGGCTTCTTTGACATAGGGATCGTTGAGTTGACGCTCAAGCCATAGCTTGGACCCGATCTTACGGCCTCGCGCCGTCTTGACCTTATGGTGCATCATGCGGGTTGCATTGGCTTTGTCTTCCTTGGGCGTTTTACGGCTGCGGCGGACCTCTGTCGGCTTGCCGCCAGACATTTTTTTTGGGCGATCATTCATTCTCGGCCCCATTTAAATCAAGTTTCTGGGTACGTTGCATCAGCCCCATCAGAATGCCTTCGCGTAGTCCTCGATCAGCAACGCGGATTTCTTGACTGGGCCACATTTCACAAATGACATCGGTAATGGCGCAGCCTGCGACCAACAATTTGGCGCGATCTTCGCCAATACACGGCTCTTTGGCCCGTTCCTGAAAAGACAGCCCGGCCATATGACGACAAATTTCGACCGCGTTCTTTGATGGCATCCATGAGGCATCCACCTTATCCCTCTGATAATAAGGAAGATTTTGGTAAATCCCGGCGAGAGAGGTGATGGTACCAGACGTTCCAATTAAATGCCCGTTTCCGGCTTTGAATACATTTGTGAATCGCGTGTGGGCATTTTTCTCAACTAGCGTATCCCGAACGACCTGTTTGAGATCTTCATACCATGCCTTACGATTTTCATGCTCTGGAACGCGTTCAGACAAGGATACAACACCGATTGGAAGCGATGTCCAGGCGCTGATTGGCGGCCGGAAAGCGCTAAATACACCTTTTTGCTCGCGGAGCTTCCGTACATCCACCCAACTGAGCTCCGTCGAACCCCCACCGGTATCAATCACAAGGGCGACATCTTTGGACGTATCGATCAGATTAATGCAGCCCATAACAGATAGACGTGCCTCAACACGAGGCGAAATAATTTCGAGCGTGATACCTGTCTCATCTTTGACACGTGACATGAATTCATCACAATTATCAGCGGTCCTACAGGCTTGCGTCGCGACGCAGCGCCATCTTTGGACAGATTTCGACTTCATTTTATTGGCGCAAACACCTATGGCATTAACTGCGGCCGCCATGCTTTCATCGGATAATCTACCTGTTTTTTGGAGGCCAGTTCCAAGCTTAACGGCTTTGGAATATGAATCGACAACGCGAAAGCCTCCATCTGTCGGACAGGCAATTAGTAATCGACAATTATTTGTACCTAGATCAAGCGCCGCATAAGTTTTCGCGCGGCTCCGCCTTTTGCGTCTTCGGGGCCGTCTATGCGCTGGCGAAGACGGTGTCCCATCTGCCATTCCAGCGCCGGGAAGAGTTTCTTCCGGCATAATACACTCGTTTATCCATGGCGAGGCTCGCCATAGCGGCGCGCTCAATCGCATTACTTGCGACAGACATACCATAAATTCCTGATTTTAAAAGGGATAATAGGTTAATGAATGTCGACGTGATCAGAGAATTGGCTCCAATCAGGATCCGGCTCAAGCTCTTCCATTGCCTCTTGTTGAGTGAAGAAAATCTGACCGGTTAAATTATTCACGAGATCAGAGCGATTTAAGCGGTCTTTGACCGTGGTATGGAGTTCAGAGAAGTGAAGGCGAATATTAGCGCTTTTCAGTCGATTATTGATGGTTTCTAGACTGGCCACAGCGCTGGCATCTATCCGGTTCACCGCCGCGCACATCAAAATTAAATCAGTCATTCTTGGACTCTCACGGACAATTCTCGCAACTTTATCCTCCAAATAACGAGCGTTTGCATAGTAGAGACTCTCGTCAATCCGCAGAGTTTTGACTTCATCAAATGTCTCAACATTAAATCGGCTTGCGTCGCGGTAATGTTCTGTACCCGCAAATCGCCCAACCAAAGCTACATTTGGCCTCAAAGTTTTTTGGATATGCAGTGTCATGGCTAGGATTACGCCGATTAGAACGCCCCATTGAACCCCAAAAACCAAGACGGATAGAAAGGTTGCCAGCGCGGTTACACCGTCACCACGGCTATATTTAAACGTTTGCCACATAGACTTGAAATCAAACAAAGAAAAGCAGGCGACCATTATCAAAGCCGCCAAAGTCGACTTGGGTAGATATTTGAGGTAAGGCGTTAAAAACATAGCTGCAAGCGCAAGCAAAAGGGCCGTTAACAGGCTGACCACTGGTGTTTTGCCGCCTGCGGAATATCCGACCGTCGATCGCGACATACTCCCATTGACCGGGTATCCACCCGATAATCCTGCAATAAAATTGGAAGCGCCCAGACCTAAGAGTTCGCGATCTGCATCTATCCGGCTCCTCGTTCGGGCCGCTAAAGTCTGCGCGGTCGACATTCCATCTACAAAAGCAACCGTTCCCAAAATTAAAGCCGGCAACCAGAGGAGTTTCACCAGTTCAAGACTCATTGGCGGAAAAGTCAAAAGAGGTAGGCCTTTTGGAATTTCGCCAACTATGTTGAGTCCGTGTTTTTGCGATAACCCCAGAAAGTAAGTCACTGCTATACTTCCGATAATCGCCAAAATTGGCGATAATCGCGCCAGCAATCGTGCCCATTTCGACTTCATCCCCAATTTAAAAAATATAAAGGCGAAATATTTGTTGGCTGCCCAGAAATATAAAAAACAAATGGCTCCGACCAAAATTGTAACCGGATTAATATTTGAGAGGTCTTTTGTAAGATTACTTATAATTTCTAGCGCGGTGGTTCCATCGGCCTGAATGCCTAAAATATGTTTTATCTGGCTTATGATAATCAGAAATGCCGCGCCGGTAATGTAGGCGGTGACCACTGATCGCGAAACGAAATTCATGACAAACCCGCCGCGAAGCAACCCCATAACCATTACCATTACGCCTGTGAGAAGTGCTAATATGGCTGCGCCCGCAATACGGGTTCCCTCCGGGAGCACGGCAATTGCCGCCGCCGTCATCAAGGAAATGACGGCTGTCGGTCCAACCTGCAAATGTTGAGAAGACCCAAATAATGCGTAGGCGACCATTGGGAAAACCGAAGCGTAAATCCCCACCACCGGCGGTAACCCTGCAAGCAGTGCATAGGCCAGACATTGCGGAACCACCAAAACTGTAACGATGATAGCTGCGATAAAGTCATCGGTGAATACCGATCCAGAATAGCCGGATAGCCACGGCCACTGGGTGAGAATCTTGGAGCTCTTTTTGGACTCAGCCATTAGTACTTTTATGACTGAATCCGGCGGAAGGAGCAAGCGGCCTATTTACGGAGCATTTCCTTGGCTTTTGTTACAACCGCGTCGGTTGTTATTCCGAAATGTTTAAACAGATCTGCGCCTGGCGCGGATGCCCCAAAACTATTCATACCGATGAACCCGCCATCACGACCGATCAGCCCGTCCCAACTTTGACGAATACCGGCTTCTACGGCGATCTTCGGAAGGTCTTTGCCTGCAACCGAGCGAATATAATTCTCGTCTTGTTCAAGAAATAAATCCATACAGGGCACGGACACAACACGCGCGGAAATATTGGACTTTCCTAATATTTCCTGAGCTTCCATGGCCAAATGAACTTCGGAGCCGGAGGCCATCAGAACAATATCATCGGCTCCGGGTCCGGGCGACAGGACATAGCCTCCGCGATCTGACCAGTTTTTGACCGCATCGCCGCGAACCGCGGGCACGCCTTGGCGTGTTAATGCGATAAGGGCCGGACCATCTTTGCGCTGAACCGCAAGTTCCCAGCACTCGGCTGTCTCGATGGCGTCGGCCGGGCGATAGACATGAAGCCCCGGAATAGCACGCAGAGACGCCAGGTGCTCGACTGGCTGGTGTGTCGGGCCGTCCTCGCCGACACCAATACTGTCATGGGTCATGACGTAAATGACCCGCTGGTTCATCAGAGCAGACAAGCGAATAGATGGGCGGCAATAATCCGCAAACACCAAGAAAGTCCCGGAATAAGGGATGATGCCGCCGTGCAGCGCCATACCATTCATGGCTGCAGCCATACCGTGTTCCCTAATGCCGTAATTGATGTAGCGGCCATCATAATCGCCGGCCTGAATATCTTCGGTCGACGGTGTGCGTGTTTTGTTAGAGCCCTCGAGATCGGCTGAGCCCGAGACCATATCAGTCAAAGACGCGGTCAAGACTTTAAGCGCATTTCCGGATGCGGCGCGCGTTGCCAGCTTTGGTTTTTCGTCGGCTAGGATATTTTTATAGTCCTGCATCGCCTTCTGCCAACCATCATTCAGATCACCGTTCATGGCGCGAGTAAAATCGGCCGCCTTTTCACAATCTTTAAGGCGGGTTTTCCATTTGCCATTGGCACTGCGGCCTCGGCGCCCGGCCCGTGACCAAATTTTATAGACATCTTCCGGCACTTCAAAAGGCTCATGCGGCCAGTCAATTGCGGCGCGGACACCTCGGATTTCCTCAGGGCCCAACGGAGAACCGTGAGCTTTGGATGTACCTGCCTTGGTCGGCGCATGATTCGCAATAATGGTTTTACAAGCGATCATTGTCGGCTTGTCGGACTTATGCGCTTTGCGGATGGCGGCGGCGATTTTTTTGGCGTCATGCCCATTGACGGACACCACATTCCATTTTGACGCTTTGAAACGCGCGACCTGGTCAGTGCTGTCAGAAATGTCGACGGAACCATCAATCGTGATGCTATTGTCATCCCAAAACACGACAAGTTTATTCAGTGCCAGGTGCCCCGCCAGGCTAATCGCTTCTTGCGAAATACCCTCCATAAGGCAACCATCGCCTGCGACCACATAGGTATGGTGATTAACAAGCTCATCACCATAGCGTGCATTCATTTGACGCTCGGCTATTGCAAATCCTACGGCATTGGCAATGCCCTGGCCGAGCGGGCCTGTTGTCGTCTCAACGCCGGGCGTGTGGCCATATTCCGGGTGACCGGCTGTAATAGATCCAAGCTGCCGAAAGTTGCGGATTTGATCCATAGTCATGTCTTTATAGCCGGTCAGATGCAGCAGGCTGTAAATAAGCATGGAGCCGTGACCCGCCGACAGAATGAAACGATCACGGTCTGGCCAATGCGGGTCTTTATTGTCAAATTTCAGAAATTTGGAAAACAGAACGGTCGCCACATCCGCCATGCCCATCGGCATACCGGGGTGCCCGGAATTGGCTTGCTGCACGGCATCCATAGAAAGCGCAATGATAGCGCTGGACATCAATTTATGTTCGCGTTCCGCTTTAGAAAGGCCAGCCATTTTCACCACCCAATGATTCGTTTTTTAGATTGGTATTAGAGGCCAGAAGCCAATGCAATGTGATAGGTGATGCCAGCGGCCAAATAAGCGAGGATAAATAGGTAGGTAAATGCAAATATCGGCCATTTCCAGCTATTAGTCTCTTTACGCATAATCGCCAGTGTGGACAAACATTGCGGCGCAAACACAAACCAAGCCAGAAAAGCAAGTCCTGTTGCAACGCTCCATTTATTGACCACAATGCTCGCCAGAGCCTCACTCGATATTTCCGGATCAAGAGCATAGATGGTACCTAGTGTGCTGACGGCGACTTCGCGAGCAGCCATAGCCGGTACCAAAGCTACGATCATTTCAAGCGTAAAACCGATTGGCACAAAAATGGGCTCCAAGACCTTTCCCATCATGCCGGCAAAAGTTCCTTCTAAGCCATGTTCCTTGGTTGGATAGCTAGCCAAAAACCACACGATGATTGACGCCGGCAAAATTATGCGGCCAGCGCGGCTTACAAATATCATCGCCCGGTCCCAAAGACCGCGCAGATAGTCTTTAAAAACGGGGGCTTTATAGCTCGGAAGTTCCAGTAACAACGAAGACTGACCTCCCTTGACGAGCGTCCGCTTCAACACAAATGCAGCTATTAGGGCAAATAAGATTCCGGTCAAAATCAAACCGAACGCAACTAGGCCCTGCAAATTAAATAAACCGACTTTTTGATTGGGTATGAATGCGCCGATTATAAGAAAATAGACGGGCCATCGAGCTGAGCAGGTCATGAGCGGCGCGATTAAAATAGTGGTTAGCCTATCGCGCTCACTTTCAATCGAACGCGCCGCCATGATCCCGGGAATTGCGCAGGCAAAACTCGACAATAGCGGAATAAAAGCGCGGCCGTTCAATCCTACTTTCGCCATTAGTGAATCCACGAGAAACGCCGCCCGCGCCATATATCCTGAAGCTTCGAGCAAAAGAATGAAGGCAAACAATATGACAATTTGCGGGATGAAAACAAGTACCGCGCCGACGCCGGCAATTGCGCCGTCTGTCAATAGCGATTGTAACCACCCATCCGGAACGACCGCGGCAACCCCTGCCGAGGCTTTGCCAAACACATATTCAATCGCGTCCATGAAAGGGCCGGACCATGAATAGACCGCTTGAAACATAAAAAACAAAATCAGGGCCAGTATAATAGGCCCAATAATTGGATGAAGCACCCAGCGATCTATGGCGTCTGAGGCCGTTTGGCCCTGCTGCGCTCTCACAACAGCAATACTCGATATCTCGCGTGCTTTTTTCTGTAGTTCTTTTAGGTTTCCAGCTTCTGCACTGGGGGTTTCTGCAGTACCGTCTGCGAGTTGCGGTAGCCATCTGTCGAGGTGATCTAACAAAAATGCCCGGCCAGAAGAACGTACAGCGACGCAGCTAACGACCGGGATACCGAGCGCGGCCTCCAAAACGGCCATATCAATCTCGATACCGTCACGAGCCGCCATGTCCATCATATTTAGGACCAACATAATCGGCAATCCATAATTTTTGGCAAGCAATACATTGTGCAACTGTGTTGTCACATTGGCTGCGTCTAAAACAAAAACAATGCCGTCAGGGGCTGTTTCGCCCTCTATGTTTCCGCGGATAGCGTCGATGGCGACCCGTTCATCCATACTGTGACCACAATTGCCATAGACGCCAGGCAAATCGAGCAATTCGCAATCGGAATTGCTTTCCAGGCTCATCATTCCTTTTCGGTATTCGACCGTCACACCCGGATAATTGGCGACTTTAGCGCGTCCGCCCGTGAGCGCATTGAACAAAGAGGTTTTGCCGCAATTCGGCGCGCCCAATAAGGCCAACCTTGCAGTCTTTACTTGAACGTTCATGTGATGGGGTTTTCAATAATAACAACGCCTGCTTCGTTTTTCCGCATCGCTATCAAAGCGCCATTAAGTTTAACCGTAATCGGGTTTTGCCCAAAAAGGCCGACATGCATCAATTCTACCTCATCACCTTCGGCAAAACCTATTTCGCGGAGCCGTGTTTCCAGCTCGTCATCGTCGTAATGAAATCCGGTGACGCGTGCCGTGCAGCCTTTTTGCAAATCTCTTAGTGTCATAAAGTGACATTTAATGCGAACGGTTCTTAATTGCAAAAGAAAAGCTAATAGCCTACTGCGACAAATGGACGATAATAAGAATGTAATTTTGGCTTGAATAAGCCGTTTACAGCACCAATTCTTTTCCCTATAACGCGCCGCTCCGAGAGGTGCTTCGTGCATGTTTCCGGGCCCGGATAGCTCAGTTGGTAGAGCAACGGACTGAAAATCCGTGTGTCGGTGGTTCAAATCCACCTCCGGGCACCATTTTTCCAGAATATCCCTTGTTTGATTCAGTATCACTCAATATGCGGTCAGCATTATAGGTGAGCACATGCACGAATTCGATTATATTATTGTTGGCGCTGGGTCCGCCGGATGCATTTTAGCAAATCGCCTTAGCGAGAACGGACGATTTTCTGTTGCGCTTCTTGAAGCCGGCGGGAGTGATAAATCTATCTTTGTGGCGATGCCCACGGCTCTTGCTATTCCTATGAGCCGAAAGCGTTTTAATTGGGGGTTTGAGAGCCAACCAGAGCCGCATTTGGGCGGGCGCGTTATCCCATGTTATCGCGGAAGAGGCCTCGGCGGGTCATCCTCCATCAATGGCATGGTCTATGTGCGCGGCAATCCGGCCGATATTGACGAATGGGAACGAAGCGGCGCGCGCGGCTGGAATTACGAGAACTGCCTGCCCTATTATAAAAAGCTCGAAAGCTGGCACGGCGGCGAAGATGAATATAGGGGCGGCGACGGGCCCGTATCGGTGACCAATGGCAATAATATGAAATTATCGCCTCTCTATCAGGCCTTTATCGATGCTGGCATCGAAGCCGGGTATAAACGCTGCCTTGATTATAATGGCAAGGACCAAGAAGGATTCGGCCCGATGCAAATGAATGTCGATAAGGGCCGCCGCGCGTCAACATCCAGAGCTTATCTTCGCCCAGCTAAAGGGCGAATAAATTTAAGTGTTTTCAAAAACTTATTGGTAAGTAATATTAGATTTGAGGGGCTAAAAGCAACCGGTGTCAATAGCAATAAGGGTGTGTTTAAAGCCCGAAAAGAAGTTATCCTTTCAACGGGGGCAATCGGGTCGCCTCACCTTTTGCAAGTTTCTGGAATTGGCCCTAAATCGGTGCTTAATAATATCGGTGTTGATCCGGTGTTGATAAAATCCGGTGTTGGGACAAATCTAACCGATCATCTTGAAGTTTTCTTCCAATATCAGTGTAAGGAACCCATAACGCTTAACGGGACATTAGATCCATGGAGCAAGTTTAAAATCGGACTTCGCTGGATTTTATTCAAAGACGGGCTGGGCGCCTCCAATCATTTTGAAAGCTGCGGCTTTATTAAATCATCCGATCAGAAAGCTTGGCCCGATATTCAATATCATTTCCTGCCGGGCGCGATCAGTTATGACGGAAATTCGGCTGTCAAAGGCCATGGTTATCAAGTCCATGTCGGCCCCAATAAACCGGCGAGCCGCGGACATGTAATCGCCAAGTCATCTAACATTCAAGACCATCCGGAAATCTTGTTCAATTACCTTGAGGACGAACGTGATATGAAGGATTGGATCAACACGATCCGCATAACTCGTCATATATTACAACAATCTGCGCTTAGTCCTTATCGCGGCAAAGAAATACAACCCGGGCAGGATGTGGCTTCCGATGATGCCATTGAAACATGGGTGCGGGCAAATGTTGAGAGCGCCTATCACCCGACATCAACCTGTAAAATGGGTGCGAATAATGACCAAAGCGCGGTCGTTGATGAAAATTGCCGCGTGATTGGAATCGAAAATCTTCGAGTCGTGGACTCATCGATCTTCCCGACCATACCCAACGGCAATCTCAATGCGCCGACGATGATGGTGGCCGAGCGTGCCGCCGATATTATTCTTGGGAATGTTTAGTGCATTTTTCCGCCGTTGGGCACTTTAATACCGGGCATTGCGAGCACGATATCACCATTTTTGTCACTAAATCCGAGCACTAAACATTCAGACATAAACCGCCCGATTTGCTTAACCGGGAAATTGACGACGGCCATCACCTGCTTGTTAATCAACGTCTCTTTCTTATAATGTTTTGTGATTTGAGCAGATGATTTTAACGTGCCAATTTCAGGCCCAAAATTGACCCAAAGCTTGAGTGCAGGCTTGCGGGCCTCGTGGAACATCTCCACCTCCACGACTGTTCCACGCCGAATATCGACATTCAAAAAGTCCGAATATGTGATTTTGTCGGTCATAATAATTACTCAAATTGGATGATTTATCTATCCATTAGAAATCGTCATAGCACGCGAAAACGCCAAATAAGCGGTGACTTTGAAATTGGTTATTCTAAAAGGATTGCAAATCAGACTTTGAGGATCATATGCCTGCGAAAAAAATAGACGGAAAGGCTTATGCAGCCGGATTAAGAGATCGCATCGCGATCGCCGTAAAAAACCTGCCCGATCAACCTACATTAGCGGTTGTGCTCGTCGGCGAGGACCCGGCTTCTAAAGTCTATGTCAAAAACAAAATTAAATTCACGATCGAAACCGGCATGCGTTCGGTTGAGCACAAACTTGATGAAGATGTCAGCGAAGAGGAAGTCATCCGCATTGTTAAAGAGCTTAATGCTGATGATAGCGTCGATGGCATTTTGGTTCAGCTCCCACTGCCAAAGCACATTAGCGAAAATCGGGTGATTGAAGAAATTCATCCAGACAAAGATGTTGATGGTTTGACCGAAACTTCGGCTGGGCGCCTATCGCTCGGTAAGCCAGGTCTACGTCCTTGTACGCCAACCGGATCAGTTATGCTGGCCAAAGACGCGCTCGGAGAGCTGAGCGGGAAAAATTGCGTTATTCTGGGCCGGTCGATTTTGGTCGGTAAACCAGCCGCCATGTTGTTTCTGGAACAAAATTGTACGGTCACAATTGCTCATTCGCGGACTCAGGACTTGCAAGGCGTCGTTGGCGGCGCAGATATTTTGGTTGCCGCTGTTGGCCGGCCTCAAATGGTCAAGGCCGATTGGCTCAAGAAAGGCGCATGCGTGATTGATGTTGGAATTAACCGGGTGCCGCATCCGGAAAAGCCTGGAAAAACCTATCTGGTTGGCGATGTCGATTACAAACCGTCTCTTGAAACAGCTGGATCGATTACGCCAGTTCCGGGCGGTGTTGGGCCGATGACAATTGCTTGCTTGCTAAGAAATACAGTTCTGGCAGCCTGCATGCGCCGCGGATGGGACGAACCGGATAATCTAAGTTTCTAAGCCCGCCTTCGGCCGCCGCGCCTTGCTCTAGCGGCTGCTCGGGTCTCAGCCGTAGCGCGCGGCGCGACCAACGGGCCAATTTTTTCAATAATCTCAGGCAATGTCGGGCGCTGACCCGCATTATATTCGTCCATTGACTTGCGCATAGCTGCAATATGTTCGGGCTTGGTACCGCAGCACCCGCCGATAATTCGAACGCCGGCGTCTCCGGCTAACTTGACATAATCCCCCATAAGCTGGGGCGTGCCCGTATAAACGGTTTCTTTGCCTTTCACGACCGGAATGCCGCAATTGGCTTTACCGACGATCACCGCATCCGTATTTTTGGCCGTCATATCGAGCATAGAGGCCATCAAATCTGAGGCGCCGACGCCGCAATTTGCGCCATAAGCAACCGGCGGCGGCGATAATCCGCTTGCAATATCGTCAAGTCCGTTAGGCGCAATTCCCATCATTGTCATGCCTGCCGTATCGAAACTTGCGGTAAAAACATAAGGCATGCCGAGCTCAATTGCGGCATTGGCTGCCGCTTCAATTTCTTCGCGGGCTGACATGGTTTCAATCCAAACAACATCCGCGCCGCCATCTTTGAGACCCCGAATTTGCTCAAGGAAAAAGGCTTTACAGGTCTCGGGGGTTAAGGCGCCCATGGGCTCAAATAGTTCGCCTGTTGGACCGACAGATCCGCCGACGATTACGGGTCTATCCGCCTTTTCAGCGACCCTGCCCGCAACTTCAGCGCCGGCCTTATTAATGGCGTAAGTGTCATCAGCTGCGTCATGGAGCTTTAACCGAGGTGCGTTGGCGCCAAATGTATTGGTCAAAATAATATCCGACCCGGCATCGACAAACATCTGATGCAGCGCTTCAGGCTTCTCGGGATGGGATATATTCCAAAGATCGGGCGGAAACCCCGGTTCAAGCCCCATATTCATGAAATTCGTTCCGGTCGCGCCATCGGCGAGCAAAAGCAGATTTTGATCCAGGAGTTTTTGTAACGACATACGCATGAGCGGCTTCTAAACAGACTTCGCTCAGATATAAAGCTTTTTTTATATGTATTCAGATCTTATAATTGCCGAATATGTCGGCGCGCATCATAGATAGGTTTTTTGGCCACAACATACCTCCTACATATACAAGCCTTTTAAAGGTCTTTTCCCAGGTGGTTTTTTCACATCCCCAAAATCTCGTTTTAATTGCCGATTGAGCGACCAACACATCAACACAATAATTGGCAAAATCGGCAACGACCCGATCACAGTTATGTCCATCACGATCTTTAAATTATCTGTTAGCACTGTCCCGACTGTCATCAGAAACAAAATGCCGATCCAAGTAAATCTAAGCGCCAAGGACGGATCTTGTTTGACATCAAATTCTTCCGAGGAAACGCCTGCGGCGATATAGGCGGCTGAATCCATCGTTGTCGCGTAAAACACGGTGCAAAGAACCATAAAGAATATCAGGCTTACTTTGCCAAACGGCATATTTGCAGCGATTTTTGCGGTCATGACCGAGAGGCCATTAGGCTCATTCGCCGCCATGATTTCAGTAAGCGGTAATATTTCTTCAAACTGGAGATGAAGTGCATAGCCTCCAGCGATTGCCAGATAGCTAAGGGTGCCGAGCGAGCCCCAAATTATTGTCCCCAGACAAACTTGCCGAATTGTACGGCCGCGCGAAATACGGGCGATGAATAGTCCGACAAATGCTGCAAATGCCAACCACCATGCCCAGTAAAAAATGGTCCAATCCCGGGGAAATGTCGATTGATCGATAGGATCGGTCCATAAAACAATTCGGAAGAAATCATTCAGCATGATTCCCAAGCTATTTGTTGTCATGTTGAGAATGAAAAGCGTTGGACCAATCACCAGCAATATCGCCATTAAGAAGCCTGCGAGGATCATATTTAAATCAGCGAGTTTCTGGATGCCGCGTTTAAGTCCCCGGACGGTACTCGTTCCGAAAATTAGAACCCAGACAATTAGAACCGACATTTTGATCAAAAAGCTATCTTCTATTCCCGTAAGCTCCGCGATGAGGGCTGAGAGCAGCGGTACACCAATTCCCAATGACGTGGTCGTGCCCGCAATTATGCCCATAATAATCAGCACATCGATTGCGTTTTTAAAGAACGGCTTTCCGGTCTCTGGGAGAACCTCCTCGCAAGACTCGCTAATTCTTAAAAACGGCCTTTTGACAATGTAGAGCGAATAGGCGATCGGAACGGCCGCTACCGCGTAAAACGCCCACGGCACAAATCCCCAATGGATAAACGGATAGAGATGCGCCCATTCATATGCCGTTGTCGACATCGGTTCTATCCCAAAAGGCGGAGATTGAATATAATAGATCGGCTCGCCAAAAGCCCAGGTCACAAGCCCGGCCCCAATGCCGGCTGTAAACATCATGGCAACCCAGTGCGGCGTCGAAAATTCGGGGCGTTCATTCGGCTCCCCCAACCTGACGGAACCATATTTTCCGAATGACAGCCACACCGCATAGAAAAATGCCGCAACGCCAAAGATCAAATAGAGCCAACCCGTCTTGGTTTTAATCCAGCTACTGGCAGTCTCGGTAGCGGTCGACATCTTACCCGGAAAAGCGACAAAACAGATCCCTAGAAACAAGGCGAATATCAAAGACGGATATAGGACGGCTTTTTTTGGCATTTGAAGGATTTGGCTCATTGCGCGAAGCTTAAAGAACTCAATCCATCATCGTCAAACATTGTTTGACCCATTACCGAACATAGAGGCGTGCAAATAAATTCTCCTAATTTAGTATTTTTGAATGCTGGATATCGGTATTTGGTGTAAAAGAAAGCTAGGAGACACGCGTATATGGGAGGCCGTATGACCGCAATTTCAGGCAAGGTTTCGACAGATTCCGCAAGCGGCGGAATCCGTTTAGGAGGTAAAGTCCTGCATCCGCTTTGGCTGCGCGAACGTGTCACGGAAGCCCACGCTCTCGACTCTATTAGCCATCAACGATTGTACCAAACAGCCGAACTTGATCCCGATTTAATGGTGGAAAACGTGCTCATTAGCGAAAATCGGAAACAATTGTCATTGCAGTTTTCTGATGGGTATCAAGCCGAGTTAAACCTAGCCGAAATCGCGATAGAACTCGGACTTGCTCAAAATCCAGAGAGTATCCCTCTTCCAAAGAGCTGGCAATCATCTCTAGAGTTTAAGCGCTTTAGCTGGAACGACCTTGATGACCCCAATGAAATGAAGGCGTTGCTGACGGCCTATTTTGAAAACGCTTTTTGTATCATGGACGGCACGCCGACTGACCAAGATAGTTTGAAACAACATGCCCGCAGGTTTGGTTTTCTTCGAGCCACAAATTTTGGCGAATTATTCAATGTTGAAACCAAGCCAGCGGCGACGGATCTCGCCTACACCGATGCTGCCTTAGCTTCTCACACGGATAACCCCTATCGTTGGCCAGTTCCGTCCATCCAATATCTCCATTGCATAGCCAATGGCGTCGAAGGTGGGTTATCAACACTTGTCGATGGCATGGCTGTCGCCAATACAATCGCGGAAGAGAATCAGGATTGGGCCGACATATTGGAATCCACACCTGTTAGATTTCGCTATGACGGCCCAACGGGAATTTATGAAGATACAGCCCCGCTAATTGCGCGGGACTATCGCGGCTATGTCAATCATATTCGGTTCAGCCCAAGGCTTGATTTTGTCCCTGCCCTTGATCCTGAGACTCTCACAATTTTTTACGCCGCACGCCGCCGCATGCATGAGCTTGCCAATGATTTGGCCTTTCAGATCCAATTCCCGTTTAAACCTGGTACGCTATTAATGATGAATAATTATAGACTCTTTCACGGCCGCACCGCCTTTAATGGCAAACAAGGCTATCGCCATCTTCAAGGCTGTTATATCGATCATGACGGCCCGCAATGTCTTTACAGAATGCTGGCAATCGGCAACACAGACACACATGTTCGGCGAGAAACTTAAATGAAAACAGTCTCATTTACAAAAATGTCCGATGGCACGGCGGAAGATTATAAATTTCTTGCAGATCATGAAGCCGAATATGCCAAAGAACTCCCCAACCGGATCATGGACGCTCTCGCAGGTCTGAAAAACTCGCTCGCGGGCTATAAAGTTGATCGGCTAGAACACAGCCTGCAAACGGCGACCCGCGCTGAGCGCGACGGCGCCGATATCGATTGGATCGTCAGCGCGCTCGTCCACGACATTGGCGATGATCTGGCGCCGTTTAACCATGACAGTCTCGCCTCAAATATCCTTAAACCCTATGTGCGCGATGAGTGCAGTTGGACAGTGCAGCATCACGGCATTTTCCAGTATAAATATTTTGCCGATAAAGTTGGCCTTGACGCAGAAGCCCGGCAAAAATTTGCTGACCATGAGCATTTTGATGCGGCCGTACGATTTTGTGAGTGCTGGGATCAAACCTCATTTGATCCGGAATATGAAACATTTGATCTCGAACATTTTCGGCCCATGGTCGAACAGGTCTTTACCAGAGAGGCTTGGGCAACGACCTAATAATATATCTTGATGGTCGCCATAAATTGCATAAAGTTTAAAGAGAAAATAGACTTTGGGAGGCGCGATCATAATGCAGAAAATTTTAATCGGGAAATTCGGACTAACACTTTTTTTAATATTGGGGGCTTCCCAGTTTACAATAGCACAGACCTTACCTTGTTCATCCCATAACCAAAAATTCAAAGTTTATTTTGAATCGGATAAAGCTGCGCCGACTAAATCCGGTTTAGCGATATTGGATCAGGCCATGACCAATATTGAATATGCCGGTCATTGTGTGATCTCGAATGTCACTATTTCCGGCCACCAAGACACAAAGGGGTCTGATTATTACAATTCAACGCTCAGCTTTGCGATGGCATTTGCGATTTCAGATGCCTTGATAGCGCGCGGTATCAGCGAAGACATTATGATGGTTGACGGCAAAGGCGAAAGTGAATTGGATAAAAATACGCCCGACGAAGTGCGAGAGCCCCTCAACCGAAGGGTGGACGTCACCATTACCTTAGCCGAGCGTTAGACGCGGCCAGCCACAATATTGAGCGGAAGTTTCACATTTCGTGTCTTTGGCCCTAATCTTAGCAATCCTCGTTGTCTTATCGCTTCAAGTTCTGCCGCATGCCCATCTTCGCGCGCTCTAAGATGAGCCGACCAGGACGTAAGCAGGTCTGCAAAATTCTCGGCATTCCAATCAAGTTCACAAGCAAATGGCGGAAATTCGATCACCTCAAAAGGCATCATAATTTCCTCAGGATCATAACCCCGCCAGCTCAGCCGATTGCCCTCAGACCAATAAGGTTCAATTATTTCCAGCACCGGATCAAGTAGCTCCGCTTTCATGTCAGGGTCAACAATAGCTCTATGATAGGTCCAAGCGCAAAATAATGCCCCTGATTTAGCTGTTCGCTGCACCTCTGGCCAGAAAAGGTCAAAATCAAACCAATGAAGGGCCGTGGCTACGGTTATTGCGTCTGCTGAATTGTCGGAAAGTCCCGAAACATGCGCGGGAGATTGCATGAAATTGATATTTGGATGGGCTTTTGAATTCTTTATTTGAAAAGCGTCTAAATCAGTGGCGTGAACCTTGGCAAAATAACTTGAAAGTGACTGCGCAGCCTGCCCCGATCCGGTGCCGACATCCCAAACGAGGTTATGATTTTGGCACAGACTAGCGATCCACTGATACAAGTCTTCTGGATATCCAGGCCGGCTAGCCGCATAGGTTTCGGCTTGAGCGCCAAATGTCGTCGCATTTTCCATAGCTAGCTCGCCACATCCGCGCGCATCATCTCCGCAATATCGCGAATCCCTTTGCGGGCGTCGGAGCTTGGAAACATAATAAAATCATGAGCATAGGCCGAAAATTTCTTGTGAATTAGCGACTCGCCTATCTCATTTAATCGTTTTTCCAGAGCGATCGACTCCTCATAGAGCATGTCCTTACCACCAGAGACAATTCGAACTGGCGGTAGGTCATTTAGAGACCCAAATAATGGGCTTATACGCGCATCATTTGACGCGATATCGCCCCGAAACCTGTCAATGGCGCCGCCTATTACGCAGGCTTCGAGTAAGACTTCTTCTTTGTTGTGAGGATAATCGCTTTCGGTGCGGGACAAATCCAGCCAGCCAAACATGATATATAGCCCTACAATGTTGGCGATCGCTGGGTCGCGATCCTCTTCGGACAGTTGCTGCGCCAATCTAAGCGCCATATGCGCGCCTGCACTATCCCCGGCTATAATGAATTTCGAATTTGGAAAGGCGGCCTGCGTGGCCTTAAAATGAGCTTTGATCCACGCCTGCATACCGATGGCGTCGGTTTCTGTCGGCATAGGATAGTCCGGAGCAATAGCAGGAAACTCCAATTCCTTTTGTAGATTGCCGATCATATCAAAATAGGGCTCGATCATACCAATTAGAAAGCCGCCGCCATGGCAGAAATAAAGAATTGGCTCGCCGTCTTTGGGCACTCCGTAACTATGCACGCGGAAATCCTGAAACTTATCCGTGGCGATTTTGTATTTCTTTTGCTGTTTTTCTTTGGGATGCTGACGAATGACCCGACCATTCTCTAGCGCCATTTTCATCGGATTAGGTACCAAGCCTGTTCGATAAACGGCTAGAATGAATTTATGAATAAGTGAGGGCATTGACCTAACGTAAGCTTTTTGCCTGCTCTCTCAATTGTTTTTTCTGAATTTTACCGGTGGCGGTTTTTGGCAGCTCTCCAAACACTACTTTTTTAGGACGTTTGAACCGCGCCATATTGTCTTTACAAAACTCAATCACCTCGGCTTCGTTCGTGTCGGCGCCCGGTGCAAGCTCAACAAATGCACATGGGACTTCGCCCCATTTTTCATCGGGCATGGCGACGACCGCCGCCATATCAACGGCAGGATGTTTGTAGAGCGTATTTTCGACCTCGACTGATGAGATGTTTTCTCCGCCGGATATAATGATATCTTTGGCCCGATCCTTCAGTTGAATATAGCCGTCCGGATAAATGACGCCGAGGTCTCCGGATTGAAACCAGCCATCTTTGAAAGCTTCTTCGGTCGCTTTGTCGTCCTTAAGATAGCCCTTCATCAGCACATTACCGCGCATTACGATCTCGCCCATAGACTCGCCGTCATGAGGCACCGGATTGCCGTCCTCGCCGACAACTTTGGCCGCCTCAAGATTGGTAAATATAACGCCTTGGCGCGCATTGAGATCGGCTTGATCGGAAATGGATTTATTTTTCCATTCCTCCTGCGCGCAGGCTTGCAGCACATGGCCGTAGGTTTCAGTCAGGCCGTAAACATGCATGATTTCGTAGTCCATATGGGCCATGGCTTCGAGCACGCTGGCGGGCGGCGGCGCGCCTGCCGTCATGGCTTTAACTGTATGTGTAAATCTGGGTTTCATATCCTCGGGCGCACTGGCGAGCATATTCATAATAATCGGCGCCCCGCCAAAATGCGTAATATTGTGCTTACCGGCCTGCTCGAAAAACTTCTCGGGAGAGAAGCTACGCAGACAAACAATCGTGCCGGCCATCAAGGTCATGGTCCAAGCGTGGCCCCAGCCATTACAATGAAACATCGGCACTGTATAAAGATATCGCGGATGCATCGGCAGAGCCCAGCTCGCTACCGTCCCCATAGCCATCAAATAGGCGCCCCGGTGGTGATAGACTACGCCTTTGGGACGGCCTGTAGTGCCCGATGTGTAGTTTAGCGCCATAGCCTGCCATTCATCGGCAATCGGCTCGGGCTTATAATCGGGGCTCTGATCGCCAATAAATTCTTCGTAAGTCGTCGCGCTGCTCGGCATATCCGGCCTGGTATCCGCAGACGCGTCATCAACAATGATCACTTCCGGTTGGAGCTTACTGGTTTTCAGCGCTTCAACGACAACCGGATAGAGCTCCCGATCAGCAATGAAGAGCTGACTCTCACTATGATCGATGATGTAGGCGACGGTATCAGCATCGAGGCGCGTATTGATCGAGTTTAGCACGCACCCCGACATTGGAACGCCAAACTGACATTCAAACATCTCGGGCGTGTTATGGAGTAGCACAGAAATTGTATCATTGCGCCCAAGACCGCGCGCATTAAGCGCTGACGCTAGCTGCAAACATCTGCCTCTCGATTCTGACCATGTATAGGAACGATCTTCATAAACCACGGCCTGCCGCTTCGGATAAATCGCGGCGGTGCGATCGAGAAAGCTCCCGACGGTAAGAGGTGCATAATTGGCAGCATTTTGGCCAAGCTGATCGTAGGCGTCCATTCATATATCCTTTTTCCATCGTTTCTGACAGGCCCGGGGAAATTAGGCAATATCGGGATCGGTAATTCACCGCTCTTAATAACTCTAATTGGTCTATCGAATGGTAGTGTTTCTGACTATGTCCGGCCCATGCGATATAATGCGCTGCAGATTCTCAAACAGGGCCTGACAGGTCATAAAGGCTGGAAACCGGCTTGGCGTAAGGCCGAGCCTAAGTTTGACTATGATATTATTATCGTGGGCGGCGGCGGTCATGGTCTAGCGACTGCCTATTACCTAGCCGAAAAATTTGAACAAAAACGGATCGCAGTCCTTGAAAAGGGCTGGATTGGCGGCGGTAATGTTGGCCGCAATACGACGATTATCCGCTCCAACTATATGCTCCACGAGAATGAAGGGTTTTATGAATTTTCGCTTCGCCTTTGGGAGAAGCAAGAAAAGGACCTGAATTATAACACCATGGTCTCGCAGCGCGGCGTGCTCAACCTCGCCCACACAGATCCGCAGCGCGATGCCTATGCCCGGCGCGGCAATGCCATGATCTTAAACGGCGCGGACGCAAAACTGCTGGATGTCGAAGGCGTACGTAAATTGTGCCCGTTCCTCAACTTTGACAATGCGCGGTTCCCGATACGCGGCGGTCTCTGGCAAAAGCGCGGCGGGACCGTTCGACATGACGCGGTAGCATGGGGCTATGCCCGTGCCGCTGATATGCGAGGTGTTGATATTATCGAAAACTGCGAAGTTACCGGGTTTGCTATCCAAAGCGGCATCTGCACTGGCGTTCAAACAACTCGCGGGCAAATCAAAGCTAAAAAAATAGGCGTAGCCGTCGCTGGATCGTCCTCCAAAGTTTTGACGATGGCGGGCATGCGTCTGCCGATGGAAAGCCACGTCCTTCAAGCTTTTGTCTCCGAAGGCCTGAAACCCACATTACAGGGCGTAATCACTTACGGTGCCGGGCATTTTTATGTCAGCCAGTCCGATAAAGGCGGGCTCGTCTTTGGCGGTGATATTGACGGCTATAATAGCTACGCCCAGCGCGGAAATCTCCCTGTTGTCGAAGATGTCTGCGAGGGCGGCGTTTCGCTTATGCCCATGATTGGCAAAGCGCGGCTCCTGCGGATGTGGGGCGGAAATGTTGACATGTCGATGGACGGGTCTCCTATTATCGACAAAACCCATATTGACGGACTCTATTTCAATGGCGGCTGGTGTTATGGCGGTTTTAAAGCAACCCCGGCTTCCGGCTATTGCTTTGCCGAGCTCATTGCGACAGATTCGCCTAACGACACCGCCAAAAATTTCCGAATGGATCGTTTCTCTCGCGGCCTGATGATCGATGAAAAAGGACAGGGCTGTCAGCCCAATCTCCACTAATGATCATCAATCACCCACTCTTTGGCCCTCGGGACGCTGCAGAATTTGTCTATCTCGGCGATGCGTCTTTGATGAACCGTCCCGACCCGAAAGCCGAAGACGCAATTCAGCAGTTTTACGAATACATGTATCTACGGGACAATCCGGCGGGCGAGCATCGGGAACTTTGGTTTCATGAGCAAGGCGACCGGTCATGGTTGATAGTCACACGTAACACATTTACCCATGAAATCACCAAGGTCGAGCTTGCGAGGCAATCCTAATGAGCCTTGTCGATAATTCCAAACCGCTCAATTTTTCCTTTGATGGCAAGTCCTTTAAAGGCTTTGAAGGCGACACGCTCGCCTCTGCATTACTTCGTAATAATGTCAGGCTTGTTGGTCGGTCCTTTAAATATCACCGGCCTCGCGGAATCATAGGCGCGGGCAGTGAAGAGCCAAATGCGCTCGCCGAAATTCATCAAGACGGCGTGATCGAGCCCAATCGCCGCGCGACTATGATAAAGCTATTCGATGGTTTGGCGGTCAAAAGCCAAAATGGCTCTCCAAGTCTGAACTTCGATATTCTGGCGATCAATGATCTTGTTTCCCCGTTCCTTTCCGCCGGGTTTTACTACAAAACCTTTATGTGGCCGAGGGTTTTTTGGGAGAAGGTTTACGAGCCTGCCATCCGCCGAGCTGCGGGGCTTGGACGTTTATCAACCAATCCAGATCCAGATAGTTATGACAAAGGCTTCCTCCACTGCGATACGCTGATCATCGGCGCGGGCGCGGCGGGGTTGCAGGCGGCGTTGATCGCTGGACGTGCCGGCGCGCGCGTTATTCTCGCCGATGAAGATTTTCAGATGGGAGGGCGACTGCTTTCCGACCCCCAATTAATTGATGGAATCTGCGGCCAGGGATGGGCCGAGCAAACTATTGCCGAGCTACATACCCTGCCCAATGTAAGGCTTTTACCGCGCACAACGGTTTATGGACAATATGACCATGGCATTTACGGGGCACTGGAAACCAGAACCGATAAAATCGGCGCACCGGGAGCTCGGCAGGTTCTTTGGCGGATCTATAGCCAAAACGCCATTCTGGCAGCAGGCGCAATCGAACGACCGATCGCGTTTGCCAATAATGACCGGCCCGGCATTATGCTGGCCAGCGCCATGCGAACCTATGAAAACCGCTTTGGCATTGATTTCGGCGACTATCCGGTCCTGACCAATAACAACAGCACGAAGCGCAATCACGCTGCCTCCCGCATTGATACGCGCGACGCCCAATGGGTCAGCGATACGCGGGGACGCAAAGGTCTCAATTCTGTTTCCCTGAATTCCGGACAAAACATTGAAACCGATTGGCTCGGCGTTAGCGGCGGGTGGAACCCCAATTTGCACCTGACGTGCCACAAGCGCAGCCGCCCCAAATGGGATGAAACCAAAGCCTGTTTTGTGCCAGATATCAATACGTTACCAGAAAATATGCAAGTAATCGGAGCGGCCAATGGTGAGTTTTCGACATATGAAGCCTTTGCGTCAGCTAAGTCAGCTTGCGCGTCCCTTGGGCACAAATCCGGCAAACCACCAAAAGCCGAAGACACGCCGCTCTCGATCAATGCATTCTGGCATGTGAAGGGTAAGAAACGAGCTTGGGTAGACTTCCAAAACGATGTCACGTCGAAAGACATCACCCTCGCCCATCAAGAAGGTTTTTCTTCGGTTGAACACGTCAAGCGCTACACCACTCTCGGCATGGCGACGGATCAGGGCCGGACATCTAATGTTGTCGGTCTGGCTATTCTCGCGGACGCGCGCGGGCAGAGCATTCCGGAAACCGGCACAACGATATTTCGTCCGCCCTATGCGCCCGTTCCCATCGGTGCTTTTGCGGGACCACACAAAGGACAGCATTTCAAACAGACCCGTTTGACGCCAAGCCACAAATACGCCGCTGAACAAGGTGCGGCCTTTGTTGAAACCGGCTATTGGAAACGAGCGCAGTGGTTTGCCAGAAACGGCGAGCAAGGATGGCGGGATAGTGTCGATCGTGAAGTCATCACGACGCGCAGCTCAGTCGGCATTTGCGACGTCTCAACGCTCGGTAAAATAGATGTTCAAGGCAGAGATGCGGGCGCCTTCCTCAACAAGGTCTATGTCAATTCGTTTAAGCTACTTAAGCCGGGTAAGTGCCGCTATGGCCTGATGCTGCGTGAAGATGGTATTGCCATGGATGACGGGACGTCAGCCCGGTTCTCTGACACACATTATGTTATGACAACAACGACCGCGAATGCGGGCCTGGTTTATCGCCATCTCGAATTTGCGCGGCAATGCCTTTTCCCGGATATGGATGTGCACCTTATCTCGACAACGGAGCAATGGGCACAATACTCCGTCGCTGGCCCCAATGCCCGCAAGCTCCTTCAAAAAATAGTCGATCAAGAATATGACATATCTAACGAAGCCTTCCCCTATATGGCTTGCGGTAAAGTCACAGTCTGCGGCGGCACGCGGGCGCGGTTGTTTCGTCTCTCTTTCTCCGGTGAATTGGCCTACGAAATTGCAGTCCCGACCCGTTACGGCGATGCGCTCATCCGCGCCATCTTGGAAGCGGGCGAGGAATTTGGCGCCTGCATGTATGGCACAGAAGCGCTCGGCGTTATGCGGATCGAAAAAGGTCACGCGGCGGGCAATGAGCTGAACGGCACGACCACCGCGCTTCATCTTGGACTTGGAGGCTTTGTGTCCAAGAAGAAAGACTGTATCGGCAAGGTTTTGTCACAACGCGAAGGCCTGGTCGCTGAAGATGGATTGCGCCTCGTCGGTTTCATCGCTGTTGACTCCAAAGACCAGATCACTAACGGCGCGCATTTCATCAATATAGGTGATCCCAAAGACGCCGCTCATGATCAGGGCTATATGAGCTCCGTCGCCTATTCACCAGAACTTGGCCATTATGTTGGGTTAGGCTTCATCAAGGGAGGCGATAAGCGTAAGGGCGAAGAGGTCATGGCCGTTGATTTTGTCCGCGACAACCATATCAATGTCCGTATCGTCAGCCCGCATTTCGTAGACCCAGATGGAGATCGCCTCCGTGTCTAAGCTAAAACCCAATACGCCCTTTGACGGCTATGCTCGTGAGTTCGATGGCCTAAACATCAGCCATCCATCCGGCTTCGAAATCGCCTCATTGGCTGTTGCCAATGGCGAATATAAGGCGTTCGCAAAATCGTTCAAAAAAACCTACGGAAATACCCTGCCCGAACCCGGAACATGGAACGAACTCAAAAACGGCAAAACCCTGTGGACCGGACAAAATCAATACTTTCTCTTGCAATACGTCGAAGATGATCGGCTCGACGAAACGCTAGCGGGCAAATTTGACGGCGAAGCTTATGCCACTCTACAAACGGACGGATGGGCCGCGTTAGATGTCTCCGGCGAGCGAGTTCACGAAGTCCTGGAGCGGTTTGTTCCTCTTGATTTGCGCAGCAAGGAGGTTGGGTTCGGGGCGAGAACCACCGCTCACCACATGAGCGTGATTGTATTAAAAACTGACAATGACGCCTATCATCTTTTCACACCCGCCAGTTCTTCGGCTGGGTTTCTAGACGCCTTTGAACATGTTATTGGCAATATATTATGAGCCGCAAAGTCCTCTACGTCATTGGCGCCATTGCTGTCTTGACCGGTATTTTCATTTTTGTCCGGCCACATCATTTCTACGACATGGTTCCTGGCCTGGATTTGATGGGACCGTTTAGCATTCACTTCATCCGGGATGTCGGCCTCGCCTATATCGCCAGCGGCGCCGTGATGGTCTGGGGCGCGCATCATTATAGTCGGCCTGCCGCAATTTCAGGCGCCCTATGGCCGTTTTTACATGCGCTATTCCACGTTCAAATTTGGGCGTACCGCGGATTTCCATTTGATGAGATATTCTTCGTCAATTTGATTGGGGTTATTCTGGTAGCGTTTGTCGGGCTTTGGGCGGCGTTGAGATTACGGGCGGCATAATCAGTGAATTCTAAAACGATCAAAAAGCTCTGTCATCCCGTGCTTGACTCGGGACCTCGCCGATGAGGCATAAAGGCAGGCACGCCGAATTCAAAAACCAAGTTATGAGAGGTCCCGGGTCAAGCCCGGGATGACAAAAGGGTTTAATTCCGAATTGACTTACCGTGATCCAACAGCCCAACAATCCGTTCCTGCGTGGCGGCAGTTTTGGCCAATGTCAAAAACGCCCGACGTTCGGCTTCCAACAAATCTTGCTCTGTCCGCTTAGTACCCGGTTCAATTTCACCACCGGTCAATATCCGCGCAAACTCCGTCGAAACAACGGCATCATGCGGGAAGAGCTTGCCCTTGGCGACCATCTCATTGGCCCATTTGACCATTTTTTCGAACATGGGTTTTCCGGACATTTCGAGCGGTGGACGATCAAATTCTACCTGTTCTGACCCATCTTTGACCGCTGCCATCGCTTCCGTGAACAGGCGGTCGCGGTTGTTGACGTAGCGGTCATTGGGGCGAAGCATGGCCATATCGCGCGCGAGTACGGGTGAGCTGGCGGTTTTACCGTAACCGAGCGCCATAAAGGCTTCCCAAGCGGCCGCTTCCATGTCGCACTCTTTGGCCGTAAGCCAACGATAAAGCGTTTCTTTACAGCCGCCCCCGCCGGGTATTAGGCCAACGCCGGATTCAACCAATCCCATACTGGAATTGGCGTGGCAAATGACTTGTTTTGCATGCAGCACGACCTCAAAACCGCCGCCGAGCGACAGACCGACCGGCGCAGCGACAACCCGGAACTTTGCGTTTGCCATTTTAAGGCCTGTTTGCTGGAAATGATCAAGGAATTTGTCCATCCCGTCCCAATCTTCGGCTTCAAAGAATGAGCGCACTTCGCGCAGGTCGGCTCCGCAGGAGAAATGCTGCGCGTCATTGTGGACAATTAACCCTTCAAGGCCTGTGTCAGCGACATGATCCAAGGCGCGGTCGAGGATCTGCATAGATTGAGACCCAAGCGCGTTGGCCTTGGAGTGGAACTCGACCAGAGCGACGCCGTCGACTTCATAAGCGCTAGCAGCATCGTTTTCAAAAATCGGCGTCAGAGTTTTCTTGCGATCATTAAACCGAATCGTTCCGTCTGGCCGCTTGATCGGCGCGGTATTGCCGCCAAAAACCAAAGAAGACAGCTCACCATCGGTTTGGTAAAAACTTTTTCCTGCGGCCTGGCGCAAATAGTCTGGAATATCACGCTGCTCTTTTTCGAGACGCTCGATCAAGTAATCCACCCCAATATCGTCCATCAACTCGAACGGACCTTTGATCCAGTTATAGCCCATTTTCATGGCTTCATCGACGGCAACCGGTGTCTTGCCGACTTCAGGGATGAGCCCAGCAGCATAGACCAGAACACGCGACATGACTTGCCAAGCATAGTCACCATAGCGGCCATCATCTTCAAGGATATGGATGATGCCGTCTTTCTCAGCTTTGTTGGCGGGCGCGTGACTAAAGGCGTTGACGGATTCGTAATCGCCCGTTTTTAGGTTGATAACCTGCTTTTCACCGTCCTTGGTTCGGTAGAACCCCTGCCCGGATTTGCGGCCACGCTGACCGTTCTCGATCATCTCGGCCATGAGAGGCAGTTTGGTGCGAAAGGTATGAAAGTCATCACCTTCAGGCAGAATGCTGACGAGGCTGGCCGCGACGTCTGACATGAGGTCGATCCCGATCAGATCATAAAGTCCGAATACACCTGTTTTGGGGATGCCCATCGGGCGACCAAAAATTCCGTCGGCCTCAACCGGCGACAGGCCCATATCATTCGCAACATGAAGCGCAGTTTGGATGGCATAACAGCCAACGCGGTTGCCGAGAAATCCGGGTGTGTCTTTACAGGGCACGACGCCCTTCCCGAGTTCGCGGTCACAAAATTCATGAAGCTGCGCCATAATAGCCGGGTCGGTATCTTCACCCGCAACCAATTCCAGCAATGGCATAAACCGTACCGGATTAAAGAAATGTGTGATCGCAAAGTGCTTGCGAAATGCGAGCGGCATATCTTCGACGAGCAGTTTGATCGGGATAGTCGACGTATTGGAGCTGATAATTGCCTTGTCATGGCAAACATCGTCCAGTTTTTTGTAAAGGTCTTTCTTCAGATCGAGGCGCTCGAGGATAGCTTCTGCAATCCAATCGCATTCCGCTAACTTGTCAAAATCATCCCGAATATTCCCAACTGTGATTAACTCGCCCGCTTCTGGACTTAGAACGCCCGGATTATTGGGGTTAGTCACACGGTCCTTGCCGCGCTGCGCTAACGCATTGACGTCATCGCCCTCGCGCGGCAGGTCAAGCAAGAGAACTTCAATACCAGCATTAGCGACCTGTCCGGCAATACCCGCGCCCATGGTCCCTGCGCCGATAACGGCGGCTTTCTTAATGGTCATGGCAATCTCCTAGGCGGCAGCTTGGGACTGCACGGCAGAAACGAAATTTCGAAGGGCATCAAGCGTCTGTCTCGGCGCTTCAATAGGCAACATATGACCGTAACCCTTTAATATTATTGGCTTAACGCCCATAGAGTCAGCGAGCTTTAACCCAGCTTTCAGGGGCGTCATCTTATCTTTATCGGCCAAAATACAGCATCCCGGTATATTGCCAAGCGAACTAACAGCCGCGTCTCCGCTGGTGTAATCGGCACAGGCCTGTAGGTCGGCGGCGAGAGGATTACGGCTCATAATAGCGCGGCCAATGGCGATGGGCTGCATGCCCGGCACGGCGCTAATGCCATTATGAGCACCCGGACCAAATCCCCAATTGACCATCATGTGCGCAGCTTTGGCCGAGCTGGCTTTGGCCGTATCGATTAAAGCCTGGTTCACTGGAATAGCCGCAGCGGTGCCAATCGCCGTTAAAGACAAGGCCCGTTCAGGATTCTTCTTGGCAAATTCTATAGCCGTCAAAAACCCTTGAGAATGACCAACCAAATGGGCGGACTTTACGCCGGCTGCGTCCAAAAAGTCTGAAAACCAAGAGGCACTGTCCTCGATAGATGCGCAGGCGTTTCCAGCTGAAAGGCTGTGCCCCGGTAAATCTGGCGCGAGCACCGAATAGCCGTGATAGGCAAACCACCGCGTTTGCAGCGCAAAGCTGCGATGATCCAGTCCGCTCCCGTGCAGGAAGACGACTGTTGGCAAGCCAGTGTCGAATTCTTTGCCACCAGTCGCTGCAAAGACTTCATGTCCATTGACATCTAATCTCATTTTGAAGCCTTCCCAGTAACGCGTGACGCAGCTTTTAAGCCCTTGGCAAAATCACTCGTGATATCTTTGATATCCTCGAGGCCAACAGACACGCGGATGAGATCTTCGCTAATACCGGAGGCTTCCAGCGCCTCTTTGGTCAAGCGTGAATGGGTTGTGCTGCCCGGATGTAAAACAAGCGTGCGGCTATCACCGACATTGGCAAGGTGGCTCGCGAGCTGGACGGAGTTGATAAAGGCAATTCCGCCTTCTCGCCCGCCAGTGACACCGAAGCATAACATCGCTCCTGCGCCGTTAGGGAATAGCGATTTCGCGACATCAGAACTTTCATTACTATCAAGTTCAGGATGATTGACCCATGTGACCGCGTCTTGCTCGAGAAGCCAGTCCCTTAAGGATATGGTATTTTTGACATGTTTTTGCATACGCAGCGACAAGGTCTCAACGCCTTGTAGGATGAGAAAGGCGTTTTGCGGCGAGAGAGCCGCGCCGAGATCTCGCATGGCCTCACTGCGAACCTTCATAACAAAACAATTCGGGCCAAACTCTTCCCAAAACCGCATGCCGTGATAAGGCGCGAAGGGCTCGGTCATTTCCGGAAAACGGCCATTGCCCCAATCAAAATTTCCGCCGTCAACAATCACGCCGCCAATCGCCGCGCCGTGTCCGCCAATCCATTTCGTGATCGAATGAACAACTATGTTTGCGCCATGCTCAATCGGGCGGCAAAGGGAGGGCGTCGCAAAGGTCGCATCCACAACCACCGGCACGCCCATTTCATTGGCGATTTTGGCAATCTCCGGCAGGTTCGATGTCTCCATGCCGGGGTTTGAAATGCTTTCACAAAAGACCAGTTTCGTATTGGGCTTGATCGCCGCTCGTAGTGCTTCGGGATCATTAATCGAGACAAAATCAGTATTGATATCAAAGCGCGGCAAAGTATGGCGCAGCAAGGTCGCTGTTGAACCATAAATTTGTTCGGACGAAACGATATGATCGCCCGCCGAACAAAGCGTTGTGAAAGTTGCATAAAGCGCCGACATCCCCGAAGCTGTACAAATCGCGCCGCTGCCGCCTTCGAGCGCCGCCAGTCTTTGCTCTAAAACCGCGACGGTCGGATTGGATATACGCGAGTAAATATGTCCGCCGCGCTCAACATTGAACAAGGATTTAGCGTCCGACACGTCATCAAATGCATAGGAGGTAGTTTGGTAGATAGGCACTGCCCGAGATCCGAATTGCAGTTCTGGTGAATAACCCGTGTGCAGGGCGATTGTTGAAGGTTTATAAAAAGATGAATTGCTCATGTAAATCTTTCGAATATTCTTACGCGCTTGATAAATCCACGCTGGCCATTTGTCGAGAAAAACCCCTAACCCACTTCGCTCTCCCCGCCTTAGCGCGGGGTCCATGGTTACCAACCTATTTTCAAAGTTACACTTAAATTCGACATCGCTTGGGTCCCGCCCTACGGCGGGATAAGCGAGTTCAGATTAGCTAATATTACTATCCTCAAAGCTGGCCTTTTTGTCGGCCATGTATTTTAGCAAGCGTGCATCAATGTCTGGATCAAGTTCCGGTGGTTGATAATCCGCCAGCATAGTCTTGTAGATTTTTTCGGCGCGGTCTTCGGCTGATAATGACCCATCTTCGACCCATTGCTCATAGCTGTTATTGTCAGCCACTTCAGATGTATAGAATGCGGTTTTAAAGTTTTTCTGGGTATGTTCACAGCCAAGGAAATGTTGTCCCGGGCCAACTTCTGCGAGAGCATCTAAGGCCTGACCATTTTCGCTCATATCAACGCCTTTGGCATAAACCGCCATCATGCCAGCTTGATCGCAGTCCATGATAAACTTCTCGTATCCCATGGAGAGACCGCCTTCTTGCCAGCCTGCTGTGTGGAGCATGAAATTCACGCCAGCCAGTAATCCGTTTTGCAGCGTGTTAGCGGCTTCGTAAGCTGCCTGTGCATCCGGGAGTTTAGAGGCGTTAAACCCGCCGGCTGAGCGGAAAGGTACGCCGAGCCGCCGCGCAAGCGCCGCGCCCATATTGATGATAAGCGAAGCTTCAGGCGTTCCGAATGTCGGTGCGCCGGATTGCATCGACATGGACGACACGAAGTTACCGTAAATCACAGGTGCACCGGGACGAACCAATTGCGCCAATGCCATCCCAACCATGCCTTCCGCGAGGCTCTGCGCTGCAACGGCGGCAGAGGTCACGGGCGACATTGCGCCTGCCACCACAAATGGACTTGGGATAACAGCTTGGTTATGCCGAGCATAGTTCTTGAGCGAGCCGAGCATGACCCGGTCAAATGTCATCGGTGAATTTGCGTTGATCAAGCTGACCAACACGCAGTTCTCTTCGACAAAGTCATCGCCAAAAACAATCTTAGCCATATCGACCGTATCAAGCGCGCGACGCGGCGCGGTGACAGAACCCATGAAGGGCTTGTCGGAATATTTGATATGGGAGTAGACCATATCGTAATGGCGCTTGTTGACCGGCAGATCGACAGGCTCACAAACCGTCCCGCCGCTGTGATGCAGATGCGGTGACATATAAGCGAGTTTTACGAAATTGCGGAAATCCTCAATCGTAGCGTAACGGCGGCCGCCCTCTTTTGAATAGACGAACGGCGGGCCGTAAGCCGGAACTAAAACCGTGTTAACGCCGCCGATTTCGATGTTGTTTGCGGAATTACGCGCATATTGCGTAAACTGAGCCGGTGCTGATATTTGAATGATCTCACGCAGCATACCCCGCGGAAAACGAACGCGCTCACCATCTGCTGATGCGCCTGCCGCAACGAACAAGTCAATAGTCTCTTTGTCGTCTTGGATATCAATCCCTATTTCCTCAAGAATTGTATCAGCATTGTATTCGAGGATTCCTAGATCAGTATCGCCTAAAACCGAATAGGGCGGAATTTTCCGCACGATAAACGGGTCTCTAGGAGCCTTCGCGGCTGCATTTGCTGCGGCGCGACCTGCGCGGCCACCTCTTGCTCGTCTTGCCATAATATGTCCTCTTTATGACCTGCGCCGTTTGCGGCGTCTTTGTTGGTTGTTTTCACTTTGTGCTGGCGCCGTCGGAAACTTCATCGAGCCGACGAAATAATCCTGAAATTTTGGCTCCAGCGCGGTTTCCATTTTTTCGATATGTTTGACCGCTTCAATAATTTTGGCTCGGTGACCTCGATCAAGAAGGGCCATCGCGGCACCCATGCCCGCTGCATTACCGACAGAACGGATGATATCCGCAGGCGCATTGGGGATGATACCAATGTCTGACACATATTTGGGATCGAGATGCGTCCCAAAAGCCCCTGCCAATAAAACTTCGTCAAACTGTTCACAGCCAAGAGATTCGGCGAGCAACTGCGCGCCAGCATAAAGCGCAGCCTTAGCGAGCTGCACAGCACGAATATCTGTCTGTTTGATGTAAAGCGGGTTTACTGCTCTATCCAACAGAAGATATTTTTGACTTTTGCCTTCATTGTCCGGCAGCATGCGTCCCGATGTATCTCCATTCACAAATAGACCACCTCGATCCACCAGCTCAGCGTTTGCAAGTTCAACCATGACTTCGAAAATGCCGGAGCCGCAAATACCTGTAATTTTATGGTTAGAAAGATCATCTTCATCGGACAACCATTCATCATGGCCGATAATTTTAACGCTCGCCTTCTTGGTGATCGGGTCAATCCGCACGCGTTCAATCGCGCCAAGGCTGGCGCGAACGCCGCAGCTTATTTCTGCGCCTTCCAGCGCCGGACCTGTTGGCGAAGAGGCTGCCGTAACCTTGCCATTGTGGGAAAGAACGAGCTCAGCATTTGTGCCAATATCTACTAGTAAGACTGAACGATTTTCCATGATTGCAATCTGCGTGAGATATGCCGCCGTTGTGTCTGCCCCGACATGGCCGCCAATGAGCGGAAACAGCGACACCTGCGCCGTGTCGGATAATCCGAGGTCCAGTCGCCCAGCTGGAATATCAAGCCAGTCTTTAATGGCGAGCGTAAAGGGCGCGACGCCAAGCTCGACCGGATTTGCCCCGATGACCAGATGATGCATGATCGGATTACCGACGCAGATGACATCCAGAAGTTGGTTAGGCCCAAGCGCTAGCTTTTCAACCGCTTCGGCGAGCATAGATTTAATCTGACCGCGAATAGCGGCGGTTAGCTTAATTTCGCCGCCTTTATTTATCATAATGTATGAGACTCGGCTCATCAGATCTTCGCCGTAGCGAATTTGAGGGTTCATGGCGGCCTTTTCATAGACCGGCTGACCCGATGCCAGATTAAACACATACATCGCAACAGACGTCGAGCCGACATCAATGGCCGCGCCGTAAAGATCAAACGGAGATGGCGGCCAGACATCAATGATTGTATCATCGTTTCGAACCACCGAAATGACCGTGCGATCATGCTTGCGCAAAATGTCCTGCAACTTGATCAGCATGCGGTGAGTTGGACGAACGCACAATCCATGGTGTTCGTTTAGGGCTGCAACCAATGCCTCCCCGTCACTTGGGTTTGCTTCGAGCGTAGGTACGGGCAATTGCACCATATACAGACGAATTGCCGGGTTCAGGGGCACATCAATCGGCGTACTTTTTTTATGTATGGAGCTTTCGGCTTCGCGGCTATCGCTCGGGACTTCTACGACGAGATCTCCGCGTATTTTAGCGCGGCAGGCCAGGCGCCGCGTGTCTGACAGCTCTCCATCATGAATGGCTTTCTTCTCGGTTGGGGTCAGCTTGCCGATATTTTCAACGGTAACATCCAGATTAAACTTGGCGTGTTTACCAGTGTCGATCTCGCACTGGCAGCGCTTGCACAGACCCATACCGCCGCAAATGGATTGGATATCAACACCCGCGTTAAGCGCTACGTCATAGACGGTTTGGCCATCCTGTGCCTCAGTCCGAATACCGGACGGTGTGAATATGACAGTGTGCTTGCCCATTAGTTCGCGCGAACACCTTCTATTGGATAGCCTTCATATTGCGGTAGACCATCAGTAATATCGTAATGGGCTGGCTTTTCTTCGACGTAAATATGGCCCTTTACCTTGAGGCCTGATGTATCGTCGATACAACCCGTTAATACGCTCATGGTCGGCTTTTCGTGCATGGACCAGAACATATAGCATCCGCAATTCGGACAATGACCGGATTCTGATCTATCAGAGACCGGCAACCAATTGACTTCGCCTTTAATTGTGATGTTTTCGCGCGGCGCGCCAGCGGCCGAAATATACAATCCTGTCAACTTTTGACATTGCTTGCAGTGGCAATACCAAATGTCGGACAGCCCAGCCGCCTCAAAGGTGACCGAGCCGCACAAACAGGAGCCTTTATAGATTTTTACCACTAAGCGCTCCGGCGACGGCGTCGTGCGCCTCTTGCGCCGCGTCCGCCCTCTTCGCCAGCTGCAGGTACTGGACGGTAATATTTGATCCAATTACCGCAATTCGCGTCATTATTATTAAGAACGTCTGCGGCCCGAACGGCTGGCACCAAACCCTCATGGAGTGGATTGACAATCGCAGACGTCATACCGGCGCAGGCCAGCATGGGAAGGAAGGCGTTGTTGATCGCATGCCGATTAGGAAGACCGAAAGCGACGTTTGACGCGCCGCAGGTCGTATTGACACCTAGTTCATTTCTAAGGCGCCCGACAAGTTTGAAAACGTCAGTACCCGCCGAGCCGATCGCGCCAATAGGCATAACAAGCGGATCAACGACGATGTCTTCGGGCTTAATGCCGTAGTCAGAGGCCCGGTTGACGATGCGCTTAGCGACTTCGAAACGGACGTTTGGATCTTCTGAAATGCCGGTATCATCGTTTGAAATGGCAACAACTGCGCAATCATATTTTGCCACTAACGGCAGAACCCGTTCCATGACTTCTTCTTCAGCAGTCGTCGAATTCACGAGTGGACGGCCCTTATAAACCGATAGGCCAGATTCAAGCGCTTCGATAATCGAACTATCAATACACAATGGAACGTCTGTAAGGTTTTGAATTAAGGGAATTACTTCGGCCATTATGGCAGGTTCATCCGCAAGTGGGACACCGACATTGACGTCGAGTATCTGAGCGCCGGCCTCAACTTGGGCCAGAGCTTCTTTTTTGACGCGCCAGTAATTGCGCTCTTTGAGTTCCTTGGAAAAGAGCTTGCGGCCGGTTGGATTGATCCGCTCGCCAATCATGGCGAAAGGTTGGTCAAAGCCGATAACGACTTCTTTGCTTGCTGAGGTTAAAACTGTTCGGGCCATAAAATTTTCCTATGTAATGGCTGCTATATTTGCAAATGACTGTTCGGGCGCCCAGGGTTTACGGTCGCCGAGCACACCGGAGCACTTGACGACATCACCGACCCATTTTTCCTGACGGTAAGCCATGACATGGACTCCGGCGACTCCGTCAATTTCTTTGACCTGTTGCATAATCTCGGCGCATATTTTGCGGCCTTCAAGTTTGGGCTTTTCGGATTGCTCGAGACGCCTCACAAGCTCATCCGGAATATGGACGCCCGGCACATTGCTGCGCATCCATGTGGCGGTTTTAGCTGAGGGCAACACGCCTGCCCCGATAATGATATAGGCTTTTTCCGTTAGGCCGAGATCACGAGCTTTAGCCATAAAGTCCTTGAGCATCGGAATATCAAAACAATATTGAGACTGAATAAATTCTGCACCTGAATCGATTTTTTTGGCGAGTTGATCAGCACGATTGGCAATAGGCGGCACAAACGGATTAATCGATGACCCGATCATCATACGCGGGGCGAGATCGAGTTTGCGACCTGAGAGAAATTGGCTGTCATCCCGCATGATTTTAATGGTTTGAGCCAGAGATATTGAATCCAGATCAAAAACGGGTTTAGCTTCCGGATGATCCCCGGCCCCTACGTCATCTCCGGAAAGACACAGAACGCTACAAACGCCTAGCGCAGCTGCGCCAAGCGTATCGCCCTGGATAGAAATCCTGTTTCGGTCTCGGCAGGAAACCTGCAAAATCGGAGAATATCCAGCGCGGGTCAGGATCGCGCAAACGGCAAGGCTCGACATATGGCAATGGGCGCCCGATCCGTCTGTGGCGTTAATCGCGTCGACATATCCGTCAAATAAAGACGCACGCCTTAGAACCTCTGTGGGATCAGCTGAATCCGGAGGCGCTATCTCTGTGGTGACGGCGAATTGCCCGGCCCGCAATACTTGCTCGAACCGCCCATGAGAGACATGTCCTTCAAGACGGGGAAGTGGATCGCCCGGGTTGGTGCCGACTTTTGCCGGATTGCGCGGTACTTCAATGTCTATCACTGACCTTCTCCGCAATTTCACCGCGCGCTATGCGGAGCCAGGTTGATTTCCCTTGATCGCGATGATCAATGGCAAACTCAATATCTTTGATATCGTCCCCGAATTTCATTCGTGCCGCGCCGTCCCAGGCCTGCACCCAAACACATTTCATTTCCGGTTTAACTTCACACATACCGTCGGCACGTACGCCTCCACAGGGGCCGTTTCGGATGGTCTTAGGGCAATTCATTGGGCAGCTCATACCGGTCTTGGACAAGGCACAATTCCCGCACATTTTGCAATCAAACAGAAATCCTTTTAGACCAGATTCCATGGCTGTAATTGGCCGATCAAGTTTTTTCCCAAACACCTTATTGACGCCTCTCAGCGTACCAACAATCGCTGGATTAACGGAATGGTAGAGCCGCTCGAAAAAGCGCGAATGCTTCACGGCGAAGAGGCGAACTCTATAAGACATGGGTTAGCCCCTCACCTTTTTCGACAGAGTCTATTGCGCCCGCCATAAGACCATATCCAACCTGACGTTCTTCATATTCAAGTTCCAGAAAATCGGCGACTTCGCGGGCTTGTAGTGTCAGTCCCAATTCTGGATCTTGCACCAGATAAATCAGCCGCTTGTAATGCTCGAAATACATTTCTTTGAGATTGGGATAGCGATCAATGCCGAAGCCTTTGACGATCAGCGTTTGGAAGTGCCGGACGAGATAATCGGTTAAAAAGAAACTGCCGAGCTCTTCTTCCATCATGGCGTCAAAGTTTTCGAGACCGGCAAAAAATGCATAGCAATGAGCACCGGGCAAACGGCGCGCTTTCGGATAGCGCTTTAAAAAGCGATCCATACCACCGCCGGTTCCGCAGTCCCCATACCCGATCAGGATCTCATCATAATTATCATAAATGCCAGCGAGCTCCTTTTCGAGCCCGGGCACAATTTTATTTGGAAAATTATGATAGCTGGCTGGCAGGCATTGCAAATCGAAATCTGCGCCGACTTGCTTTTGAAGCACGAGAATTTCTTTGGCAAGCGCTCCGCAAGCCAGGACTAAGGTCTTATGCGACGTAGCCCCCATATCACTACCGATTCTTTCCCATAATGGCTTTCGCCAGTTCCGAGCTCATCGCCGCATCGCGTCCATAAGTATGGGCGTTGATCGCATCGGCAAATTCTTGATTAAGCGGCGCGCCGCCAACCATAACCGGGAGCTCTTTGAGGATGTTTCGCTTATCAAGCTCTTCGATCACGACGCCCATATATGGCATGGTTGTTGTCAGCAGCGCAGACATACCCATAATATCAGGCTTGTGCGTATCAATTGCTTCGAGGAATTCATCAACAGAGGTATTGATCCCAAGATCGAAGACTTCAAACCCTGCACCCTCAAGCATCATACCGACAAGGTTTTTCCCTATATCGTGAATATCGCCTTTCACTGTACCAATAACAAACTTTCCGGTGCTGGCGCTGTTTTCGCTCTGGGCGAGGATTGGCCGCAACAGCCCCATTCCGCCTTTCATAGCGTTAGCAGATTGGAGCACTTCCGGGACAAAAAGAATACCGTCGCGGAAATCAATACCTACGATCCGCATACCTTCGACAAGCGCATCATTCAAAACCATATTGGCATCCCAACCCCGATCGAGGAGGATTTGAGTGCCTTCCGTGACTTCTTCAATCAAACCATCGTAAAGGTCGTCTTGCATCTGCTCGACGAGCTCATTGTCGTTAAGATCTTTTAGAATGATTTCTTCTTCTTGATCACTCATAACTAACTCCTGATCTATTGCCTACGCCAATCCGACGATTTGGCCATCTTCGTCAAGCCCGATATCAAGGGCCGCTGGGTGCCTCGGCAAGCCCGGCATACGCATAATAGTTCCGCAGATCGCGACTACAAATCCCGCGCCGGCATTGAGCGTCGCTTCGCGTACTTCGACCGTATGACCTGAGGTCGCGCCCAGTTTTTTTGGGTCCGTCGAGAAGCTAGATTGTGTTTTCGCTATACAAATTGGCAAATGGCCAAAGCCCATTTTTTCGATCTTCTTGATCGCGCTAGAGGCCTCACCCGTAAATACAATATTTTCGGCTCGGTATATCTCAGTGGCAACTGCCTCAACCTTACTCTTAAGTGACATGTCGTCGGAATACATCAAAGTCACTTTAGGCTTTTTACCATCCAATATGGCCTTAACAGAAACGGCCAGACCTTTCGCGCCCTCGCCGCCCTCTGCCCAGTGCTTGGATAAACACATTTCAACTCCTTCGGCATCACAGATTCTTTGAATTTCTTCCACTTCGTCAACAGTGTCATGAATGAAATGGTTAAGTGCCACAATTGGCTGAAGACCAAACTTTTTCAAATTCTCTATATGACGCTGCAAGTTTACACCGCCGTCACGAACAGCTTTAGGGTTGGGAGCGCCTAAATCAGATTTAGCAATACCGCCCTGCATTTTCATAGCGCGTACTGTTGCAACGAGAACAACCACGTCTGGCCGCAAACCAGACTGTCGACATTTGATATCCAGGAATTTTTCAGCGCCAAGATCAGCCCCAAAACCGGCTTCGGTCACGACAACATCCGCCATTTTAAGTGCTGTCTGCGTTGCAACGACTGAGTTGCAGCCATGAGCAATATTCGCAAATGGTCCACCATGGATAAATGCCATATTATGCTCGATGGACTGGACGAGGTTGGGCTGGAATGCGTCTTTCAACAAAACGGTTACAGCACCCTCAGCACCAATATCACGGACAGTTACCGGTTTTTTGCTATAAGTTTGGCCGAGTATTATGTCGCCAATGCGTTTTTGCAGATCTTTTAGGTCTGTTGCTAGGCAGAAAATCGCCATAATTTCAGAGGCAACCGTAATGTCAAATCCATCTTCTCGGACGACACCCTGAGTTGGGCCGCCCATACCGATCACAATATTTCGCAAAACACGGTCATTCATGTCGACGACGCGGCGCCATGTGATGCGTCGAGGATCAATATCAAGCGCATTTCCCCATTGAATATGATTATCGAGCATTGCTGAAATCAGAGAATGTGCGGACGTGATGGCGTGGAAATCGCCATTGAAATGAAGGTTAATGTCTTCCATCGGAATAACTTGAGCACGACCGCCGCCAGCTGCTCCGCCCTTCATCCCAAAGCAAGGACCCAAAGACGGTTCTCTCAGGCAAACCATGGATTTTACACCGATCATGTTTAGACCATCGTTCAGCCCAACACTTGTTGTGGTTTTGCCCTCACCGGCCGGAGTCGGAGTTACGGCCGTAACGAGGACGAGCTTGCCATTGGGTTTGTCGGCCAACGAATTGATATATTCAAGGGAAAGCTTGGCTTTATAATGCCCAAACGGAACCAAAGCTTCTGCCGGGATTCCTAGTTTTTCTTCAGCGAGCGGCAAAAGTGGCTTCATGGTTGCTGCACGGGCAATTTCAATGTCAGGCGCGCCAGGTGCTGGAAGATCTTGTTGAGTCACTTTTTTCCCTTAATTTTACAGACGTTGCTAGGCAAATTAGCTCTTATGTTCTACAATAAATACGACGCATTTTAGCACTAATACGACATCACGTTCTTAGTCAGAATAGCATGAATATTGAGAATTTCTCTCATTTTGCCCTAATGGATAGGATAATTTATAGCCATAATCTCAAAACCAATAGAGACGATCGACAAAAATCATGCCAGCAAGTCACTATATTGGACGCAAAAGTCATGACCAAAATTACTCCGCTTAGCCGCCAAGGCGATCACATTAGTCATTATGACCCTAATGAGGTGTTTGTGACGCCAGTTATGACAAGCCGGCTTCTGGACTTAGGCTATGTGCTTCCCAATTTAGAGAACATTCGGTGCTACAGACGGGCTCGGATATTGGCTGAGATGGAGAAACGGAAAGTCGATGCGCTGCTCCTATTTGATCCCCTCAATATCCGATATGCTACTGACAGCTCCAATATGCAGCTATGGACGTCACATAATCTAGCGCGCGCCGTGCTGGTGACTATTGACGGCCATGTGATCTTTTGGGATTTCGCAAAATGCCAACACATGGCTGAGCATCTCCACCGGATCAATGAAGTCAGAACAGTAGCAGGTTCATTCTATTTTGAATTTGGTGATTCATCAGAAAAGCAGGCCAAATCATTCTGTCAGGAAGTTCGAGACGCTCTTTTGCAGCGCAATATTTCGGGGCCTATTGGAATAGACCGTATGGATACAGATATAGCAAAAGCGTTCTTTGAGACAGGCCTCAAAATCGTCGCTGGGCAAACGGTGATGGAACATGCCCGCGTCATAAAATCTGCTGATGAAATCCTTGCCATGCGCTGTGCTGTAGCCGGATGCAAAATGGCCATGGCGGAAATGGAAAAAGTCATGCAGCCGGGCATGGCCGAGGTAGAGCTCTGGTCTGTACTTCACAAAGAAAACATTGCTCAGGGCGGCGAATGGATCGAAACCCGTCTTCTATCCTCTGGTCCGCGAACCAATCCATGGATGAGAGAGGCCAGCGGCCGGATAATGAAGGCGGGTGAAATCATGGCATTCGATACGGACTTAATCGGTCTTTTTGGAATATGCGTTGATACATCACGCACTTGGTTGGTAGGCGATATTGATGCAAATGCCGCGCAAATCGAGATGTACCAAATTGCGCACGAACACATAGAGACCAATCAATCGCTGCTTGCACCTGGAGTGCCAATGCGTGACCTGACATTTAAAGGCCATGTCCTGCCCGGTGCTTACCAGGCCAAGAAATATTGCGTGAAAATGCACGGCGTTGGCTTATGCGACGAGTTTCCGAGTATTTATTACCCGGACAATTACATTGAGGGTGCTTTTGACTACCACCTCGAGCCTGGCATGGTTCTATGCGTCGAGGCCTATGTCGGAAAAGATGACGGTATTGAGGGCATAAAACTTGAAAATCAGGTGCTGGTAACAGATACGGGCTTTGAAAATCTCACAACCTACCCATATGATGAACGACTTTTAGGTTAAACGACATGAAAAAAGAAGATTTAGACCTATCCAATTTTGAACCGATGGACAGTCCATGTCAGTTGATCTGTTCGGTTGAGAAAGAAAGCAATCGCTGCTTTGGTTGTGGTCGTTCGCGCGATGAAATTGCACGCTGGACGCTGTACTCTAAAGAAGATCGCGACGAGATTTTGGCGCAATTGCCAGAGCGTATGCCGCCGCTGCGGGCGATTCTCGAGCAACGACGAAAGAAACGCCGGGTCAACAAAAGAAAACGAAGCTCGGCCTCCGATTAGATGTTTGGCCGCCAGCCAATAGTTAAAACCCAGACCGTCGGGTTTTTACTCACACCGCAATTTTCTATGATCGCTTTCACTGCGGCTATTGAGCCGCTACGGTTGGTTAATAGAATAGAACGGCGCGACGTTTTCAGATGGCAGCTTTACTCAATCAACGGCGCTCAGGTTAAGGCCAGCAGTGACGTTGAATTTTCCGTAAACGCAAAACTTACGGAACGATGCGAACTTGATACTCTGTTCGTCTGTTCCGGCATTCGCACCTATGATCATCTCAATAAAGAAACATCGAATGTTCTACGGGCGCTCGCAAGGCGTGGTGTCCCGCTTGGGAGTATTTGCACCGGAACCATTAATCTTGCCGAAGCGGGTGTTCTGAATGGATTTAAGTGCACGATCCACTGGGAAAGCATTGAGAGCCTGGCGGAGCGATACCCAAAACTCGATATAACCTCATCATTGTTTGAGGTTGACCGCAATCGCTATACTTGCTCCGGCGGGTTGGCGGCAACCGATATGATGCTGCACTCCATCAAGCTGGACTATGGCAGAAAACTTGCCATGCGGGTGGCGGATCAGCTTCTTTACGTAGCGGGCCGAGAACCGGGTGAATTACAGCGTATGGAAATCGCAAAACGGATTGGCGTGACACATCCAAAACTCCTCGCAGCTATTGGCCATATGGAGTTCAATCTTGAAGCGCCTTTATCGATTACGTCATTGGGTAAAGAAATCGGACTTTCACCGCGCCAATTAGAGCGACTGTTTAGCTCCGAATTATCGATTACACCGTCCCGATATTACGTCAATCTAAGGCTGGATCGTGCCCGCAATTTCTTAAGACAAACACCGCTCAGCATCCAAGAAATAGCTGTCGCAACCGGATTTGGCTCCATGTCTTATTTTTCCAAATGCTACAAAATCCGATTTGGCCACGCCCCCAAACAAGAACGGCAAATTGCTTAAATTTTACGCTTGGCTTTTAGCTTGGCACGCGGATCCATGCGCCGAACAATGGCCAAGGATCTTGGACGTGGAATGGAAATATAGGATATATTGTTGACGGTTCCGCTCTTTCGGAAATATCGATAAAACGCGTAAGCCGCTAATCCGGCGTGGACACACCCCGTATAGGCAAACAAATAGGTCGGCCCCAAGCGTGTCATCGTTTGCGCTCCGGCCACCGGTCCAATAATTGAACCCACGCCATAGATCAGTAGTAATCCGCCGCTAATAGCGACAAATTCATCAGTCTCGGCCCGGTCATTTGCATGCGCCGCACAAAGTCCAAATATTTGCATTGCAAACACACCGTAAAGGATACCGCCCGTCAACATAAATCTATCACTTTCTCCGGCCAATAAACATAGAAATGCCCCCGCGCCTGCCCCGCCCAGCGAGATCAGGAGAATGATAATTCGGCGGCCAAATCTGTCCGAAAGCCATCCGACAGGCCATTGCATCATTGCGCCTGCGAAAATGACCACACTCATAAAGGTCGAAACCATCAGAACTGGATGGCCTAGATCGGTAACAAATATCGGTGCAACACCCCAAAAGGCTCCATTTGTTAGGCCAACGGCAAAACAACCAAACGCTGCCAAAGGCGAAACGTTTACGAGTTTTTTAAGGTTCAGAGATGTCGAAGTACTAGGCTTAGGCTCGCCGGCTGTAGAAAGCGAAATTGGAAATATTGCCAAACACACACAAATAGCGACCACAGAAAAGAGCACAAATCCCTGCGGATCCGGGATGTTTAGCAGAAACTGCCCGACCGTCACAGCCGCTAGGTCGACCATGCGATAAATCGATAGCACTTGCCCGCGCTGTTTATTCGGAGCGGCCTCATTTATCCAACTTTCTATCAGGACATAGAGCCCGGCAAAGCTAAATCCGATGATCCCGCGAAGTACCACCCAGACCGGAATATTTATGGCAAGTACGTGGAAAAGTGCACCAGCCGCCGTCAGTGCGGACAAGGCCGCAAATACTCGGACATGGCCTACACGCTTGACCAAATGCGGCGTATAAAAACAGCCAGCGATAAAGCCTGCATAATAAGCCGATGTCATGAACCCAATGGCCGTTAGCGGAAAGCCTTCCGCCTGCGCGCGAATTGCAATTAATGTGCTGAGCAGCCCGCCGCCGGCCAGCAGGATAGCCGCCGATACCAATAATGCTCCAACAGACCCGAGAATGCCCCGCATGACATTAAACCTTTAAAGCAGACGAACAGGGCCCGTCGCTGATTGCGAATAAATCGCCATATTGGCCTCTGTCGCTTTGCGCAAGGCAAAAGCGGTCGGTGCGGACAAAGAAACTAGGGCTTTGACGCCTTGGCGCGCAGCTTTTTCGACAATTTCGTAGGAACAACGGCTCGACATCACGACAAACCCTGCCGCCACGTCGGTTTTATCCATGGCCATAGCACCAAGAAGTTTATCTAGAGCATTGTGACGCCCAACATCCTCGCGCACGGTTTTAATCTCTCCGTTTTGATCGGCCCAGGCCGCTGCGTGGACCGTTCGGGTCAGGCGGTTGAGCGGTTGATGTTTATTTAATACTTCCAGTGCTGAAGCCAGGACATTCAGATCAAGGTCCACAGGCTTTTTACTTACCGGGTCGAGTTTTTGGAACAAAACATCCGCATTTTCCAAGCCGCATAAACCGCAACTGGCGCTGCCTACCATATTCCGTCTACGATGAATTATATCTATTTTTTCAAGGGCTTCTTTAGTTATTTTAAAGCGTAAATCCGCCCCTTCAACAGTTTGGAAGATGTCGAGCGAAATAATATCCCACGGTTCGCTTATGATTTTTTCCGTCAAGGAAAACCCAATCGCGAAATCGGCCAAATCATCGGGCGTTGCCATCATCACAGAATAATTCCTGCGGTTATAAACAAAGGCAACTGGAACCTCTTCAGGGACGTGCCAACGACCCTCTTCACGGCCTCTTTTAATGTCGAACTCACGGGACGACGGAAGGTCATCGCCGTGAAACGTAATTTTCACCTGTTACTCCGCTGGCTCAAGCGCGATTTGGCGATAGGCATCAAGCTCATCAGAATAAGTTTTTTGCCAATCGGATTTATGATTGGCGGGTGCAACAGCAACTGCCGTAACTTTATATTCCGGGCAACTTGTCGCCCAATCAGCATTTTCGGTGGTCACGACATTGGCGCCTGTATCAGGATGATGAAACGTTGTGTAAACGACGCCCGGCTGCATTCGGCTTGAAAGACGCGCGCGTAGCGTGATCTCGCCTTTGCGGGACTTTAGCGATGCCCACTGCCCGTCCTGAATGCCTTGTGCCTCAGCATCTGATGGATGTATTTCCAGCACATCTTCTTCATGCCAGTCCGAGTTTTCAGTCCGCCGGGTTTGCGCGCCGACATTATATTGCGACAGAATTCGCCCTGTGGTCAGGAGCAACGGGAACTTTCGGTTGGTTTTCTCGGTTGTCGGCACATATTCCGTAGGAATAAATTTCCCGAGTCCTCGGACGAATTCGCCGACGTGCATGACTTCTGTACCGTCTGGATTGTCTTCATTAACCGGCCATTGCAGTGAGCCTTTCTCGTCCAATAATTCAAAAGTTACATCGCGGAAGGTTGGGGTCAGCGCCGCAATTTCGTCCATGATTTGTGACGAGTTTTCAAACCCCATATCAAATCCGAGGGCTTTCCCAAGGTCCTGGGTGACTTCCCATTCGTGCTTACCAGTAGCCGGTTTCATCACAGGACGCACGCGGTTAATCCGGCGTTCAGCATTGATAAAGGTTCCGTCTTTTTCAAGGAATGAAGTTCCTGGTAAGAAGACATGTGCAAAACGCGCGGTTTCGTTGAGAAACAGATCTTGCACGATGAGAATATCAAGGGCTTTGAGAGCGGCTTCTACGTGATGTGTATTTGGATCACTTTGGGCGACATCTTCACCCTGAATATACATGCCTTTGTAGGTGCCGTTTACAGCCTCATCAAACATATTGGGGATACGGTAGCCAGGGACGCCGTCAAGCTTGGCATTCCATTTCGATTCGAACATAGTCCGCGTGGCATCATCAGAGACAGGTCGGTAGCCAGAGAATTCGTGCGGGAAAGATCCCATATCACAGGAACCTTGAACATTATTCTGGCCGCGCATTGGGTTCACGCCCACGCCAGGACGACCAATATTGCCGGTTGCCATAGCGAGATTGGCCATGCCCATCACCATGGTTGAGCCTTGCGAATGCTCTGTGACGCCGAGGCCATAGTAGATCGCCGAATTATTGTTGGTCGCGTACATGCGGGCAGCCGCGATCAAGTCATCTTTCGGGACGCCTGTTATTTCAGACACGTTTTCGGGCGAGTTGGCCGCGTTCAGTATCGTATTTTTCCAGTCCTTGAAATTTTCAGTCCGAGCTTTGATGAAATCTTCGTCGATCAGGCCTTCTTTGACAGCGACATAGGCAAAACCATTGATCAAAGCGACATTTGTGCCGGGCCGTAGCGGCAAATGGTAATCTGCCTTAATATGTGGTGTCCGTACGAGCTCAATCGCGCGCGGATCCGCTATAATCAGTTTGGCCCCCTGACGTAGACGGCGTTTCATTTGTGACCCAAAAACCGGATGGGCATCTGTCGGGTTAGACCCAATAATGACGATACAGTCGGCTTCCATAACGCTATCAAAATTTTGCGTGCCGGCAGATTCCCCATAGGTTTGTTTGAGGCCATAGCCGGTCGGCGAATGACAAACACGGGCACAGGTATCGACATTATTATTGCCAAAGCCCTGACGCACGAGGCGCTGAACGAGCCAAACTTCTTCATTGGTACAGCGGCTGGACGTGATACCGCCAACCGCTTTGACGCCGTATTTAGCCTGCGCGGCTTTGAGCTTATCGGCCGAAAACTTAAACGCCTCTTCCCAGCTGACTTCCTGCCAGGGATCGGTAATATTTTCGCGTATCATCGGCTTGGTGATACGGTCCTGGTGGGTGGCGTAACCAAAAGCAAAACGGCCCTTTACGCAGCTATGTCCATGATTAGCCTTGCCGTCTTTTTGCGGCACCATGCGGATGACTTTATCGCCTTTCATTTCGGCTTTAAACGAACAGCCAACGCCGCAATAAGCGCAGGTCGTTAGTACTGTCCGGTCTGGCACGCCGTGATCCACAACCGATTTCTCTTGGAGCGTTGCGGTGGGGCAGGCCTGTACACAAGCACCGCAAGACACGCATTCGCTCTCCATAAAGCTTTCGCCCATGGATGCTGCTACTTTGGACTTAAAGCCTCGCCCTTCAATGGTCAGGGCCAAAGTTCCCTGCACTTCATCACAAGCCCGCACGCAGCGCGAACAGGCAATACATTTACTGGCTTCAAACTGAAAATAAGGATTGGACGTATCGGTAGGCGCGTCAAAATGATTGGCGCCGTCATAGCCATAACGGACTTCGCGCAGGCCAACCTGTCCGGCGACATCCTGAAGTTCACAATCACCATTATCCGAGCAGGTCAAGCAATCCAGTGGGTGATCGGAAATATAAAGTTCCATCACACCTTTGCGAATTTTAGCGATATCGTCGTCTTGCGTTGTAACTTTCATGCCCTCTGAAACGGGTATTGTACAACTCGCCGGTGTGCCTTTTCGGCCATCGACCTTGCAAACACACATACGGCAGGACCCAAACGCATCGAGACTATCGGTGGCGCAAAGTTTTGGGATGGGAATACCGGCCTCTGCGGCGGCCCGCATAACCGATGTGCCTTCAGCAACTGTCACGTCGTGACCATCGATCTCGAGTGTCACTTCTTTGTCGGATTTGACCGCCGGCGTTCCGTAATCTTTTTCGACTAGTAAGGTCATAATCTACTCCGCCGCCGCTTTGGCCGTTCCCATAAAGTCTGCCGGGAATTGTTTTAGTGCTGATCGTACTGGCATGGGGGTCAAGCCGCCCATAGCGCATAAAGAGGCTGTCTCCATAAGATCGCACAAATCTTCTAAAACTTCCACATTTTTACTCTGTTCCTCGCCGCGCATGATTTTCTCGATGGTTTCCTTGCCGCGCACGGCGCCGATCCGGCACGGCGTACACTTGCCGCAACTTTCTATTTCGCAGAACTCCATGGCGTAACGCGCCATCTCGCCCATATTGGTTGCGTCATTAAACACAACGAGACCACCATGCCCCATCATCGCGCCGCGCTGGGCCATACTTTCATAGCCCATATCCATATCGAATTCCGACGCGGCCACAAATGACCCAAGAGGTCCGCCCGCCTGCACGGCCTTAATATCCCGACCAGATCGCGTTCCGCCGCCAAAGTCATAGAGCAGTTCATACATGGAAACGCCAAAGGCTTTTTCGACCAGTCCGCCGCAGGCAATATCACCGGCGAGCTGAAATGGCTGTGTTCCGAGTGAGCGCCCCTGCCCGAAATCAGCATAGGCTTTTGCGCCTTCAGACAGAATGTACGGCACAGCCGCTAATGTCAGGACATTATTGACGATAGTGGGTTTGTCGAACAGGCCTGATATCGCTGGGATCGGTGGCTTAACCTTCACCTCCCCCCGCTTGCCCTCAAGGCTTTCAAGCATTGAGCTTTCTTCGCCGCATATATAGGCCCCTGCGCCCATACGGAGGTGAAGCTTAAACCGTGGAGAGCCGTCATCATTCCAGCCAAAAAACCCGGCATCTTCCCAATTCTTGATCGCCTGGCGCAGTGTGGTCGCTGCATGCGGATACTCAGAACGCAGATAGATATATCCAATGCTCGCCCCAATGGCGAGGCTGGCAATAACCATACCCTCGATAAGCGCATAAGGGTCACCTTCCATCAACATCCGGTCGGCAAAAGTTCCGCTATCGCCCTCATCGGCGTTGCAACAGAGATATTTTTGATCCGCCTCTTGCGCCAAAGCCGTATGCCATTTGATGCCGGTCGGGAAGCCCGCTCCCCCGCGGCCTCGTAGTCCCGACTCTTTGACCTGATCGACAATCGCCTGAGCATCCATTTTGAGCGCTTTTCCCAGACCAACCAATCCGCCATTAGCCTCATAGGCTTTAAGGCAAAGCGGATCGGTTACACCAACCCGCGCAAACGTCAGACGTTCCTGATTGGCCAGATATGGCATTTCCTCAGTCGGGCCATGACATAACGGTAAATCTTTGCCTTCCAGCATCCCTCCACCAACTAACCCTTGAACATCGCCAGCGGTCACTGGACCATAAGCCACGCGGCCTTTATCTGTTTCGACCTCAACCAACGGCTCAAGCCACAACATGCCTCGTGATCCATTGCGGATGATGGTCGCGTCCGGCGCAGCTTTTGCTATGGCGTTAGCAACATCGTTCGCGCCCATTGACAAGGCGGCTGCATCGCAAGGTACATAAATCGTTACGCTCATGAGGATTGCTCCTTATGCGCCGCTGAAATGGCTTTTAAGCGGTCCAGATCAACCCGGCCGTAGAGGTCTTCATCAATCATGATTGCAGGGCCTAGCGCGCAATTACCTAAGCAATAAGTAGCCTCGAGTTTAACAGCGACAGACTTCTCATCTAATTTGGTTTTGAAATGGCGTTCAGCACCCGCAATCAGATCATTTGCACCCACGGCCTGACAGGCTTCGGCTCGGCAGATTTTGATCGTCTGCATGGCGCCTTTTTCACGTTTATAGTCATGGTAGAACGAGACGACGCCGTGGATTTCCGCGCGTGAGATATTGAGTGAATAGGCAATGGTCCTAAGCGCGGCGTCTGTCAGATGGCCATGGGCGGCCTGAACGCCGTGAAGAATCTCCAATAGCTCTTGTGGGCGATCTCCATGATCGCGACAAATCTCACGTGCCTGTGCATCTTCAATTGTATTCAATAAAGTCGCCATCGACTCTCCCCAAGGCGTCCGTTCTCAAGCGGCATTAAAGGCCTTGTTTAAGTAGGTTCAAGTAATATCACATTGTATTAGTGTTCGCTATACTGAGCAAAAGTGATTGATATAGCTACGCCGTAAGTTGACGGGCTACCCAATGATGAAATTTGTGGGTTGGGCCGTCCATTACTGGTGAAAACTTACCTCCGTCAAACTGGATGCCGTGCCGTCCTTTTTGCATACCTTCGACGACGCCAATATCTTCTGCAAATACGCCCTGCCAGATACGGGCATTTTCTTTGAGCATGTCTTGATTTTGAGGGCTATCAATATCCTCAGTGGCATAAAACAAGGCGACGCGCTCCAGAGTTTTCTCCGGACCTTGGGGCATCAACAGCATGGCAAATGCATGGTCGCGATGGACACCGAATAAAACATTCGGGAAGTAGGAAATATATTCCGACTGCGAATTCCATATGTCAGAAAGGTTCTCGAAGTCTTTGAATTGTTTTCCTTTTTCATTCGTAAGTTGGCGATAATTTTCACTTCCTTGTCCAGCGTAACTGGCATGTTCGATAGGATAGTGAGCATCAATCGGCGAGATTTCATTGAGCTCCGGATGGATCCACGGCAGATGATAGGACTCGCAGTAATTTTCGACCGCTAGTTTCCAGTTTGTTTTAAGCAACATATCGAACTGACTTGCCTCCCCGCCCAAATGGTAGGGTTGATCAAACTCGGCCCAGCGTTTTACGAGATGTTCATGAGCTATCTCAAATGCAGGCGCGTCGCCCGATATATTGACAAAGACAACGCCTTGCCAAACATGAGCCCGAACCTCAAATAGGCCTAATTCATCGGGACAAATATTTTTATGATCGTCAACGCCAATGCCTCCGACAGAGGGGGTTCGAACGAGATTACCGTCGTAATCGTAACTCCAGCTGTGATACGGGCAGCGGATCGGGCCGCGAAGATGACATGGCTCATCGACTAGAATCATTCCGCGGTGCCGACAGGTATTTTGAAAAACCCTTAGTTCGCTTGCCTTATTGCACACTAATAATAAAGGCATGCCAAGGAACTCGACCGGACAAACATCTCCCGGCTCGGCAACATCACTGATAAATCCAACTCCTGCCCAATTCGGGAAGAAAACCTTGTCCCGTTCGATTTTGAAATGATCCTGAGAAATATAACAGTCATTCGGAAGACCACGCGCATCTTCAATAGGCTTTAAGACCGATTGTAAATCCACGCTAGTCCTCCTTTTTCACTTTGCATAAATTAGCAATGCAGGAAAATGCAAATAGCAAAATCGCTCATAAGCGTATGTTTTAAGGCAAGATAAGGCGGGTTTATCCTGTCCCTAAATCTCTTCGTCGTCCCATTTGAACATATCTTCGATCCACGGCACCTTATCGTAAAGCACCGGAACGCATTCTTCGCGCAAAATCCGCCGCGATTCTGCTGCGAGCTCTTTTGGGATTTCTCCCAGCGACCCTTCGCGCGCTAATAAATCAAATTGACGGCTGAAGCTGCCGCGCGTGATCGGCCGGATTTGTATCTGATCGAGCACATCGGGTTTTTCCAGCAAACATAGCGGTGTCGTAACTCCCCACCCGGCACCTCTGGCGACTGCGGTAGCTTGTGCCGGAGCGCGGTCAAATTCAGCGACATCGGGGAATTTAACGCGAAGGCGATTTAGCTGACGCTCAATTCGCAGTCCCATAGCAGACCGCAGAGATATCCGCAGAAAAGAAAGGTCTTCTTTGACACCCGTATGAAGATCCGTATCGCCTTTATAGTCTTTTGGGAAAATCAGGACATAGGGTTCTTGGAAAACGCGGTGACGCTCTATGCCCGCAATGTCTTCCATGACATTACTGCTTGAGAAAACAACATCAATATTATGGGCTAGAAAATCGGCACGATGAAACGGCGATAGACCGCTCCAAAATCGCCAATATCCGGACAAATCGTTGAGTTTTACGTATAATAATGGGCCCAGAGCCGCGGATAAACTATCTGACATGGCTACCGTTAATGAAGCCAAGCGCCGGCGTTCTTGAGTTTGAGTTTCACGCAGCGCTTCTTTGGTATCTTTAAGAATCTGCCGTACGCGCTCGAGTAATATGCGCCCAGCGGTGGTTAATACAATCGGCCGAACCGATCGATCAAACAGCTTCACACCGATTCCATCCTCAAGACCGGCGATGATTTGCGAGACAGCCGACTGAGTCATACGCAGGACTTTTGCGCTCTGCGTCATGCCGCTTTGTTCAGCAGTTACAACGAAAACCTCTAACGATCGAAGATCGAAATGATTAGGAATTTTGTTCATCGGGGGCACTCGGTGACGAATATTATTAGGACAGCTTATCATAACGGTTTGACATTGAAAACCATATGAATCGCGATACACCATTAAAATCTACAATAATATAAGCTACAGCGACGTCAGCATTAGTATAACTGGAGTCGTTGAGCATGGCTTTTCCGACAGACTGTAAATATGTGATTATTGGCGCTGGAATTCATGGTCTTTCGACGGCATACCATCTCGCTTTAGAACTTAAATCCTCCGGTAAGGGCTGCGGTGACGACATCATTGTCCTTGATAAGGGCGGAATCGCTTCCGGTGCTAGCGGTATAGCCTGCGGCGTAGTTCGCAATAATTATTACCAGCCCGCGATGCGCGAATTGATGGCGCACTCCGTCAATGTCTGGGAAAGCGATCCGGAAAGCTATTCCTATCACCCCGTTGGATATATGCAGATTTCCTGCGAGAGCATGCATGAAGATGTCTCTTCAATCTACCAGCAACAGCAAGCGATCGGCTATGACAGCGCGTTTATCGACGGCGAGGCTGATTGCAAGAGCTACATGAGGGCACTTTTTTCCGACTGGCAAGCCGGTAACATCACTTCCGTTTTGCACGAGAAAAAAGGCGGCTATGCCAATAATACCAAATCCATCTACGGCCTCGCCGGAAAAGCCGAAGCCGAAGGCGTTCGCATCATTACAGGCGTCGAGGTAAAGGGCTTTAACCGCGTCAATGGTTCGTCCTCTGCCGTTCGAAGCGTCGAAACTAATCGCGGCACGCTCGGATGTGACTATGTCATCGCCGGCGTCGGGCCTTGGGTCCGCGATGTTTGGAATATGCTGGAACTTCCCAAGCAAATTTCTGTCAAAAGCACTGACGGCATCGTCCACGACAATGTAGATATGTGGAAATATTGGCAGCTTGAAGAAGGCGTTCTTAATGTCGAGCCCGGCGAGTTTCTCACGAATGATGGACGGCAGCCTCCGGTCATGCATGTCGACACAGATGCCCCGCTGTTATCGACGGTCGACGGATCCGTAATCGAAGATGGCGACATTTGGGGGCTTTATTACAAGCCGGATTTTCATTTCGGAGGCATTCAGGGCGGGGCTATGCCCTACCCGGTTGAAACCCCGGTCGAAGAACTTCAGCTTGATCCCTATGGCCCAGCTAGCCCGGAATGGATTTCCTCGCCGGAATTTGCCCATATGTGGGTCTCAGCGTTGGCACATTGCCACAAGCGCTTTGAAGGCACGATGGGAAAATACCACAAAGAACCGTCTGGCGGCGTCGGTTGCTTCACGCCTGATAGCTTTCCGGTCTTCGATGAGTTTTGCGAAAATGTTTATATTATCGCTGACTCTAATCATGGTTATAAGATGCTAGGCGTTGGCAAATTAGTTGCCGAGCATATTATGGGCGAAACGTCGGCTTTTCTAAAGCCTTTTCGATTCTCAAGATATGCGGAAGGCGATTTGCACCCGACATCTAACAGTCCCTTCCCCTGGAGCTAACATCCAAGGAAAATCCGGAGCCAATATGAGCCAGACTCCCATCCTATCTGCCTCGCGCAGAATCCGCTCAACACCGTTTACGCGCCGCGTTACAGAACATGGTGTCAAAGGCTATACGGTCTATAACCGAATGCTCTTGCCGACTTTATTTGAAAGCGCGGAAGCGGATTATCACCACCTCAAGAAACATGTTCAGGTCTGGGATGTCGCGTGTGAGCGCCAGGTCGAAGTCAACGGACCGGACGCGCAGTCTCTGATGCAATCGATAACGCCGCGCAATCTTGGCAAAATGAAAGATGATCAATGCTATTATATCCCGGTCGTCGATGACAAAGGCGGCATGCTCAATGACCCTGTTGCGGTCAAACACGCGGATAATCGTTGGTGGATTTCGATTGCGGATTCTGATTTGCTTTACTGGATTAAAGGGCTTGCTTTGGGAAAAGGCCTCAATGTCGATATTTTTGAGCCGGATGTATCGCCGCTTGGTGTACAAGGTCCAAAGTCCGAGGATCTAATGGCTAGAGTCGTTGGCGAAGACATTCGCAATCTCAGTTTCTTCCGGCATAGGACCTATCGATTTGGCGATCAGAATTTCCTGGTTGCGCGCTCGGGATATTCAAAACAAGGCGGATTTGAAATTTATGTCGACGGGTCAGAGCATGGCGAGATGATTTGGGATATGTTGTTCGAAGCTGGAGAAGAGTTTCAAGTTCGAGCCGGGTGCCCCAATTTAATTGAACGAATTGAAGGCGGGCTTATATCTTATGGTAACGATATGACCCGAGAGAATTCTCCGATCGAATGCGGGCTTGTCAAGTTTTGCCATACAAGCGCCATGGCCGACTGTATCGGCGGCGACGTGTTGATGGCCGAAAAGAAAAACGGTCCAAAACAGATCATCCGCGGCATCAAAATCGAGGGGGACGCGGTGCCGTCTTGCCACGGCCCGTGGCCGATCATTGACGCGTCCGGCGCCAAGATTGGGCAAGTCACCTCTGCGGCCTGGTCTCCGGATTTCGGTACAAATGTCGCCATAGGAATGGTCGACAGGGATCATTGGGATATAGGCAACCAAGTGTCGGTGCAGGCACCTGATCGCAACCGAAATGCGACGATTACATTTCTCCCGTTTGAGTAATCATTTGTCAGAGCTGTAAGATTCGCCATAGTGCATCGGGGCGCGGATTTCGTAGTCGATCACCGGACAATTATAAGCGTCAGAGCGCGCACAATAGGGATTATAGGCGTAATTAAAGTCTATGGTAACACTCTCGGGCGGAAAGCTCTCAAATCCCTGGACATCGACATAGCGCCCTACCCCGTAAGATTCATATCCGGTCGTTTCATCTAAAAATCCAGAGAATAAATAATTAATGTCTTCGGCATTATTGGTGCTGTTATAGAACGGCATTTTATATTTTTCGTCGTCGATTTGAAACTTTGCATGCCCCAACCTGTAATAGGCTTTGGTCAAGCCACGCTCTGTATCCAAAATTATTTTCGGCATTTCGGGATCAACTTCAAATGCGGCATTAATTACGCCTGTGGCGTCATAGTTAAAAAAGGAAAGGCCATCGAAGGTGTTGAGCGCTGCGGCATTGTCATCATACAATATCACCCGGGCGCGCTTTTCGTCATGAGTGATATTTTCAAGATTTATCCGCAACCTTTGGGTTTCGGATAACGCCATTGGCGGCGTTGGCAATTCCATTATTTGTGTCGGGGCTGTTTCATTTGTTGAGATAGTAACCGACCCGTTGATGAAAGAAATAATCTGTTCACTTTGACCGCTGTCATTAATATTGAGACCAAAACCGTCGGCTGATCTACTGACAAATATCTGGGACCGATCCGGAATATATCGATAATCGACAGCTTTAAGAACGGCAAGATCGCTCTTGGAATAATTGTCATTGCCTGATATTTTCCAATTGATCCATTCCTCGGGTGGAGACTCGGATTCGGGCGCGTCGCTAGACTGACAACCTGTCACCATAATGCCTATCAAAAGAAGAGAAAATCTGGTCATTGCGCTCTCTAACTACTGGATTTAGTCGCGAATAGGTATTGTTTTTTCAATATTATGAGAAATCTGCCCCGATTTCACGCCGGTATTATGAGAAATTCCAGAATTTCACACTGAAACAAAATTAGCAGCCGTAATGAAAGTGTGATGATTTTAAGCTGCGGTTTTTGCAGCCAAAGTGTTGACTGATTTCCACAATGTTATAGACAGATGTTCACTTATTGTTCTCTGTTATACTTCCATGGCCAAACATACCTTAATCGACAAGTTAGCAATCTTAGCGGACGCCGCAAAATATGATGCCTCTTGCGCTTCTTCCGGCACGACCCAGCGCAATTCTCTGGGATCTTCGGGACTGGGGTCGACGGAAGGCATGGGAATTTGCCATGCCTACGCACCTGACGGACGTTGCATCTCTTTGCTCAAAGTTTTGCTGACAAATTTTTGTATTTTTGACTGCCGCTATTGTATCAACCGATCAAGTTCGAATGTAGAGCGTGCGCGCTTTACGCCTTCTGAACTCGTCAAACTGACGCTGGATTTTTATAAAAGAAATTATATTGAGGGACTATTTTTATCATCAGGTATTATCCGCTCACCGGATTATACGATGGAGCAAATGGTTGAGGTGGCGCGCATGCTGCGCGAAGACCACGGCTTTCGGGGCTACATCCATTTAAAGACCATCGCCGAGGCCGATCCGATGCTGATCGAGCAGGCAGGGCTCTACGCAGATCGCCTCTCCGTCAATATCGAGCTTCCCACAGAAACCGGACTATCATCATTTGCGCCGGAAAAAAGCGGGCACACGATACGAAAAGCCATGGCGGATGTGAAGCTGCGCATCGACGAAGATAAAGCGGAACAGACATCTAAAATTATCAAACCCGGAAACATGGCGCCCCGGTTTGCGCCCGGGGGACAATCCACCCAAATGATCGTCGGCGCAGATACCTCATCCGATGCCGAGATCATCAAGACATCCGAATGTCTGTATTCAGGTTACAAGATGAGACGGGTCTATTATTCGGCGTATAGCCCTATTCCCGACGCATCGAGTGACTTGCCGCCTATTGCTCCGCCTTTGATGCGGGAGCACCGTCTCTATCAGGCCGATTGGCTTTTCCGCTTCTACGGTTTCAAGACCGATGAAATATTGTCGTCCTCTTCTGGCGGTATGCTGGATCTAGATATCGACCCAAAATTGGCATGGGCGCTCAAACACCGCGACTGGTTCCCGGTAAATGTCAACAAAGCACCACGTCATTTATTGATGCGCGTCCCGGGCTTGGGTTCTATCGGCGTAAAGCGCGTTTTATCGGCGCGTCGACTGACCGCGCTTCGCCTTGATGATATGGCCAAATTGACGCAATCTGTGAAGAAAGTCCTCCCGTTTATAGAAACGCTGGACTGGAGCCCCGGCAAGCTAACTGACATGGCCAATTTAAGAGCCCGGTTCGCACCTCCGCCGGAACAATTATCTTTGATATGATTACCGCAAAAATAGAGGCTCAAGCCGATTTCGACGCCTGGCGAACCACGGCTAGATTGCTTCTGCAAAACGAAATCGCGCCCGAGAACGTCGATTGGGAAATTCCGGGATCTGAAGGATCATTGTTTTCAGATTTAGCTGACCCGATATCTCGGTTGAAGGCAGTCAGGAGCGAGATCAAATGCCCCAAAGCTTTTGTCGAAATTGGAAAGCGCGTGATTTGCTTTCGCGATCCCGGCCGCTTTGCGCGCCTGTACACCATTCTGTGGCGCCTTCAGTCAGACCGCACTTTGCTGAAAAACACGGTTGATCCGGACGTCATATGGCTAACGCAATGTGACAAAGCTGTGCGCCGTGACCGTCACAAGATGCACGCCTTTGTCAGATTTCGCATAGTCGGACTGGGCCAATTTCGACGAGAGCAATTTGCTGCCTGGTTCGAACCTACGCATTACATAACTGAACTTGCCGCTCCGTTTTTCAAACGTCGATTTCCGAATATGGACTGGGTCATCGTTACGCCAGACTGCACCGCGATTTGGAACGGCACTGATCTGCATTTCACACCAGGAGGTCAAAAATCCGAGGTGCCGGAAGAGGACGCAATTGAAGATCACTGGAAGACTTATTTCAATTCTATATTTAATCCGGCACGCCTGAAGGTCGGGGCTATGATCGCCGAGATGCCGAAGAAATATTGGAAAAACATGCCCGAGGCTATTGATATCCCCGATATGATCCAATCTGCCCGGGCCCGCGAAAACGCGATGCGGGAACACGGGGTGACGACTGCCAACCCGATGGCAGAAACTTTGAAATCACGCATGGCGCTTCAGGCAGCGCACGATCAAAAATTTAAGACGCTGGCAGATGCCAAAAATGCAGTCCAGAGCTGCCGACGTTGCCCGTTACATTGTCATGCTTCTCAAGCGGTTTTTGGTGAAGGTCCTAAAAATGCCAGACTAATGATTGTTGGAGAACAGCCCGGTGATCAAGAAGACATTGCAGGTCGTCCTTTCGTCGGGCCGGCCGGCGGCGTCTTGAACGCTGCGCTATGCGAGGCCGGCATTGATCGGGACGCGGCGTATGTGACTAATGCGGTTAAACATTTTAAATTTAAGGTACGCGGCAAACGCCGGATTCACGAGCGCCCGAGCGCTGGCGAGATAGACCATTGCCGCTGGTGGCTGGAAACAGAAAAACGTCTGGTTAAGCCGGATATCGTCTTGACGCTCGGCGCCAGCGCAGTCCGCGCGATTCTCGGAAAAAATGTTCGGATTTCCGATATGCGAGGTGAGGCGCACATTCTTTCAGACGGCACCAAATTATTTGCCACAGTGCATCCTGCTTTTCTACTCCGCCTGACGGATGTTAGGCGTCGCGAGGAAGAGTTAAAGTCTTTTGTAAACGACTTACGTCAAGCACGCAGAGTGTTGGATCGATTGGAGACTTAAGTAGATGCCGCGCCGCTCCTATGCGCCGCCATCAAGCCGACCACATAAGGCGCGAAAGAGCGCCAACATTCGACGGTGAAGCTATCCTCTGCACGCCGGTACAGCAAAATTGGCACCGCTTCATACACAGATCTAGTACAACTACCGACTGGGAATGCTGCTAGGCGCAGATCTAGCGGGCAGCCGACATTGATCATGTCTGCGGCGCCTTCGCCCGTGACGGTTATGCCGATATTTCGGAACGAAACATCCGTTACGCTCATATCATATTTTGACGCTAGCTTGAGGGCTTTGCCATAGAGTTTACCGCCTTTGTCTTGATCCGCAATAACAATCCATTCGTCAGGGCCGAGGCAGGCGCAGGTAATGCCGACTTTTGAACTGGTCGCGCCTATTTTTGCTGGCAAAGTAAAGCCGAGCGCTTTGGCTACGGCGGTGCGGTCCGCAGACTTAACGCGGAGTGACAGACGCACTTTTTCACCGGCAAGCTCAGCGACAACACGACCGCTTTGCAGGACTTCGGGGATCTCGACGCCCTGATCAATTTTGATATCAAAGGACATTCAGGCGCTCTCCATTGGGATCATAAAACACCGGTTTGACGACCGTCGCTTTGTGGACGACGCCGCCCGCCATCGGGATATGCAGCGTTTGACCCATCAGGTTAAACCCGTCTTTGACAAGCGCCATAGCGACTGATTTGCCAAGGCTCTCGCTCCAATAGGACGAGGTGACATGGCCGAGCATATCCATCGGGATGGGTTGGTTGGGATCAGCGACGATCTGCGCGCCCTCTTCCAGAACTACTTTCGGATCATCGGTCAAAAGCCCGATCAGTTGTTTGCGGCCTTCGGCCACCAGATCCGAGCGCTGCAAAGAGCGTTTGCCGACAAAGTCTTTTTTCTTTTTCGAAACAATCCAGTTCATGCCGGCATCTTGCGGCGTTACCGTGCCGTCTGTGTCCTGACCCACAATGATAAAGCCCTTTTCTGCGCGCAGGACATGCATGGTCTCTGTGCCGTAAGGCGTAATGTTATATTCCTGCCCTGCTTCAAATAGAGCTTTCCAGACCGCAAGCCCGAAATGAGACGGAATATTGATCTCGAAACCAAGCTCACCAGAGAAAGAAACGCGGAACAGGCGCGTTGGTATGCCGAATATTGAGCCTTCGCGCACGGCCATATGCGGGAACGCTTCTGGTGAGAGATCTATTCCCTCGACAAAAGGCGCGATTAGCTTTCGGGCATTCGGGCCGTTTAGTGCTATCACCGACCATTGCTCAGTCGTGGACGTCAGCCAAACATCAAGCTCTGGAAATTCGGTCTGTAAGTAATCTTCCATATGGCGGTAAACGCGCGGCGCGCCGCCGGTCGTGGTGGTGACATGGAAGCGGTCTTCCGCAATCCGGCCAACCACGCCGTCATCATAAATATAGCCGTTTTCACCGAGCATAAGACCATAACGGCAAGCGCCAACTCCCAGCTTACTCCACGGATTAGTGTACATCAGGTTCATGAACTTGGACGCATCGGGGCCGACGACTTCGATCTTACCGAGGGTTGAGGCGTCGAAAATTCCGAGACTATCGCGGGTTACCTTGCATTCGCGCGCGACGGCTGCATGCATATCTTCGCCGTCTTGCGGGAAATACCAGGCCCGGCGCCAAACCCCGACCGGCTCAAATACTGCGCCTTGCCCCTCAGCCCAGGGATCGATCGCAGTCTTGCGGGTGACTTCAAACAGATCATCGGTGCGATAACCACATAACGCGCCAAATGTCGTTGGCGTGTAAGGCGGACGAAAGGTCGTCAGACCGACCTGCGGGGCGTCTTTACCGAGCGCCTTTGAGGCGATTTCGAGGGCGTTGAGATTAGAGGTCTTGCCCTGGTCCGTCGCCATTCCGTTTGTGGTGTAGCGTTTGACGTGCTCGATCGAGTGAAATCCTTCTCGCACCGCAAGCTTGATATCTTTATCCGTCACATCATTTTGAAAGTCGACGAAAGCTTTTGTTTTTGATGACTTTTTGTAACTGGGGAGATGATCAAACACTTCGCCCACACCAAAGTCAGGCTCTTCGGTTTTGTAAGTTTTACGCCCTCCGCCGGCCTTACTGCCAGCATCAAGCGCCGCTTTAACACCAAAATCACCATTGCTCGCGCCGATACAGACGCAGTTTTCATTGGCCTTATCCGGCAAATAAACTCCCGTCTGGCTATCCCATTTGATCGACCCTTTGGAATGTGACCAAAGGTGCAAGCTGGGAGTCCAGCCGCCGCACATTAAGAGCGCATCACATTTAATCCTTTTACGATCATTGTGCACAGATTCATAAATCTCGACTTCCGAAATTCGTTTTTTCCCCTTTGTGCCCGAAACCACCATTCCAATATGAACATCAATACCGCGCCGCTCAGCCTCTTCAATGAGATGGGCGTGAACTTCCCGACGGGCGTCAATGATGGAGGCAATCCTAACATTTGCGCCTGCGAGTTCAAAAGCGGCATTATAGGCGCTGTCATGGCTGGTGAAAACGACCAGCTCTTTGCCGACTGCCACACCATAAATGTTGAGATAGGTCTGGGCCGCCGAAGCCAGCATGACGCCGGGGCGGTCATTGCCATCAAAAACTAGCGGACGCTCGATTGCACCTTGCGCGAGAATAACTTCGCCTGCGCGAATACGGTGCAGGGTTTCGCGAATCCGGCCCGGCTCGACCATTGGCAAATGATCAGTATGGCGCTCGGCCAGAGCCACAAAATTGTCATGATAGTAGCCAATCGCCGTCGTGCGCGGCATGAGCCGGACATTTCCGGACTTTTCTAGCGTTTTCAATGTCTTGGCGCGCCAATCTGCAGCGCTTAAGCCATCTATTGTGACCTCGGGGGAACTGATTAGGCTGCCGCCGAGCTGCGGATTCTCATCGACCAGAATAACATCCTGGTCTTTTTTGGATGCGGCGAGCGCAGCCGCGAGGCCTGCCGGGCCCGATCCGACGATCAGGACATCGCAAGTGGCGTAGACTGATCCGTAATTATCCGGGTCAACTTCGGTGGGCGCCGGGCCAAGTCCCGCCATTTTGCGTATGAACGGCTCATAGACTTTGTCCCAAAAACTTTTGGGCCACATAAAGGTTTTATTGTAAAAACCCGCTGGGAAAAACGCTGAAAAAACATTGTTAAACGCGCCGGCATCAAAACCGAGTCCCGGATATCGGTTCTGACTAGCCGTTTCCTTACCGGCGTAGATTTCCATGGTCGTCGCGCGCAGGTTAGGCGTCATCCGGCCTTTACCGCGCGTAACGGTGATCAGCGCGTTGGGTTCTTCAGACCCTGCCCCGACCGGACCGCGCGGACGGTGATATTTAAAACTACGGCCCATAAGATGGACACCGCTCGCCAGAAGCGCGCTAGCGACCGTATCACCTTCAAACCCGTCATAGGTTTTGCCATCAAAGGAAAATTTGACCGGGCTGTCATAATCGACAAGCCCGCGCCCTGGACGACGAAACTCAGACATTGCCGCCCTCATTCCATTTGGATATTTGCGAAGCGCTCGGACGTTTCTGGCCCATTTTGTAAGTCTTCACGAATTTATCCGTCACGGTATTACGAACCGCATTGAAAAACATGTTGCAGCCATTGGCGTGCCACCAGCGCTCACAATGCTCACCCCGTTTATTGTCGCGAATAAACAGGAACTCCGACCACTGCGCGTCGCTCATCTCTTGCTGTTCCGCCGCATCCGGGCGCGCAATATGAGCTTCGCCAGCATAGGCGAATTCGATCTCAGGCCTTTTTTCGTCGCAATAAGGACAGTGAATTAGCATCATCGCTCCGCCCTCCTAGTGCGCGACGGCCGCTGCGGCCGCTTCATCGATCAAGCGACCGCCGACAAAGCGGTCAAGGTTGAACGGCGCATTAATCTTGTGCGGTGCGTCATGAGCGATCGTATAAGCTAGCATGTCTGCCGCGCCCGGCGTCGCTTTAAATCCGCCCGTGCCCCAACCGCAATTGACATAAAGACCCGGCACCGGCGTCTTCCCGACGATGGGTGAGCGATCCGGCGTCACGTCAACAATGCCGCCCCAGTTCCTGAGCATGCGCATGCGCTTAAAGATCGGGAAAATCTCGCAAATCGACATGATATTATGCTCGACCAGATGCAAAGCGCCGCGCTGTGAATAGCTGGTATATTGATCCGTCCCTGCTCCGATGACCAGTTCGCCCTTGTCGGATTGGCTGATATAGGCGTGGACGGCGTTTGACATGATCACGCAAGGGACAATCGGTTTGACAGGTTCAGACACCAGCGCCTGCAGTGGATAGCTTTCCAGCGGGAAGCGAAGCCCTGCCATATCCATCACAACCGACGAATTACCCGCTGCAGAAACACCTATTTTCTTGGCACCGATATAGCCTTTTTCGGTTTCGACGCCTTCAACCGCACCATCGGCGCCTCTTCTAATACCAATGACCTTGCATTGTTGAATGATATCGACACCTAATTTGGATGCCGCTCTCGCATAACCCCAGGCCACGCTGTCATGGCGAGCCACACCCGCGCGCTGCTGAAATGCCCCGCCCATAACCGGGAAGCGGCGGTTCTGCGATATATCCAAGATTGGCACGACTTTCTGGCATTCTTCAGGCGAGAGCCATTTATTATCGACCCCGTTTAATCGGTTGGCATGGACGTGACGCTGAAAGCTTTGAACATCATGAACATTATGCGCCAGCATGAGCACGCCGCGCTTGGAGAACATCACATTATAATTCAGCTCTTGTGACAGGCCGTCCCACAGATCGACCGCATGGTCATAAATGCCCGCGCTTTCATCAAATAAATAATTCGAACGAATAATGGTTGTATTACGCCCTGTGTTTCCGCCGCCAAGCCAGCCCTTTTCAACGACCGCGACATTGGTGATGCCGTATTTATTGGCCAGATAATAAGCCGCGCCGAGCCCGTGCCCGCCAGCGCCGACAATTACCACATCATATTCTTTTTTCGGCTCTTTGTTTGGAAACTGCTCCGGCCAGTTTTGGTGGCCTGACAGCGCATTCGCAAAGAGCGAACGGGCAGAAAATTTCATCTTAAGCTCTTAGCTTCTCATTTGTTGGGTCATATGGACTATCTTCGAGAACACGGCACTTATATCGTTTACCCAATATTTCAATCTCCAAATCCGTTCCGACGTCGGATTTGGACGGATGGACCATCGCTAGCGCCATCGACTTGTTAAGACGCCAACCGAAGCCACCCCCTGTGGCCCGGCCGACGACCTCCCCCCCGGAGTAAATCGGATTGTTGCCAATAACATCAGCGTCATCAACATCCATGACTTCTAGTGTTACAAAGGCATTATCAAATCCGCGTTTTTCCCATTCAAGAAGCGCACCCTTCCCCAGGAAGCCGCCCTTTTTCTTTAACGAGACAAAGCGGTTCAGCGCACTTTCATAGGCAGAATATTCAATCGACATTTCAGTGCCGACGAGACGGTAGGATTTTTCAAGTCGCATGGAGTTCATGGCGCGAATGCCAAAGGGTTTGAGGCCAAATTGCTCGCCCCGTTTGAACAGCGCATCAAAAATATGATTTTGATATTCGATCGGGTGATGGATTTCCCAGCCAAGCTCACCAACGAAATTAACCCGCAACAGCTTGACCGGCGCGTGGCCGACATATGTCTCTTGACCTGTGAGCCATGGAAAAGTTTCATTCGACAGGTTTGAGCCACAAATCGGCTGTAAAAGATCGCGCGATTTTGGACCCGCGACAACCAGAACGCCCATGGAATTGGTCAAATCCGTCATCTGAACCGACCCGTCATTTGGCATGTGCTTGCGCAGCCAGTCATGATCGAGACGATGATTGGCGCCAGCCGATACCAGATAGAAACTATCTTTGCTTTCGCGCTGAACCGTAAATTCGGAATGCACACCGCCTTTGGAGGTCAGGCCATGACATAGCGCCAGACGGCCTGGCGTCACCGGCATTTTCTGGGCCAGTATCCAGTTTAAGAAGGCGCGCGCGCCCGGCCCTTGAATGCGGCATTTAGCGAAAGCTGACATATCTAGAAGGCCAACGTTTTCGGCGACGTTCTTACACTCATTGCCAACATGCTCGAAATAGGATGAGCGGCGGAACGACCAATCGTCTTTTTGCTCCACACCTTCAGGGGCAAACCAGTTAGGCCGTTCCCAGCCAAACAGATTGCCAAATACGGCACCTTTGGCTTTCATGCGGTCATAACATGGCGCTGTCCGCAGCGGGCGGGCCGCCGGGCGTTCTTCATCCGGATAATGGATGGTGAAGACATCAGCATAGGCCTCTTCATTTTTCTCGATTAAGTAAGATTTAGTCGCGTAAGCGCCAAACCGTCTTGGATCGACGCCAAGCATATCGACCGTGGGTTCGCCTTCAACGATCCATTCCGCGAGCTGCCAACCGGCTCCGCCTGCGGCGGTGATCCCAAAGCTGTGACCTTCATTGAGCCAGAAGTTCTTTTTGTCCCAAGCCGGGCCTACAATCGGATTACCGTCGGGCGTATAAGCAATTGCGCCATTATAGACTTTCTTGATGCCGAGATCGGCAAAGATCGGCACGCGGTGGAACGCGCTCTCAATATGCGGCATCAGGCGGTCCACATCTTCTGTGAACAGCTCATATTCCGAATTATCGTCAGGGCCGTCGACGTAACAGGCCGGCGCGCCATGTTCATATGGTCCGAGGATAAGGCCTCCGTTTTCTTCGCGCATATACCAAGAGCCGTCGGATTCGCGGAGGACGCCAAGTTCGGGCTCGCCTCTCTTGCGGCGTGCAACGATATCAGGATGGGACTCGGTAACGATATATTGGTGCTCAACCGGTACGACCGGAATATCAAGACCGATCATTTTACCGGTTTTACGGGCGAAGTTGCCGGTACAGGACACAACATGCTCGGCAATAACTTCGCCTTTGTCCGTCGTGACCTTCCAGCGATCATCTTCAAGCTGTTCAATTGCCAAAACTGTTGTGTTTCTGTGAATTTTCGCGCCGCCTGCCCGCGCACCGATGGAAAACGCCTGGGTTAAGTCAGCTGGCTGAACATAACCATCATCGGGGTGACGGATCGCGCCGACAAGCCCGTCTGGCACGGCAAACGGCCAGAGCTCGATAACTTCATCCGGGGTCAGGAAATCAACCTTCACGCCAATCGTCTGGGCGACGCCGGCATATTGATGATATTCGTCCATCCGGTCCTGATTGGTCGCTAGCCGAATATTCGACACCGGGCGAATACCGACATCTTGTCCTGTTTCAGCCTCAAGACGCTTATATAGCTCCACCGAATATTTGTGCAGTTGCCCAACCGAATAGCTCATATTGAACAAAGGCAAGAGGCCGGCGGCATGCCAAGTTGATCCGGACGTCAGCTCCTTTCGCTCAAACAGCATGACATCTGACCAGCCCTTTTTGACGAGGTGATACAGGGTCGAAACACCCACCACACCGCCGCCAATAACCACAACTTTGGCTGTTGAATTCATACCGCTCATTTCAATACTCGCTACGAGTTAATCAGCTCTCCTTATGAGGTGGTGATTTAGCGGTCAAATAAGCGTTCAAATCATTAGGGTCATTAATGTTAAGAAGCAGGTTTTCACCTTTCCAAGTCACGGTTTTCGCACCTAATTGCTTAGCTAGTACTGTCAGCGATATCTTGCCATCCAACATCTCAAAATCGAACATTTCTTTCAAATCAGACAAACGCCACCACCCAAAAGTCGGGTGAATGCGATCTGGCCCTGCCGCAATCTGCGAATGGTCGTCTGATTTTAAGCGCTTGACCAGATTATCGGGAAAATTCGGACTATCGACCGGTACTGTGATGAACCCATCTATATCCGAGACGTTTTTTAACGATTTATAGCCTGCAAATAGAGCGGCAACCGGCCCTCTAGGTCCATTTTCCAAGTCTTGAACATATTGCAAACCGGTTCCATAGTCATGAGAAGCAGAAATAATAATGTCGCAATCCTGCTTCCGAAGACTATAAATAGCGCGATCGATCATCCGCGCCCCATCTATTCTAATCTCGGCTTTGTCTTTACCCATACGGGCAGATTGGCCTCCGGCGAGAACAATCGCGATGGTTTTACCTATCATATCTAAGCGCCCGCGCCCCGGCGCGATGCCTCGGTGGCTTCAACCAAAACACGGTCGGCACAATGGCAAAGCCGCTTATAACTTTCCATTGATAGCGTTAGCCCATTATCAAGACTTTGAGTAAATGTGCTGCTTAACATGTCAGACGCGATATAGTCCTCGTCCTTGTAAGAAAACCAATGGCGATATTTTGATTCAAGGTCAGATAATTTCTCGGCGCAGACCAAAGTCACATTTTCAATATGCCCCCCATAGGATTTGGGTAAATCGACACGGCACATCATGGGCTCGGCTTGACCGGCTTCCTGGCTCGCCAGATTAGCGACCTCGACGTCCTCATCAGGCCACCAGGCGCAAGCTGACAGCCCGTTACGCACGCAGCGCGCCACACTTGCGGCAATCACTTCAGGATGCATAGCCCCGGATATGTGAACAATGCTCATGCCGGAGTTTTTGGCCCGGCCTATTGCGAGGTCGCAGGCCAAATCATTAAAGCATAAAAGGGACATTCCATTGGCTTCAATGAAATACTCACCGCTGTCCAATTCATTCAGGTTCAAATCCCACCGAGAACCCGGGCCGTCTTCCGCTTCCAAGAACATTTTAATGCCCGATAATTTTCGGCATTCCAGCCAAATCACCAATCGCGCCAATTGGTTGTAATCTTGTTCATGCACATAGAGGCCTTCAAATGCCTTGCGCAGGAGAGCCCGAAATTCATTGATAGAAATAGTTATGGTTTCAGCCATTGCTCTGCATAACTGGAAAAAACCAATCATCCTTGAAAGGCTTGCCCATATCCGACGTTAACGGAGCGCCTTGAAACATGGTATTTCGAACCCATAATTTAGATTTTGGATCAAATTTTCCGACCCCGAAAAATGACAATTTACATCTCAGCAGCTGGATCGGCAAAACCCCTTCATCCAAAACATTCGCGCGTATTTCGCCGAAAGCCGTGTCAGCCATAGTCTGAACACGGCGCAATATATATCGATGTTTCGGGTAGTGAAAAACGAATTCACCGACAGACTTGTTCCCTTCTTTGGCACAATAGTCTTGGAGATCATCATAACAACACTGCACGGCCCACGCGATGCCAAGAAGCATCTCCTTTTCTGCGCCAATATCCTTTGATCTTTGCCCTAGCCTTGGTTCCATTTTTTCTTCGGACCGATACCAAAATGTTTCAAATGCCGACGCATCAGAATAGTCTGTACTCAGAGCCCAGTCATAGGCCGTTTCAATAATATTCTTGGCTTTAGACAGACTCATTTCAGGCTTGAGCTGGTAAACTTCATTGACGGAGAGCTTCTCTTCCAGCCCGATAATGAGGTCTTTATGGACCTCTAGCAGGATTGAATTGATCAATTCTTGTGTCTCAACACCCATATTTTGTGAGCAATATTCAATCAAATTATGCCACGAAGACAGCTTGGTCGATTGAACCCAGTCCAAGACTGTTTTTGCCTCGGTGCGTGCACTCTTATTGAGTTGATTTTGATCAATATTATCCGTGGAAATCTCAAGCAGATGTTGAATGGCTTTTTTGCCAATGGCATGAAAACGATCCAAGGCGCTCGCGTCCGGCTTGCCTTTTTGAATGACTTCACTGAGCGCAGCTTCTTTAACATGTATCCAATTGGAAATGAGGCTTGGATGATTTATCAGATAGGGCGCCATCCCAAGGCCAGTGGCATTCCCTATCCCAAAATATCTCTTAATGTCGTTTGATAAAGTGGCCGCAGTCTCGGGCGCACGGTTAACTGCAACCCAATCGGCCAATTCCAAAGAGAACTGGCGGATCAAGAAACAAGCCAGCATTTCGCCCATAAACGGCCGGGAGAAATCAGGATATCGATGACAGACTTTCTCCCAGTCAGCCATGCCGAATTTGCCGCTGCCGTAGACCGCCGTCGTCCGAAACAAATAGCCGACTTTCGCGATAAGATTAACGTCCGGCTGCTTACCTTGAACCAGGCAATCCACAACATAATTGAAATTCCGGCTGCTCTTATTGGCGCGGGTTAAAACAAAACACTCGCAGTCTACTCGACCGGCCTCTTGCAGCGGGACATTCGCTTTCAAACGTGCCAGACGGTCATCTGTCAAATCGCCAGCGCACAAAGTCGCCGTCATATCCCAAGCTTCGGCGATGACACGGTCGCTACGGTCTTCTGAATCCAAATAGTGGGAAAAGATCACAAAATTAAACGTGTCATTTCCGGTGTCGATTTTGTACACCGCGTCGCCATAGCCGTCAGCATCGAGTTCAAATTTTGTTCGCGTAATTGACCACCCTTCGGTCATGATCCGGCGAACCAAACATCTCATAAAACTAAGGGGATAGGGGTAAAGCGTTCCCAAACGCTCGAGGTCCATTACAGTGCTGACAGGCCTGCAATCCAGGACGCCGGCGACCGCGCTCATTTTCCAACAAATCCTATTTCAAAGAAGCGGTACCAATTCAGCCCCATAACTCTCGCGATATCGCCATCGTTCATACCTTTGTCTTTCAGGCCCGCTGCGATATTCCCGAAATCCTTTGAAGAGCCAAACCAATCAGGCTGGCGCGGCCAGTCCGCATTTTGCGCGCTGCCTTCACCGTAATCAGGTTTAAAGGTCCATTTCCCAGAGCGCATCCATTCCAGAGTCTCATAGCCCCAATTTTGGCATAAATCGGAACCGATACCGATATGGTCAATACCCATGAGCTCTGCCGTATCCATAATCATGCCGCAGAAATCATCCAGCGTGCAGTCCGGGCCGTTATTGAGATGAAAGGGATACATTGAGAATCCGAGCATACCTCCGGACTGCCCTAGAGCTTTAAGGACGTCATCGGATTTGTTGCGAAGCGCGTGATGCCAATTTGAAGGATTGGCATGTGTAATGGCGATCGGGCGTTCGGATAGTTCAATCGTTTGCAGTGTCGAATGTTCCGCACTATGGGACATGTCGATAATCATGCCGACGCGGTTCATTTCTTTGATGACCTCCCGGCCAAAGCGCGTAACGCCGCTATCACCTTCTTCGTAGCATCCGGTCGCCAGCAGGCTTTGGTTGTTATAAGTGAGCTGCATGATCCGAGCGCCTTCATTATACATAGTCTCGACCAGCCGCAGATCATCTTCAATCGGCGAGCAGTTTTGAAACCCAAGTATAATGCCAACTTTGTTTTCAGCCTTGGCTTTATTAATGTCAGAAGCGCGCAATACCGGTATGATCAGGTCTGAATGATCGCGAAATCGCTTCCGCCAATCACCAATATTTTCCAATGTGTCCTTAGTGTTTTCCCAATAACTGATCGTCACATGAATGGCATTAACACCGCCGTCGCGGGCTTCCGTGAAAAGCTCGCGTGTCCAATTTACATATTGCAGCGCGTCGATGATCAGCATGATTTATCCCGGATTGGTATAGGCTGTTTTCATAATTGTGTAGAAATCTTTGGCGTGCTCGCCCTGCTCTCTTGGGCCGTAACTTGACGAATTCCTTCCCCCAAATGGAACGTGATAATCTAGACCGGCCGTTGCAAGGTTGACCAATACGCTACCATATTTGGCATTACGTTTGTAGTGCTCGGCGTGTTTGAGAGAGCTTGTGATAATGGATGCGGCCAGACCGAAATCAGTATCATTTGCCATGGCCAGACCCTCTTCATAAGAGTCGACCTTCTGGACGCAGGTCATCGGGCCGAAAATTTCCTCGCGGTTGACCCGCATGTCATTGGTAGTGCCTGTATAGATGGTTGGCGGCAGGTAATAGCCTTCCGTATTGCGTTGCAGACGTTCACCGCCGGTGACGAGTTCTCCACCTTCTTCCTTTGCCAAGTCCATATAGGACAGGATTTTGTTCATCTGGCCTTCGCTAACAACTGGGCCTAGCTCCGTTCCCTTCTCGAGCGCATGTCCGACACGTTTGGCGTTTGCGGCAATAGCAAGTTTGTCGACAAATTCGTCGTGAATGTCCTTGTGCACAATCAGTCTGGACGATGCGGTACATTTTTGTCCACTTGCGCCGAATGCACCGTGAATTGATTGAGCAACGGCGATATCTATGTGCGCATCATCCATGATGACGATCGGGTTTTTACTGCCCATCTCGCACTGAATTCGCGCCATGTTTTGAATAGCGGCGGATGCGATCTTACGACCGGTCGCGACAGATCCGGTAAAGGAGACGCCGTCGATTTTCGACGATGCGAGCGCGGCGCCGATTTTGCCGTCTCCTTGTACCATGTTGAAAACGCCTTTGGGCAAATGACGATCTAATACGTCTGCCAGTAAATGAGCTGTTGCGGGCGTCACTTCTGAAGGCTTGAGCACAACAGTGTTACCGTAAGCCAGAGCCGGGCCCATTTTCCAGGCGGCTATAGCAATTGGAAAATTCCACGGCGTGATCAGGCCAACAACGCCAAGCGCTTCGCGGGAGATATCGATATTAATACCCGGACGAACTGAGGCTGCGCTTTCGCCAATTTGGCGCAGGCACTCTGCAGCGTAATATTGGTAAAATTCGCCGGCCCGGTAGGTTTCGCCCCGGCCCTCCGCGAAAGGCTTACCTTCTTCACGAGACAAGATTGTCCCGATTTCATCACAACGGTCGATAAACTCTTGACCAATCGCGTGCATAATTAGGCGTTTTTCCTCAAGTTTGACAGCCTCCCAGGCCGGCTGGGCAGCGCGGGCCGCAGCAACTGCATCGGTCACCATGGCGGGCTTCGCGCCGGCCATTTGGCCAACAATCTCAGACGTGTCAGATGGGTTGATATTGTCCATCAAAGGACCGTCATTCGTCCAATCGCCATCAATCAAGCTGCCATAAATAGAGTCTGTCATAGTCTTATCCTTTGTGCCCTTGCCTTACGGTTCACCAAAAGGCAGAGCAATATTTTCTTTATCCCATAAAGCCATCTAATGGCAGATAATTATAACGCTTTTATCTTGTCCAGAATGATCTGAGAGACTTCAACGCCGTCCCTGTCATGTTTCGCCCGGTTCTGATAGCGTCGGTCGCCCGGAAGACGCGTGCCGTCCTGTTCATAAATTTTGTCGAAAAAGCCTTCAGCGTGATCGCCCCAGCCATCATTACCTCTGACGAGAGTTGGATTGATTGCAAAAAGAAACTCGCCGCCTTGCGGCGGTCCGCCATCACTATTGTCGCGTATGGCCGCTTCGAAACTGAAGCTTTCGCCGATCATGGCACCCGCCAGTAACTCGACCATCATAGAAATAGATGAGCCCTTATATCCGCCAAATGCAAGGAGCGCGCCTTTGAGGATTTCATTGGGATCTGATGTCGGGTTGCCATCGGCATCTACGCCAACACCGTCTGGAATAGCATGTCCGTCTCTTGCGGCGATGCCAACCTCACCGCGTGCCATAACGGCGGTTGCCATGTCAAAAATCATCGGAGATTTTCCAGGCCGCGGCCAGCCAAAGGCTATAGGGTTGGTGCCGTAAAGCGCTTTCTTGCCGCCTGCTGGGATGACGGACGGTTTATAGCTCACGCAAGCAAATGCCGCGAGACCTGCGTCGCAAATCTCTTCTAGATCAGGCCATAGCGCAGCAAAGTGATGGACGCCGATCATAGGCATAATTGCGATTCCGCAGGTGTTGGTGGCCTCGATCAAAGCGGCGCGTCCTTCTTGAACCGCCGATGGCGCGAAGCAATTATGTCCATTAACCTGTACAACTGCTGGCGCTAGGCTTTTTACCGTTGGTCTGGCATTGCCATCAACTTTCCCGCTTTTCAAAGTAGCGACATATCCGGGCAAACGAAAAAGCCCATGGGAAACACATCCGTCGCGCTCCGCCTTTGTGATTGTTTTGGCAACGGCGGCCGCATTAAGGTCATCAGCTCCGAATTTTTTTAACGTATCGTGAGCCAAGGTCCGTATGGCCTCCACTGTCATGACTTGATTGGACATTTATCTCTCCTAAATTGGGTGGCGCTTCATTATGTCTGGGCCGAGCGCCTCTTTGAGCGGATCAAGCCAGGGCTCGAAGTTCCGCCACTGTTTAAGACCGGATTTAAATATGGGCTGACGTACTTGCTCAGAACTCGCCGTCCGGACAGAGCGTTTGGTTTTGTGGAAGTCAACACAGGCTTGTTCAAACGGGAGACCGAGATATTCCAATACCCTCCTGACCTGCCCTTCCGTATTACCGACAACATCTTCATATTGGACTCGCAATATCTTGCCGGGAAGGACGTCATCCCAGTGATCCATTAGATTGACGTAATCTCGGTAATATTGACCGACTAATTCAAGCCCATACGTAAATTCCTGACCTTCAGCGAAATGCTGTTTGAACCCTGAAAAACAACAAGCCATCGGGTGACGGCGGGCATCGATGATTTTGGCATTAGGAAGGATGAGGTGAATAAGGCCGATATGGCGGAAATTATTTGGCATCTTATCAATAAAATAAGGTGCGCCTTTGCGGTGGATACGGGTTTCCTCAATATATTGCTCGCCGAACTGTTTGAATTTTTCAGTCGGCAAGTCCCGCAAAACTTTCGGATAATGTATATTACCAGGCGCGCGGTGCCGGCCCTTCAATTTGTAGGAAATGGACAGGATATTAGGAAGCTCAAGGGTTCCGTCGACACGGCTATGGGAGGCGATAATCTGTTCAAGCAATGTTGAGCCGGCTCTGGGTAGGCCAACAATAAATATCGGGTCGTCCGCCGGGCATCCATTGCCGCCTTGCTGTTCAAATAATTCGGAAGTGCAGACCGCAGCCTGGGCCTCGAGTTCCGTTGTCATATCCTCGGCCCGATAAATCGACTGCGCGCGCTTCAGCCGATTACCATCTTCGTAATATTTAAAGGACTCCGAATAGTTCCCCAGATCTTCGTGGCCTTTGCCGAGCGAAAAACACAAATTTACCCGATCTGCGAAACTGATATCTGTGCGCTCAACCAGTGCTTCCATTTGCGCCATTTCTTCATCGGTAAATATGTAGGTTTTCAAATTGGCGAGGCCAAAATAGGCATCTCCGTAATCCGGTTTCACCTTATATGCCGCCCGATAGTTCTCGATCGCTTCCTCGTGGTTACCAAAAGTTTTATAAGCATGCCCTAATGATGTGAGCGTCGCAAAGTCGTTGGGTAAAGCTTCAAGAACTTTTGAAAAAAGCTCGAATGCCGTTTCGTGATCGCCCGTTTGCATGCTCTCAATTGCCAAATAGGATTGAAAAACCGGATTGTTAGGATCTCGGGCATACACGATTTTGGCCTGCTCAAGGGCGGCTGCAAATCTCTGCCGTTTACGCAGGATTTGGATATAATCGAGACGAAGCTGCACATCCTCCGGGCTAAATTCGATCGCGCTTTCCAGCAAAAAGTCGGCTTCGTCAAAGACGCCAAATCGAGAAGCGATCTCCGCCAAAAGTCTCATTGCTTCAATGTGGTGCGGTTTTTCCTGAAGAAATTTTCGCACTAACGTTTCAGCTTTATAGGGCTTGTTTTCATAAATAAGATTGGTTGCGGCCAACAAAATCGGCGGAAGACCAGCCAAACGATCAGCTTGAAATTTGGCTTGGTTGGCCGCTTGCATCTTGCCCTGATTTTGTAAAATTTTGTATTGGAATTGCCAAGCGGCCGTCAAACCAGGATTGGCGCGGGTTGCACGGCGATAGGCGTTCAGGGCTTCATCGAGCCGACCTTGATCGCGGTTTAAATGGCCGAGCTCTTGAAGTCCCCGACCAAAATCCGGAGCATTGCGTCTAAGCTCGGCTAGTTTTTCATCTGCATCTTTGTAGTTCTTTTGAAGCCGGGCACACACAGCTTGCAAATATAAGCCATCAACGATCTGTGATTTTATGTGAGATCCGTTATCACCTATTGCCAGCTCCGACTGCAGTTTTTCTCCGGCAAGGGTCAATTGACGCGCCGCTTTTTGCGCTTCGGCGAATTTTCCCGTTTGCATGAGCTTTTTTATTTCAAGTGTTTCGTCCACGCCGGCCTTTACTGAATTCTTCTTACAAAAAACGCGCCCTGAAAAAAGGGCGCGTTTTAGAGATTAATTGGGCGAAGCCCGTTTGTCGATAAAATCCCTGCGGATTAATCGAGCTTAACTGAGAGCCGTGCTCCAATATTCATTGGGCGAGCATAGCTGACACGCGAGACATCATTAATGTGCTGGCGGTTAAGTTCGATATTTGCATCTAAAATATTATCTATAAATATCTCACCGCTCCAATTGTCGCCTGTCAGACCAGCAGATGCACTAAGCTTGGTCCAGCCTTTAATTTCGTCACGGTTTTTGACGATAATATCAGAGAAAGACTTTGCTGAATGCACAACTTGCGGCATCACGTGAGCCGTTAGTCCGCCGCCGGTTTCCCACTCGTAACGCGCACGAGCATTAAACTGATAAGCGGGTGCAAATGACAAGCTATCACCGACACGAACATCGTCCGTTGGAATTTTAACCTCAGTGATTTCAGTATCAAGGAAACTATAGGCACCTGTGAAGGTTAGACCTTCCATTGAACGTGGCGCATAGGTGATCTCACCTTCAACACCCATAATTTTGGCATCGCCGGCATTCGCATTGAAGAACAGGTTTACAATAGACGTATCAAAAATAGTCGCCTGCAGGTCTGTAATGTCAACATAGAACGCAGACCCATTTAGCTGCAACTGATTGTCAGCCATACGGGTTTTCCAGCCCAGTTCAAAATTCTGAACATCATCAGTTTGAAGCTCAAACGGAACTGTAAACGAGCCGGACGTTGCGCCTCCAGGGCGGTTGAGCAATCCCGGACGATAGCCTTCGGAATAAGTTGCATAAAACAACATTTCGCTACTTGGCGTAAACGTAGCTGTGACTTTCTTGATGAAGCCATCTGCAAGCGCTTTATCGGGCGCTCGAATTTCATTGAAAATACGCTCTGCCTGGTTCTGGCGATTAGCCGGCAAGGCGTTGCGGATGTCATCAAGCGTATCAGCTAGGGTAAATGTGATCTGGTTAGCCGGGTTACAGTCCCGCGTAAATGTATAAGAACCATCACCATCATATAGATCATTAATATCTGTGCCAAATGCATTTCTGTCTTCTTGTGAGAACAAGTTACAGAATGACGAATTGGCCGTACCTTCTAGATCAACTTCATTGTCGTAGTAACGTCCGCCAACTGTGATTGCGAATTGATCAGAAACATCGAATGTCGCTTCACCAAACACACCTAGCTGTTTATCTGTCCGCCGCGTGTCATTGCGGAAAATAGTATCTTCGCCAAAAGCAGTGTCGTCAGAACTATAGCCCGGCCCAGGGAAACGGAAGTTGTCCGGATAGCCGGCTCCGCCAAAGATAAACTTATTGCCAGGATAGTTAAAGTTTACCCGTTCTTTCAATTCAGTGTCACTGATGAAACCACCAACTGTTGCCCGGATGCGTTTATCAGCAGGCGTATTAAACCGTAGCTCATGCGTCTGAACAGTTAGATTCGAATCAATTTCGCCGTAGAGATTGGGTGCATAACAGGTACCGGTCGGATCAGCATTTGGATCATAGGCAGACGAATAGGCTGAATAGTCACAAATATAGTAAGGCAGATATTGCGCAACATACACATACTCAGAATAATCAATTCGCTGATCGGCCGTACGGTCTGTGAACGCGCCGGTATAGACAGCTTCAAGAGCGCCAAGGCGGCCCTTTAAGGTCCAGCTGAAATTATCGAACTCGTCAGAAAGACTGTTGTCTTCATACGTCTGAATTTCATGATCGCCAAGATCAGGGTTCGCCAAGTAAATACCGTCTGTCTCGAGTTCCTGATGGGCGTAACCAACTTGCAAAGACCAGTTCTCGTTGATCTCCTTTAATGCAGAAACGCGAAAACCGAAATATTGGGCATCGTTCTGATTTTTCTCTTCAAT
>JABDKG010000059.1 GCA_013002305.1 Hellea sp.
CTGGGCCGGCGGCCTTCGCCTTGCTCCAAAACGCCGTCGCCATTGGCATCGAGAAAATTGAACATTTCATCGGCGCCTGCGCGATATTCTTGTGTCGATATTAATTTATCGCCGTTTGTATCGATCCGGTTCCAGTGTCCGCCCGCACCATGATTCTGACCTTGGCGGCGTCGTTCGCCCATTTGGCTGCGCCTTTCACTACGTTGTTCCCGGCGCATTTCGCGGTCTTCGCGGGTTATCTGGCCGTCCTGATTTTGATCCATATGTGTGCGGACTCGATCACGCCGCTGTTTTTTAACATTGTCGAGGCCTTGAGCGAACTCTTCTCGGGTCAAAATACCATCTCGATTACTATCTAAGCGATCAAAATGTTCGTACTGTCGTTCTTGTTGATGGGCCTCACGCGCGCCGTCGCGTTCATCCATCGAAATATAGCCGTCACGGTTTGCGTCTGCAGCGGCAAACCGCGCCTCAGATGCCGCGTTAAACTCCGCCCGGGTTACTTTGCCGTCCTGATTAGTGTCGGCTTTCGGCGCCCCGGAAGCTGCCATGGCAGATAGGCTAATCGTTAGACTTGAAATCAGAGTTATGGCTGCAAATTTTAGGTGTATCATAGATGTCTCCGCAAGAGGTTCTATTACACCAAACGTATGGCCCGGCCAAATCCGTCGTTTTTATTATAATTTTATGCGGCTTTTCTCAGACGCGCTTGATCAATCATATTGAGCAGCACTTTGGGCGCGATCCAGGGATCAGTTTCATGGCCGATATAGGGCGGCGGGGCGCCCAGAAATTCCTTGATGGATTCGATTAACATCAAAGCCGTTTCATTTGCACCTTGCTGCAACCCAAAAGACATGAGCAGCGGATCATATCCGGGAAAGCGTCGGCGGACCGCTTCGGTCATCCAGTAAGCCCGCATAAAATCGTCTGAGGCGCTGGAATAGCATAATAGGCTGGCATCGGCAGCGCCGGCTAAGCTGACATGGGCCGGTGTGCAGCCGGCTTCGGTTCCGACAAATACCCAATCATAATCCAAAGAGAGCGCCGCGAGGCTACCGAGCAAGATATCAAGGCTCATGCGGCCGGCGGCAACGGCGGTAAAATGTTCGTTTGACGTGACATATTTGACGTCGCGAATATCGGCGTCTCGGAAAAATAAATCAGCGAGTGTTTTATTGTAAATAATGCCGGCCTCTTTCATCAATGCGCCGTCTTGGCAATCAATCATCAATACTGTCTCACCGCGCGCGGCCGCGGCTTTAGCCATCGCCAATGTCATACGCGTCTCGCCGAGATCATTATTGGCGGCAAAAACCGGAACGAGGTGTCGTTTCGGTTGCAATGCGTCGAACGGTTGAGTCAGTGTCACCATTATTATCACCCAAATTACTGTGCCGTCTTTCGCGGCTTTATTCTGTTATAAGCGCAAGGTCTTAAGGCGGCTCTAAATTGGCGGAGCCCGTCTTGTTTTTTTTGAGTCTATAGTTAAGAAACCGTAGTCAGAAGCCGCCAGATTTGCGCGCAAAATAAAAGCCGCCTTTTAAGGGCGGCTTGTATTTTTCATTTATTGATATGGATTAGCGGTAATGCTGAATACGCGTCGTCCGAAGACCTGAAATACCGTGAGCCTCGATGGAACGCTGCCACGCCAAAAACTCTTCACCGGACAGACCATAGCGCTCACAAGCCGATTCCAAAGTTAGCAATCCACCGCGAACGGCTGCAACAACTTCGGCTTTGCGCCGAATTACCCAGCGGACAGTATCCGGCTTTGGTAAGTCGGCTAACGTCAACGGAGTTCCCTCCGGTCCGATCACTACATTTTCTCTTGTCATTTTTTGAGTGCTCATTGAAACAGGCCCCTAATTATTTGCATTATTACCTAACGTTCTCAGTTTATAAGTTCTCCGGGTTAAAAAGGGTTTAAGGATGGCGATAAATTAGTAATAAAAACAATGGTTTACCAAGGTTAACAGAAATCAATTATAGTTAACACCAGGCTTTCAAAATTATAACCAATTGATTCTATTGGTGGAATTTTGGCGTGGTCGCGAAAATCCTGTCTCGACTTGTGACAGTTTCATTCCTATATGAGGCGCGAAATTAACGAATTTAAGGCAATTCCTTAACGGATTTACTCGAATTTTGCCAATTTTCGACTTAAATTAACGACGGCTATGATCAAAAAACTAAATTCATTAGGCTTTGCAAAGCCTGTTTCCGACACAAGGGTCGTCGTCGCCATGTCAGGCGGGGTCGATAGCAGCGTGTGCGCCGCAATGCTCGCGTGCGAGGGCTATGACGTCATTGGAGTGACATTGCAGCTCTATGATCACGGCGCGGCTATAAAGAAAGAAAAAGCCTGCTGCGCTGGTCAGGATATATATGACGCACAGCGCGTCGCCGAAATGATGGGCTTTCCGCATTACGTGCTCGACTATGAAAGTAAATTTAAAGACAGCGTCATGGAGGATTTTGCCGATACCTATCTTAAAGGCGCAACGCCCATTCCATGTGTGCGCTGCAATCAAACCGTCAAATTTACGGATCTTTTCAAAGTGGCCAAGGATCTCGGCGCCGACTGCATGGCGACCGGTCATTATATTATGCGCGTTATTGGGTCTGACGGACCGGAACTTCACCGAGCCCATGATTATGGCAAGGATCAAAGCTATTTTCTATTTGCGACCACGAAAGAGCAGCTGGAATTTCTGCGGTTTCCGCTTGGCGGCTTGGATAAATCCGAAACCCGGCGTCTTGCTGTTGAGTTCGGTTTGCGTGTGGCGTCCAAGCCTGACAGTCAGGACATTTGTTTTGTGCCAACCGGAAAGTACACAGATGTAATTGAGAAATTGCGCCCTGACGCGGCGGATCCGGGCGATATGGTTCATTTAGACGGAACCGTTCTTGGACGACATCGCGGCATCATGTACTACACGATTGGACAACGCAGAGGATTGGGCCTTAAAGACGGCTCGGGTCAGGATCCGCTTTATGTGGTCAGGATCGACGCCGATAAAAAACAAGTCATTGTTGGCCCCAAAGAAGCTCTGGCCAGGTCCGTTATTTATTTGACCGACGTCAACTGGATCGGGACGGGCGAATATGGCCCGCAGCTCAATGGTCAAAAAATAGGGGTCAAAATCCGATCTACTCGCCCACCAGAGGCTGCGTCTTTTGTCTGGAAAGACGACAAACTTACCGTGCATCTGGATGAGCCCGAAGACGGCGTCTCGCCCGGCCAAGCCTGCGTGTTTTACGCGCCGGGTGACGATCAGGCCCGCGTGCTGGGCGGCGGCTGGATCACGGGTACTGCATAGACATGCTGGCGTGGCTCGGCCTATTTATGTTTTTAGCCTTATTGTTCCGGCATATCCACGAAAGTAAAAACCGGAAATTTGAACAAGATTTAAAATTTCGATCTATTCAGCGGCGAAAAGCTGCCTTAAAAGCCAAGCAAATCGCTCAAAATGAAAGTGAATGACATGACTGACCCCGTAGTAATTGTTGGTATGGCCCGAACCCCCATGGGCGCATTTCAGGGGGCATTTAGCTCTTTATCAGCGCCAGATCTTGGCGGAGCTGTTATTAAGGCCGCGGTCGCGGAAGCGGGTGTCGAGGCTGATAAAATTGAACAAAGCGTAATGGGCTGCGTGCTCGCGGCCGGACAGGGTCAGGCCCCGGCGCGCCAAGCTGCGTTTAAAGGCGGGCTGTCGAATAACTGTGAAGCCACGACCATAAATAAAATGTGCGGCTCTGGCATGCAGGCTGCGATAATGGTGCATGACGCTATTAAAGCCGGCTCTGTCGATCTTGCGGTCGCGGGCGGTATGGAAAGCATGACTAACGCGCCTTATTTGCTCCCTAAGGCCCGAGGCGGTATGCGCATGGGTAATGCCGAGGTTCTCGACAGTATGATGTATGACGGCCTCACAGACGCATATGAAGGCGGCGCAATGGGTGTCTTTGCAGATATGATCGCCAGTGAATATCAATTCACCCGCGAGTCTCAGGATGCTTACGCGATCGAATCCGTCCGCCGGGCCAAGGCCGCGCAGGATGGCGGCGATTTTGACCGCGAAATTACACCTGTCACAGTCCCGAACCGCAAAGGCGATATTGTCGTCGAGCAGGATGAAGGCCCGAAAAATGCCCGACCGGAAAAAATACCAAGCTTGCGCGCAGTGTTCACCAAAGACGGCACAGTTACAGCGGCAAATGCCAGCTCGATTAATGACGGCGCAGCGGCTTTAGTCATGATGAGAAAGTCAGACGCGGAAAAGGGCGGACATAAGATTTTAGCCGAGATTGTCTCCCATGCCGCATTTGCCCATGAGCCAGCCTATTTCACTACGGCGCCGGTCACCGCGATGAATAAAGCGCTTAAAAAAGCCGGCTGGTCAGCAGAAGATGTTGATCTTTGGGAAATCAATGAGGCGTTTGCCGTTGTGCCGATGATTGCTATGCAAGAACTCGGCCTTGACCATGATAAGGTCAACGTTAATGGCGGCGGCGTTGTGCTCGGTCACCCCATTGGCGCGTCCGGCGCGCGAATAATCACGACTTTGATCGCGGCGATGGAAAAACGCGATGCCAAAAAAGGCGTGGCGTCGCTGTGTATTGGCGGCGGTGAGGCCACAGCGGTCTGTTTGCAGCGCGCTTAAACCCAAATAGATTGAGCCAATAAAAAACCCCGCTCGAAGCGGGGTTTTCTTTGTCTCGTCAAATTTCGATTTAATCGAATGTGTAGCGAGCTTTTACGTAATATTGACCACCCGAGAAGCCGATAGGTGAGGCTTCCGGATAGAGTTGGCCTGTGCCTGTTTGGCCCGGGTTTTCATCCGGATAGGCATCAAACACATTTGCGGCGCCAACGATCAACTCAAGGCCTTCCATCGCTTCATATCCGAGTTCGGCGTCAAACAGAACTTCGGATCCGACGTCATAGTCATTCCCATTGTCGTACCAACCGCCAAAGTAATTCGCACGGAGCAATCCGCGGAATTTACCTTCTTCATGCGTTACAGTTGCAAAACCTTTAACATTTGGAAGCAGATCTTCCAGCGCGCGAACACGGCTGGCACTAATCGGATTCACCGTACCGGTGTTTGTAACGTTGGTATCCGTATAGTTGGCACCGATGATAAATGTTGAATCGCCTGATCCAATGTCAAATGGCATCCGGCCGACAACGTCAATACCTTGTGTTTTGGTATCAAACGAGTTGGTGAAATATCGGAACTCAGTCAAGTCTTCAAAACCGACATAATCTGAACGTGTGATCACATTATTGTTAGCTAGGAAGTCCAGAGCTGATGAAACGGTTGATCCAGCTGGCAAGGTCAGACCGGCCTGTGTGGCGGCAAAATCAAGCGCATCAAGGAAGGCCACGTTTGCGGAAAGCGCAATGCGGTTTTTGACCTCAATGTTAAAATAATCAACAGTCCATTGCATCGGGCCTGTGTCAAATGCGACACCGGCTGCAATGTTGCGCGCTTCTTCTGTACCCAGTTCAGGGCGCTCGCCAAATTGGTTCTCGATGAAATCCGCAGCCAACTGACCGGGATTAGAAGACAGAGGTAATGTGCCTTGATCAATCAGACTACCATTGACGATCTGCGTGGTCACATTTGTGACTGTTGCCTGACCGGCTGACGGTGCATGGAAACCGGTCGAGTAAGTACCACGGACAAGGAAACTGTCTGTGATGTCAAACTTTGCACCGATTTTGTAATCCAGCGTGTCGCCAAATGCAGTATAGTCTTCATAACGCAGCGCCCCTTGAAGGGTCAGAGCATCAGTGACTTCAGCTTCCAAATCGACATAGGCCGCATAAGAGTCTTGTGTTGCTGTATTGTCATTGGCAAAGCCGCCAAAACCATTTGAACTGGACGAGAATCCTTGCGTAGACAAAGGCCCCAAAGCGAATGAAGCTGGGTCGCCTGCCGTAATGTCGAACGTTTCTTCACGCCATTCACCACCAAAGCCGACGCTTAGATCAGAGGCAAATCCTTCAACAGGGACACCATAAGTGAAGTCAGCGTTCAAAACGGTTTCCGTCTGCTTGTAGGCACCCGGCGTAAATGAGCGAGGTGTGTTCGGGCCCAATGAGGCGTTTACAGTGTTGTTAATGAAAAACTCTGTATCGCTGGAACCGTGGGTCGCACTCAGATCATAGCCTAGGCCATTCCCAAGGTCGACTTCACCGCGAAGACCGCCTGTAACGGACATATCTTTGTTGTCGCCGCCAAAACGAGGGACAAAACCCGTTGGAATGGTTTCAATGAATGAGAAACAATTCTCGGTGTTAAACACAGTTTGATAAGGCACACTGTTTACATCAGGCGCGCCGTTCAAGAGCGGAATACCGGCCGGACAGGCTGCGGTATTTCCGTCAATCGCGCCAACGAGGACAGAAGCGACACCGTTCGGGTCGGCATTGCCGGTCGTTGGATCAACCGTTGGTCCGGCATAAACGCCGCCGCGCGTGTTTGGATTCCGGAAGAAGAAACCGCCTTCGGCCGTTCTTTCTGCATAGTTACCAAAGGCGTAAAGCTCAACATTTTCAGAGAGATCAACTCCCGAGTTTACAAACACTTTAATATTGTCTGTAACGTCTGGCTGGCCCCAATATTGTGCGTATTGATCGGTATAGCTGTTAATCGTCAGATTTTCATTTCCGGTTAAGACACCGGCGGCAATCAAAGCTTGAACGTCTGAGCGATCGGTCGCGCGGACGGTACCGTCAGTTTCACTATACTCAGCCGTAATATTGACAAATCCGTCGTCACCCAATCCGAAACCGATATTACCGGCAACAGAATAATTGTCGCCGTCACCTTCATAGGTAGAACCGTATTTAGCTTCAACCATGCCGCCGCTGGCGTCATCTTTAAGCGTAAAGTTAATCACGCCTGCAATCGCATCGGAACCATATTGGGAAGATGCCCCGTCGCGAAGCACCTGAACGTTTTTAAGGGCAAGCGCCGGGAATACTGAAAGGTCAACACCTTGCGCGCCGTCAGCGATACCGCCGCCGAGGAAGGAAATGACGGATCCTTTATGACGACGTTTGCCGTTTAAAAGTACCAATGTATTGTCGGGCGATAAGCCGCGAAGATTTGGCGGGCGAATAATTGTCGCCGCGTCAGAGATCGGCTGTGTGTTAACATTAAATGACGGAACAGATGTCCGCAAGATATCAAGCGCATCGCTCGAAGCTTGGTTCGTCAATTCAACGCCTGAAATGATATCAACTGGTGCAACAAGGTCTTGTGCCGAGCGGGCTGCGCGGCGCGTTCCAAGTGTAATAATTTCGTCTTCGACAACGGCATCTTCTGCGCTTTGCGCATAGGCAGGTGCCATATTATACGCGCTAAGCATGGCAACAGACGCCGTCATACCCAGTACGGTTTTCAAACTAAGTTTTGTCATTTAAATCCTCACTTATATTATATTTGTGTATTATGACGCGACATATGAATAGAGTTTCATAGGGCAACTCAAGCCAGAAGCGCGTTTTGGCAGGCTAAACCCATGATATTTTTTAGGAATGTTGCAAATAAGACACAGAATGGCCGTGAATGATAAAAATTGCCGATTATAAAGATTAATATTGCTTTTCTGGGCCGTAAACGCGCTGGCGGCGCAATAGTTTTTTATTAATTTATTGAGTGAGGAAAATCCATTTCGTGGCCCTTCAACTTAGACCTAATTGCGAATTTTGCGACAAAGACTTGCCGGCCCAATCCCAAGAGGCAATGATTTGTACTTATGAGTGCACCTATTGCCGGAATTGCGTCGCGGCGCTTGAGAATGTCTGCCCGAATTGCGGCGGCGGTTTTGTGCCGCGTCCTATAAGGCCTGCAACAGTCTGGCGGGACGGGGTTTCACTTAAACATCAGCCGGCGTCGACCAAACGTGTCCATAATCATAAAAACCGTGACGAATTACCCGCTTATATTGATCGCATAAAAAACATTGCGCCCGAAGACCGCTAGGCGGGATTAACCGCACAATTATCGATCAGGCGTACGCCCTCGCAATGAGCGGCAATCAGCAGCCGCATTGGTTTTTCAATCGTGCCGCTTTTTGCAATCTCAAGACTTTCCGCGCAGGCCACGCTCACATAATCAATATCGCTATACCCCGCGTCAATGAGCGCTTTTTCAGCCGCTGTCGTGCCATTGGCAATATCAGCGCCGCCGCTTAAACGCGCGGCGCAGCTATACATTATTTTATTCATTTGTCGGGCCTTAAAAAGGCCGTCTTCGTCGAAATATTGATTACGGGAAGAAAGAGCGAGACCATACTCATCCCGGGCGATTGGCGCGCCTATAATCTTTATCGGCATATCGAGATCGTCGACGAGCCGGCGAATGGTAGCAAGCTGTTGATAATCTTTCTCGCCAAAAATCGCTATGTCCGGCGCGGCCCGGTTTAGCAGCTTTGTGACAACTAAAGCAACGCCATCAAAAAATGTCGGACGGTGATCGGTCTCCAGATTTTCCGCCACGCCGCCAACCTTGATATGGGTGGCATGGTGAGCCCGGTACATCGACCCTTTGCGCGGGACATAGACGAGATCACAGCCGACTGAGGCCAGTTTGGCGACATCTTCTTTTTCGGCTCGCGGATAGTTCTCAAAATCTTCGCCCGGCGCAAACTGTGTCGGATTGACAAATATACTGACAATAACGCGGTCGGCCTTTTTCTTGGCCAAATTTACCAATGATAAGTGTCCGGCATGCAAGGCCCCCATTGTCGGAACAAAAGCGATGGTTTCGCCGTAGCCGCGCCATTCCCATACCTGACCTCTGAGCGCGTTTTGCGTTCGGACTATACTAGGCTCAATCATGAGAGCCTTTTAGGCCAAAGAAGGATCAGCTGTCTATCAGACTTTCATGGATTCTGGTTGGTCACCCGCCCGGCGCAATCACAAGGCAATCGCGCGAGAGCTGTGCCAGTTTTTGGCAGGCTCCGTGGGCGTATATTGACGGCAAACCCGTTAGGCGCGCACGGTAAAGCTGCGCGCCGCGCCGCGTCACCGGGGTCACCAATTTTTGCGCGCTGGCGATTTCGCCAATTCCCGACTGTTGAATAGAAGTCAAATAAGCATCCGCCTGAACCGGGTCTGTAAAGGCGCCCAGCTGAATTGACCACTGGTCTCTCTGTTGCGGAATTTTGATGTTCTCTGTGCCGCGCACGACTTGAACCAACTCTCCTGTACTTTTGCGAAGCGTAATAGCAGAGGCCATTTGCGGTTGAACTTTTGTCTTTGTCGGAGGTTGATTAACAACCATTGGCGCGCGCGCTAATACTGGCTGTACATTGAGGGTTTTAAACCCCCGCTCCACAAGATCGGACATGTGTTGATTTCGGGATTTACCACTCGCGCCGCCCAGTACAACCGCAATTACCCGGCGTCCGTCGCGCTGGGCCGAGATAATCAAATTATAACCGGAATCATTGGTGAAGCCGGTCTTGAAACCGTCGACGCCGCTAACCGAGTGAAGCAGCCCATTTGTATTGCGCCGCGTATAACCTTTCCAGGTGAATTCCGTTTGCCCGAAATAATGATAATAACGGCTATGATGATTGAGCACGGCCGAGGCCAGTTTAGCCATATCCCGCGCCGTGGTTTTCTGGTCGGGGTGGGGCAGGCCATTGGCGGTCTTAAAGGTTGTTCGCTGGAGGCCGAGCTCGCGCGCCTTTTGCGTCATCTGAAGCGCAAAGCGATCTTCTGATCCGGCAATCCGCTCGGCCAGCACAACGGCGGCGTCGTTTGAGCTGCGCACCGCGACCGCTTGAATGGCTTGATCAACGGTGATGGTCTGGCCAGAACGAAGGCCGAGACCAACGGGCGGCGTACGCGCGGCGTTGGCTGAAACGATCAATTTCTCGTCCAGTCTTATTTCTCCGGCATTAATCGCATCAAATACAAGGTAGAGGGTCATAACTTTGGTGAGAGAGGCCGGATAACGCGGCTCGTCAATTTGCCTTGCATGGACAATCTCAAGACTGTCAGCGTCAACCACAATAGAAGCGTAGCGCTTGGGCGTATCTGCCAAAGCGGCCGCGCCAGCTAGGACCAGCCATAAAATGATCGATAAAAATAGACGCATAATTTAAGGGTAATTTTTAGCGGATTTATGGTTACCCAATGGTTAATTTTCTGGTTAGAGTGCAGTTAAACGGCGGAGAAATTATGCAGCAGTTAAAGGCGATATTAGGGGCGACCATGAGCCTGTCTTTGCTGGCTTGCAGCGCCGATATAAAAGCCGCAGAAACTGCCGAAAATTCTGAAGAATGCGCCGTTGAAATGGTGGTCCTCGGGGTCGGACAAGACGCGGGCGCGCCGCAACTCGGCAACCCGGATGATCCGGCCTGGAGCGATCCGTCAAAACGGCTTTACGCGACCTCGCTTGCGCTCATCGATCACGAAAACCAAAAACGCTATCTGTTTGAAGCCACGCCGGATATTCGCGAGCAAATGCAAATGCTCGATAGGATCGCGACGCCAAATCTCGACGGGCCTTATCTTGACGGCATATTTCTAACCCACGCCCATATCGGACACTATGCCGGCCTGATGTTTCTCGGCCGCGAATCCATGGGCGCGAGGGGCGTCCCGGTTTATGTTATGCCGCGTATGAAGGAATTTCTGGAAACCAGTGGTCCTTGGAGTCAGTTGGTTGAGCTTGGGAATATAGAGTTACATTCCATATCCGATATAAAAAAATTCCAAAACGATGTTGAAATTATTGCATCAAATGTTCCTCACAGGGATGAGTATTCCGAAACAGTAAGTTTCATTATTGCGCGGCCCGAAATGACGGTATTTTTCGTTCCTGACATCGATAGTTGGTCAGAATTGGCGAAGTCGTTTGAACAAGAATATGGTATAAAAATAAGCACGCGAGAGTTACTACAGTCATATTTGGATGTGACTAACTACGCCTTTCTCGACGCAACATTTTACGACGACAATGAACTTCCGGGTCGGGATATGAGTGAAATTCCGCATCCGCGCGTGACGGAAACTATGGATCTGATTGATGCGGCGGGTGATGAAAGCCTGAAAGAGAAAATTCGCTTCATCCACATTAATCACACCAATCCACTCCGGGATACATCATCAGACGCCTATCGCGAAATGACGCGGCGCGGTTATAAATTGGCCTATCGCGGCGAACGGTTTTGCCTGTAGGAATTATGAAGCCACAAACACTTATAGCGACAAATACGCTCGGAATGGGCGCGCGCCCGGGCGAGATTGAGGCTTGCAAATCTGATCCAAAAGGCTGGGTGTTATCGCAAATCAGGTCGCCCGCGCCGCTTAGTAGGCCCTATAAAGAAGCCGCTACATCTGCGGCATTGATCGCTGCGACCAAAAAAAATCGCGGCCGTCTCAAAAAACGCCTTTTATCGAGACAAGAGGAAGAGGCGTTTTCAGAACGCCGCAAAGTCTTGTCCAGTTTTGTCGCCCATCATAATCGTGAGCTCACGTTACGGCACCAACAAGCGGTCACAAGCGAGACCTCGTTTGCCGAGCGCTGGGCTTGGTTCTGGGGCAATCGGTTTACGGTTTCCGCGCGGGATAATCATCTGAGAATGGTCGCCGGAGCTTTTGAGCGTGAAGCTACCCGCCCGCATATTTTTGGC
>JABDKG010000075.1 GCA_013002305.1 Hellea sp.
CCATTTTCGTGTAGCGCACGCAAAACGTTGCGTCCAATTCGGCCAAACCCATTAATGGCAATTCGTAAAGTCATCGGGTCCTCGATCTAAATAAATATGACAGCGCTGTCATAGCAGCAACTATACAAAATTCAATCCTTAATACCATGGATTTCTCAAATGAATTGGCCTATTTTACCCAACCTTAAAGGAGCGCTTGATATGCAAAAGCCCGAACAATATCAGACTGTCTTAAAGGAAGTGACATCGGTTATCGACGGAGAGCCGTCGATGATCGCGCGATTTGCGTCGGTCGTATGTTTGTTAAACCAAGCATTTGACGATTTTTTTTGGACAGGATTTTATTTGGTCGACCCGGTTAAAAAAAACGAATTGGTGGTCGGCCCTTACCAAGGAACATTAGGATGTTTGCGAATTCCATTTGGAAAGGGAGTTTGCGGTAGCTGTGCTGCCCTCGGCGAGATCCAAATTGTCGAAGACGTTCATGCGTTTCCCGGTCACATTGCCTGCGATAGCCGCTCAAAATCCGAAATCGTCGTTCCTGTCCGAGACGGGCAAGGCAATCTTGTCGCGGTTTTAGACGTGGATTCGGCTGATTATGGTAGTTTTGACCAAATAGATGCCCAATATTTGGAAGAACTATGTAGCAATATTATGAATGGCGTAACGCAGACCTAGCTAGATATCATCATAATCAACCCAAATTGATCGCTTGTCTTTAGGGGCACTCCACTCTTTTTTGATAATCTCAATGGCATCGGATGGTGAGGTTGTCGTAAGTAGATCATCTTTAATCCATGCCGGTGTAAATCCGATGTCGATCGTATGACGAATGAGGCCCAGTAAGGGTTCCCAATATTCATCTTCACTTAAAAAAATTACAGGTTTTTGGTGAAGTTGCAGGCGCATCCAGGACAAAACCTCTACCGCTTCTTCGATAGTGCCTATACCGCCGGGCAAAATAATAAATGCATCGCTTTCCTGATACATCTCCATTTTTCGCACATGCATGTTTGGTACGATTCGATGTTCAGCCTCAGTAAACGCACCTTCCGATCGTACGAGAAACTCTGGAATAATACCCAGTACTTTCCCACCATTTTCAAAGGCTGCCCGTGCCGATGCGCCCATCAATCCAAAAGACCCCCCGCCATAGACAAAACGAAATCCATCCTGGCTGATAGCTTTCCCCGTGGATTTCGCGAGCGCAAGGTATTTGGGGTGATTTCCGGCGCTAGAGCCGCAAAATACACAAATGCTCCGAAATTCATCTGTCATTGAGGTCTATCTCATTTTTCACATTGAAAGCGACGCGTTGACTGCATAAGCTTGTCGATCAGAAGTAAATTTAACCTGGATCGCCTTTAATGCGTGCTCGCTTTTTACCAATGTTGCTGACCGGTTTGATTCTGGCAATAATTTTTTTGGCAGCCGTTCAAATAACGCAATCCGTTCGGAATCAGTTTAATTCCGAAGATAATCTATCATCCGAAAATGCGAACAGGCCAGCGCCCGTAGAATCCATCAAACCAATCGTCATCCGGTCAGTATCAGAAGAGAATGGGCAATTATTTATCTCCGGCGAAGCCCATCCTGAGGTAGTTATTTCGGTTCAATCGTTTGGAGAAGAAATTAAGACCGATTCGGCAGATCAAGATGGTTTGTGGGAGATCGTACTAGAAGTTAGTGATAGCAGCACTTTGATGCTCGAATTTGTCGAGAGCTTGGAAGGTAGTTTGCCAGTGCGCTCGGATGAGGTCATTCACCGAATTCCAGCCCCCGCGCTCGATGAAGCCTCTGTCGATCAATCGCCGAGACCATTGATAATGAGCGCCGCCCCTGGCGGTCCTTCAAGTATATTTCAATCGCCATTTCGGGGATTGCCGACGCAAGGTGCAATTAGCATGGGTTCAATTGATTATGATGAGAGCGGTGGCGTAATTTTTTCTGGAGTGTCAGGGAAAGACGGACGTGTTCGCGTCTATGCAAATGATGTCGCAATAGGCGAAGTGCGCGTACAAGCTAATGGGAGATGGTATATCATTGCGGCGGATACCTTACCTCGCGGCAGTTTCGAAATTCGAGCGACATTGATCACGGCAGAGGGAATTGACTCGGAAGTAAAAGTGCCATTTGAGCGGCTAACACTCCGCGATGGCGACCCCGGTAAGCCATTAGAAATATTCTTTGACCCTTATACATGGCAAATTCGCCGCACGTTGATTGGAGGCGGATATCAATATAC
>JABDKG010000089.1 GCA_013002305.1 Hellea sp.
CAGATGGTCCAATTCGGTTTGTTATCAACACGCATTATCACGGCGATCATTCCGGCAGTAACCAGGAAATGCGCGACACAGGCGCAGATATCGTCGCCCATGACAATGTCCGGGTGCGCATGAGCCAAGACAATGAAAATCTGTTCTGGGGGCGAACAATAGAAGCCCGCGTGCCGGAAACCTGGCCAAACCTGACATTTTCCCAGTCTATGACTTTTCATTTTAACGGCCAGACCGTTGAGGCCATTCATACGCCCAACGCCCACACAGATGGCGACTCGATTATATATTTCCGCGAAGCCGATGTGCTGCACATGGGTGATAATTTCTTCAATGACATGTTCCCCTATATCGATGTCGATAGCGGTGGATCGGTACAAGGCATGATTGATGCGCTGGATAAGGGCCTGTCCATCGCCGGTCCGGATACGCAAATAATCCCGGGACACGGACCGCTCAGCAGCCGCGCTGATATGCAGAAAACCCGCGAAATTCTGGTTGATATCCAAAGCCGCGTCAACGCCAAGATTAATCAGGGGGCAGATATGGCTGAAATTATAAGTTCCAAACCGTTAAGTGACTACCACGAATTGGCTAGTTTCATTGACGAAGAAAATATGTTAAAGATCGTATACCGTTCTTTGACGGGGAAGATGGATTAACCCAAATTTCTCAGATATTAACGGGGCGCGCGGTTATGTCCGGATATAGTTCCCCCAATTGGCTAATACCGGATAAGCCGCACGATGGCCCCCTTTCGCTTGCGAAAGGGGGTTAATCGTTTGTGCGAAGCTTCCTTAAATTTTCCCGCGACAGGCGCAGAGACTCCCTTTGGGACGTCAAATAGACTAGGATATTCCAAATGGAGAATCTTATGCGGATCAAAATCTTAGGAATAATGGCGGTTTTAGCTCTTGGCGCGGCAAGCGCCAGTGCGGGAACCGGATATTCGCAAAGCTACGAAGGCGGCGTTGTAGTCCATCGCGGCGAACATGGTTCGGCCCTGTCGCAACAAGCCATAGCCATTCATCAGGAAAAAGCCCGCCAGGAAGCGGCAATGCGGCAGGCCCGCAAAGCGGCACGCCTTAATCGCCAGCTTGCCGAGCAATCCGCGACTATCGACGCGCTCACGGTCTCGGTCAATAATATACAAAAAGCGCAGACCCGCAAAAAGCGCCGCCGGACCTATTACGGCAACCCGCCATTTTTCGGTTCAAACGGATTTATCGGTAACCGCTATCACGGCGGCGGAACGATTATCTTACGAAAGCGCCGCCGGCACTAATTGGCGCGTTCGCGCGCTCTGAGCTCGGCCGCTTTTTCTTCCACCTGCCGGACAATCGTTTCGATCATATTATTATTATCGGTCTTTCCGGATTTGGCTCCGGCCGCATACATCATGCCATAGCCCGCAGAGCCTCCCGTAAATCCAATATCGGTGAAGGCGGCTTCCCCGGGGCCGTTAACAACGCAGCCAATGATCGACAGGGAAATCGGCTCGGTCACATGGGCGAGTTTTTCCTCCAGGATTTGGACGGTTTTGATAACATCAAAGCCTTGCCGGGCGCAGGACGGGCAGGAAATAATATTGACGCCGCGCGTTCTCAGACCCAGCGATTTGAGCATATCATAACCGACTTTGACCTCTTCGACGGGGTCAGCGGACAGTGATACCCGGATTGTGTCGCCAATACCGGCCCACAGAAGATTGCCCATGCCGATAGAGGATTTAACGGTGCCGATGCGGGTGCCGCCTGCCTCGGTGATGCCCAGATGAAGCGGCGCATCCGTGGCCTCTGCCAGTTGATGATAGGCCGCAACCGTTAGAAACACATCGGAGGCTTTGACGCTGATTTTATAGTCGCGGAAATTTTCGTCTTCGAGCATGCGCGCATGCATTAGCGCGCTCTCGACCATAGCTTCAGGGCAGGGCTCTCCATATTTTTCCAGCAATTCTTTTTCGAGCGAGCCGCCATTAACGCCGATACGGATCGAACAGCCATGATCGCGCGCGGCGGCGACGACTTCTTTGACCCGGTTCTGGCCGCCAATATTGCCCGGATTGATCCGCAGGCAGGCCGCGCCGTTTTCCGCCGCTTCGATGCCGCGCCTATAATGAAAGTGAATATCGGCCACGATCGGGACGGCGATTTCCCGGGTAATGTCTTTGAGCGCTTTGCTGCTTTCCGGGTCCGGGCAGGAAATCCGGACAATATCAGCGCCGGCTTCTTGCATTTGCAGGACCTGTGCGACCGTCGCTTTGACATCATGGGTAACAGTGTTGGTCATGGTCTGCACAGAAATTGGCGCATCGCCGCCAACGGCAATATTCCCGACCATGATTTGTCTGGATTTGCGGCGCTCGATTGTACGCCATGGACGGATTTGTTCTATGGATTTGACCATGAGAAGCGCTTGCCACAGAAAGATGGCAAATTAAAGATGATTATTGTCTCAGTTCGACGTTAACGCAGATAGGCTGGACGCTGGCGCTGCGCTATTATTTCGGGCCGTTATATCGCTGACAATGACCGGCACTGATTGATCAAGAACCGGGGATCCTTTGGCACCGAGAGACCCGACTAATTTATCACCCATATAGATTTCGATCGCGCCGGCGTCTCTGGCTGATAGGGTGATATTGGTATCGCGGTGAGCTTCCCAGCTCTCGCCCGTAATCAGAATACGCGAAATTATAATCTTGCCGTTTTCGTCTTTGATCTCGACCCATGACGGGGCGGTTGCTTTGATGATCATCGTTTCCGGGTCGACGGCGGGCACCATGACCGTACTGGCACTTGCGGGCCTAATCTCGCTAAACATATTTAGGGCCGATGATTGTGCCGACATTTTTGATGAATACCAAAAGGCTAAAACGGCCGCGCAGGATAATACTGTTGAGGCGGCGAAAAAGCCCTTGGGCAGGCGTATCTGGTGTTTAGGCACGAAATGCGGACGATCCCGCATGCCGAGATTTTCCGGAACTTCGCTATCGGTTTTAAAATCTTCGACCGCTTCTTTGGGGTCAAGGCCAACAAAACCGGCATAAGATCTGACATATCCTAAAACATAGCCGATGGGCGGAAGCGCTTGGCGGTCCAGGGCTTCGATCGCTTGGACAAAACTTTGCTGGATTTTTAACTTGGTCGCAATGCAGGCAGGGGTCATGTTCTGAGCCTCACGCGCAAGGCGTAATCGTCTCCCAATGTGGGGCTGATCTGCAGGCAAATTCAGACTCATCTGATCCATATCGCTAATGTGGAGTCAACGCAAACGCGCCTCCATTCCCGTAATCTATAACCTCTCCATCTCCAAATGTTAATAGGAGTTCTCTTATAATTTATTAACGGCGTTAATAATTGCGCCCTTAAAAAGCGCGCAAATATTCCAAAATGCAAGCGATTTCCCGTGACAGGTGAGCGGGTAAAAAAGGCGAACATTTTAACATTATTAAAACCTCGTCATGCCGCAATCCGCCGCATGACAGGCTTCGCATTCCATGCTTATATTCAGCCTATGAATTTTATTGCCGCTAAAAATATTCCGGTATTCGCCCTTGTCATATCCGGTGGCCTGATCAGCGGCGCTTGGTTTTTCCAATTTGTCCTGGGCTATAGCCCCTGTACCATGTGTTATTGGCAGCGCTGGGCCCACTGGGGCGTTCTGGCCTTGGCCGCTTTGATGTTGATCGCCAGCCGCGCCGGGCAAAACCATTCCAAATTATTTGCCGCTTTAATCGGATTGGCGTTTCTGGTCAGCTTTGGATTGGCGCTTTGGCATGTCGGCGTTGAGTATAAATGGTGGGCAGGTCCTCAGACCTGCGCCGTCAGCTCGGTCGACATAGAATTTGATATCAATGATCCGCTTGGCGGATTGGATAATGTTAAGCCGCCAGCATGTTCTGTTGCGGCATGGCGTTTCCTCGGCCTATCCATGGCCGGCTGGAACGCGGTGGTTTCACTGGGCGCGGCTGTGCTGAGCTTTATCGGAGCGAGTAGACATGACTAAACGTCCGGCATCTCCCGGCCATCAGCCGAAACGGCTGGAACCCCGTATCCGCGAAATGTTGCGGGTTGATCACGCCGGAGAATATGG
>JABDKG010000012.1 GCA_013002305.1 Hellea sp.
AAAGAGTAACGGAGGCGCGCGATGGTAGGCTCAGTCCGGTCGGAAATCGGACGTTGAGTGCAATGGCATAAGCCTGCCTGACTGCGAGATTGACAAATCAAGCAGAGACGAAAGTCGGTCATAGTGATCCGGTGGTCCCGCGTGGAAGGGCCATCGCTCAACGGATAAAAGGTACTCTGGGGATAACAGGCTGATGACGCCCAAGAGTCCATATCGACGGCGTTGTTTGGCACCTCGATGTCGGCTCATCGCATCCTGGGGCTGGAGAAGGTCCCAAGGGTATGGCTGTTCGCCATTTAAAGCGGTACGTGAGCTGGGTTTAGAACGTCGTGAGACAGTTCGGTCCCTATCTACCGTGGGAGTAGGAGTTTTGAGAGGATCTGCCCTTAGTACGAGAGGACCGGGGTGGACATTCCTCTGGTGGACCTGTTGTTGCGCCAGCAGCATTGCAGGGTAGCTATGAATGGAAAGGATAACCGCTGAAAGCATCTAAGCGGGAAACCAACCTCAATACTAGAACTCCCTTGAGAGTCGTCCAAGACCAGGACGTTGATAGGCTGGGTGTGGAAGTGCGGCGACGCATGAAGCTTACCAGTACTAATAACTCGATTGGCTTGATTCTCTCTAATCATAAAACTAGAGCTTTTTCTTTCGATCATTCGAACGGAAATGCTAATTTCATTAATCTTCGGCGCTCATGCGTGGCGATCAGTACGCTCACGCAATGAGAGCAACCAGACAAAAAACGATTTCTTTACATATAAAAATCCGTCATCCCGCCGCTCGGCGGCCGGCCTGAGCCGGGACCCACGGATTTAGCATAAATTCTTGCGTTAACCGGGTGGTTATAGCGAGTGGTCCCCACCCGATCCCATTCCGAACTCGGTCGTTAAGCCCCTCAGCGCCGATGGTACTTTGTCTTAAGGCACGGGAGAGTAGGTCGTCGCCCGGTTTACCCAAGAATTTAGAGAACCCTCCATTTACAACCGAAATAAACAAAGCTCCCTCACGGGGGCTTTTTTTATTTTGGCATGTTTGTCGAGCAGTGCTTTGTTCTTAAGGTGGCGGACGCCACGGAGAGTAGGTCGTCGCCCGGTTTACCCAAGAATTTGAAATATAGCCCTCCAAAACCACATAATCAAAAATCAAAAAGCCTCCGCATCGCGGGGGCTTTTGCTATTTTTGCCCAGGTACAACTTTGTCTTAAGCTTGTAAGTGGTCGCGAAGCGAAAAATCGATCGAGGATCGATTTTAACGTCATGCGGCAAAGCCATGCTTTGCCGACGGTTCCGAAAGATATATGCCCAATATGCCCAAGCCTTACTCCGCTGCGCTCCGTGTCGTTTGTGCAACGCCTACTCTCCCGTGCCCGAAGCGAGGATTGAAACACCCTCCATAAAACAAAAACAGCCCCGCTCCGCGCGGGGCTTTTTTTGTTTTATCTCCACATATCTTCCGCTCATCCTCGCGCAGGCGGGGATCCACGCCTCGGGTTCTGATGCGTCGAAGCCTAACTCACTGCGTTCGCGTCGCTTGTGCAGCAAACCTCCCCCGCTCATCCCTTTTCCGCTCACCCCCGCGAAGGCGGGGGAGGCGGGGATCTGAACCTGCTTTCGTTTAAGACCAAATCGCGACGAATTTTACACTCCGGATGTCTGTTTCGTTTCCCGCCTGCGCGGAAATGAGCGGAAGTAATTTTGGATTGATTGAGAAACTAAACTTACAACCAACCCCCTGTCATCCCGCACATGATGCGGGACCTCGCCCGCTGCGGTTTTTGAACATCTCGGCCAACCCACAAAACCCCGCTCATCCCCGGCTTGATCGGGGATCCACGCCTCTATTTTCCATTGAGCCAACGCCAAATTCCTATAACCTGCGCCCATGGCGGATTATGTATTTCAATCAGAATTCAAAAATGTGGAAATGAGCGAAGCTTGCGAGGCTTTGACGCAGCGCCGACGGGACCTTGGCAAATCCCGGCCCGGTTGGCTCGTGAATATGGCGCTGGCTATTATTGCCGCAGGAGCCGTCGTTTTGTATAAAAGCGCCATCACCCTAGAACAGGCCATTATAATCGCGCTGTTATTGATCCTCATCGGATTGGTCGCCTTCGGAACCGTCAGCTCCAAGAAAGCTCAAACCGCAATGCATAACGCGCCCATCAGGGTTGGCCCGACAAAGATCCGTTTCTCGCCCGAGGGCTATCATATGGAACATCCGGGCGTTACCAGCCTGACCCGCTGGAGCCATATCCCCGACGTTATCGCAACACCGCACGGCCTGATTATTGTACATAGTGACTACGAATATTACCCGGTCGAAGCCAAAGCTTTCCGCGATGAAACAGAAATGGAAGCCGTCGCCAATCAAATTAAAATCTGGATCGCCGCCGCGCAAACTGCAGATGCCGACAGCTAAGACCATCCTAGAACGCTTCAAAAGTCAGTCAAAAACACTCCAAAACCACCCCAAAACCCGATCAAAACTGGCCCAAAACCCGCCCAAAAACCCGTAATTGACCCGTTTCACGCAATCGCGCGCCGTCAGAGCCCGATATTATGAGAACTGCCCCCGATTTCACGCCGATATTATGAGAAATAACCGGATTTCACAGTGAAATTTTGAGCGTATAAACAACGCCGTAGGGCGGATTACGGACGATGTCCTAATCCGCCATTCCAATGTCAACGCTATAATCCCAACTATCCGATTGAAAAGGGACGGCGGATTACGCTATCGCTAATCCGCCCTACGGTGTAAGATTATATTTTGATCCGGGGTACTTGGTTGCGCATTATGGAATAGACGAACATCGGCCACCAGGAACACCGGATTAACCAAAACCCGTAGGGCGTATAGAGGGCAAAGCCCGAAATTCGCCGTCACATGGTAATTTCCGTAGAAACATGGTATAACTTTGGTGGATGGGGCAGTCTTTCAAAACATAGCCCTATCTCTGAGCGCAAATAATTCAAGAAGAAAACAAGCTATTTTATCAGCACGCCAACGGTATGGCATTGTAAAATGGATTGAGACTTATCCTTTTTGAATTAATTCTTTGAAATCTAAAAGGGGAAAGTTATGCGAATAGATCATGCGCCGATGGATAAAATGAAGAAGCGATGGGAATCGGCAGACAAGTCAAGAATGATCCCTGTTACAGAGTTTGGTGAAGGAGCAATTGCGTTTGATGAGCGCTGGCCAGTTTTCGCCGCTTATACAGCCAAGGCCTTAAAGCATAGGATTATCTATAATTCAGACGGTGGATACTATGCGAGGGGATTGGTCCGCCTTTCAGGAGATTTGCACAGAATCTACACGGACAATATGGCCCGTCACCCGAATGAAAGATGGAGTCAAATTGGGATGAAGGTTTTGATTCTCCGATTTCCATCTGGGAATCCCCGAGATCGTTTGGCTGTAGTTATTAGATTTAAAGAAAGTGAAACTTATTCTTTTGGGAGCGAAAAGATCGTCCCTGAGGAGGGGCTTCAAAAATCGCTAGAGAAAAAAAGGACCAGTATATTTTTATTGAAAGCAATGACTATTGCAATGGCAATGGAAAACGCGGGCGGTGGGAAAAAGTGGGCCAACATTACCGAACTGCTCCAATTCGCAATTGTTGTTGGTTATCCTAAAAATATGAAAATGTGGATTTACAATCCGAAGGCACTCGCCGCGTATCATGAAATTAGCGAAGCCGAAAGAAAGAAATTTCAAAAACATTTAGGGTATTTTTTCCATTTTAAGGGCGAATTCAATGTACGAGGTAAAGTACCGATAAAATGGCAACTGTTTCCAATTGCAGACCTTAATCGACTTGCAAGGGAATCCGAAATAATTATCAAACGCCGCCTCAGCGAATATTACGATGGCGGGTTAGAAGCGATAAATAATATCGTGAAGCTAAAAAGAGCGCATAGTTCGGGGGCAGGAGGGTTCCCGGTTAGCAAACGCGTTCAGGAGTTCTGGAGAGAATTCGCAAAAATTCAAAAAACGAGTAATACAAATTATGGTGAGATTTCAGTTCAGCATTTATTCGATATAATTTAATAAACTCTATCTACTAAAAACTCCGCTCCAAACCAACCCCGTAGGGCGTATACCAACCAAGTACACCGGATAACCCAAACCCGCGCTCCGTAGGGCGGATTAGGACATCGTCCATAATCCGCCATTCCAATGTTTGGTCCCCCATCCGAACCGCCCGATTGAAACGGGACGGCGGATTACGCTATCGCTAATCCGCCCTACGATGTATGGTAGAAACTTGACCCGGGGTACTTGGTACGGGGTAAGGCTGACTTTTGATCCGGGATACTCCGCTGTCGGAGCTGGGCGTGAATTATCCGGGCAAGGATCCGCGCGGTTTGAATTCACTGGCCACGGCTAGCGATTGCTCTATAAGTCCGGTTATGGAAGCCAAATGTCACCCCCGTCAGGCCGAGCGCCTTGCCGCCCTTCGCAGCTATAATATTCTGGATACACCGCGCGAGTCCGACTTTGATGACATTGTCGTGCTGGCGTCAAAAATCTGTAAAACTCCGATTTCGGTCGTCAATCTGATCGATGCCGATCGTCAATGGTTCAAGGCCGAGATTGGAATTGGCGCGCGCGAAACGCCGCTCGAAACGTCCATATGCTCCCATATTATCCTTGAACAGGATTTTACCATGATCGAGGACACCCACACCGATCCGCGCACATCCGATAACGAGCTTTGCACGCCCGCCGACGGGCTACGCTTTTACGCCGGGGCTTTGCTCAAGGCCGAAAACGGATTACCGATTGGCACGCTGTGCGTGCTCGATACCAAACCCAACAAACTCGACGCATATCAGCAGCAGGCCCTGACCGTATTAGCGCAGCGCGTAATGCGGGAGCTGGATCTGCGGCGCTCTTTGCAAGCGCAGAAAATATTGCAGGACGAGATGGATCACCGCGTCAAGAACAGTTTCTCATCAATCGCCGCCGCTATTCGTCTTTATAAGAAAGAGGCGCAGAAATCCGGCGATACGGATGCGGTTTTTGACGCGCTTCACCGTCATATGGACGCCGTCACTGCGGTGCACAAAGCAATCTATCTCTCTGATGATCCGGCGGGGGTCGATCTTGCCGCCTATATGGACGGGTTGACCCAGAGACTAGCCCAGTCCATCGCGGAGCCGATTTCAATCACAGCAAAGGCGCCCAGCCGGGCAGTCTCGACCAAAATTGCCAGCACGATTGGATTGATCGCCAATGAATTTACGGCCAACACGCTCAAGCACGGCGTTGTCAGCGTCGATGATCCGCGAATTGAATTTGACCTCTCAGTCGCGGACGGGGAACTGACCTTGTCCTGCCGCAATAATATTCCAACAGACAATAAGGTGATAAAAGATTCTGGAATCGTCAAAAAACCCGGCATTGGCGAGCGCCTGATGCGCGCTTCTGTTGCCCAGCATGGTGGACAATTGACGCAGACCCAATCGCCGACTGGCTACCGGCTCGACGTCTCCTTTATGGTCGGCTCGGCCTAGCTTAATCTATTGGTCGAAAACCGAGCAGGGCGCCTGAATTCGGGTCTTGCGGACATCGCTAGTTATGAATTCCGGGCGTTATTGCGGCTCGCTTCGGCTGCGTTGGGCTGGCGGCGGTCCCGGTCCATGGCTTTTTTAACTACACCGGACAAAACGGCGGCCAATATGGTGCGGACAATAAATCTCATGATTTTCCTTTTTCAATATTCTTCAGGCCGCAGGGCGCGCGGCGGTATTTTCGGTGCTGATATAGCAGGGCCCTAGCTGTCAATGTAACGCCCGGAGCGCCGGATTTGTTCCGCGCGAATAATGGTTAAATGTCATCGGAGGGCGTAATATTGGCAATCCGCGCTCTGACGGTGCCGTATAATATAGTGATATTGGCAACCAGAACCGCGCTCAATCCGATCACGAAACAAAACTGGACCCGGTATAGAATTTTATACCAGTGGGTCGGAATTTCTTCATATTCGACAACCGGGAGCGTCAGTGCCAAGTACCCCGGAATAAACCCAAACCCGTAGGGCGGATTAGGACATCGTCCGTAATCCGCCATTCCAATGTTCGGCCCCCATACGCACCGCCACGCCAAAACGGGACGGCGGATTTCGCTTCGCTCTATCCGCCCTACGATGTAGGGTAGAAACTTGATCCGGGGTACTTGGTGGCAATAAGGCCGGAGACATGTACAGGGAGATCAAGGATTAAAATGCAACACGTATTTTTGAACCGACGGGCCGCGGTCACTATCGTAGTGTTGATGCTTCTATACGCTATTTTTTTATTGTTTGCGGGTCTGAATACACATGAAGGCGCAACTATTTCCAGAGGTTTTTCAGACGAAATAGTTTTACCTTTTTGGGCGGTTATGCTGATAAAAATAGGTTTTTTCGCAATTGCTATCTATTGCGTGTTGTTTGCAGCTTGGACTATTTATTGCGATTTATTTAAGAAAAATCCGGTTCTGTCGATCACCGAATCCGGCATAGTAATTAGAAAGTTTTTAAAACAAAAAAGAACGATTTCAAACGATCAGATTAGCAGCATAGATATTAATACTAAAAGTTATTTAGGCATAAAATACTCAAGAATTTGTTTTAATGTCGGAACAAAAAAACATTTCTTAAATGGCGCATCATTGTCCATTGGGCTGGATCAGTTCGGGCAGTTATTGAAGACGCATAACCTACCAACAAAAACCGTTGTCAAACCATCGCCATAGGGAACGAGGAAATATTGAGAATGACCAAGCACCCCGGATTAACCCAACCCCGTAGGGCGGATTAGGACATCGTCCGTAATTCGCCATTCCAATGTTCGGCCCCCATCCCAATCGCCACGTCAAAACGGGACGGCGGATTTCGCTTCGCTCGGCCGCGAGTGCGGGGTAAGATTTTATTTCGATCCGGGGTAGTTGGTAAATTAGTTTAGCTGTTTAGATAGAATTGCGTAAATTAGAATACCTTCTCTTTCGACACTTGGTGCCACGATTTCTAACCCTGCGTTTTCCTCATACCATTCTAAATGAACGTTGAAAGGTAAGCTTAGGTCCGGACGCCTCTTATATTTTCGGTGCCAGTTGCTCCACATTGAATAAGCAAAGTCGGGGCCTTTATCGGTGTTCATTACTACAGCTAAATCAATATCGCTTTTGGCCTGACTCTCGCCTCTTGCTCTGCTACCGAACAAAAAAATCTGCTTAATTTCAGTATGTCGTTTCGCCCATTCAATGATTTGATTTACATGTTCTTTAGTTAAATCCATGTCTTTCATATACCAAGTACACCGGATTGACCCAAACCCGTAGGCGTATCCCCGCTTTCGCGAGGATGAGCGGAAAGAGCGCGGAGCGCTCGAAATGTGCCATTCAATATGAGAGACTTAATCATTTTTCACACTCCATTAACCCTAATTCTTGGCCGAAAATTCACCGTTCTTTGATAAAGTGAAGCTATGGGAATGACAACGAACATATCCCGGACAATGGAACGGGCTCTGGAAATACGGATTGCGATATCTTGCGCGGTATGGGCGGTATTTGCGATATTTGCGTTTCTCTTAGCGGCCAGATCTCACACGCAAAAGGATGATCCGTATTACGCGCCTGACGGTAATTCAGAAGACATTCACGCGCTGAAATACTAAAAGTTCCACCAAGTACACCGTATTAAACCCAAACCCGTAAGGCGGATAGAGCGTGAGCGAAATCCGCCATTCTCAATTAATAGCGGCGCACCGGTACGCGAAACCTGACCGATGACAGTGGCGGCAGGAAAGCACCCAATTTCCTTCCTCCCCGTGTCGAAAGCTAACTCCCTACGGTCGTGTCGTTTCAAGGGCGTCCAAGCCTAACTCGCTCTGCTCCGTGTCGTTTGAGGTGATTGCGATTACCCAAGTTCTATCCTCTCCGCGTTGAAGCCTAACTGCGCTACGCTCCGTGTCGTTTCAAGGGCGTCCAAGCCTAACTTCGCTTCGCTCCGTGTCGTTTGGTCGGGGGCTTGTAAGTCACGCCCCGCTCCAATATTTTACCCGGATGCCCCAATCTCCCGAACCCGATCCACAACCTCAACCCTCCCGCCAATCCGAACCTCCCGATCCCACCCCCCCCGATCGCACACACCCCGCTGTGGATGATTGCGGGCGGCCTGTTTTGTCGGAGACGGAGCTTTTGATGAAGGGGGATTTGGAGCAGCTGTTGGCGCATGTCGGGCTGGGGGATATTCCGCTGTCGGAGCTGGGCGGGAATTATCCGGGCAAGGATTCGGCGCAGGCGGCGCGCGATAAAAAAGCGCGCGACCGGGACGCGCAGATATATCAGAGACGGCCGAGCGCCTGGAGGGCGAACCAGATCGCGCGCGGCGAGCCGGCCGAGCTGCCGCTGGCCTATCAGCCGTCAAATAATTGTCTGGCGGAAGAAAATCCGATCGATATCGCGTTCGACCTTCAGACCGAAATGTGGCGGACCGGCCATAATGTCACCGATATGGCCCATGAGATCGGGCGCTCGCGCGCCTATGTGCGCAATCACCTCAGACTGTTAAAACTGCCGCTCGAGATACAGGATCATGTCAGTCAGGGCCGGCTGAGCGAGGGCCACGCCCGGGCGATCGCCAAAATGCGCGACCCGAAGGCGATGGCGCGGCTGATCATCAAGCGCCAGATCTCGGTGCGCGGCGCGGAAACCATTGCCCGGCGGCTGCGTTATATCGGGCCTGACGGGCTGCTGAGCCGCGAGACCGCCATTCCGCAGACCCATTATGCCGAGGGTATGATCGAGGCGGCGCTGGGCTGTAAGGCGCGGCTCAAAGACCGGGCCGGACGTGGCAAATTTGAGATCCACTATAAAAACCCCGCCCAAGCCCAGGAAATCCTCGACCGCCTTTGCCGCGATTATTCCCTCGGCGCAATCCAGCAGATGTAAGCGCAAAGACGCCTAGCTGATCGCTCAATTTGCGCGCCGCATTTGATTTTGGCCGGACGCATCGTTAAGCACGGTCCATGACGGAAAATTTTTGGATTTTGCGGCCTCTGATCATCGCGATCCTGATCGGGATTTTGGCGGCGTGCGGGCAAGCGGAAAAGACGCGACAGGCCGCAACAGTCCCGGAGCCCCGGGAAGCGGACCCGCCCAATATTATCATTATCTACGCTGATGATATGGGCTTTGCGGATGTCGGTTATCACAATTTGCGCGCCGATATCCGGACGCCCCATATTGACGCGCTGGCGGCGGACGGCGCGGTTTTTACCCAGGCCTATGTGACCTCGCCGGTCTGCGCCCCGTCGCGCGCCGGGCTGCTATTGGGGGATTATCAGAACAAGATCGGGTTCGAGACCAATCTGGATCTCAAATCCCCCGATATGCGCCGCCGTTTCAAACAAGCCGGCACAATTGCCGAGGACTTACAGGCACGGGGCTATAATACCGCGATGGCCGGCAAGTGGCATTTGCCGAGCTATGGCCAGCTCGAACAATATGGATTTCAATATTTTCTACAAACCAAAGGCGTCGGTCCGGGCTATACCAATACCGCCGCCGACGGGACAATTATTCCGACCCGGCCGGTGCCGGAAGGCTACCATATTGAGCTGGGGGCGCAGTTTGCCAGCGACCATATCAAGCGCAGCAGCGAGGACCCGTTTTTCTTTTACTGGGCGCCGCGTGTGCCCCATGTGCCGCTCGATGCGCCGGACCAGTACCTTGCGCGCTTCCCCGGCGACATGCCGGAGCGCCGCCGCCAGGCGCTGGCAATGATCTCGGCCATGGATGACGGGGTGGGGCGGATCCTGGAAACCTTACGCGAGACCGGGCAGGACAAAAACACGCTGATCTTTTTTATCAATGATAATGGCGCGCCGACCCGGATCACAATGCCGGACGGCGGGAGCTTCAAGTCCGGCTGGAACGGCTCGATCAACACGCCGCTTCTGGGCGAGAAAAATATGCTGACCGAAGGCGGTATCCGCGTGCCTTTCATTGTCAATTGGCCGGGCCGGATCGGGCCAGGCAAATGGCTGAATGATCCGGTCATGACCTTTGATGTGGCGGCGACAATCCGGGCGGCGACCGGGCAGGCGGACGCGCCGGACCTGCCGGGTCAGAACCTATTGCCCCATATTGACGGGCACAATACCGGCGCTCCGCATGAGGCGCTCTATTGGCGTTTCGAAGCCCAGAGCGCCGTCCGCGTCGGGGACTGGAAACTGCTCAATTTCGAGGGTCGTTCCTACTTGTTTAATCTCACAGAAGATCCAGGCGAGACGACCGATTTAGCTATGCAATATCCGGACAAGGTCGCCGCGCTTGATCAACGTCTTAAAGTCTGGACCGCCGGCCTCGAGCATGATCCTGCGAAGCTCAGTGATCGCGCCCGAACGCGCCGCCGGGAGTTCTACGCCCATTATCTCGACGGTAAACAAGATATCAATATGGACCTTATCAATGCAGATCTCATCTATGGGGTTAATCCAAGCGACATTAAACAGGAAATAGAAGAGAACCGTTAAGTGGAGATCCGCCCAGCGATCTGTCTGCGGCGTAGATGGCTGCGCAAGGGAACCAATGACAGCGTCGCGGGTTATGTCTATAACAGCTTTACCCAATGTTTAACGAAAGAGGATTTATCATGGCCAGTAGCACGTACGCCGTTACAAAAATTGTCGGCACATCCAAAACATCAATCGAGGACGCAATCGAGGGCGCAATCGCAACAGCCAGCAAGAGCCTGCGCGGGCTGGACTGGTTCGAGGTCATCTCGACCCGGGGCTATATCGACAATGACAAAGTCAAATATTATCAGGTCACGCTCGAGCTCGGTTTTAAATATGATGGCTAGCTAAGCGCCCGAATTGCGCGCCTAAAACGCCAGAAGCGGCACATAGACCAGCAGCGATCCGGCGACATAAATCCCGTCGACGATTGTCTTTTTGCGGGTGCCGTCCCGGACGCGAAATATGTGAAGGATCATCCGCCGCAGCAGGAAGGTGTAGAGCACATAGTAAATCCCGGGAATGATATGGGCGGTCCAGGGGTAGCTCGACGTGCCGGTCCCGAACGCGGCGAGGATCCAGTCAAGCTGGGCCAAAACGCCGAGAACGCCGAGGGCCGAATTGATCAGCAGCCAGCCAATATCGTCAAGCCCGAAAATCACCAGATAGAAGATCAGATAGATCGAAATCGCAAAGCCCGAGAACAGATAGTTAAACGCCGGAGCCGGGGCGTCCGATCCGTAAGACATGAAAAAGCCGGCCGAGCCAAAGGCCAGCATATGAACCAGAAAAAATCCGTAAACAAAATAGACCGCCTTGCGGTCATTGCCAAAGATCGTGCCGGTTGAGCCATATCCGCTTTGGTTTTGTGTGTCTGTGTCGGGTATGGGTACGTCCTGCGCCATGGAGTTGTCATCATAGCCTATTTTGAGGCCCGCCAAAAGAGCAGGTTTTGCTGGCCGCATCCGGGCCCGATTCAAAAAGTGACAAGCGCCAAAACGGTGCTACACTGGTGACACGAGACGGAGACGCATTTGAACAATCCCAAGCAAATATTCATCATTGCCATCACCGCCTTTATGACGCTTTTTGCGGTTCAGAATATGGCTTCGGTTCAGCTAAAGTTCTTATTCTGGTCGTTTGAAACGCGGCGTATTCTGGTGATCGCGATCAGCTTTTTGTGCGGCTATTTACTGTCCTCTTTATTGCGCCAGCGCGCCGCCCACAAAAAATCCATAGCCGTAAAAGAGGCCGTGAAAGAGGCTGTGAAAGAGACAGGGCAAGAGCCAAAGACATGAATATCAGCCCCGACGCGCAGCGCATTCTCGCAACAATTGATCCGGCGCGCACCAAGCTGGGGGACCTTCGCAAGATCGCCAAAGAGATCAAAAAAGATCACGCTCTGGCGATGGAGCTTTGGAGCACAGGCGAGGTCCTGCCGCGCCAGCTCGCCATTCTTATTATGGATAAGAAGCTTCTGAGCCAAGATGTGATTGACGGGCTCTGCGCCGACATAGAGGCGCACGGCTTTGACGATCAATGCCATTTGATCGACTGGCTGATGGCTAATCAACTATCCAAAGACAAAAAAACAGTCGCTATGATGGAGAGCTGGCGCGACAGCCCGTCGGCCCTGCAGCGCCGTCTGTTCTGGTATCATCAGGCGCGCCTGCGCTGGATGGGCAAGACCGGCCACGACAATACTGACGAGCTGCTCGGTCTGATCGAGGACGGGCTCGCCGGCGAGCAGCCGATGGTGCAATGGGCGATGAATTTTACCGCCGGCCAGATCGGCAAATTCGAGGCGCCGCTGCGGCCGCGCTGCATTGCGCTGGGCGAGCGGATCGGGCTTTATAAGGACGAGATGGTCGCCAAGAACTGCACCCCGAGCTATCTGCCGGAGTTCATCCGGATCGAGGTCGCCAAACTATCCGGTTAGGGCGCGAATGGGTTCATGGCATTGACACAAAAGGCGCGCACGTTAAGCTTAGAAACATAAGCAGGATTGGGGCAAGATTAATTGGAATGCGCGTCGATGGCTGCCAAAGATAAATCCGCCGATAATGTCTCTGTTCCGCTGGACCGGGATCTGTTCATGCGCACCCTTATACGCGAGCTCTCCGGGACCCTGGAAGACGTCGTCGGATTGGAAGACGCCTCGGGCTATATCAGTATTGTCGGCCTGACCATTGGCGGCAATATTAATCAGGCTTATCGCAAAGCCCTGCAGCTTGACCATCTGAACCGGTCGCAAGTGGCTGACGTGCTGGTTGATTTGAAGCGGCGGATCGAGGGCGATTTTTACATCATTGAAGAAAATGAAGACCGAATTGTGCTCGGCAATAGAGCTTGCCCCTTTGGGGATAAAGTTATCGGACGGCCCTCTATGTGCATGATGACGTCCAATGTGTTTGGCAGTATTGCCGCTGAGAATTTGGGTTATGGGAAAGTTGAGCTTCAGCGCACGATAGCCTTGGGCGATAAAGAGTGCCGGATCATTGTCTACCTCAACAAAAATGCTGCCGGCAGAGACGTGGACGGACGCGAATATTTCAGAACTCCCGCTTAAATTCCTGGCCCATTTCGAGGCTATCAGCGCGGCTGATCCGCGTAACTGCGTCGTGATCGACACGCAGGGAAAAATCCATGGGTTAAATCCGCCGGCCAGACGCGCCTTGCCGTGGCTCGCTTCGGGCGTGAATTTAATGACAAGCTGCGCCGATCCTAAGGCGCTTAAAAACTATCTTGTGACCTGCGCCCGGACACGGGCCGCGCTTCCCGGAACCGTGCATCTGACGGACCCGGACGGGCTTGAAACGGAATGGACCTGTCATGGCGGACTGGTCGATCATCTGGAAGATGATACCCCGATCCTGATTTTAAGGATGCAGATTCCGGAACTGGGCAAGTCCGTGTTCGCCAAACTCAATGATAAAATTGAGGCACTGAACGCCGAGCTGGAGTGGCGGGTTCGAGCCGATGATGCCACCGCACATCTGGCCGCCATTGTCGCGTCTTCCGTCGATGCAATTTATAGCAAAGACCTCGAAAAAGTGGTGACCAGCTGGAATAAGGGCGCGGAAATTATGTTCGGATATTCGGCGGACGAGATGATCGGCGCGTCTATTCTTTCGGTTGTTCCAGACGATAAGCTGGCTGAAGAGGAAATGCTTTTAAAGCGGCTGCGAGACGGCGAAATATTAGCGCCGATAGAGACCGTACGCCAGCGTAAAGACGGCAAGCTGATTGACGTGTCGATAACCTCATCCCCCATTACAAACCGGGACGGCGATGTCGTCGGTTATTCTAAAATATTGCGAGACGTCAGTGAACGAATTGCGGCCGTTAATCATCAGAAACTATTGATGCAGGAACTCGCACACCGATCCAAAAACCAGATGGCCGTCATTAGTGCCATGGCTCGGCAAACCGCAAAAAACTCCAAGTCAATTCAGGACTTTCGCAAGACGTTTGAGCAGCGCCTGCAAGGCCTTTCCGTATCGATCGGACTTTTGGTGGAGCGCGGCTGGAGCGGCGCGCCGCTGGATCAATTGATCAATATCCAGTCCAAAACATTTATAACTGAAAAGTCCAAGCTCCGGTGCAGCGGTCCGGATGTGACCCTTGATAATGTTGCCTCCGAAGCCATCGGGTTAGCGCTCCATGAGCTGGCGACCAACAGTTTGAAATATGGGGCTTGGTCATCGCGGTCGGGATTTGTCACTCTGAGCTGGGAGATCATACCGGGCGATGCCGGAGATTTGGAAATTGTCTGGAAGGAGCAGGGCGGTCCGGCCGTTAAAGAACCGAGCCATACCGGGTTTGGCCAGATCGTGATCGAGCGATTGGTGGCACAGAAACTGTCGACCGATGTCAAGCTCGTCTATTCGCCAGAAGGCGTCATATGGACATTCCGATTGCCCGCTCAACATTTCAGTCTGGCCTCGAAATAGGCGGGCGGATCGAATCTCTGATTTGAAAAATAAATTACTTTTGGTATAATATTCACATGTCGCTGGATGGACATAATATCCTCGTCGTTGAAGACGAGTTCTTGATCGCGCTCGATTTGCAGGATTCTCTCGAGGATGAGGGCGCGGCGGTTATTGGCCCTGCCGACACTGTGCCAGGCGCACTTAAACTTCTCAGCCAAGAGAAAATCTGCGCCGCCATTTTGGATATCAATCTTGGCAGAGAAAATTCCAAAGATGTCGCTGTAAAGTTAACGGCAGCGGATATCCCGTTTCTGTATCACTCAGGCCAAGGCGCGCTTGAAGAATTGTCGGAGTGGCCACAGGCTCCGGTTTTAACGAAACCCTCCAGCCCGGACGTTCTCATCACGAAATTAACCGAGCTTCTCAATCCGGTGCGCTAGGCTGGATCTGAGCGTCTCTTGCACGATGCTCAGCGCCGGGTCAGCGCTGTTTCCCGGGCAAGGGAATTTTAATGCCTGCCGGGCGGGGACGCCGACAATAGCATTGCCGTTTAACCATCTTTCTATATAGATGAAGTATAAAAATTGAGGGATCTTATCGGATTAGGCCAGCGCTGCAGTTTGACTTCAATATTATAAAAATACAGTCGGCACAGCGTTCCCGAAGAAAAAGGTCAGACTTTACAGGCGAGACATTTGGGGAGAACATCATGTCTAAATCCAAGCTGAAGCTCCGAGCGGGCCTTTTATTGAGCGCCGGTTTTGCGGCTCTGACATTTACCGGAACCTCATTTGCGCAAGATGTACCAGAACCGCCCGGTTCTGCAGAGACCTCAACGCGGGTTGAGGGCAGCGGGATTGACGAGATCATCACAACGGCGCGGAAACGCGAAGAAAGTCTTCAGGCTACGCCGATTGCCGTGTCTGCCTTCTCCGGCGAAGACCTGATCGAGGCCGGTCTTTCCAACCTGTCCGATCTTCGCAATGTGGTTCCGAATGTCGATGTCCAAAATGGCAATGGCGCGACGGGCGTCGGCAATATTTTTATTCGCGGTGTTGGCGCGCGCAATACCGGTGTGAATTTTGACTCCGGTGTCGGGGTCTATCTTGACGGGATTTATATGGGGCGTCCGGACGGCACGCTGCTGGACAATGTCGACATTGCCAATGTTCAGGTTCTGCGCGGCCCTCAAGGCACGCTTTTTGGCAAGAACACAACGGGCGGGGCCATCCTTTATACGTCCGCCGCGCCGAGCGGTGAATATGAAGGCAATCTTCAGGCCCGCGTCGGCAATCTCGGGCGTTTTGACATGCAAGGCACGCTCAATATTCCGATATCCGAAGGCATTATAGATTCGCGCTTTTCCGCCTATGTCACGACGCGTGACGGGTTCGTGGAAAATGTTTTTTTAGACGAAATGCTGAGCGATGAAAACCGGTGGGGCGGCAAGGCGCGGTTTTTGATCACTTTGGCCGATGACTTTAACATCGATCTGAACGCCAATTACAGCAAGACCGATCAGGCCGGCCGCGGGCAGGACTGCGAATATTTTCCGAACGCCGAAGGCGCCGGCTGGCAGGCAGACGCGCAGAACAGCACGGTCTTTATTCCGGGCACGGGACAGGCGATTGAAGATCATTGTCTGGATAATAATGCACTCGGGCCTGACAAAGTGTTAAGCGACCTTGAGGGCAGCCGCTATGAGGCGGAAACCCAAGGGCTTTCCGCAACGGTAAATTGGGACATTAATGAAACATTTTCCCTCAAAACCATTACCGCGCTTCGCGATACGGACGGCGCTGACGGGATTGATCTTGACGGCGTGGCAATCCCGTCGCTTCACCAGATTACACTCGGGCAAGACCGGGGCGGGGCGAAACGCGAAACCCGCCAGATCAGCCAGGAAGTGACGCTGACCGCGATTGTGATTGATGACGCGCTCGACCTTGTGGCCGGCGGATATGTGTTTTCAGAAGAATCTGACGGCAGCACAAATCTTGGCGTTTTGGGGCCTATATTTGGCGTGGCCGGTCTGGCGCCGATTACGTTTTACAGTTCAAGCCCGCTGACGCGCGCGACCGACAATAAAGCCTATTCGGCGTTTACTCAGGCCGATTGGAAGGTCAATGATCAGTGGAGCGTCACCGCCGGGCTTCGATTTACGACCGAGAACCGGCAGCTTCGACGGATTCAGGACGTTCTAAATCCTGCCAATTTAACGCTCGATGGCCGGACCGCGCGCGAGCTGGTCGGCGGCAATGTTTGGATCATCCCCGGCGGCGAAGCGAATTTTAACCCGGATCACGGACATATTCATGTGGTTTCGCCAAACACGGCCGAAGGCATTACAGATGTGAATGACCAAACTTTGCAGGTCAAAAATCACGCCTGGACCCCGATGATCAGCGTGCAACGAAAGCTGGATGATGTTGGCGGAATTGATGATGGTATCATTTACGGTACAATCTCGAACGGGTTTTTATCCGGCGGGGTTTCCGAGTCGCTGGATCCGGTGACGCAGGCATTGACGACATATGAGCCCGAAAATGTCTGGAATTATGAAGTCGGTTTGAAAATGGATCTACTGGATCGGCGGCTGCGGATGAACACGGCGCTTTATTATACGCAATATGATGATCGGCAGCTGACCACGGTCACCGTTAATCCGCAAACCGGGTCGGTCGCGCCCGGACTTATCAACGCCGCGGAGTCCGTTGTTAAGGGGGTTGAGCTGGAAACAATTTTTATTCCGGTTGATAATTTAGAGCTGACATTTAATGCCGCGTTTAATGATGGCGACATTAAGGAATATACGGATACGCGCATCCTGACACCCGGCAGCGGTCAGGCCGGCTGCACGCTCGTGACATCCTCCGCCGGTCCGGTCGATTTGTGCGACGTTGACCGATCCGATGAAAACCTACCACGCTTGCCAACCGAAGTGTTTTTCGGCGCCGTCCAATATTCCTACCCTACCGAGATCGGCATGTTCATTCCAAGGGTACAATATTCGCTGCGCAATAATATTGAACAATGTTTTGATCGCGGCAGTTGTCTCGATGGTCGCTACCGAACCGATCAGGATGATTTAAGCGCGCGCCTGACATGGATTTCCAATAAGGAAGATCTTCGCCTGACCGCCTTTGTCAATAATCTGACGGATTCGCGCTATATCATAGGCGGAACGCCATTAGTTGATGTCGTGCGAACCGGCGGGACTGTTTACAATGTGCCCCGGACTTACGGGCTTGAACTGTCGGCCGATTTTTAAATATCTGTTTTAATATCCGGCCAGATTGACCGACGACAGACGCCAACTGCAAAAATTCTGGACGAGGCCCGTCCGGATATGGCATTCAATATATCTATGAACCCGACCGATAGGATATCCGGCGCGCGGCCGGTCAAGCGCCACTACCCGACCGATGCGGCCAGAACCGCTGATCTTTTGGTCCATGTGATCGGCCTGACGCTGGCCTTTACCGGCGGCGGGATCATATTGGGTTTTGCGATCAAGACCGGCAATCCGGGATTAATCGCGGCAATAGCTATTTACGCGCTCGGCATGATTGCCATGCTCAGCCTGTCGACCGCTTACAATTTTGCGCCGCGGGAAAAGCGCGCGCGCCGCAACAAATATGATCATGCCGGAATATTTCTGATGATCGGCGCGTCCTACACGCCGTTTACGACCCAAAGCCTGACCGGGGCCTGGTCCTGGTCGATGACCGCGATCATATGGGGACTGGTCGCCCTGTGCGTGACCGGAAAGCTGATGGAAATAAAACTGCCGCGCAAGGTCTGGATTACCGCCTATATTGCGCTGGGCTGGATGGCGGTCATAGCGCTTCTGCCGCTGATAAAGTCTGTACACTGGGTGTCCCTGATGCTGCTGCTGCTCGGCGGAATGGTCTATACATTTGGCGTCATCTTTCATGTTAACCGCCGCTCGCTTAATCACGCCAAAGCGGTCTGGCACGGCCATGTCGTCGCCGCAGCCGGCCTGCACTGGGCGGCTATCTTTTTGGGTGTTGTGCTGTTTCCGGCCTAATGTGAGACGATTAAAACCGGTGAAGTTCGAGCATGCGGGCGACACCTGACACCGGATAAAACCCATTGCGCCGGTGGGCGGATTTGCTAGCCTGTCCATATGGATATCAAAACAGCTCAGAAAGATATGCGGACCGCCTATTATGGCGGCGGAACCGGGGCGCTGGTCTCGGGCACGGTCTGGTTGATGGCGGGCGTGCTGGCATATGCCGCCGAACCGAGAACGGCGATTATCGCTTTTCTGATCGGCGGCATGTTTATTTTCCCGCTCAGCGCCGGGCTCGACAAGCTACTCGGTCGATCCGGCAAACATGCCAAAGACAATCCGCTCGGGCCGCTTGCGCTGGAGGGCACGGTCATGATGATGCTCGGCATATTGATCGCGCTGGCGACTTTATATTCCGGCTTGCAGCTGTTTTTCCCCGCCATGTTAATGGTCATCGCCGGCCGTTACCTGACATTTGGAACGCTCTACGGGATGAAACTTTACTGGGTTTTCGCTGCGGCTCTGGCTGTGGCCGGTTTTATAATTTTCCGGTGGGGGCTTCCTTTTTACAGCGGCGGACTGATCGGCGGCGTCATTGAGATCGTGTTTGCGTTTTTATTAATGGCCGGCAGCAAACGGATGGACGCCTGAGCTTCATTAAACACATATATATATAAAATTTGTGGCATTCCTAAATGACAATGAGAATTTTCTGTTTTAAGTATCCTGTCGAAAGTTCGGTCAATAATAGGGGGTAACCATGGCTGAAATAGCGGCAAAGACGGAAAAAAATAAGACAATAGAACGCCTTCTATCCGAATCCAAATCCCTCACCGAAAAAGGTCAGACTTCCGAGGCGATCAAGCTATACTCAAAGCTATTGGAGTCGGATCCGAAACTTGTACGGGCACTCATTCAGCTCGGTAAAATTTATGAGACGGAAGGTCAATTAGACAAGGCGATAAAATATTATAGGCAAGTGGCCGAACTCCGGCCCGCGGATTTCTTTGCTTATACCAGCCTCGGAAAAGCTCAGCTTGCCCATGACGATACCAAAGCCGCGATTAAATCCTATCAGAAGGCCGCTGCGTTGAACGACGATGTTCCGGCGTGGCTTTATAATAATCTGGGCGATGCCTTGCTCAAAGACGGACAGGCAAAAAAGGCCATATCTGTGTTTCAGAAGGCGCTTGATACCGGATCGGATCATCCCGAAGGGATACAGCGCAAAATCGAAGCAGCGCGAACAATCGTGCAAGACGGCCCATTGGCTAAGATCGGATGGAATATTGACAATATTGCCTTATATTCCGGCGGCCCCGCCAAAGACTTTGGCAAAGTTGGCCGCGAGACGATCATTACACTCTTGCAAAACGGGCTAAGGCCGGATCATAAAATTCTCGACTTTGGCTGCGGCGCGGTGCGTCTCGGTTATTGGATTGTGCGTCTGGTCGATAGCGGAAACTATTATGGCATAGAGCCCGACGCAAAAATGCTGGAAGCCGGCAAAAAACATGCGCTCGGTCCACAGTTGATAAAGTCCAAAAAGCCGGAATTTTCGACCAATTCAGATTGCGATTTCTCGGTCTTCGGCCAGACATTTGACTATGTTGTCGCGCGCTCGATATTAACTCACACGACCGCGGGTATGCTGATAAAAATCCTAAAGTCCTTTAAGGATAACAGCCACGATGACGCAATAATGATGGCGTCCTATTGGAATCTGGATTACCCGTATGACGGAGAAATCGGCGACAACCAATCGCATGACGATGATCGGTTTATTCGTGTGGTTAAGTTTAGCCTGGAAAAAATACAGAGCTTGGCGAAGGCCGAAGGATTGAAGGTTTCGGAATATCGCGTCAACCCGATCATCAATCATCAGATATGGCTAAAAATCGAGCACGCCGACTCTGTCTAATCTCCGAATCGTGGCAGAGATCCTCCAAATAGACTGGAGGGATCGATGAAAACTTTAAATCAGGTGCGCGAATGGCATGAACATTTTCAGGTGCCGGTGCTGCATGAGCCCGCACTGCCGGAAGGTCGCCGGGAACTGCGCCTATCACTGCTCGAAGAAGAGATCCGCGAGCTGCGCGAAGCTGTTGAAGCCGGCGATATGTTAGAGGTACTCGATGCACTGTGCGATATTCAATATGTGCTTGATGGCACCTTTCTGGAATTTGGCCTGCACCCGGTCAAAGAAGCGGCCTTTGATGAGGTCCAGGCATCCAATATGTCCAAGCTCGGCGAGGACGGCAAACCGATCTTCCGCGAGGACGGCAAGGTTTTGAAAGGGCCGAATTTCCGCAGGCCAAATCTGGCGCAGTTTATTGGCGCTTAAGCGTGTCTTTATCCGGGATGAGTTCTCTACCGGGCGAGATCTAAATCATCCGGCTCTCAGGGTCCTTGTTATCTTTCTTAAGCCTCAGAAGACGCCTTCAAGGCTTAGCGTCTTGGAGAAACCCCTTGTGCCCCTAACCGTATAAGACGCGTTTAAGGTCAGTTTGATGTTCGAGGTCAGTTCGGCGGAGGCCCGTAATCCCGTAGCGCTGTAATTATTAGCCGAATTTGGCACGTAAATTTCAACCCCTTCGGGCATGCCGGGGATACCTTTCCAGAGCAATTCCAGCAAAGTATGCTGTAGAAAATCCGGCGTCATCATAACGTCCTGACTAAGTCCGGGGATGGGTTGCAGTACGAAACCGGATTCGTCGACATGTATGCTGCAAAAATCACCCCAGACCGCGCAGTGCAAAGATGTAATATCAATTTTTGCCGAGTTCTTTGTAAACTGCGCGCTGAAGGTGGAATCCATTTTCGGGCGCATCTGCAATAAGGATGGCTGATTCTGACGCAAATTGGGTTCACCCAAATAGGTAATTTCGCGAAACCCGATCCCCTTGGTTGCCGCCATCGACATATCGACCGTCCAATGGGCGTGATCAAATTTTTTACCTTCGCGAAATGACTGTTTCCCTACGATCATGGCTGTTCGCAGCGCGTCTAAAAAGTCGAGCGGTTTGCGGGTTTTAAACTCAATGCCATCGAGCTGGCTCTCATAAACTTTCAAGCTGCCCTGATCGATATAATCATAAAGCGCGACCTTATGGTTTTTCATGCGCTGAAATATGGTCGTGAATGTTTTATGATATTCAGCCCGCTTACGGGGAACGTTTATTTTGGTCATAAAAAATGCGCCCGAGATCACTCCCGGCTATCATAGCACATAATCCGGAAACAGTCAGCTTCCCTGTTTCAGTTTTCGCGAACCGACTGACCTAATAAGGTGTTGTGCGGAGCGTTCCGTTTCGCCAATAGGTTTTTCCGGTTGTGTCATCGACAAAATAATAGCGCCCGGCGGCCTGATCATAAATCAAAGGCTGACCTTGAGCCGGTTGTTTAAAATCGGTCTTCTCGTCCATACGCTTGTCTTTTTCATGACCGACATAGGCGCCGCCTGCGCCGCCGATCACAGCGCCGATAATCGCGCCAGTTTTCGCGTCGCCATCGCCGACATTATTGCCGATTACAGCGCCTGCAACGGCGCCGCCTGCTGCGCCGATGGCGGCATTTTTCTCAACATTTCCGGTGGTGGTGCAAGCGGCCAGAGATAGGGCTGCGCTTGCAGTGACAATAATATGTTTCATAATAATCTCCATTTCAAGCGCGGCCCAATAGGATCCGGCGCTATTTTACACTTTATCATAATAATGTCCGTTTTGAGGCATTAAAGTCAAAAACGCAGTTGGCCCCGAGGACATGATCAGGAAATATAACGCGGATGCCGCCTTGGGGTTCCAAAACAGGAAGATGGGCGAGGGTCTACTAGATCGCTTGCGGCAGGATCAGCGGAGATAAATCGTCGGCGCAGCGGACCACTTCGTCGAGTTCTTCAAGTGCTGGATTATATCCGACGGCGACGCGCGGCGAGACCGCGATGGTTTTGATTTTTTTGCCGGAATTTGAAACCTGCAACAGGACTTCCGACAGATCTATTGCCGACAGGGACCCGTCAACAATAATGATCGGTTTTTCGTCCGGTTCAAATTCCAGAGCCACCATCCAGTTTTTGACGGTCGCAATCTGATGGGTGTGAAAAACCCGGAGATCCATGGATCGCAGTTTCATTCCAAATTCATCAATGACAAGCGGGTCCGAGCTCACGATCAGAGCGCGTCTTTCAATTGGCGTTGGCAATGGATGTATTTGCGCCGTTTGGTCCTGATGGACTTCTTTGGCGGGTACGCTGGAGAACTTAGCCAGAATATCTTCCGTTTGGCTGATCTGAGGCTCGGCGGAGGGATGGGCCAGCGGCAGCGGCAAGCTGATCCAGAAGGTCGAACCGACATGTTCCTGGGAGACAACGCCGATACGGCCATTCATAAGCTCAACCAATTTATGGGCGATAGATAGGCCCAGCCCGGTGCCGCCGAATTTCTGTGTTGTGCCGGATTCCGCCTGGGTAAAATGCTCGAAGATCGTTGGCAGTTTTTCGGCGCTGATGCCGATGCCGCTATCTTTAATCTCGATTTTAACCTCAGCTTCAATGTCGGTCTTCTCAACCGATACTGTAATGCCGACATGGCCGTTTTCCGTAAATTTGATCGCATTGCCCAGAAGATTAATCAGGACCTGACGAATGCGCCCCGCGTCTCCGATAAATTTGCGCGGCAAGTCCGCCGGATAATGGCATTGCACGACAACATTTTTATCGGCCGCATTGATGGACATCAGCGTCTGTAATTCCTTCGCCAAATCGAACAGGTCAAATGGGTCCTGCTTGATCTCGACATTACCGGCCTCAAGGCGGGAATAATCCAGAATATCTTCGATGATCGTCATCAGCGCTGTGCCGGATTTATGGATGGCTTCCATATAGATAATTTGATCCTGATCCAGTTGGGTTGTGCGCATCATCACCTCTGACATGCCGATAATGCCGTTCATCGGGGTTCTGATTTCGTGCGATGTATTGGACAGAAAATTGGTTTTACTGACCATAGCAGCATTGGCCCGCTTAATATATTTGCGGTTGGATATGTCAAAAATCGCCAGAGCCAGACACGCGATGAATAAAGTCGCGGCGAGTGTTATAGCCATATTGGCTTCGGGCATGGCGGCGGAAGAATGATCCGGAAAGACTATGCCGGTATTTTTGGAAATGAACCATTGGCACAATAGAAATGTTGTCAGTAAAATCGATATGGAGTGACCAGTCCGGCCGCCATAAAGGCAATAGCCCATAATAATCGGAATAAAGACAGACACGCTAGCCATAGACCTCGGAAAACCGCCGGTCAAAGTAACCGCGCTCAGGACGGCGACAATGACGATGCCGAGGACCAATGTCCGGGCCAGTTCGAGCTTGCGGTTCAAAACCATTTGAAGACAAAAGCCGAAGAACAGCCCAACCAGAATGAAGAGCGGGGCGAATATATTACGAGTATCTGCGTCAATCATCGACGGTCCGCTAAAAATGAACAGGCCGAGCAGGCAGAGAATGAGCGTGTAGCCAGCCAGAATTATGTATAAAAGATTGGCGGCGCGGAACTGGGATTCCGGATCATCTTCATAGGCGGTCAGGAGTTTTTCATGCACAGAAACGCAGCGGAATTTTACCGCAGCCGCCCCGTCAGAGAAAAATTGTTTCCATTTACCCATGAATTCGCCTGTTTCCTGGGAAAAATTATTAATGGAAATTGGTTATAGGGACGTCAAAGTAAGTGGTTACCGCAACGTAAATATAAAATGCAGCATTATCGCGGTTTTTGAACTGAAGAAATCTATCAGCGCCGCTGAGGTCAGTTCTCCGGAGGCTCAAAGCCGCCCGGCGCGCTAAAACCGGATTGCGGTTTGTTGCGCGATGGCTCCGAGCGGATCGGAACCGGGTCTGCTGGCGGGTTTTGCACGATACTTTCGGTGGACCCGGCCGGAGAAATTGTCGGCGCGATCTGTCGCTGATAGACAACCTGGCTAAGTTCGGCGCGAAATTCATCGGTAAGATCAGAGTTCACCGGCAGTTCAAACAAGGTCTTAAAAAGCTGGATTGCGTCCTGGGTTTCGGCGGTTTGAAGACCGTTAATTTCGCCGCCGTAAAAGCCAAGCTGAGCCAGCTGATCCTGTATGGTGCGGATCATCGCCGGATCGCTCTGGGGTCCGGTAAGGCTCTCAATTGCCGGCGCCGCATCTCGCCTATAGACCGGCGATGGCTGAATTATGACGGGCGTCGTGGTCTCGGAAATTGGCCGAACCGCAATCGGCTGAACGGGCGCGGTTTCGGCCTCGGCGATCGTGTAAGGATTGGGCGAAGAGGGCTTTGTGTTCACGGGCGCATATCTGGCCGCGGCAGATCGGGTCGTCGGCGCGGCAATAGTTTCGGTTTGGATAATCGTCTCTGGCTGGGATATTTTGGGTTCAGCTTCCGCGACCGTTTGCTCTATCGGCTCTGTGACCGCTTCCATTAAAGGCGGTTCGAGTTCGTTATTAGCCGGCGCCGCTTTTGATGGGCCGGTTTCGGACTCGTTTTGAACGGGCGTTGTTTCGCCGTCAATAGTTTCAGGCATGGCTGGATCAGATATATTATCGGTTTCGCCGATCATATTTGTGTCGACGTCAATGGACGGCCCGGAATTCAGCGACGCCGTTTGAGTTATCACGCTATCTTCCGGCGTTTTCATGGTGGTCTCGGGCACGGCAGTTTGGCTTGCTGCACTTTGTGAGCTCGCAGATGAACCAATTTTAGATAGCGCATAAAGGCCAAACGCGGCGGCACCGATCAACACAACAGTAAAGACGAGAACAAAGCCCGGACGCGCTGATGATGTTTTAGGTTCCGAATGTTTGACAATCGGCCCTTGAATCTCGGCGGGCGATTTGGCGATTTTCGGCGCGGCATCAAGCTTTACGGGGGCCAGCTCGGGAGCCAATATTGGCTCAGCCGCAATGGCTGGCTCGCGAACCGGAACTGGCTCGGGCGTTTCTTTGGCCGTTGATTTGGCTTTAACCGGTAATGGCGGTGCGGCTAGGGTTGCTGGCTTGGCGGCTTCGGGCTCTTTGCGAAAAAACCGGCCCAGGAATCCTGGACCCTCCTTGGATCTGGAATCGGCTTTCGATGTAATTGATGTCTTGGCAACCATTGAGGCTTCGGCACCTTCAACGTCGGCAGTTAGTTCCCGGATCTGTTCTGCATTTTCTGTTTCATTAACCCGCGACAGCATCGCTTGTTTGTCCGATAGTTTTTCGTCAACAGCTCTCATGTCGGCCTCGGCGCGCGCGATATTTGCGCGGACTTTTTCGGTCCGGGCCTGTTCGGTGTCCAGCCGGTCTTTTAGATCGCGAATAGCGGCCTCGTCATCCTCATAGGATTGACGGGCTTTCTCCCAGGATTGTTTGAGACCGGATAACTGGCTTTCCTGACGTCCAAGCTTGGCGTCGATCCCTTCAGCTTCTTTTTGCAGGGCGGCTTTTTTAGGGAGGATGACGCCGCTTTCACTTTTAATTTTTTCAAGCGCCTTGAGACTATCGGCGGCGCGAGCCTGGGCGGCAACGACTTCTTCTTCCGCTTGCTGGTAGGCCTGTTCGGCGCCGGCCAGGTTCTTAAACAGCCGATCATTGCTGCGGTCTATTTCGGTTAAAGACTCGGCGAGTTTCTGGCGCTGAACCTTAAGGCTGGCAATGTGGTTATCTTCATCTTGCAAAGCCGCCCGGTCGCACGCTTCCTGTTCTTGGGCCTTGGCTGCGGTTTTTTCTGTGCGGGTGAGGGCCTTTTTATGCTGTGCAATTGCCGCTTCGGAATCTTGGAGTTGAGCATTTTGCTCATCCACAATTTTTTGTAACTCGGCTTTCTGGGCTTCAATTTTATCGATCTCGTCTTGGAATAATTTTCGGGCTTGATCGCGCTTGGCCTCTAACCGTGCGGCCGCCTCTTTTATCTTATTCTCTTCGGCGAGACGCGCCTCTTCGGCGATACGGGCTTCCTCGGCGACGCGTTCTTTTTCGAGGCGGCGCTCTTCATCCCGTTTAAACCGTTTGGCTTCTTCAAAAGCCGCGGCGGCCAGTTCCATCTCTTCAATCCGGTCGGTCTCTGCTTTAAGCGCCTCATCGGCCAATCGGGCGGCTTCCAGCGCGGCCGCCTGAGCGGCTTCGCGCGCCTGCGCTGCGGCGTCCATTTTGGCCTTATAGGCATCGGCGACTTTTTGTGCTTCGGCGGCGCGTTTTTCAGTTTCGATTAATGAGACTTCCGGCGTTTTCACTGATGCCGGGCGGGCAGCGCCATTGCTTATTCGGCCGGCTTCGCCCCAATTAATGCTGGCTTTGAAAGCGGATTCCGAATTGATAAGTTCCAGCGTGTCGCCGACGTTTAATTTGCGCGCAAATTCGGCGGGTATTTCGACAATACTCCCCTGCTTGTCCCGGCGACAATCGAGCAGGGTGCCTTTTTGGCTTCGGACCCATCCCACCGGTGAGAGCCACTCTTTGCCATTGCGGCAAAGCTTGACCAGTAGCTGGTCATTATCGAGGTGACGGTTGATCCGGAGACTATTTGTCCCGGCAAGCTGCGTCATTAGAGATTCCGTAGATCCCATCATCCACATCCTTTATTTTTCATCACTTTAAGCGATCATATTTAATATATTCCTATTGAGATGGGCAGGGCGTGGAAAGGCGCTGCAACGCATAGGGACGTTGGCCGCTGTGATTGCATAGGGTTGACTCAAGCGCTTATCCACAGGGAGGTGTGGATAATATTATTATCCGGTTTGATGAAGGTTGTTGGTTTCCGGTTTGTAGGCGGGTTCGGGAATGAGCTGGTCTGCAGTTCTTAATCGCGACAGCAGGGTTTCCGGCGAGGTCACCATCGGGCCCAGAATTTCGGAAGGATTATAACCGACCGACAGCCGGGGCGACAAAAGAACAATTTCAATGTCATTTTCTTTCGTGGCGGTTACGAGTTTAATTTGCGCCAATTGCTGCACATTTAAAGCGCCGTCAACCAAGAGGAGCGGCTTGCGGTCGGGAGCGGGACCAATCGCGCCCAGCCAATTCCCTATCTTTCTATTGGTTGATGTGTGAAAAACCCGGAAGCCTTCGGCTCTTAAAAAGTTGCCATATTGCTCGACAATAATAAGGTCCCGGCTGACGATCAATGCTTGGCGATTTGGCGGGCAGTGATCGGGGCCCATTGGGAGCTTATGAATTTGCGCCGTCGCCGCGACCGGATTGACAGCCCGCAAAGGCAGGGTAAACCAAAAGGTCGAGCCAACATTAAGTTCGGATCGGACACCGATTTGACCCTGCATCAACTCTACAAGTTTTTGGGAGATACTGAGCCCGAGGCCGAAGCCGCCATATTTTTGGGTTGTCCCGGAATCAGCCTGGGTAAATTTCTCGAAAATTTTCGGCAGTTTTTGAGCGGCGATCCCGATCCCGCTGTCTTCGACCTCGATCCGGACCCGAGATTTCTTATCGCTGAAATCGGACGAGACATTGATTTGGACATAACCGTTTTGCGTAAATTTGAAAGCATTGCCCAGCAGATTGATCAGGACCTGACGAATTCGTGCGGCATCGCCTATAAATAAATGGGTTAAGTTATCGGAGTAATTTAACCGGACCTCAACATTATTTCGGGCTGCATCGACAGCCATCAAGGTCTGTAGCTCTTGGGTTAATTTAAAAAGATTAAACTGTTCTTTCTGAATTTCAATATGTCCGACTTCAAGCCGCGAATATTCCAAAATGTCATTTATAATTGTCATAAGCGCATTGCCGGATTTATGAATTGCCTCCATATAAATTTTCTGCTTGCGATCGAGTTCGGTTGTTCGCATCATCACTTCGGTCATACCAATAATGCCATTCATTGGAGTTCTGATTTCGTGAGAAGTATTGGCCAGAAAGTTTGTTTTGCTGACAAATGCGGCGTTGGCCTTCTGAATATATTTGCGGTTCGAAATATCAAATACCGCCAATGCAAAGCAGGCAATCATCAAGGTCGCCCCAATCGTTAGCGCCATATTGGATTCCGGCGTATCGACCGAGGAATAGTCCGGGAATTGTATGCCGAACCGTTCTATCAATATCCATTGTGTGATCAAGCAGATTGTCAGAAGCGCCGAGATCGAGTGGCTGGTCCGTCCCCCATAAAGGCAGTAGCTCATCACCACAGGGATAAAGATGGCGACACTGGCCACAGATTTGGGAAATCCGCCGGTCAGCGATATCGACGACACGACGGCAATGATCGCCAAGCCAAGGACAATCGAGCGGGACAGATTTAGCTTTTGTTTTATTATCAGATTGATACAATAGGCAAATGTCACAGAAATCATAGTAAAGACCGGAACAAAAACCGTTCGGGCATGCTGATCAACGATTGCGGAACTGCCAAACAAAAATAACAATAATAGGCAAAAAATGACCGAGTAACCGGCGAGAATAATGTAAAATAAATTGGCCGCTCTGAACTGTAACTCAGTGTCTTCTTCATAGGTGCCCAAGAGCCGTTCATGAAACGCCGAGTAGTGGCCAGCGACCACTTTAAAAGCCTCCAAGACGTTATTTCCCAATTTGCCCATTTCACGTCACTAATCTTTAAAAAATCAATCTAGGGTAAAATGATTAGCATTGTGTCAATGAGGGCTTTACCGGGTGTTTATAATTTGAGCTTGCGGGATGGCGGACGACCTCAACCGGCCGACCTCGGATTAAGTCGCGTCCACAACAAAAAACCCGGCGCGGGCCGAGTTGTTTTAAATGGCTGCGGGGGACTGCGATTGTCGGATGAAGACGACAATGGGGCTATGGGTAGAAAAAGCCTCAAAGCGGCATTAAAAAAGGGCCCGAAGGCCCTTTAAAATTCATTCAAGAAATACAGTCCTATTTGAACCGATATCTAAACCTGGCGCCGATTGAGCGCGGCGGCAATACATTGGTTCGGAAATATCGAACATTGGTCTGCGCGACGCGCTGGTTAAACCTTGGGGCGGAGAATGAGCTCGACTCGGAAAAGTCATTAAACAGATTATCGACATATCCGGTCAGCGACCAATTATCCATATTATAGCCAACGGACACATTCGCCCGTCCGAAACTCGGCAGCGTATATGTGCCGCCGCGCGCGCCAACGGATGATAAGACTGAGCTCTGCCATGCGTAACCGCCATTGACCAAAATACTGGCGTCGCCGCTCAGCGGATGATCATAAGACCCAAAGATAGAGAATTGTGTCTCGGGTGAACCCGGCAAGCGATCGCCTTTTGCGCCGTCTTCAAAGGCTGTGCCAAACCCCGGAGGCGCAATGGTGGTGATTAAAGACGGAACACCTTCGGTCAGCTCAGCCTTAGTGTAGCTGAAATTACCGCGCAGGTTAAACCGGTCGGTGACATCCCAGTCGGCGGCGAGCTCAACGCCCTTGGTTTCGGCCGCGCCGGCATTGACCGTGATCGACGTGCCGGCATTGATGGATACCGAAGCGACCTGCGGATCTGTCCAATCCATGTAGAAGACCGCGCCGTTAAGCGTCAGGTCGCCATCAAGCCAAGTGGTTTTGGCGCCGAGTTCATAATTATTGACCGTATCCGGAACATATTCGGTTTCATCAATGACGACGATATCGCCCGGATTTGGTCCGAATTGTTGACCCGGTGAGAGCAGACAGAGGTTCTGGTTACCCGCATATGGGAATGTACCCATACACAAATTCGTGCCGTTAGACGCGCCGACCCGGAAACCCTGGCTGAAGGTTGCGTACACCGTATTGCCGCCGCCGAATTTGTAGGACGTATTAAATTTGAAAAGCTCACCGCTTTTGGACTGATTTTCGGCTAATGTCAGATTGTTCTCAATGGCTGAGAGCGGATAAGGCCCGGGGAAATCAGCCGGCGTTGTAAAATAGGGGAACTGGGTATCGCCAGCGGTATCGAGCGTGTAGTCATAATATCGCCCGCCAACGGTGACATCCCACGCTTCGGTAATATCAAATCCAATTTCGCCGAACACGGCCATTTCTTCAAGCTTGGTTCGGTCCGCCTCGAAATATTCCAGATCGTTGAGATCCTGACGAAAGCCAAACCCGGCATTGAATGCGCCGACGCCCGGTGTGAATTCCGATGATAGGGCATTATATTTATTGACATTATAAAACCCGCCAAGGATCCAATTAAATCGGCTATCGCCTTTGGATACCAGACGCACTTCCTGGTTAAATATATCGGTTTCCTCGTCCTCAAATGTGAAGGCCGTAAAGGTTGGATAGAACTCGTAATAATATTCCAATGTTACCAGAAGGTCAGTTTGATCGCGCTGTCCGTTCTCTTTTACTTTGGCAATGCCTGTCGCAGATGTCAGCTCTGCAAATCCAAGATCGGCAATGACCTCAAGTGCCAACAAATTACTATCACGTTCACTGTGCTCTGAAACGCGAGCGTTAAATTCATAAGGCCGGGCTGGTATCAAACCAGACCGAAGTGATGACGTGTTCCGCCCGCCATAATCTCCTTCCTGAAAATAATAGGTCAGAGTAGCGTCCAGCCAATCGGTTGGCGCCATTCTGGCCGCCAGACGTCCGGACAGGATTTTTTCAGTATTGGCGTCTTCAATCGGACGGAAATTGGCCGCTCTTGCTGCCTCATCAAAAACCAGCGGATCGGGTTCGGAAAAGCCCGGACTTTGAACGACCAGCGGATAGTCGATAAATCCTTTGTCGCTGACATAGTCAATTGACGCGCGAAGCGCGAATTCATCTGAGACCGGGACATTGGCCGTGAAACCGGTGTCAGAACTCAGGCCGCTCCCGTGATTATAGCCGTATACATCGGTCCGGACTTCAAACAACTCGTCGTCAAAATCCGGCTTGTTTGGAATATAGCGGATGGCGCCGCCCATTGTGCCCGCGCCGTATAATGTGCCTTGCGGCCCAAGTAAGACCTCAACGCGCTGGAGGTCATTCATCCGAAGATCAACATAGAGCGGAATTTCGCCGACATAGGTTGCAACTGTTCCGCCGCCATTTTCCTGGCCAAAAGCGTTAGAAATATTTTCGGCGTTCAATCCGCGGACGACGATCCGGTTGCCGTCACGACCGCCCTGATCGGCAATGCTGATGCCGGGCACAAAGGCTGTCAGTTCGGATATATCATCAAAGCCCTGCTGCTCAATCTGCTCTCCGCCAACGGCCGAGATATTAAGCGCGATATCCTGAATAGATTCGGCCCGGCGCGTGGCTGTTACAATAATTTCGTCTTCGTTGTTGACCTGGGCCTGCGCCGGCGCGCTGATGGCGTTCATGCCCATCGGAAGGGCGAGCAGGCTCGCCGTGAGTTTCAGTTTGGATTTTAGTGTCATAGTTCGCAGCATGAGGATCCCCTTTAAATCTGTAGAGTCGCGTTTCTTTCTTCTAACCTATATCGGACAAAATCGGATTTCAAAAGCCAATAGATTGAGCCAAAAATATTGAGCCGCTCCATTGATGTGCAAAATTCGATTTTTAGTACCCGCTTTTTAGGTGTGAATGCTGATATTATCTGGCACTTCCAGTCTCAACGCAGTAAGTCTGCGTTGTGAAGGATTTATCGATATCTGGCGGGTTGGCCGCACTTTCCAAAGGGCATTACAAGCCGGTTCACGAGCGCTGTATTGCGGCCATTCAAACGGATCACCTTAATCCGGTGCCGTTTTTTCTGCTCGGCGTGATCGCTCTTGACCATAAGAATTTCTTGAAGGCGCTCGAGCTGTTTGAAAAGGCCGAAATGATGGACCCGAAACAGGTTTATAATCCGGCCTATGCGGCGAAAACACTCTCGCTCCTCCGCCGGCCGGGCGCAGCGAAAATATGTGCTGACCGGGCGGCAAAACTCACCATCAAAGACGGCTATATCGCCGATCAAATCGGAGTTGTTTACAGCCGAACGGGCTTTCACGAACTTGCCATCAAACTGTTTTTACAGGCCGTTTCGCACAAAAACCCTCACGCCAATTCCTTCTATAATCTCGGCGCGTCGGAGCTGTTTCTAGGCCATTTTGAAAACGCAAAACAGGCCTATAGCAATGCGCTCAAGCGCGACGAAAATCATTATGGCGCTTTGGCGTCAATGATTGCGCTGGAAAAACAAACAGAAGACAATCATCGCCTAGATCAGCTCAAGGATCTCTATGACCGATTGGCCGATAATGAGGATGCGGCTCATCAACTCGGCCATACAATTGCGAAAACGCTCGAAGATCTGGGCCATTATGACGAGAGCCTTGGCTGGCTGCAAAAAGCCAAATCTGTCAAACGCGAAAAATTTGCTTATGACCGCAATCTCGGTAAAAAAATGTTTGAGGCGGCCAAGACCACAATAGGCGCGACATCTATAACGCCGAATTCCGAAACGACGCCGCTCTTTGTGGTCGGCATGCCCCGGACGGGAACCACGCTCGTTGACCGAATTTTATCATCCCACTCCAAGGTCGTTTCGGCCGGCGAGCTCAACTTTTTTGCCGAGATTATCAAGTCCGAAACCGGGACGTCCTCTAATATGGTAATGGACGGCGAGACTTTCGACGCGGCCCGTAACCTCGACCTTGTAAACGCAGCGTATACCTATCTTGATCGCGTCGAAGCCCGTCTGGGGACATGTGCCTATTTCGTTGATAAAATGCCGCTGAATTTCTTTTACGCCGGCCTGATCCACAAGGCGTTTCCAAACGCGCGCATTGTCGCGCTGCGCCGCGGCGCGATGGATAGCTGCCTATCCAATTATCGTCAGCTCTTGTCGGTGCAGGAATCCTTTTATAATTACACCTTTGATCTTGAGGATACGGCCTTTTTCTATCGGCAGTTTGATGACCTTATGCGCCATTGGCGCGAGCATCTTCCGGCTGGTCGCTTCATGGAAATCCATTATGAAGACATTGTCTTTGATCAGGAAAATCAGACCCGAAAACTGCTCAAGTTTTGCGGTCTGGAATTTGAAGAGGCCTGCCTCCGTTTTCATGAAAATGCCGCGCCGGTTTCTACCGCCAGTTCGGTGCAAGTGCGCCAGCCGCTTTATTCAGGCTCGATCGGACGGTGGAAGAAATATGGTGATAAGCTAAATGGCCTCAGAACTGCATTGGGCGATCTGGCAGGCTAAAGGTCCTCGACCGGAACATAATCGATATCAAATCCGAAACAGCGCGGCGCGACCACTTTCATAGCGGTTTCTGAGCGGTAGAAGTCCGGACAACCCGTTGCAAACACGGCGACGCGGTGACCAAAACGCAGGCGCTCGGCATTGATCGGTGTTCCGGTTTCAAAATCGACGATAGTGATTAAGTCCGGCACACTGGCCGCGACGCGGTCTCCAATTTTCGCCAATAAATACTCGTTCTTGATATTAACCGACATGTTTTCGGATTGCCCATCAAAATCGGCAATCGTCGCCTCGCCAATATCGTAGCCGCCAATGATCCGGGTCGATTTGTCGATGACCTTGCCCGTGTAGAGCAGCTTACACTGCCCATATATCGACGTCGCAAAAAGATCTTGCAGGGGCTTTAAAAGCGTATCGGCCTGACCGCGTTTCTCGCGCAAGAGTTCGCCCATCTTGATGGAGAAACTGACCGTGCCGGGAATGACAGTGTCTTTTAACTGGCGTCCCGTCATGGCGTGTTCAGCTGCGGTGATCATCCCGCCCGCCGCCATGGAAAAGGCTCGGATATGACGCTCATAGGTTTCTGTTGTATCGGTTTCAAAGGTCGCTTGATTACCCGCATAGTCATAGGCCAGCGCCGGTGTCGGTTTGACCCCGCCAATCGGATAGGACATCATCTGAGCTTCGGGAAGTGCCCTTCCCATACCGTCACCATCAATCACCGGCAGGCCTTTGGCCGCCGCGGCGCAAATCGGAATAACGGAATTGCCGCCGCCAATTTCAAAGGACGCGACGGCGTCGATTGTCTTGCCGATAAATTTCTCAAATGCGATCAGCGTTTTCGCGGCATCTTCGACGGACGGTAATAATTCAAGGCTGACCGTCGGCGCGCCGACGCTCCCGACCGGGACAATAAAGGCGTCATCAGCAACGTCTTTTGGGTCCAGCAAAGGCACAGGGCCAAATTGCTTGATCGCTTCGGCTGTAATCAGCTTGGGCACATAAGGATCGCCGCCGCCGCCTGTGGCCAGAAAAACCGAACCCAGCGCCAGATCGTCAAGTTGCTCAAGGCCGATATGGGTCAAAGACTCGCTCATGTCGCCAGCTCCCCAATGACTTTGACCCGAACGCGGGTTGCGCCGTCATCCATATAGGGGATCTGGGTTTCTTCGATATCGACAGCGCGCACGGTCGAGCCATCGGCTCCGGCGCTGACCGCGCGCTTGGTCGCGGCCCTCGTAATTTCGGCGATGGCGTCTTCGCGCGGCATAGCCTTGTAAGAGACCATTTTCTCGGCCTCGCCGCCGACCTGAGCAATCGCGGCGCCAATAGCATTAGCCACGCCGGCATTTTCAGGCCTATGGAGTATGGAAGCTGCACTCAGCCCATCTGTGACCAGAACGGCGCCGCCGCCTACCAAAATGACCGGGATATCCCTTCCGCCGGGTTTCATCATATCGATATTTTGATCGAGCATGCGCCGCATGGTGGCTTTGGCGTTCGTAATGGTCTCCTGAGGCAAATCTGACACTCTGGACCTATCGCCTATATCCTCTTGGCCCGCGGCTACAATAATATCGGTTGTCGTCAGCGTATCGCCGCCAAACACTATCCCCTCGGTCACGAGCTTATGCCCGACCGACTGCGGGCCGATGGTGCGGCCGTCATCGCTGACAATACTGCCGCCGCCCAAACCAATCGCCAGAATATCCGGCATACGAAAATTGGTGCGGATGCCGCCAATATCAACAATCACATTGGACTCCCGCGGAAAGCCGCCTTGTAGCACGCCAATATCAGATGTCGTCCCGCCAATATCGACCACAATGGCGTCGGACAGGCCGGTGAGTTTGTAAGCGCCGCGCAGGGAATTGGTTGGCCCCGAGGCAAAAGTCAGCGCCGGATAAGCCTGAACGAAATCCGAGCTCATCAAAGTCCCGTCATTTTGACTGATATAGGCCGGGCATGTCAGACCTCGATTTTTGAGCGCGCCGAGAAAAGAGCTCACCACTTTTTCCGCAAACGGCAAAAGCGTCGTGTTCATAATCGCGGCGTTTTCGCGTTCCATCAGCCCGAGCCGGCCAAAATTATGCGACAAGGTGATCCGCGCGTCCGGAATGGCCTTTTTGATCGCCGCGCCGACGACCTGTTCCGGCTCCGCATTCATAGGTGAAAACGCCGAAGCAATCGCAACGTTTTTTATTTTATGCTTGATCAAATCTTTGATCAGCTCATCAATCTCGTCTTGGCGCAATTCCGCGAGCGCAAATCCATCATAGAGATAACCGCCGTGCAGCTCATATATATGCGCGCCGATGGCGTCTTTCATATCAGCCGGCCAATCGACCATGGGCGGCATGCCCTTGCCGGACGGTAGTCCAATCCGCACCGCCGCCATTTCCGAGAGCTCGCGGCGCTGGACTATCGCGTTGGTAAACTGGGTCGTCCCGATCATGACGGTCTGAATTGTATCCTGCGAAACGCCGCCGTCTTTTAAGATTACATCCAGCGCATCTGTGACGCCGGAAATGACATCAGCCGAGGTCAGAGCCTTGGTTGCAGCGATGACTTTATCGCCCTCCAGGATCACCGCATCCGTGTGCGTACCGCCGACATCAATTCCTATTCTCATGATGTTTTGCGCGGCAAGGCTTTGGACAGGATAATATAGAGGACGGCGCTCAGCAGCAGCGCGTCCATCGCGCCGATGCCCGTCGCGGTTGGCACCATGCCTCGATCCGCCAAAATCGCGAAAGCGGCACCGATCGCCCAAGAGGCAAAGGCTGTGGTGTTGAGCGTATTATTATCGGCCAGCGTTTCCAGATTATACGCTTCAGGGCGTAACAAAAGACGGTCGATAACCAGAACGCCCGCAACCGGAATAAATATAATCGACAGATACCAAAGGAACGTTGCAAACGCCCCGAGGATATTCATGAGCGCAGCAATAACGCCCACCGCGCCGAGCGCAATCGTAAGCCATTTGGTGTTAAGCTTCGGGAATGTCGCCTTGGTCGATAGCACAGTACTATAGAGATTAAGCGAGTTTAAAACCCAGCTACCGGCAATGATGATGATGAACGCGCCAATGCCGAGATTAACATCCAGCATCAATTTCAGGATCACATCTGTTCGCGTCACGCCCTCGGCATCAAAATAGCTTTCAAATACGCCTGAGCTTGCACCGGCCATTCCGGCGGCGCCTGTGACCAACATTTGAACCACGAGGTAGCAGAGGATGGCCGTGTATATCGCGCCGCTTTTGTTGCGGATAAACCGCGTTATATCCGGCAGAATAATCGCGCCGATAATCACAGCGCCGACGATCAAGCTAATGCCGTCACCAATACTCATGGCGTTATCGCCAACGGCGCGGGCCGGCACGTCCATCGCCATTAAATCACCCCAAGACTTATTGGAAAAGGCGGAGCGCGCGAACAGAACTGTCACAACAATCAATACGGGCACCAGCAATGACGAGAGCCAGTTGATGGCCTTAAACCCCACCAATGTCGTCAGCGTCATGCAAGTGCTGGCAAGAATTGCGAGAACAACCGGCGCTATCTCAAGACCCCACAGCTCCGACGCGAGCCGTCCAACCGTATCCATAAACAGATTAATGTTCAGCCCGAACCAGCCCATGAGCGAGACCGCAAAGGCGATATTGACCAGGGCCGCACCTTTGTCGCCAAAGGCAACACGTACCAAAAGATAAGAGCTCATCCGGGCGCTGGCCCCGATATAGCCCATGATTGCGCCGACCGTGACAACAATCATCGAGCCCCAAAACAAAGCCCATAGGGCATTTACAGGTGAAAGGCCGCTGAAAATCTCTAGGCCCGTTAAAAAGGTTGGCAGGGAAAATCCGACCATGGCGGCGACTGCAGCGACCCGCGGCCAAGCGACCAATTGATCGTCACGGATCGGAACTGCCGAAAACTCGCTGCCATCTTCCATGATTAATCCTTCCGACGAAAACCTAGCGCATTGTCTAGCAAATTTGGTTTTGAATGCACGGTCTTATTTGCGTCAGAATTTCGTCCTTGCGGCGCGCCTGAAAAGCAGATTTACTTGAGGCCATGTCCGGCCGGAATAAAAATATCAAACTTGATGCGATCAACCGCAAGATTTTAACCATCACCCATTCCCAATCCGACATTTCCAATCAAGACCTAGCCGATCAGGTTGGTCTTTCGCCCAGCGCCTGTTTTCAGCGCATGAAAGCCCTTAAGGAAGCGGGATATTTTGCCAGTTTCCACACCGATCTCGACCTTGACCGGATCGCCGAAAATGTCCTGGCCTATGTCGAGTTCCGGCTTGAAAATAATGACCCAAAATCCCGTAAGAAATTTGAGGCCGCTGTCGAAGACATTCCAGAATTTATGGACTTGCTGCGAGTAACAGGCGATTTCGATTATATCTCTTTTACCTGCTGCTCAAATACGCAGGCACTCAACGCCTTGATTGACGATATTAGCGGACGCGAGGACCTCGACGTCAAAACCGTCAAAACCCGAATCATTCTTGAGCGCGCCAAATGGTATCTCGGTTACCCGCTGGCAAAACTTAAATGGCTGGATGAATAATTTCGCCAAAGCCCGGCTTGGGGCCTTATGCTCGAAATTTTAGTTGAAACGGAGCCTCACGGCATTGCCGTTCGGAACCTTCGCTATTTTTTGTCCCCCGGACATAAAATTAGGCCCTTACACTTTCGTGCCGGGCCTATCACTTCGGTTGGTTGCGGGGGTAGGATTTGAACCTACGACCTTCAGGTTATGAGCCTGACGAGCTACCGGGCTGCTCCACCCCGCGACGAGAGAGGGTTCATATATTGACGAAAGTCACGACTTGCAAGGCTTTAAAGCTGCTTTTTTGCGATTTCTTGAGCAATCTGTTAAATCTCGATAAGCGAGGTCGAGACAGCCGGAAACTCCGCCGATATTTTAAACACGCGGGCGAGAATATCTTCGGATAAGGCTCGATGCGGAACATCGTCAACTGCCAGCTGGCCTTGATCCATCACCCAGATGCGATCAGCAAATTGGTATGCGAGCGCGAGATCATGCAGCGCGGCGATCACAACCTTCCCGCGCGCGGCTTCGGCCTTCAATATATCCATCATCACAAGCTGATAATAAGGATCAAGCGCGGCGATCGGTTCATCGGTCAAAATGATCGGCGCGTCGACGGAGAGTGCTCTTGCCATCAAAACCCGTGCCTGTTCCCCGCCGGAAAGCTCGCCAAAACGGCGGTGCATCAAAGGCGCAATATTCGCGGCCTTAACGGCGCTCTTAATCGCGTCATGACCGGCGGCGCTGATTTTTCCGAGCCGTCCCCGAAACGGCGCGCGGCCGAGCTCCAAAATATCGGCTGGCGTCATGGCGGGCAAAGCGCGTCTTTCCTGGGCCAGATAGGCAATTTTCTTAGCCGCCTCGCGCCTTGTATAATCGCCGAGATCCTGATCGCCGAGCTGGATGTCACCGGACGATAAGGGCAGCAGACCTGCGAGCGTCTTTATCAAGGTTGATTTGCCGCTGCCGTTGGGCCCGATGAGCGCGATCAGATGACCGGGTTTTGCCGACACAGAAATATCCCTAATAATATCGGCCTTGCCGTAACCGGCGCTGATTTCGCGGGCGGTCAAGCTCATGCCCGCACCTCTTTAATCACGAGCCAGAGGAAGAATGGTACGCCGATCAGCGAGGTGACAATGCCGAGATAAAGCTGATGACCCGGACCTGATAAAGCGCGATTCGCCATGTCGGCGAGCAGTAGAAATCCGGCGCCGGCGATGGCCGACCGCAGGATCAGCTTTTCCGGGTCGGGCCCGAAAATCAGGCGCATTATATGCGGTACAAAAAGACCGACAAAACCTATGGCGCCGGCGACGGCGACGCCGGACCCGATACAGAGCGCAACACCGGCAATTAAAATAAACTGTACCCGCGCAATTGAGACGCCAAGGCTTTGCGCGGTTAGCTCGCCGAGGCTGAGCGTCTTGAGATCGCCGGCAATAACCCAAAGCAAAATGATACCCAAGAGTGTGAGCGGCGCGCAGACCCACAGACTATTAAGCTCGGCGTTTTGCAGCGAGCCCATCAGCCAATAAGCGATCTCGGACAAAGCCCAGGGATTGGGCGCCAAATTCATGATCAGGCCTGTCAGCGCGGTAGCAAGGGCGCCGATTCCGACGCCGGCAAGGATCATTACATTCGCGCCTTTCTTGAGGCCTGTAATGGAGAGAATGAAAAAGGATCCAAGCCCGGCACCGATCAGGGCCGCCGGCGCAATCCATTTCTGCTCTAGCCCGAAATAAAGCGCGGCCACAGCGCCAAGAGCGGCGCAGGCCGAAAAGCCTAAAATACCGGGCGCGGCCAGGCCGTTTCTTGTAAAGCCCTGCAAAGCTGCGCCCGAGGCTCCAAGGCCCGCGCCGACAAATAGAGCCAATGCCGCGCGGGGCAGGCGCAGCTCCCAAATGATTTGCCGGTTCAGCTCAGATCCGGATCCGGTCAGGGCCGCAATGACCTCACCGAGCCCCAGCTCTGCCTGTCCGAAAAACAGCGATCCCAAAAAACACAAAGCGGTCGCCAGCAGAATAAGGAATATCTTCACGGCAGCGCCTTTATCGACGCGTGGATCATTTCCGCCGCGTCGATCAGGCCCGGCCCGGCGCACGGCCAGACGGATCCGGGAATTTCCAGACGGTTATGGGCGTCGATAAACTGACGGACAGTATGATGGCGGACAGCGGCCGCGTTGACGCTTTCATAGCCATCATCAAAAAACGATGTGACAATCAGATCGGGCTTTAAGGTGATGAGATATTCCGGATCAAGCTTTGGCCAGCCGGGCTCGGTCACGATATTTTCGCCGCCCGCCGCCGTCATGGCAGCGTCGACAAATGTACCGGGTCCGGCGGAAAAACCGGAGCGTGCGAGATATAGGATTTTGGGCGTGTCCGGTAAGGCCTCTAAACGGTCCAGGCGCAGGCTTATATCTGCAATCATCCGTCTGGCCGGCTTGTCTTGATCGACAGCCGCACCGAGGCTCTCCAGATTGGAGAAAACCCCGTCAAAATCCTCGACCCAATTTAGGTGATGGGCGTTTATGCCGGCTTTGGTCAAGAAACGCTCTGCGCCGACCCCTTCGCCGGGCCCGAAGACGACTAGATCTGCGCCGCTGGAGAGATAGCTCTCGGGATTGTCCCAAATTTGCGGCAGAGATTTTTGCGCGTCATTGGCGCTGGATACCGGGTCGCGCGATTGCCACGACATTGCGACCAGTTTTTCAGGTGCGTCATTACCCATTAGAGCAAGCAGATAGCTGTCGCCGCACAAAGATGTGCTGGCGATGGTGTCCGGTTCGGCGGCGCTGGCGCTACTCGAAGCGAGCGCGCAGACCACCGAAAATACCGCGGCCCTGAGAGGCATATCCAACGACTTCCTGATAATCTTCATCCCATAAATTTTCACCGCGCAGGGTGAGGGTTATAATCTCGTTTATGTCATAGGCCGCATTGAGTCCAACGAGCGTAAAAGCGTCCAGCACTACGACCGAGAAAGTTGAGAAATCTGTGTCGAGCTGGCGGCCTGTGTGATCCGCAGACGCCGTTAGGGTCAGGGCGTCTACGGGCGACCAGCTGGCCGTGAAACTGGCCAGAAATTCCGGGCGCCGGATCTCGGGCGTGTCGTTTTCCTCGGCTTTCAAAAATGTTGCCGAGCCATATAAGTTGATATTGCTGAAAGGGTCATAATTGACGGTCAGTTCGACCCCTTCGCGCCGGCTCTTATTGATCCGGTTGCGCGCGACAAAGGGGAAGCCGCTAAAGTCCGTGAAAATTTCATCTTCGAGATCGGACCGGAAATAATCCGCTGAGAGCTTGAGATCGCCAGACATTAATTCTTGAGTATATCCAATATTATAACCGAGCGATTCTTCCGGTTTGAGGTCCGGGTTCCCGGCAAAATTGGCTTCCGGATAAAAGCCGAACAGTTCGATTAAAGACGGGTTTTTGACAGCTGTGCCGACAGAGGCGCGAACGCGTCCGCCAAAGTCAAAACCGTAAGTTCCGCCGAGTTTCCACGTGAAGGCATCGGCAAAGCGGTCATTGAAATCCTGACGTGCCGACGCGGTCAGAGAAAGATAATCGCTTTCATAGCGATAGTCGCCCGCGATCGCATAGGCGTTGATTTCCGGGTCGGTCGGGACAAAGGCCAGGTTAGGCGTAATGGTATAGGTCTCGCGTTCGGTCTCGCCCAGAACCGTTATAGCGTGCTGATCAAAAGATTTTTTAACCGCCCAGCGGGCATTGCGGCGGGTGCCGTCAGAAATAGACGGAAAACTGGCCCGGCTATCGGTTGAGATATTATGGCCCGATAAGGTGATTTGATTTTCAAGCCCGGCAACGTCAAAATCGGCGGAGATACGGGCGGTTTGCGTATCGACTCTGGTTTCGCTTTGCGTGTCATCCAATCGTCCGCTGAAAAACAGATCTTCGTCAAAATCTGTCGAAAGGTGTGTGTCGCTATATTTGGCCGACAGTTTAACGCCGCCGACATTGACATGATTGAGACCGAAATTGACATTCCGGCTTTTGCTGCCGTCCTTCTCGCCGCCAAGACCTGAAATATCATATCCGTCGGTTCGGACGCCGCCAATAGCTACGGACAGGCTGGCATTGCCGATCGGCACAACACCGGTGAGCTGCCCTGAAACAGTGCCGAAGCTTCCGGCTTCGACATTGGCTTGCCATAGTTTCCGTGAGGTTCCGGCATGGGTCATAATGTTAATCACACCGCCAACGGCGTCGGAGCCGTAAAGCGCGGATTGCTCGCCGCGCAGCACTTCAATTTTGACAATGTCAGAGGCGCTAATGCCGGACAGATCAAATTCGCCGGCGACCGGATTAGCGACTTCAACGCCGTCAATCAGGACGAGCACATGGCTGGCTTCATTGCCGCGCATCCGGATTTGCGTGAGCGCGCCGCCGGGGCCGGAGCGGTTAACCGAAACTCCGGGCAGGGCGCGTAAAAGTTCACCGACATAAGTCTGGTTACGGTTTTCAATATCCTCAGCAGTCAGAGCGCTGACAGGGCTGGAGAGTTCAAACGGCATAGCATGGCCGATAATTGTCCCGACACTGACAATTTCATCGCTGGTCATGTCTTCGGTACATTCGCGATATTGCCGCGTGTCCATTATTTCGGGGCAACAATCGACGCAGACCGTATCCATTGATTCCGTTTCGGACTGGGCCAATGCGGTTGGCGTGCTGCTCATTAAGCAGGCAGCGGATAAATATAAAAACCGTTTCACTGGCGACTCCATAACAGCGGGACACGCCCGCAAAACGAATTGATGTCGTCATTGAATTGCCCGTCCGGGGTCATCCATGCATAAAAGAGCTCCCGCCTTTATGCGCTGGCGACGTGTCAGCAGGTCTTCTGGCTCATCGGCTCAAATGCGATCTGGCGCCTTCCCGGATTTCTCCAGTGGCATATGCCGGATCGCTCGCGCGACTTACAGCTGCGGGTACAGCCGGAGAATTAAACTCCGTTCCCTTGACTGACTGGCCCGGCTTTTAGCGAGGAAGAATGTGTGGTGCAATGGAAAATATCGCAAATCATACCCCCTCCGACCCCTGCGGGGCCACCTCCCCCGCATCAGCGAGGGATGGAATAAATCAACTCCCTCCACCGCCTGGGCGGGGCGGACGCCGCGCGGGAGGTGGCCCGAGCCTCAGAGCGAGGGTCGGAGGGGTAGGGTTGACTGATTGTTCCGGCTTCTACAAAGAATTGATTGGATCAATAGCAGTAAGAGAGGCTTCATGCGGCGAATGATATATTTTCTGATTATCCTGGTTATGTTGTTGGGCGGCACATTTTATGCGGTGCTGCAAAACGGCGCGGCGTCGACCGCCGTGCTCAATTTCATCACGCCGTCAAAAACGTTTGAGCGTGAGACAGATCTCAGCTTTGGCGATCACGCGCGCGACAAATTTGATTTCTACGAGGCCGCGGAAGGCGGCGATGATAATCCTTTGCTCGTCTTTATTCATGGCGGCGGCTGGAATAGCGGTGACAAGAAAATGTACAAATTTCTGGCCGAGGGTTTAACCGCCGAAGGCTATGATGTGGCGCTGCCGAATTACCGGCTTTATCCGGAGGTTAAATATCCGGCTTTTCTGGACGATAATGCCCGCGCCATTGCCGCTATCCACAAACAACATCCGACGCGCTATCTGGTTTTGATCGGCCACTCGGCCGGGGCCTATAATGTTCTCAAAATGGGTGTGAAGCCGGAATATCTCCGCGCGGCCGGAATCGAGTCCTGCTATACGGTCAAAGGCATTGTCGGTCTGGCCTCGCCGACGGGCGGCTATCCGGCTAAATCAGAACCGACCATCTCGATTTTCCCGAACCGAATTCAAGGCGAAGAAGCGCCGCTTAATCACACTGATCAGGCATTGCCGCCGATCATGCTGGTCCACGGCACAGCCGATGTCACCGTGCGCTATGAAAACGCCGTCAAAATGGCTGACAATCTCGGCGACCGGGCGACGCTCAAGCTTTATGAGGACGCCGATCACACCGATCCGATTAAGCAGTTCTCCCGGCGCTTTAAAGGCCCGATCCGCGATGACGTGGTCGCCTTTATCGAAGGCCTTCCGGATGATGAAGGAGACGGATTTTGCAATTAGGCCCGATGGAGCTTTATCAGGTCGACGCCTTCGCGGATCAATTGTTCAAAGGTAATCCGGCGGCGGTGATGGTGTTGGAGAAATTTCTGCCCGCCGATGTGATGCAAAACATTGCGATGGAAAATAATCTCGCCGAGACCGCCTTTGTTGTTCCGCGAGATGAGCCCGGTCAGTATGATCTGCGCTGGTTCACGCCCGGCATGGAGATCGATTTTTGCGGCCACGCAACCATCGCCTCGGCCCATATACTCGCGACCGAGCTCGGCCATCAACCGCCCTTTCATTTTCATGTCATCATCGGGGAATTGATTGTCGGCGTAAAAGATGATCTTTACCAAATGGACGCGCCGATCACGGCGCTTAAGGCGGCCGATGTCACGCCGGATATGGGCGCGGCTTTTGGACAGTCTATAAACGAGGCCTACTGGGCCCATAAGAACCTGCTGCTGATTTTGGAAAGCGAGGCCGATGTCCGCGCCGCCGAACCGGATTTACCGCTGATCAAAACATTGTCCGAAGACGGGGTGATTATCACGGCACGGGGAACGGACTTCGATTGTGTCTCGCGCTATTTTGCGCCCAATGCGCTGGTTGACGAGGACCCGGTCACAGGCTCGGCCCACGCCGCCATCGGACCGTACTGGGCGGCTAAGCTCGGCCAAAGTAAGCTGACCGCCTATCAGGCGTCACAGCGCGGCGGCATTTTATGGATTGATGTCGGGACAGACCGCATGACCATTTCCGGCAAAGCTGTCACTTATCTCAGAGGAGAGATTACCTTATGAAACCCAATATCATCCAAATTCTAACGGGCATTGCCAGCCTGATATTACTGGTCATCGCCTCCATGCATTATGGCGGGCTGTCTTCGCTCAAAGACGCCATTGGCGTGATCGATAGTGCGTTTTTCAAAGGCGCCATTCCCGGGGTCTGGATCATGCCGTCCATTCATATGATTTTTATCGCCTGCCTGGCGTTTGGCTTGTCGTTTTATAAATCCCGAGCCTGCGCCGCCATGTTGATCGCCTTTGGCGCCTGGTGTCTGGTCGATGCGGCGATTATCTTTATCCATGTCGGGCCTTTCGTACCCGTCTACATGCTGGGCGTAGCCGGTCTTTGCCTGTTGGCCGCCGGATTTATGCTCAGACGCAGTCTGACGAAAATTGCGTAAGATCAAAAATTAGATCTGAGAATTTGCTAGGATGATCCATCAAAATGAAAGGATGAGGTTATGACCGGACTACTGGCGACCGTCTTTGGGGTCTATTTTCTGTGCGCCGGGCTTGGCATGCTGCTGCGCAAAGGCTGGGCCTCCGAGATCATCGACGAATTTGAAAATAGCACAGCGCTGACCTTTTCAATCGGGGCGCTGATTTTAATGGCCAGTACGGCGGTGCTGTTGCATCATAATATCTGGACCGGATGGCGGGAAATCATCGTGTCGATCATGGTTTGGGGCGCCGCAATCAAAGGCGCGCTCATTCTGATTTACCCCGCGGCTCTGTTCAAATTTGCGCGGGTCTATATCCCCAATGATAAGGTGACCAAAGTCTGGGCCGTAGCAGTCATGGCGCTTGGCGCCGCATTATTGTTTCTTTGAGTTTTATGATAGGATGACATCATGACGGAATTACTGGCGAAAGTTTTTGGAATTTACATGCTGTGCGGCGGGCTCGGGATGGTCCTGAACCAGGGTATGGCGATGCGGGTTTTGGACGAATATGAAGACAATGCGATGCTGGCTTATCTGACCGGCGCGATTGTGTTGATGGCCGGGAGCGCTCTGGTGCTGACGCATAATCTTTGGGGCAATTGGAAAGAAATTTTGGTGACACTGTGTGGCTGGGGCGCCGCAATTGAAGGCGCTATTTTGCTGATCTATGCCCCGGCTCTGATGAAGTTCGCCAAAATGCTTGTGCCGTCACCCAAGATCATTCCCATATTCGGGATCGGAACCATGGCGCTCGGTGCGGCGTTATTGTTTTTATAGAATAGCAGCCCCCTATTTGAATCTGTCCTATTATCGACCTATATAGGAATAGAAATTTACACTCAGGAGTAAGACTATGATGCGAGTGGGACTATTAGTGGCGACAAATTTCGCCGTTTTAATCGTGGCCGGAATTATCATGAGCCTATTGGGGCTGGACAAGGCCAGCACAACAGGGCTGCTCATTTTCTGCGCCCTGTTCGGGTTCGGCGGATCATTTATCTCTTTGGCCATGTCCAAATCCATCGCAAAACGCTCCAGCGGTACCCAGCTTATCACCTCGCCGCAAAATGAGGGTGAACGCTGGCTGTTAGAACGGGTCGAGCGCCTGTCCGAACAGGCCGGAATTGGCATGCCCGAGGTCGGAATTTTTGACTCGCCACAACCCAATGCCTTTGCGACGGGTATGAAGAGAAATAATGCGCTGGTCGCTGTCAGCACGGGTCTTCTGACCAATTTCCCCAAAAACGAGGTTGAAGCGGTTCTCGCCCATGAAATCGGACATGTCGCCAATGGCGACATGGTCACCTTGTCTTTGATCCAGGGCATTACCAATACATTTGTTTTGTTCTTTTCCTTCATCGCCGCACAGATTGTCGCCGGCGCGTCCAAAAACCGGGCGATGGGATCGCTCGGCGCTATCGTTACGCGTATATTCTTCCAGATTATTTTTGGTTTCCTCGCCTCGCTGATTGTCATGTGGTTCTCGCGTCGCCGCGAATTTCGCGCCGATGAAATGGGCGCGCGCCTGACCACGCCGAACGCCATGGCCAATGCGCTCGAGCGTCTCAAAAACCCGGTGCCTGTCGGTCCGGGTCAGCAATTGCCGGAAAATATGAAAGCCTTGGGTATTTCGCCCGGTTTTAAAGCCAGGCTCGGCGGCTGGCTTTCAACCCATCCCCCATTGGACGACCGTATCGCGGCCCTTCGCGGCGGCTAATCAATGCGCCGTTTTGCCAGCTTACTGCTCGCTCTGGGCGGCGCAGTTCCGGCCTTGGCTCATGAGCCGGCCGAGGCCCGCTATATCGCCAATGAGGCCGTCATGGTTACGCATGGCGAGACCAAAATCATGTTTGATCCGTTTTTCACGAGCGGCTTTGGAACTTATATGGAAGTACCGACAGAGGCGATGGAAAAAATCCTCGCAAACGCCGAGCCTTATGACGGGGTCGACGCGATCTTTGTCAGCCATGTTCACGGCGATCATTTCGATGGTCCCAAAATATTCGATTATATGCAAAAAAACCGCGAGGTTGAGATATTTTTGCCGGAGCAGGGCGCGCGTTACTTACGCGATCTCGCCGCTGACGATGACCAAGCGCTCGCCCGTCTTTTCCCATTTGAGCTGATCGAAGATGGCCCGACCCTGTCCCTCGACAAGGGCAATATCTTTATCGATGCGGTGCGTATTCCCCATAGCGGCTGGCCGCGCAAAGACCGCAAAGACATTAATAATATCGTCTTTCGGGTGACGCTCCATGATGAGGTCACGGTCGCGCATATGGGCGATGCCGATATTAATATGGATCATTACGCTCCCTATGCTGAGCATTGGCAGACACGTACTATCGATATGGGCTTCCCGCCCTATTGGATATATCTCTATCCGGGCGGATCAAAAATCCTCGAAACTATGAATGTGAAAGACTCGGTCGGGGTGCATGTCCCGATTGAGGTGCCGAACGATTTGAAACGCTCCGGCGCAGATTTCCTGTCAGTCTCAGGAGAGACAAGGGCGATAAGCCATTCGGTAAATTCCAAAGCGGAAAGCGGCTGCGCGCCCGTGACATTTGACGGGGCGGACTTTACCGTCTGTGAGTTCAGCGCCGCAGATGATATTCGCCTGTTTTGGGGCGAGGGCGAGGTGCCGTTTGAGCATTTTGAAGCTTTGAATATTCATCTGGAAGGGCAGGGCGAAGAGCTTGTCTTTGCCATGAACGCCGGCATGTATCATCCGGACCGCACGCCGGTCGGCCTTTATTTCGCCGACGGCGAGCAAAAGCAGAATCTGATGGTCAAGGCTTCGTCCGGCAATTTCGGACTTTTGCCCAACGGTGTTTTCCATGGCGGTTTTGGTCATTTCGGCGTTTCTGAAACCAGCCTGTTTGCATTAAAGAATACGGCACACGAATTTGCCACTCAGTCTGGCCCGATGCTCGTGATCGACGGCAAGCTCCACCCGAGGTTTCGGCAAAGCTCTGACAGTGTGCGTCGCCGCAACGGGGTTGGCGTCAAAGGCGAACAGATTTTTTTCGCGATCAGCGAAGAGCCGGTCAATTTCCACCACTTCGCCCGTCTGTTCAAAGATGAGCTTGAGACGCCAAACGCGCTCTATCTCGATGGCGGGGTTTCCCGGCTTTATGACGCCGATAGTGGCCGCCATGATCGCGGCATTCGCATGGGCCCGATTGTGGGTGTTGTCAGATAATATTTTTGCCGTAAAAGGCTAACATGTCTGCGGCCATAAATGCTCCCGGAAAACTCCATTCGATCCAAGCGATGCGCGGCGTCGCGGCGCTTCTGGTGGTGTTTTTTCATACATCCAGCCTGTTTCGCCTCAGCGGCGGTCCGCGCTCCGAAGCCATCGGTCATTTCTGGGAACGCGGCTTTGCCGGGGTCGACATGTTTTTCGTCATCTCCGGATTTATCATGGTCTATGTCACCGGCGAAATGAAACCATCGCTGGCATCGGCGTGGCAGTTTTTTAAGGCCCGGATCACACGAATTTATCCGCTCTGGTGGGTCTATGCGCTTTTGATGATGGGCTATTTTTTCGTGACCTATCAACAGCCGGCGGCGCCCGATGTCGCGACCGGTAAGGGCGTCCTGCCCCATGTTTTAAAGTCCCTGTTTTTAATCCCGCAAGAGGCCGAACCGGTCCTCGGGCTGGGCTGGACGCTGATCCATGAGATGCAGTTTTATATATTATTCGCGCTCGGGCTTTTACTGCCGCGCAAGCTTCTACCATTTTGGCTGCTCCTGTGGGCGGCAATTATCACCGGCGCCGCGACGCTCGGCGCACAGCCCATGCACGCCAATAATTATCCGCAGCTTTTCATCTCGCCGTTAAATTTCGAGTTCATTCTCGGCGCATTTGCCGGGCTCTGGTTGACACGGGACAATGGCCGGGCAAGCGGCCTGTTTTTATGGGTGGGGGCCGGGCTGTTTGTCGCCGCGATGATGATTCATTTGCCGGGCAAGGCCAGCGTCTTTAATTGGCAACGCGTTGCCGCTTACGGCGTCCCGTCTGCGATGATGATTCTCGGCGCGGTCTGGCTCGAACGGCAGGGCAGGCTGAGCGTCCCGAAATTTCTGACCCGTCTGGGCGATTGGTCCTACTCGCTTTATCTGGCGCATTTTCTGGTGCTGCTGGCCCTGCGCCGTATCTGGCAATCGGCGGACGGTGCGCTCCCGGAGGCCTTGAAGTTTGGATCAGCCGGAATGGTCGATAATCTGGCCTTCGCGACTATCGGGACAACACTCTCCATCATCACCGCCGCGATCAGCTATCATGTGATCGAGCGGCCAAGCCTGAAATTGCTGCGGGGCAAACGTAAGGCTGCCGTTACATGATCGACCGCGAGACGTTCAACGCTTTTTGCCAATCTCTGCCGCACAGCACCCATGTGGTCCAATGGGGCAATAGCGACGTTTGGAAAATCGGCGGCAAAGTCTACTGCGTTGCCGGCTGGAAAAAAATAGATGACGAGTCTCAATTTGCCGTGTCGTTTAAATGTTCCGAGATCGGATTTGAAATGCTGCGCGACACACCCGGCTGCCGGCCTGCGCCCTATCTGGCGTCGCGCGGGATGAAATGGATTCAGCGCATGACCGACGAAGGGGTTTCCGATATAGATTTGAAGGATTATATACGCGCCTCTTACCGGATTGTATCTTTAGGTTTGACGAAAAAACTGCAAAAAGAACTCGGACTCAATCAGGAGGCAGAAATATGACTTTCAATTCGCTCACCCCGCTGAAAAGCGGGGTCCACGCAACGGGTCAGAAAAATTTGCTTGTTAAATTACTCACGTTTCACCGGAGCGTAGTTCCCGGCCTGCGCCGGGATGAGCGGAGGTTGAGAGGGTTTTTTGTTTCACTATTGACAATAATAGGTCTGACGACAACCGCTTGCCAAAATCAGGACACCACGATGGAAGCTGATGTCGACGCGCAAACCATCTATCTTGTCCGGCATGCCGAAAAGACCAAAGAGGATAATCCCGGCCTGACCGAGGCGGGCAAGGCCAGAGCCGAAGCGCTCGCAGACCGGCTTGAGGATAAAAATATCACCCATATCCACTCAACCAAATACCGCCGGACTTTGGCGACCGCGCAGCCTCTATCCGAACGCCTTGGCATCGAAGTCGCCCTGTATGATCCGCGCAATCTTGAGGGTTTCTCGATTGATTTGAAGGACATCGGCAGCGGCAATCATCTGGTCGTGGGCCATTCCAATACTACGCCCGAGCTGACCTCTATGCTGACATGGGATGATGTCGAGGCCATGCCGGAAACAGAATATGACCGCCTGCTCACCGTCTATCTCGACGAGAAGGGCGATACGATTAAATGGACGACGGAACGGTACGGGGCGACCAAGTGACGGGTATCAACAGCTTCGAGATCGATGAGAAGGCCCGCCTCCAAATAACGCCGGAGCTTAGAAACGACGAAAAATTAATCTGGGCGGACCGTCCCCACGGGCTGCCGATCTCCAAATCATCGATCTTTTTGATGCTGTTTGCCTTTATCTGGATCGCCGTCGTCTTGTTGATTATTATGGGTGTTTTCACCTCGATCCAATTTGTCGAGAGCGGCGTGATCCCGCCCGGCCTGTTTAATGAAATCGCCAAGCCGCTGGTGGCGCTGGCCTTTTATGTGCCGTTTTTCTTTTTGCTGATCGGCGCGGTTTTGCTGCTGAGTTCGATCCGAATGCTGATCTCGCCGCTATTTCAGATTTACGCCATCACTGATCAGCGCGGCATCATCGCCAGCAGCCTGTTCCCGCGCCGGATCATTTCGATCACTCGCGGCGGATTTGCGCGAATAGAGCGTACGGGCGGCAATAAAATCGGCACGCTTGAAATCGCCGCGCGCCAAAGCCGGCGTGACCTGCGCACCGCCATGTTCCAGGTTCAGCTGGATAGTTTCCAGAGAGTCAGAAACCCCAAAGCGGTCGAAGCGCTGATCCACCGGCAATTTGTCTCCAAAACCGAAGGCGCGCGCAGTGCGTAAGCGCGCGTGATTGACGCGGATGTTGAGCGTATCCTGAAACCGGACCTCGCGACAGGCGAGACAATATTGTGGGCCAGTAAAAGTCATCGCCATCCCAAAGTAACAGATATAAGTATGATTATCTGGCTGCTATTGTTGGTAGCGGCTTTGCTGGGCTTCGGGATAATGGCGGTTTTAAACCTTGCCGAGCGCAATATTCAAAACATGGCTTGGTTTGCATTGGGATTTTGTCTGGTCGGGTTTTTGATGGTGAACCTGTCAAAAGCCTATTTCGAGGCTGATCCAACAGACATTTCCTACGCCATCACCGACCAGCGACTATTAATTTTAGACAATGGCAAACTTAAGATTTTTGGGTTGCATGGTTTCGGTGATATGTCGGTTAAACATTTCGATAAGCTCTCAAGAATTTGGCTTATTGATCCTATCGATTCGCCGGATGATTTGGATATAGATCTCGCCTTTATTGAAAATGGCGACGCGGCGGAAAAGCTATTGCGTGAGAACTTCCTGCGCGAACCGCACAAGGACGGAACTTTGAGTGCTTAAGTTATTCCACATATTTCCGCTCATCCTCGCGAAAGCGGGGATCCAAACAGGGTTGGGTTTCGCACTCCGGCAGGAAAACTTTATTCGGATACATGTTCAGATCCCCGCCTGCGCGGGGATGAGCGGAGTGTGGCTAAGCCGCCAATCGCGCTTGCTTTAACCCGCGCAAAGCCGTATTAATAAGCCCTTCCGAGGAGCGCCTGTCCGGATGGGCCTGACAGGCTGAGACGCATCCTTTGAACTTGATCGGGCTCGCCCCCGCGTAAGGACGGAACTTTGAGTGCTTAAGTTATTCCACATAATTCCGCTCATCCTCGCGAAAGCGGGGATCCAAACAGGGTTGGGTTTTATACCCAATTTCGGGCGGAAGGATTCCATTCGGATACATGTTCAGATCCTCGCCTGCGCGGGGATGAGCGGAGTTTGGGGATATGACTAAATCACATTTTTGCGGCGAAAAGAGAAATAATCATGAATAAAATACCCAACCAGGACGCGTTTAAAACGCCCACCGTGACCACGGGCCCGTTGCCGGCGTCGACCAAGGAATATACTGCGCCAAAGGCTGCGCCGGACCTTCGTGTGCCTCGGCGGGTGATTGCGCTCCATCCAACGGCGAATGAGCCGGATGTTCCTGTCTATGATACGTCCGGGCCTTACTCTGATCCGTCCGTCACGATTGAAGTGGAGAAGGGACTGCCCCGGCCTCGCACCGCTTGGGTGCTGGAGCGCGGCGGCGTTGAGGCATATGAAGGGCGCGAGGTTAAGCCCGAAGATAATGGCGGGGCCAAGGGCAAACATCTTGCCCGTGAATTTCCTATTCGGAACAAGCCTCTCCGGGGGATCACCCCCTCTGCCCCCAAAAATTTGGGGGCATCTCCCCCTCAAGGTGGAGAGGTAAATCCCTCCACCGCCCGGAACAAGGTGAAGGCGGGGGAGGTGGCCGGAGCGTCAGCGCAGGTCGGAGGGGGTAGTTTCGTCTCCGCCGAAGATACCCGGGCCGGAGAACGCCTCGGCCTTGTCACCCAATATGAATTTGCCAAGGCCGGGATCATTACCAAGGAAATGATCTATGTTGCCGAGCGTGAAAATATCGGGCGGCAGGAAATGCTCGAAGGCGCGCAGGGCCGCGTTGATGCCGGTGAGGGTTTCGGCGCCGAGCTACCCGCTTTCGTGACGCCGGAATTTGTCCGCTCCGAGATTGCCCGCGGCCGCGCCATCATCCCGTCCAATATCAACTACGCTGAACTTGAGCCGCAAATCATCGGCCGGAATTTCCTCGTCAAGATCAACGCCAATATCGGAAATTCTGCGGTTACGTCCGGCGTCGAAGAAGAGGTCGATAAAATGGTCTGGGCGACGCGCTGGGGCGCGGATAATGTCATGGACCTGTCGACGGGCCGCAACATTCACAACACCCGCGAATGGATCATCCGCAACTCCCCCGTGCCGATTGGCACCGTGCCGATCTATCAGGCGCTCGAGAAAGTGAACGGCGTCGCCGAAGACCTGTCCTGGGAAGTCTACCGCGACACATTAATCGAGCAGGCCGAACAGGGCGTCGATTATTTCACCATCCACGCCGGCGTGCGCCTGGCCTATATCCACCTGACCGCAGAGCGGGTCACGGGCATTGTTTCGCGCGGCGGCTCAATCATGGCCAAATGGTGCCTGTCCCACCATAAGGAAAGCTTCCTCTACACCCATTTCGAAGAGATTTGCGACATCATGCGCACCTATGATGTTTCCTTTAGTCTCGGCGATGGCCTGCGCCCCGGCTCTGTCGCCGACGCCAATGACCGCGCCCAGTTTGCCGAACTTGAAACCCTCGGCGAGCTGACGCAGATCGCGTGGCACAAAGGCTGTCAGGTCATGATCGAAGGCCCCGGCCATGTGCCCATGCACAAGATCAAAGTGAATATGGAAAAACAGTTGCGCGAATGCGGCGAGGCGCCGTTCTATACGCTCGGCCCCCTGACCACTGATATTGCGCCCGGTTATGACCATATCACCTCGGGCATTGGCGCGGCCATGATCGGCTGGTTCGGCACGGCCATGCTGTGCTATGTCACGCCCAAAGAGCATCTGGGACTACCCGACCGCGACGATGTCAAAGTCGGTGTCATCACCTATAAGCTCGCGGCTCATGCTGCCGACCTGGCCAAAGGCCACCCGGCCGCGCAAGTTAGAGACGATGCGCTCTCGCGCGCCCGGTTTGAGTTCCGCTGGGAAGATCAGTTCAATCTCTCTTTGGATCCCGAAACCGCCCGCGATTTCCACGACCAGACCCTCCCCAAAGAAGCCCACAAAGTCGCGCATTTTTGCAGTATGTGCGGCCCGAAATTCTGCAGCATGAAAATCACGCAGGACGTCCGGGATTATGCGGATGGATTGTCGGATAATGAGAAAGCTGCGCTCGGATTGGATGCCAAGAAGGGGATGGCGGAGATGAGTGACAAGTTCAAAGAACTTGGCGGCGAGATTTATTTGTCGGAGGATGGGAGTGTCCGGGAGGATATTGATTAGCTCGAAAGCGGTTTCTCAAGTGTAAAAGCAAATGAATTAGGGAACAATTTTTGAACCAAAACGACAAACAGTTGCATCAGATGGGAATTATATTTTATCTTCGATTTATCCGACGGTATCAAATTCCTCACGTGGCAAATTTCTTTTTTAAGTATCACAAGTATGTTTATTGGGTTTCGATCCTCGCCGTTGCGTCAATCGTAATATTTGATCGCAGTAATATTCTTGCATACTTAATCTGCTTTTCGTTGCCTTCGGTAACCCTAACTAATGGGACTAACGTAGCAAACTTCATGATACTGAAACGCCGCTCACCCAAGAAAAATTTTTATCCATTCATAATAGAGGGGATAATAATGTCTGCTTTGGTCCTAATGGCTTTTACATTCTACGTTTACTCTGCTGAAACTGTTTCTTTAATTTCTGTTTTTGCTATCCTATCCGCGTATATTGCCTCGGCATATTCTGCGGCAATTTCATACCTAATCGTAAGCATGACGAAAATAACGGAAAAGGATTGGTTGCGCTTCGATCTAATTAGTTATCTCTTATTGTTTATCGGAATAATCACCGCATATATGTTGTTAGCTGGAATCTCGGTTGATATTCCCAAACTATTGTCATTATTCTTGGGATCAATATGGTTTGTATTTCGTCTTGTAAAATGGACGTATAGATACGCCGAGGTACCAGAAAGAACACAAACGCAACCACCTATCCCCCCGAATATAAAAAACGCGTAGGGCGGATTAGAGCTTGTTCGTCATCCGCCGTCCGATTGAAAATGCCGGACCACGGTTTCGCCTCATCCACCCGACGATTTTGGAAAACGCATAAACCCCTGTCATGTCGGAATTGCGGCGCGATACCCGGGACCTCTCCCGTTTACGCTGTGAATCCTGATTTCCAGCGCGACCGGCGAAGCCCCCGCATCAAGTGCGGGATGACAGAAGGTGAGCGGGATGACGGGGTTGTCTGGGCTCGGGGCAAGTCACTCGGTGTAACCCGTGAAATCGCCGAATTTGTGGCAGGCGCGACGCATGGATTGACCGTATGTGAGGCGCGTATGGTTTGATCCCAATAAATATTCGTGCTAGTTGACCCTCATATCATGGGAGGAGAGATACAATGAGTTGGGGCGATGCGGCGCGGAAACATGCCGAAATTCATGACAAGAAATCCGAAAGCGCGCGCAAAGCCGCTGATAAAGCGCACGCCAAGGCGCTGGCCAAATTGGTTGCTGGTACGAAGGATGCCTTGATCACGGCCCTGGGTACCGCCACAAGTAATGTGGCTCGACGAGAGGCCGTAGAGGCTGTCCTGAAAGAGGTTAACGACGATATCAACAAAAAATCACCGGAGGATAATCCAGCCTGGGACATGTCGTCGGTTGCCCATATATGGGGTCTGATGCAGGAACAAAACCTGCTAAAGGCGCTGGCCGATGCCTTGAAAGAAGTGGAAACCCATGAAGCTGCGCGCGATGCATTTTCTGAGCTGGCCGACGGTCTAGATACAGCGGAAACAGCGGTCATGCCGCAATAAATATTTCTCATTTGTTAAAAACGTAAATAGAGCCGGTAAAATAAGGAACTATCCTTTTGAATCTTAAGTGATTCATGGGTGCTCAGCGGGAGGTGGATTACTGCCATCCATCGTCAAGTTTACAGTGGATGCGGTCAGGTTGAGGAGGGCGGTAATGACGAAGTTGGGATCGTCGGCCAAGCGCCCAACATCAACCTCGCTAGCGCCGAAGCCTAACTCACTGTGTTCGCGTTTTTTGCGTGATATATCCCTTGCATTCCCCAATTTCGGCGCTATATGCACCCCATCGATGAGGGCCCGACAATCGGCTTATTCCTCACCCCGGATTTGTTCCCGGTGATTAATGCGGTTTTTTCTCGCTTGCTATAATCGAGTACAAGCAGCCTCCCCCTTAAAAACCACACCAACCCTCCCTATATCCAATAGATGACCAACCCATCACCGGATAAATCCCCATGCCTTTCATAGCGATTAGCCTTGTGGTTTTGGCCGCTTGGGCGGCGCATTTTTTGTGGGCCAAGCGGCAAAAGAAACGCGCTTTGCTGAGCGCGCCTTTATCTGTGCGGCAGCGCCGAATTGTTTCGAAATATGTGCCGATCACCAACCGCCTCCCTAAGAAATTTCGCGCGCGCTTTGAAGGACAGGTCCGGCTGTTTCTGGATCAGATAGAGTTTCACGGCTATGGCGGCCTTCGGGTCACTGAGACTATGCGCCTGTCCATTGCGGCGCAGGCGGCTTTACTGACGGCGGGCAATGATCTTTGGTATAAGAGCCTGCGCACGGTCCTGCTTTATCCGGACGCGTTTCAGTCCCGGCAGAGTTATAATCACGGCTATGTGGTGACCGAGCGCAATGAAGTGCGCCTGGGCGAAAGCTGGGGCCGCGGGCCGGTTGTGCTGTCCTGGGCCCACGCCCAAGAAGGCGCTTTTAATGATCGCAGCGGGCGCAACGTGGTGTTTCACGAATTCGCCCATCAGCTCGATGATCTGTCCGGAGC
>JABDKG010000046.1 GCA_013002305.1 Hellea sp.
ATTGCGTTCGGGATGGGGATCGACAAGCCGGATATCCGGTTTGTCTACCATACCAACCTGCCCGGTTCTCTCGAAGCTTACTATCAAGAGATCGGGCGCGCCGGACGAGACGGATCACCGGCTGCAACAGCGCTGTGTTACGGGCTCGACGATGTACGTATGCGGCGGCAATTTATTATGGATGACGGGGCCGGTTCAGATCATCAAATCCGCGAGCTAAAACGGCTCGACGCGCTATTGTCTTATTGCGAAGCTTCAACCTGCCGCCGTCAGGTCATGTTGGCCTATTTTGGCGAAACGGCGGATCCGTGCGGGAATTGTGATAATTGCGAAAATCCGCCTGCCATGGTCGACGCAACCGAGCCTTTGCAACACATACTCGCCGCCATTGAGGACACTGGGGCTCGCTTTGGGCAGGCCCATATCATCGCGGTAGCGCGCGGGGCCGATACTGCGCGGATCTGCCAATTTGGCCATGAAAATATTGCCAGTTACGGCAAGGCGAAGTCTATCGGCTCACCTTATCTCCAAGGCCTGATCCGGCAGGCGCTTGCCAGCGGCCATATCGACATGGATATTGCGCGTTTTGGCGCGCTGACAATTACCGAAAAAGGCCGCGCCGTATTGGAAGCCCGCGAACCCTTTAGATGTAAGGCCATTCAAACCTCAAAACCGAAGGTTCGAAAACGTAAAAAGACAGAGATAGAATCGACAATGTCCGAGCGCGATCATGTGCTGCTCTTGCGCCTCAAAGCTAAACGCATGGAAATCGCCCGCGGTCTTGGTAAGCCCGCTTATATCGTCTTTTCCGACGCGACGTTAATGGATATGGCGCAAAAGCGTCCCGGCAGCGCCGAAGCAATGCTCGATGTTTCCGGTGTTGGCGCGGTCAAATTTGAGCGGTTTGGCCCGGCCTTTTTAGAGGTGATTGCGGGGGAATAATACATGTTTGTCCCGGGTTTTTTAATAGACGCGCCGCCGATAAGCGCTTAAGAGCCGCGCGAACAGATATATCCCAGCGCCTCGTGGCCAGCTGGTTGAAAGACCTTGATGACTGAATTGCCAAATATACACCCGGCCCTCGCCGGAGCCCTCGCCGCACGCGGCTATGAAACCCTCACCCCTGTGCAGCAGGCCGTGATAGACCCTGCGCTCAATGGCCGTGACCTGCTCGTCTCCGCTCAGACAGGGTCTGGCAAAACCGTGGCATTCGGACTGGCATTAGCGCCAACGGTTTTAGGCGAAGATCTGATGGTTATGCCGTCCGATACGCCCATGGTTGTCGCTATCGCCCCGACCCGCGAACTCGCGCTGCAGGTCAAACGTGAGCTGGAATGGCTTTACCGTCCTGCGGGCACAAAATTTGCAACTTGCGTCGGCGGTATGGATATGCGCGACGAGCGTAGAGCGCTTGCCCGCGGCGCGCATTTCGTCGTCGGAACGCCCGGACGTCTGTGTGACCATATCAAACGCGGCAGTCTGGATATGTCAGAGATTAAAGCCATCGTCCTCGATGAGGCCGATGAAATGCTCAAAATGGGTTTCCGCGAAGAGCTCGAGCTGATCCTCGGCGCCGCGCCGGAAGGCCACCGCTCGCTGATGTTCTCGGCCACTGTTTCCAAATCCATCGCCAAGCTGACGGAACAATATCAATCTGATGCGGTCCGGATCAATACAGTGTCTGAGGCGCCGCAACATGTTGATATCACTTACCGCGCCATGATAGTCAACAAGGCCGATCAGGAAAACGCCATCATTAATCTGCTGCAATTTTACGATGCCAAGAACGCGCTTGTGTTCGGCGATACGCGCGTCGCGGTCAACCGCATGACCCAACGTTTTAACAATCGCGGCTTTAAGGTTGTGACCCTGTCGGGTGAGCTCTCGCAAAAGGAACGCAGCCACGCGGTTCAGGCCATGCGCGATGGCCGGGCACGGGTCTGTATCGCCACTGACGTTGCCGCGCGCGGGCTTGACCTGCCGGATCTCGAGCTGGTCATCCACGCGTCTATTCCGAAAAACCGCGAAGCCCTGCTCCACCGTTCCGGCCGGACCGGTCGCGCGGGCCGTAAAGGCGTTTCTGCCCTGATCGTGCCCCATAATGCCCGCCGCCGTACTGAGCGTCTTTTCAACGATGCCGGGATCACCGCCGAATGGACCACCCCGCCCTCCGCCGACGATGTGATCGCGCGCGACAATGAACGCCTGCTGGAATCGCTGGTGCTCGATGAGCCTGTCTCCGAGGCGGAACGCGATATCGTTGTGCAGCTCATGAAGGCCAGTACGCCCGAGACCATCGCCACCTTGTTCCTACGCAATTACCGCGCCGGACGATCTTCGCCGGAAGAACTTCTTGGCGTTGTCCCATATGAACCGGGTAAGGGCGGTGACCGCGAACGCGGCAGACGAGGTGACCGGCAACCGCGCAGCCGAAACGATTTTGAAGGCGGGACATGGTTCTCGCTGAATTTGGGCCGCAAACAAAAAGCCGAACCGCGCTGGATCTTGCCAATGCTGTGCAAGTCCGGCAATCTTAAAAAGGCCGAAATCGGCGCGATTAAAATCTCCGAGACCCGCACATTCATCGAAGTCGCCCCCGAAGGCGTCGCGCGCTTCATCGAAGCCATTGGTCCGGAAGGCAAAATCGAAAAGGCCATCACCGCCACCCGCATAGACGGCACCCCCGACTTCTCCGCCGCGGATAATAAACCGCAATATAAACCGCGCGATAAATCTGAATATCCGTCCAAAAAGAAAAGCCGCGAAAAGTCTTCTGGCGGCACCAGCGAGTCTAAATTTGACCCGCACAAGCTGTCCAAAAAAGAAAAGGCCAAATGGGCGGCCGCCCAAAGCGGCACCAGCTATGACGATGGCGACCAGCCGGCGAAACGCAAGAAGCCACACAAGAAAAAGCTCGCCCGCGCGGCCGCCAAAGCCGAAAAATCCGGCGGCAAGTCTAAGGGAAAACCGAGACGGTCAGGTGGAGGCCCAAAGCTAAAACGAAAAAAGCGGAATTAGCCCAGTTTCTCAAATAGTTGTGCTTATCGCGTCAATCATCTAGGTGAATATTTATGATACAGAAGAGACACAATATAAACGTCCTGGGGGACGGCCCGAAGACGATGGTTTTTGCGCACGGATATGGGTGCGACCAGAATATGTGGTTGCCGGTGGCCAAAAATTTCCAAGAAAAGTACCGCACAGTTCTGTTCGACTATGTCGGGTTCGGGCAATCGGATTTATCGGCATATGATTCCGAGCGCTATAACAGCCTCGACGCTTATGCCGATGACGTGGTGGCGATTGGCAAAGCGCTGGATTTAAGCGGCGCAATATTTGTCGGCCATTCGGTTAGCGCCATGATCGGGGCGTTGGCGGACAGCAAAGAACCCGGCATGTTTTCGGAACTGATTATGGTTGGACCATCACCCTATTATTTGACCGATGACGGCTATAATGGCGGATTCACCCGGGCTCAAATCGATGAAATGTTGGAATTTCTGGACCATAATCACCTCGGATGGTCTCAGGCCTACGCGCCCGCAATTATGGGTAATCCGGATCGGCCTGAGCTCGGAGAAACTTTAACCAATAGTTTTTGCGCCACTGACCCGCAAGTTGCGCGGGACTTTGCCAAAGTGACTTTCCTGTCGGATTGTCGGGACGCCCTGCCGAATGTCAAAGCCAGAACGCTAATTCTACAGTGCGATCAGGATATTATTGCACCCGAAAATGTCGGGCAATATGTGCATGAAAATATAGCGGGCAGCACATTCTCGTGGCTAAACGCCGTCGGACACTGTCCCAATTTAAGCGCGCCGGAAGAAGTCACGGCGGCGATCAGAGATTTTCTATAGATGACCGAGCGCGCCAGCTTCCTCGACCTTTATGAGGACGCCCCTTGCGGTTTCATGTCGGTTTGTGTCGACGGGAAAATCGTCAGGATCAATCATACTTTGACCGAATGGCTTGGCCAGAGCACGGGCAGCCTGATCGGTTCTACCTTTCATGATTTGCTTAGCGTTGGTGGCCGTATTGCGTACGAGACCCATATTAGGCCACTTTTGCGAATGCAGGGCCATGCCGATGAGCTCAGCCTTGATTTACTGAATTCAGAAGGCGAACGCGTCCCATTTCTTGCCAATGCCACAGAACGGCGCGGAGAGGATGGTCAGCATATCTCAACCCGCTTTGCACTGTTTAAAGCCCGTGACCGCCGGATGTACGAAAAATCTTTGTTGGCAGCGCGAGAAGTGGCGGAGACCGAGTCCCGGCGCGCGCGCGAAACCGCCTTGCTGCGCGAACAATTTATTGCCGTGCTCGGTCATGACCTCCGAAACCCACTGACGGCTATCATAAGCGGCACTAATCTCATCAAGAGGCGCGTAGACCTGCCGGAACGCGAAGCATCTATTCTAGACAATATCAGCAAAAGCGCCTGGCGGGCCGAGCATTTAATCCGCGACGTGCTGGATTTTGCACGTGGAAAACTCGGTGAAGGCCTGGTCTTGCAACGCGCCAAAAACGCCAAGCTCGCAGACGGGTTAACACAGGTTGTCGACGAAGTTCGCACCGCCCATCCTGAGCAGGAGATTGTCACAAATTTCACTATTGAAGGTCCGGTAAATTGTGATGGCGACCGTATCGGGCAGCTTTTGTCAAACCTCTTATCCAACGCCGTCAATCATGGCGACTCTGCGCGCAAAATCATCGTTTCGGCCAATACCACGGCCGAAGAGTTTGTGCTTCATGTCGAGAATTTCGGAGATCCCATCCCGGAGGCTCTTCAGCAAAATCTGTTTCAACCCTTCTTTCGGGGTAATGCAAGCGATCAGAAAAAGGGACTTGGCCTGGGCCTGTTCATAGTATCGGAAATTGCTAAAGCCCATGGCGGTTCAATCGCGGTTATTTCGGATTCAAGAGTAACCCGCTTTACCCTGTGCATGCCAAGATAACGGGACACCGCGCAAGCTGATCCTTATTGCGGAATTGATCCGCCTTAGACTTCGTCCAATATTTCGTAATGGATCGGCTTATAGCTGAAATTATTGGATTGTCCGGCAGAACAAGCGGTCAAACCAATGATCAAATCCATTTCTGCTCGAAATATGATCGCGTCGCCCTCATCACTTTTTGGCGGGAGAACCTTAATCTCGCCGCTGCCGCTGTCGACATCGACATACATAAATATGTTGAACGCACAGGGAATGTCATCAGGCCCAATTCCGTACGGCGCCAATGCCTGTTCCAAATTACCCTGACAGCCATGGTGCGGTTCAGCATCGCCATATATGATCCGGAATGTGTCTTTTGAACACGGCGTCAAGGTGAAGTCATGACGTCCGACATCGTCTGACACTATTGTGAGCATTTTACGGCTGCGATTACTGTAAAGCGGATCTCCTGTGGTCAAAAACATGCGGTTCGCATAATCGATCGTCCGGCCGGAAGAAATATGCTCTTTGACGTCATCCTGACTATACGCCAGCATATCGGCGACCTGCTGGCCTTCCGGATCGGTAACTTTCAGATATTGGCCGATGCGAAGCTTAAAGCTTGTGCCCGACCTTGGCGCGATAATGTGGGGGGACATTTACAGGTTCCTTCGGGTCAAACGGCGCTTCCCATTCCTCGGGTAGCATCCGGCCGCTATATTGGCGCGCTTCGGAGCGGTCGCCGTAATCTGTCAGCATCGGATTAATATTGCCGGCCAGAGCTTTGTCGCGCTCTCTTATAATCTGGCGCATCTTCTCAAATCGACCATCTGCCCTTAACTTGGCAAATTGCGCAGTCGAGTTGAAGATAAATGTTGGATATTTGAAGCGCCGCGCGGGACGGGAAGCCTTCGGGTGCAGCCCGATGATAAAAAACGAGGTTCCGCCAATACTCATCGAGAACTTGGGTGAGTGCGGATCTGAATCGGTCTCCTCATCCCAGTCATTTCCCATATAGGCATCGACTTTTTGGATAGCGCGCAGCCGTTCCCACAAAAGCATTTCAAATTCAATCTCATCCCCGGTCCTAGTTTCCGCAAAAATCGCAGCGAAGGACTGGACGATCGGGCTCTCTAGATCGAGGTTTTCTCCAAATTCCAGAAGCGCCAAATAGAGTGCGAGATCCTTACTTTCATCCGCGAAGTCGCTCATGATAATTGTCTTTATGGCGTTTTGCGCCAAAGCCGATTTGGCGCCCACGCACGGGAATGAAGCATCTTTGATATAGTCGAAAAATTCCGACTCGGGGTCAGCTATTGTCATGATTATTCTCCGGGTCGGTAATACACTAACGCCGTGACCCGTTTGCGGTTCCAAAAAAAATCAACAATTTAACGTCAAGCTGCAACCCCAAGATCGTTCAGGGTACTTATATGCGGTGGGCGACTCAAGATTTATCAGGAAAGCCTGCAGCCCTTACGACTTACTGCCTCGTCAAATTCCCGAAATAAGGATTGAAAAAAACTGGCGATTAAACGCTTATTGGTCCTGCCAGAATCCGAACTGATTTTCGCCGTGGAAGAAAATGGAGAAATGACATTTTCCAGGAATTTCCATGATGGGATGGGCGAGCTCGGCGCCTGCCGTGATAGCGGCTTGCGTATCTTTCTCTATATTTGTCGACGAAAAATAAGTTCGCGTTACGGCATCCTCCGCGTCATGCATTGGCGCGCGGACTGCCACCTGACCGCCGTCACTCATGTCAGCGACCCGGGCATTGCCGAGCATAGTATCAGGCTCTGAAAATTTTAGTCCTGTTGCCTCCACGACAGCAATTGTGCCGTCCACATCTTTCGTCACGATTTCTAAATACCGAACCCGCATAATATCTATCCCTAATTTGTCTCACCCATGTTACAGCATTTTTCATGACAAATAAAATATGCTTTCTAACAGGCGCGACCAGCGGGATCGGGCAGGCTGCCGCCCTGTCTCTTGCACAGCAAAATTATGACCTTCATTTGGTTGCCCGAAATCGGTCCAAGGCCGAAGCAACCGAAGATCTGATCCGAAAATCAGTTCCTGACGCCAAAATTAAATGGCATTTTGGAGATCTTTCGCGTCAGGCCGATGTCAGAGCTATCGCGGCTTCCTTTTTGCAAACCAAACTATCTATTGATCTTCTATTTTTGAACGCCGGCCTTTGCCACAATAAACGCGTCCTCACCAAAGACGGGTATGAATTGATGCTGGCGGTCAATCATTTAGCGCCGTTCTTACTGACGCAGCTACTGTTCGATAAATTGACCGAAGGCAGCTCCGAGACCCGCGTCGTCATAACGGCCTCCGGCGCCTATAAAGCGGTCAAAGCGCTCAATATTGACGATATGAATTGGAATAGGAATTTCAAAACATTCTCCGCCTATGGCAACTCGAAACTATCCAACATGTTATTCACGCAATCTCTGGCAAAGCGGCTCAAACAAGCGGCGCCGAAAAAGACTTTTACCGTCAATTGCTACCATCCGGGATTTGTCGGAACCGGGATTGGAACCCAGATCCGGTTGGGGAAAGTCATTATGGCGATGTGCCGACCATTTGTTCGCAGCAGCGCCAAAGGCGCGGAAACCGGTCTTTATCTGGCGACCGATCCTGCGGTCAGCGGTCAGTCAGGCGGATATTACTTTAACTGCGAAGAGCAAACATTGCCGGCCTATGCGCGAGATGCCGATATGGCAAAGGCCCTTTGGGACAAAAGCCTGGCCATGACGCAGCTTTCAAAGCTTATGTCTGATACCAGCCTTTAACCGCGTCGATCATCCTGTCCTGATCATCTTCGGACAAATAAGCATGCATCGGGAGCGCCGCCGCAAACTTTTTGACCCGGTTGGTTTCTGTGAGCCCGGATGAAACCACTGGGCAGTTTACATATGCGCTCTGCTCATGGACGGGGCGCGGATAATAGGCCGCCACGGGAAGGCCCTGCCCTCTTATGTGGGCCAGAAACGCGTCGCGATTATCAACTTCAATAGCATATTGCGCCCATGTTGCCGTGCAGCCGGGCGCGGATTTAGGGACGCGTTTGATAATGTCTCCGAGATTTTTAGCATAGCGATCAGCGACCCGATTGCGCGCTTTAATCTCATCACCAAAAATTTTCAGTTTTTCGATCAGAATTGCCGCCTGAATAGTATCGAGCCTTGAGTTAAAACCGATCTTGTCATGATCAAAAGGCTCATCGCTTCGGCCATGAAACGCAAGTGACCTCAAGCGGGACTCCAGCGCTTTATCTTTTAACAGAACGGCGCCGCCATCGCCGTAACAGCCTAGCGGCTTAGCCGGGAAGAAACTGGTCGTTGTGATATCGGCAAATTCAGCGGTTGATTTTCCGCCAATCCGGCACCCGATAGATTGGGCATTATCTGAAATAAGTGTCAAACCATGTTGTCGTGTGAGTTTGGAAATCTCCGGGTAGTCGGCCGGGTGCCCAAACAGGTCAACAGCGATTACAGCTTTTGGGGTCAGAGCGCCTTCTCTGGTGACATCATCAATGGCAGTCTCCAAAGAGGCCGCCGACAGGCAGTAGTCGGCGGGATTAATATCGACAAACACCGGCGTTGCGCCCGTGAGAATGATCGCCTCCGCCGTCGCCGTATAGGTATAGGACGGGCAGAAGACCGCGTCGCCCGCACCTATATCCAGTCCCCGCAATGCCAAAACGATGGCGTCGGTACCATTGGCACATGCCACCACGGCAGCGGCATTTTCAAACCCTGCCAGAGCCTGTTCAAATTCCGTGACTTCTGGACCGAGGATAAATTTGCCGTGTTCTAAGACGCGCTGAATACAGGCATCGATTTGTTCAGAGATGCGCGCGCGCTGGCTTTGCAGATCAATAAAAGGAATAGTCATACTGGATCACTCATCAAGAAATTTTGGCGATACCAGACCTTGCGGGTTTTCGCTATCGACATTTTCAGCGCAGAAACGAATGCTAACAGTTTTTGATAGCGGGTTATAAGGGGTTGATTCTTAGGAAATTCGTCTTATGTTCCCCGCGCTTAAACGTTTGGCGAGCCTTCGCCTGATGAAACAAAGGAATTTACCATGCAAAAAGTCCCGATGACCGTTCAGGGCCACGCGGCTCTGGAAGCGGAACTCAAGCATTTGAAGTCAACCGAGCGACCTGAAATCATTCAGGCGATCTCTGTTGCGCGTGACCATGGCGATCTGTCCGAAAACGCCGAATATCATGCTGCCAAAGAAAAGCAGGGATTTATTGAGGGCCGGATTAAAGAGCTCGAAAGTAAGTTGACTCTCGCACAGGTGATTGACGTTGCCAAAATGGACGGCGATACGGTCAAATTTGGCGCAACCGTTACGATCGTCAATGAAGACACGGACGAAGAGTCGACCTATCAAATCGTCGGCGAAGATGAAGCCAGTATTAAGAACGGCAAAGTCTCCGTGACGTCGCCGATTGCGCGCGCCATGATTACCAAAGAGGTTGGCGACACGTTCGAAGTTATTGCGCCGGGCGGCTCAAAATTTTACGAAATTATCGGCGTTGCTTTTAAATAAATTGTGTCTGACGAATTGAAATGTTGGGTCGTGTCCGATGGGCGGCGCGGAATTGAGAACCAAGCTCTGGGTCTGGCCGAAGCCTTATCTTCGGAAAAACCGCTTAATATTGTTATTCACAAAGTCTCTCGGAAGGGATTAAGGGCAAAATTCCCTGTTATTTTTCAGCGCTGGTTCGGCCGGAAAGACAAGCTTCCGGAAGATTTACCGGAAATCGCAATCGGGTGCGGCCGCCGGGCGATCCCCGTTTTGCTAAAATTGCGCAAGCGCGGTGTATTCACCGTTTATATTCAAGACCCGCGCATAGATCCTGCTGCGTTCGATCTCGTTATTGCGCCTGAGCATGATAATTTAAGCGGTGCGAATGTCTTTTCGATAATCGGATCACCCAACCGGGTCACAGCTGAGCGCCTTGAAATGGACAAAGACCTGATTTTAGCACCCTCGGAAAAAATGGCGGCATTTCTGATAGGTGGGACATCGAAAGCCCATCGCTATACCGAAGAAATATTCGATCAACATATTCAACTGATAGATCAGCTTATCAAAGGCGGATGGCAGGTTTGCATTACGGTTTCCCGCCGCACACCCGCTTTTGCCACGGAGACATTTGCGACATATGCCGAGGATCACGAGACAGTGTCTTTTCATGCCGGAGTTGTCGAAAATCCGTTTTTTGCGTATCTTTATCACGCTGACATGATCTTTGTGACCGAAGACAGCACCAATATGTTGACTGAAGCCTGTTCAACCGGAAAACCTGTGTTTCGACTTCCAATGGAAGGTTATCACGGAAAATTTCAAACCCTTTATGATGCACTTGAAAAGCGCTGTCATTTGCGCCCGGCCACCACATCCGACCTGACAGGGAAGGAATATCCACCTTTGCAAGAGAGCAAACGTGCGGCCGATTTCATATGGACCCAATACGCCGCTAATCGTTAATTTTCGGTCCGGGGCCCCTTGCGAATATCAGGCCTGACCATTATCTCTAGCAGCCAATTACCGAGAGAATCATGCCCAATACCCCGCAAGAAAAAATCCACCACAAAGTCTTAATCATTGGCTCCGGCCCAGCTGGCTATACCGCCGCCGTTTACGCGGCCCGCGCTATGCTCGAACCCGGTATGGTCGCCGGCCTTCAGCCTGGCGGTCAACTCACCATCACCACCGATGTCGAAAACTACCCTGGATTTCCGGAGATTTTAGGCCCTGACCTGATGGATAAATTTAAGGAACATGCACTTAAATTTGGGACCTCGTTCTATGAGGATGTCATTGTCGATGTCGATTTCACGGTTCGCCCTTTTGTCATGACCGGCGATAGCGGCAAGATTTACACAGCTGACGCGGTTGTAATTGCGACCGGCGCGCAAGCCAAATGGCTTGGCATGGAGTCTGAAGAAAAATTCAAAGGCTTTGGCGTTTCGGCCTGCGCAACCTGTGACGGGTTTTTCTATCGCGGCAAAGATGTCATTGTTGTCGGCGGCGGAAATACGGCGGTTGAGGAAGCATTATTCCTCACCAAATTTGCCTCCAAGGTTACTTTGGTTCACCGGCGCGATGAATTGCGGTCAGAGAAAATTCTGCAAAAGCGATTGTTCGAAAACGAGAGAGTCGAAATATTGTGGGATACGACGCTCGACGAAGTCCTCGGCGATGAAAACCCGCTCGGCGTCACCGGTGTCCGGCTTAAAAAAGTCAAAACCGGCGAGACTTTTGAGCGCGATGTTCACGGAGTGTTTATCGCCATTGGCCACAAGCCTGCGACTGAGATTTTCAAGGGCCACGTCAAAATGAATGAGGGCGGCTATATTGAAACCGCGCCTGACAGCACAGCCACCAGTATCCCCGGTGTATTTGCGGCCGGCGATGTCTCGGATGAGATTTACCGCCAGGCTGTCACGGCCGCCGGCCTAGGCTGCATGGGCGCGCTCGAAGCAGAAAAATGGTTAGCAGAACATGCCGCGCAGAAGGCCGTCAGTAACGCGGCCTAATGGATACGCTGGATTGGGATAAGCTGAAAACCTTTCACGCCGCCGCAGAGGCCGGATCTCTGACCGCCGCGGCCGAAGTTCTCCACATTTCTCAATCCGCCGTAAGTCGCCAGATAGCCTCGCTCGAAGATCGCCTCAGTACGCCACTATTTCACCGGCACGCCAGAGGGTTGACGCTAACCGAAGAAGGGCGCCTATTATATCTAACCGCGAAAGACATGGCGAAAAAAGTTGCGCTCGTGCAGGCGCAGGTCCTGGATAGCCGCGGAAAACCGCAAGGAACATTGCGGGTTTCCACGCCCATTTCTTTGGGCTCAAACTGGCTAATGTCTGTTTTGCCGGAATTTATGAAGGCCTATCCCGACATCGATTTACAGATCATTCTCGAGGATGAGGAACATGATTTGTCGGCAATGGATGTGGATTGCTCTTTGCGCCCTTGGCCGACGACCGAGGGTGACGTGATTGAACGGCGCCTCGGCACAATCTCTCAAAGCCTTTACGCTTCGGACAAATATCTTGCCCAGCACGGCGCCCCGACGTCACTGGAAGACCTCGACAATCACCAAATCATCGCTTTTGGCGAATTGATTCCGCGCCGACTACATTCCACCAATTGGGCGCTTACAGCAGGCCGCGAACCCGGAGATCCGCGCAAACCATTGATGCAGGTCAATAATCTCCACGGAATTATGCGCGCCGCAGAAGCCGGAATCGGAATAATCGGAATTCCGGACTATATGATTTCTATGTCGCGCCAATTAGTCAGAGTGCTCCCGCAGGTCCGCGGTGAACCTTTTGATGTGTATTTTGTCTATCCGAGCGAACTTCGCGGCTCGATGAAAGCCAAAGTTTTCCGCGAATTTCTTGTCAAAGTGACGAAGAATTGGGAAAATTAGGCGACCCATGCATAAATGCATGGCTAATTTGCAATTCTAACTCTTCAATCTGCGTATTTAATACCTAGATATAGGTCAAGACACGGCGGCGTCCTCCCCTTTTTGCCGCAATGTTTAAACCGCATACTATTCCTCCCCGAATGTATTGCGAAGACTCTTACCGGGCCTGATTCGTTCAGCGCCCGGTTTTTTCTTTTTATTAACGTAAAAAATATACGGCTTTTCCCATATGCCTTTGGGAACTTGAAATGGCCGATAAGAGCTCATCAGACCGTAGAAGACCATCTACGCGTCGTAAGACGGATATATTCCTGTCCATGATCGATAAATCTATTGATGATGGCATCAGTATTTTAGACAAAAATCTCAATTATCTCTACATTAATAGCGGCACTTACAAACAGCTCAACCTCACTAAGGACCAGATCAGTCCCGGTGATAATATGCAAAAAATGCATCAGCTTCTGCTGGAAAACGGGCTTTTATCGAAAGACGTTATTGCCCGCAACAATCTCAGTACAGAAGCTCAAGAACAGCGCGGGCCCGCTTCGCGGTTTACAAAAATCATGCAACTTGGCGATGGCCGCACAATGCGCCTGACGCGGACAACATTGCCCAGTCGGCATATGATCTCTGTTTCAACTGACGTATCCGACCTCGTCGAAAAAGACGACCTTTTACAAAACTCGCTCTATTTAGGACGCTCCGGCTATTGGATTTACGATGTAAAGACCAAAGAAACCATCATGAGTAAAACCCTTCATGCTCATTTTTCAAAAGACGATCTTGGCCGGATCAAAACCAAGGGTATCAATGTTGCGATAATCCCTGAGGATCAACATATTTTACCCAAAGCGATCGCCGCCGCAATTAAAGGGGACGATAAATTTAAATTCCAGGCCCGAACGTGCAACCGGTCCGGACAAATCTGCCGAAGCCAGACCGTTGGAGAAATTTTACGGGATGCGAACGGGCAGCCCAGCAAAATACGCGCTTTTGTCAAAGATGTGACATCTGAATATAATCAATCTCAGGAACTTGAGAAAGCTAAAGATCAAGCGCTCGCTGCATCGCATGCCAAGTCTGAATTCTTGGCCAATATGAGCCATGAAATCCGGACGCCCATGAATGGAATTCTGGGAATGGCGGAATTACTCTCAAACTCTTTGATTAATGAAACCAATAAAGAACATGTCAGCGTAATCTATAAATCGGCAAATGCGCTTTTAACGATCATCAATGATATTCTCGACTTTTCAAAAATTGAGGCTGGCGCGATGGAGCTTGACCCGACGCCGTTAAACCTAAGGGAGACACTGAACGATGTCGCGTCCCTAATGACGCAAAACGCTCAATCAAAAGGGCTTGAGCTTATCATCAATTATAATCCTTCGGTCCAAAGTCATTTTATTGCGGATATTGGCCGTGTGCGTCAGATCATTACGAACCTTGTCAGCAATGCGATCAAATTTACCGATAGCGGACATATCTCGATCACGGTTGAGGAAACTGCGATCCGAGGATCGGTTTGTATCTTGAAGATAAACGTGTCTGATACAGGTATCGGAATCGAGCCGGAGAAGCTTGAGACCATTTTTGATAATTTCAGTCAGGCCGATAACAGCACGACCCGAATTTACGGCGGAACCGGTCTGGGTTTATCGATTTCTCGAAAGCTCATCGAGATGATGAATGGCCGCATTCAGGTCGAAAGCGAAGTTGGCGCCGGCTCTAATTTCTCCCTGATACTGCCATTGCAGATCGACACAGAAGCGATAGAGGAAGCGTTCGATACAACGGTTCTTAAAGGCAAAAATGTCCTTATCGTCGACGATATTGATATTAATTGTAACGTGCTGACACAGCGCCTTTTAAACTGGGACATGAATACCACAGCCGTATCAGATGCCGTTGATGCCTTAACGACGATTAAGACGGTTATGAAGAACGGGCTAAATTTTGACCTCATTATAACAGATTATTTGATGCCGGGACTCAATGGTCTGGAGCTTGCCAAAATGATGAAGAACAGTCCGACACTCCCCTATATTCCTATTGTCATGCTCTCATCCTGTGACCGACCTGTTTCAAGTTCGGAGCTTAAAGACAATAATATCGAGAAATTCTTAATGAAACCGGCGCGTGAAAGCGTGCTCTATGAAGCTTTGATCAAACTCTTCTCCGCTCAAGCGGCCCAGAAAGAGTCGGCTGACAGTCTGCCAGATGCGGATGGCCAAGATGAAATCGAAGAGGGCCCGCTTCAGGCAAAAACTCAAATATTAGTGGCCGAGGATTTCAAATTAAATCAGGATGTCGTTCGGCTCATGCTCGCTGAGTCCAATTTCGAACCCGTCTTTGTTGAAAATGGCGCGCAAGCGGTCGAGCTCTATAAGCAACGACATGAGAACTTCCCGGTCATTTTGATGGATATTTCCATGCCTGTTATGGATGGGTATCAAGCCTCGCAAGCTATATTGGAGTTTGAGGCCGAAAATGAACTTCCACACACGCCGATCATCGCCATTACAGGTCACGCGCTTAAACATGATCGTGAAAAATGCATCAATGCCGGCATGAACGACTACCTATCCAAACCTGTCCGTCAAGAATCGCTTTTACAAATGCTCAGCGAATGGTCATGTCCGGAAAATATAGACGGTAAAGAAAACGGTAAAGTTCTAAAAGCCGGATAATTATCGGCACTGTTCACAAAATTGCGCAATCCGGTCACACGCTTGTTTTAGACTGATCAGATCAAGCGCAAAAGACAGTCGAAAATGACCCGGAGCGTGAAAGGCTGTACCGGGTACTAATGCCACTTTCGCTTCTTCAAGGACCGCGTCTGTAAAATCCATATCGCTGGCCAGAGTTCGGCCTTTTTTCGACTTTTTACCAAGCAAGGCTTGGCAATTTCCAAATACGTAAAATGCGCCCTCCGGGCGGCGACAGATAATATTTTGCGACTGGCTGAGCGCATCCACGACTAAATTTCGGCGCTTAAGGAATTGCTGCCGCCAATCGGCCAAAAAGTCCTGAGGCCCGCCTAGCGCGGCAACTGAGGCCCACATGCTGATGGAGGACGGATTTGAAGTCGTTTGCGACATGACCTTCTTCATCGCCGCGATGAGCCATTTTGGCCCGCCCGCATAGCCAATGCGCCAGCCCGTCATCGCATAGGCCTTGGACACGCCGTTCATGGTCAAAATCCGGTCCTTTAGGTCAGGTGCCACTTGCGCGAGGGTCATAAACTCCCCCTCATAAATCAGTTGCTCATAAATATCATCGGTCAGTACTAAAAGATTTGGATTGCGCCGGAGGATTTCTGCAAGCTTCGCCAGAAAGCCTTCACTCATAATGGCGCCGGTCGGGTTTGACGGTGAGTTGAGAATTATCCACTTGGTGCGGGCAGAGATGGCCTTTTCTATGTCCGCTAAGGACGGCAAAAACCCGTCCGACTGACGGGCATGCACCAGTTTTGGCGTGCCGCCGCAAAGCCGAACCATTTCGGGATAGGAAACCCAACACGGCGTCGGAATAATGACTTCGTCGCCCGGGTTTAACGTCGCGATCAAAGCGTTGAACAGAACCGCCTTGCCGCCGGGAGATATATTGATTTCATCAATGTCGTAGTTCAGCTGATTATCCCGCTTGAACTTTTCGATTATGGCGCGTTTGAGTTCAATAATGCCATCAACATTGGTATAGCGCGTATGGCCTTGATCAATCGCGGCTTTGGCAGCCTCGCGAATATGCTCCGGCGTGTCAAAATCCGGTTCGCCCTGAGACAAAAGGATAACATCCTGCCCATTTGCGATCATTTGCCGGGCTTTTTGCGACATGGCAATCGTCGCCGATGGCAATACCGACTTAAGATTATGTGATCCAAATTCCATAAATCCTCATCCCACAACCCCAGAGGGACTGCAAGATGGATAAAGTGCGCCTGCGCGTAACACTTTCCAACATTTAATCTCGAAACGCAGGACTTTTTACAGGCTGGCCCTTGGCGGGGCGGGCTAGAGGTCCTAGGCTTTGGCACCTGAGCCGGGATTCTGGCCCACAGCATGGATTAACGCGTGATTTGGCCAGACCCCAAAAACGGCTTTTCGCCCTATCGAGACCCGGAACCGTTTAACGAGTTTTGCGAGGACTTTTCCCGCCGCGGCCCGTCCGCGGTTTTCCTAGCTATTTTGGTCCATATCGTCCTGTTTTTCGGACTGGCGCCTGCTTTGATCCTGCCGGAAATTGACGACGAAGATCAACCGGAAACCATCTCGATTGACATTATTAGTTTTGAGGAATTGCAGCCAGAGCCGGAACCCATACCGGAGCCAGAGCCAGCTCCGATCACGCCGCCGCAACCTGTTATCGCGCCGCCTGTCCAGCCGGAACCGGAACCGACACCTCCGCCGCCGCCTCCGCCGGTACCTGAACCCGAGCCGGAACCGCAGCCAGAACCCGAACCGGAACCTGAACCGGAGCCCGAGCTGGAGCCTGAAATTCAGCTCTTTGAACCGCCGGATATTTTGACCACAGAAACGCTTGAACCTTTGAGCGAGCCCGACTTGCTCCCCGATCCTATTATCGAACCAGAGATTGATCCTCTCCCTGAACCCGAACCTGATCCGGAACCGGAAATCCGGGACCCTATAGAAATTGTAGAGCCGATTTTGGAACCGATCCTGGAGCCGGTTCTGGAGCCTGTGATTGAGCCTGTTTTAGAGCCCTTACCGGATCCCGTATTTGAATTTGAGCCGGATGTCCTTCCCGCGCCGGAAATGCCCGATAGTCCAATCACGGCTGAGCCTATCCTGGACCCGTTTGAAGATTTAACCGAGCCGATACCGGGCACGATTGACCCTGTCTTTGATCCGCTTGAACCGATTGACCTCACCCCGCCGATCCAGCGCGAGGATATAGAAATTTTTGATCCCAATCCGGTCATTCCGGAACAAGAGAGCCCGGACATGACGCCGCTGGAACCTGAGACACCAATAATCACCACGGCCCCGACTGTGATGGCTTCGCCTGATGCCCCCGATACAATTGAAGAACTTAATTCTGCCGTTCCAAGCTCGCAATCTGACCGCATGCTCGACCCGCTCGGTCGTCCTCCGGGTGGTAGCCGCAATCCTAATCTTGGCGGCCCGCCCAGCGGCGGCGGCAATGCTCCGCCCGGCGGAGGCACCCGCGCGCCGGCACCGGGGTCATCGGGCTGGGAATTTGACAGCTCGGCATATGGCGATCCCGGCGAAGGCTATGGCGGCATGATAGAGGATATTCGATGCCGCGAAGAATTTCGCACCCATGAAGATTGCCCGGAATATATGAATAAATTTCAAGGCCGAAACGCTGCCGGCTATGAAAACTTTGGACCTCATTCAACGGCTGGTATCGGCGCCGCGGCGACAACGGCCCGCACCGGTACCTATGAGAACCCTGCGGTAGGCGGCGGAAATGATCTTTGGAACGGCGTCGGGATTGGCGATAATTCGCACAATAATGGCGGCCCTTCAACTTCGGTCCTCGATGATGCGGATTTCGGCCGGACCTTCCTGTCAACGCCGCTGGGCGGTGAAGATCCGGCGAAAGTTCGCGATCTATTTGACGAAGCTGAGCCGCCGCGGACCGGGCTCGATACTTTAATCATGCCGCCCGTGGATGAAGAAGATGACTAGTCAGCCATTCCGTCGGCTTTAAGCAGGGTCTCGAGCTGAACCAATGCCAGATCCAGCCGATTAGACAGCGCCTTTCTTTCCTGAAATTTAAACAGGCGCTGGACATAGGGAAAGCCGCCAACTTCCATATCGACTTTCAGCAGCACCGTAACGCTACCATCATTATTTTCATCGCCCATCAGCGCGTAAGTGGCATTGATCGGCCGGCCATTTAGATTAAGTTCAGCCTGCACAAATTCGGGATATTGAATAACCGTGATTTCTTGCATGCCCGGCAGGCAATCCTCATCGTCACAGGTCCAGACAGCTTGCTGCCCAACCCCCTCATCCGAACCGCCAACGAGATATTTATCTTCATTATTTGGTCCCTGCCACGGCGCCCAAATGGCGTGGCTTTCAAGATCGGACAGGTAAGGAAACACGTCTTCGGGAATGGCGTAAACTTCCGAAGAGCGCTCAACGCTTAAATTGGAGGAAATAAACAGTCCGACGAATACGGAAAGTAAAAACAATCCGATGATCACTCCAAAGATACGAAACAGCCATTTCATTCAGGCGCCTTTCCTGGGCGCAAATTACCGCTGATTCATCTTAAATGGCAAATGACAAATATTGTGGGCCTAGGATAGTCCGCTAATGAAATCCGCAAGGCTCCGGGCAATCGATACGACCTGTTTGGGGTCATCCCCTTCGGTCATTATCCGAATGAGAGGCTCGGTGCCGGAGGCGCGGATCAAGACCCGACCACTATCCCCAAATTCTGCGCGCGCCGCTTTGACTTTGTCCTGCACCGCCTCAAGCTCTAGCGGCGATTTTCCGTTATACCGCACATTTATCAATGTCTGGGGTACGGACGCAAAAACTTGCAAAGCCTCGCTGGCTTTGCGGCCATCCGTAACCAGAACCGACAGAAGCTGTATTGCGGCCAGCATGCCATCACCGGTCGGAAGATAATCCGGCATCAACATGTGACCTGATTGTTCGCCGCCGAGATTGTAATTTCCGTCCTGCATCGCTTTGGCGACATGGCGGTCTCCAACCGGTGTTCGGATCAGCTCGAGGCCATTATCACCGAGCATACGCTCAAGCCCCAGATTGGACATAACGGTCGCAACTAGGCCGGGCCGCGACAGTCGCCCTTGTATTTGCCACATCAAAGTTAACGCGCCCATGGTCTGATCGCCGTTTAGAACATCGCCATTTTCATCGCACATAATCAGCCGGTCCGCATCGCCGTCCATTGCAATTCCAATATCAGCGCGGTGCTCTCGAACGGTTTCGCAGAGACGCTCCGGATTGGTCGATCCGCAGTTAAGATTAATATTGGCGCCATCGGGCTGATCGCCGCAAACGTGCAAGCTCTTCACGCCAAGACGTCGCAATATTTCGGGGCCCGTTTCAAAGGCCGCGCCGTTGGCACAATCGAGCACCACGCTTAAATGATCTAAATTCAGCTCGGGCAGTAAGGACGACATGACGGCATCGATATATTTATCCCGCGAGTCTGTGATATCTGTCACTTTCCCGGGCTTGATATCCACCGGCGCGTTTACATTTTTAGTTATAACAGCTTCGATCTGGAGCTGGGTTTGATCATCCAGTTTCCGGCCCGAGCGCCCGAACAATTTCAGGCCATTATCATGGGCCGGATTATGGGAGGCCGTGATCATGATCCCCATATCGGCGTCATTGCACCGGGTTAGAAACGATGTTGCGGCTGTTGGTAAAACACCGGCGTTTTTGACATTAATGCCGTAGGCGGTCAGCCCTTTGATCAGCAATTTTTCAATCCACAGACCAGAGCTGCGCGTATCCCGGCCTAAAACTACGCTTCCGGTTCGGTTGCCGCCGCCTGTGCCGCCGAGCCCTTCGCGGTATAAATAATGGCCGATGGCGAGTCCGAGCTTAGCGATCGAGATTTTGGAGAGCTTGCCTTCGCCGGCCCGGCCGCGAATGCCATCCGTCCCGAAATATTTTTTGGTAGCGGCCATTAGAGCCGGTCCTTCTCGCCGCCTTCCTTGAGGCGGTTAACGACTTTCTTGACGTCCTGAGCCTGATCCAGCCCGACAACCAGAATTTCGCCCTCGTGGACAATCACGCCGACATTTGACACGCCGACAATCGAGACGGGCATTCCGTCAGTTTGCACCAGACAATTATCCGAGCTTACGGTCATGACGGCGCCTGCGAGCGCATTTTGATCATCGTCGCTGTCAATTTCCGCCAGTGCCGCCTGAAGTGACAGATAAGAGCCGATATCATTCCAGCCGATAGAGCATGGCACGACGGCAGCTTTCTGAGTATGTTCCATAATCGCATAATCAATCGACTCGGACGGACAGGCCGCAAATTTATCTGCATCCAGATGGATGACATTGCCATCGCGCGACGCGGCCTTTAAAGCCGCTTTGGCCTGTTTGGCGATTTCCGGCGCGTAAGTATGGGCTTCGGATAAGAAATCGTCAGGCCGGAACAGAAAAATCCCGGCATTCCAGGCATACCCGCCGTCAGCCAGATAGGATTTGGCGGTTGGCAGATCCGGTTTTTCTTCAAACGCATCGACCTTGAATGCCCCGTCACCAAGCGCCTTGCCTTGCGCAATATAGCCATAGCCGGTTTCCGGCCCGTCCGGCTTTATCCCGAAAGTCACCAGATACCCGTCCTGCGCTATCGGCAGGGCGCGGGCGACCGCGGCCTGAAAAGCAGCGACGTCGGTGACGTGATGATCGGCGGGAACCAGCATGACAAGCGCGCCGTCCGCGTCCGCCCCGTGGACGGCAGCCACGACCGCGCAAGGCGCCGTATTGCGCCCTACCGGCTCGACGATAAAAGCGCCGACTTTGCGGTCTATCTCGGACATTTGCGCGTCGATCGCTTCGACATGAAGACGGTTACAGATAAATACGGGATCGGCGAACATATCGCCGTCAAAGCGCAGCGCGGTTTCCTGGACCATGGTTTTTTCGGTCACCAGCGGCAGGAGCTGTTTGGGAACGGCCCTTCGGGATAGGGGCCATAGGCGGCTCCCTGCGCCGCCGGACATAATAACCGGAATGATTTTCGTCATGACTGCGTCCGTTATAAGTTTGGCTATTCTTCTATCGTGTCAGCCGCAACCTTGCTGCGGTGACGGCGAACAGGATAGCCATTTTCTCTTAACATATATTGTAGACTGTCAGAGCCGAGCAAATGCGGCATGCCGACGACGACGATTGCGCTGCCGCTGCCCTCCATAAAGGCGGTCAATTCTTTGGACCAGCGGGCATTTCGCTTGGCCAGCAGCGCTTCATAATCGGCTTCGGGCAATTGGGAATAAATATTGGTCTGACCGCGCATTAAATCTGAAAGTTTGCCCTTCTCCCACTGAAGCGCGGTTGCTTTCATCGAGTCGCCAAGCGCGCCGTAATTCGTCATGACATTGCTCAGAAACTCGATTTGCGTTTCTTGTGGGAGGTCGGCCATATCGCGGATCCGGACGTCAACATCGTCTAGATATTCAGTTTTCCGGACGCGTAATTTTGCCCATTCCTGGATCACGGTGTCGGGCGCAATATCGACTTTAAGCCCCGCGGACTCGGCCGCCGCCACAGACAAAATTTCACCGGCAAACCAGGGTTTCATATTCTCAAGCGTTCCGCGCGGAACATCGGCATCCGCCGCTGCATTTATCAGCAGCTTGATCTGGAGATCATCAAGATAGGAAGAGAGCTTGTCACCGCCGTCATACAGGCCGAGTTCGGCCGTCAGACGCAAGGCCTCGGCCCGGGCGCTATCGCGCGTATCGCTTTCAAAAAAGAATGTTTCCGCGCTCTCAAGCGCCGACATGACTTCCGCCGTCTGCCAGGCACTGCTTTCGGGGACGAGCGGGACGGTCCCGATCATATAAAGCCGGCTATCATCATCTTCCGCGATCCAGACAACGGGGCTGTCATTTTGCAACAATTTCTCTTCGGAATTTTCAGCATCTTCAGCGGCGCAGGCAGCGAGCATGAACGCCGTGGCCACCATCAGGATTTTCTGTAATTTTTTCATGGGCCGCTTTTGCCGAAAAATCCGGTTGGAAACAAGCCTAAATGTAAATTAATAACATTTGCGAAAATGGCACTTATCCGCGCTCGAATTTTGCGCAAAGCCGCTTGCGCTTGGCATAGCTATGACCTAGATAGCCCCTGCTCTTTGACGCGCACCCGTAGCTCAGCTGGATAGAGCGCTGCCCTCCGAAGGCAGAGGTCACAGGTTCAAATCCTGTCGGGTGCGCCATTTTTACTAATATATTCAACTATTTACACACATTTAGCCAGCAATTGAT
>JABDKG010000064.1 GCA_013002305.1 Hellea sp.
TTTGCGCGCGGCAGTCTCGATGATCTGCGCGGCGGCGAACCGGCGGTGAATGCAGAGCGCCTGCGCAAACTTCTGATCGGGCAAGTCGATTCCTACCGCGATATTGTGCTGTTAAACGCCGGCGCGGCATTGATGATAGCAGGCGTGACTGAAACATTTGAGGATGGCATTCAGCAAGCCATATGGTCACTCGAAGATCATAAAGCTTTGGCGGCCCTTGAGCGGCTGGTAGAGGTTTCGAATGCGTAAATCACCACACTCTTTCCGCTCATCCCGGCGAAAGCCGGGAGCCAGTCTGGGAAACAAGCGCGGCTGGATCCGCGTCAGGAAAACTGGATCCCAAATCAAGTTTGGGATGAGCGGAGTTTTAGGGCTAAGCTGGGACAAAGCTTCATGACCAATATCCCCAACATACTCGCCAAAATCGCTGCCTATAAAGCCTATGAAGTCAAAACGTTAAAGGAAACTATTAGCGCAGACGCCCTCAAAGCCAAAGCGCTCGCGACGCCCATACCACGGGGCTTCAAAGCTGCCCTTGACCGCGTATCTAAAGCCGGCCCGGCCCTGATCGCCGAAGTAAAAAAAGCCTCGCCATCCAAGGGCATTATCCGAGACGATTTTGACCCAGTCGCTATTGCCAAAGCCTATACAGAGGGCGGCGCTGCCTGCCTCTCTGTCCTGACCGATAATCCCAGCTTTCAAGGCTCGCTCGAGATATTCCGGCAAGTCCGCGCCGCCACCGACCTGCCCCTGCTGCGCAAAGATTTCATGCTCGATCCGATCCAGGTTTACGAAGCCCGCGAAGCCGGCGCTGACGCTATACTGATCATTTTAGCCATGACGGATGACACGGCTAATATACGCCTTATCGCGGCGGCCAAAGAGATGGAGCTCGATGTTTTGGTAGAAACCCACGACGCCGAAGAACTCGCCCGCGCCGTCGCCCTCGGTGCCGACCTGATCGGGATCAATAATCGCGACCTCCGGACGTTTGAAACCACGCTTGACACATTCACCAATATAGCCCCGCTCGCGCCGACCGGCGCAACATTGGTGGCCGAAAGCGGGATATTCACACCGGACCAAATTCTAAGATTAGCGGGAGACGGCGCTCAGGCCTATCTCGTCGGTGAGAGCCTGATGCGGCAAGATGATGTGAAATTGGCGACTAAAGCCCTTCTCGGAATTGCACCTTGACTTCATAAAGAACAATGGTAGAACAAAGTTGAATGTTGCCTATTTGTTCGGAGATCGACCATGCTGACGGAAAAACAACGGGACTTGCTCCTACTGATTGATAAACGTGTTAAAGCGGACGGCGTGCCGCCTTCCTATGACGAAATGAAAGATCATCTGGGCCTTGCGTCAAAATCCGGCATCCACCGATTGATCACGGCTTTGGAAGAGCGCGGCTTTATCCGGCGCCTCCCCAATAAGGCGCGAGCGCTGGAGGTTCTTAAAATGCCTACGGACGGCGCAAATGTTGAGCAATTACCCGTGGCGGCAAATGACAGCGTGCAAGTGCCTTTGGTTGGCAAGATCGCGGCCGGTGTTCCGATTTCCGCAATTCAGCAAGATGGTAATATGTTCGCAGTCCCGGACGGAATGATCGGACGGGGCGAGCATTTTGCACTCGAAGTCGAAGGCGAATCCATGATTGAGGCCGGAATTCTCGATGGTGATGTCGTGATTATCCGCAAAGCGAATACGGCGCGCAATAATGAGATTGTGGTTGCGCTCGTCGACCGCGAAGAAGCGACGCTTAAGCGGCTTCATAAGTCCGGCAATGAGATCGAACTAATCGCGGAAAATAAGGATTTTCCAGTGCGAAAGTTCGGGCCCGATCGCGTCGAAGTGCAGGGTGTTCTCGTCGGGCTGGTCCGCCGTTATCACTAGTTCTGCCGCTTGGCGTGATAAATCACGCCCTGGGCAAAGGGTGACCATATCGGTGCTTTGAGCCCGGCGGCCTTCAAGCCTCGATTGGCCCAATTATTACAGCTATTGAACAATGTGTAGGTGCCGGTTGCTTCGTAAAACCGATCATGGCCCGTATAACTTAGACCCTCAAGCACTATGACTTTACCGGCGTCAGTGCGGCGAAAACTATTCATTACAAATTTTTCGAGCTCGGCGCGCTGGCTCTCACAAAGTTCAAGTTTAATCCAGTCGCCGGATTCTCTAAAAGCGGGCTCAACATGCAAAGCGCGGCTACTGGGGACAAATAATGCTTTAAGCGCATAACGCGCCTTTAAATCGCCCCAGGTCGGCGTATTGATATAAATGTCCCGATCTCCGAGCCCGAATACCAAATAATCGGGATCACTCGGCAGCGACACTTGTTCTTTGGTTTCTTGGGATAATGTATCGACCGGAAAAACAAAATCGACATGGACAGCGCTATGCTGCAAGTAAACTGGCGTCCGAGCCTCACAGGCCACTGGTTTAGCGGGCACGGTTATCGCCGATAACACAAATGCTATTAGCCCATAGGACGCCGCAAAGGCTAAAATCAAAGCCAGCGCGTTTCTAATCCATTTTAAGAATCGGCGCATAAAACAACCAAAGGAGAGACGTTAAATCAGCTTAGATCTCACAATGGTCAACAAGTTCGCCCAATTTATCCAGACGTTCTTCCGAAAATCTCTCTTCCATTTTTTCGTTCATTTCGTCGGGATCGGTTGCTTGTGCAAATATATCCGCAACAGCATTAAGATCTTGTTTGCTTACGTTCTCTTCAAGCGCCGTAAAAGCACAGCTGCACGACTTGATCATTTTGGCTTCTGACATATCCATGAAATCATCCAGTTTCATCAACCGCGCACAATCATCTGTAAATTTGTCGCCCATTTTCGCTCCGCAGGCGCTGAACGCGACTACCGCTAGACCGATCGTCAGATAATATTGAATACGCATGTCAGTCTCCCAATTGCCTGCCGCTATGACGACCAACAACACAAAAAGCAACCCTCATTGAGGATCGCTCATTTTTACGGGCCTAACCGAAGAAACTTAGTTCTATTGAACGACTTCGACAATATGCCCTTTGCCTTCGAGCATTAATATAACGCTATCGGGTCCCGCAAGATGACCCGCGCCGACGGCAACAAACTTCACGCCGGGTGCGTCTAAGATAGATTCAATTTCCGGGATCCAATTGCGGTTTCGATTGGTTAGAAGCGCATTATAAGCTTCCTCAGTCCCGAACATGGCTGGATCACCCATCATGGCACCCAAGCCAGCGACATCTCCGTCAGCCCACTCCTGCATGACCAGGTCCGTCATCTCGGCAATCCGTTTGGAGCTCTCCAGGCTAAACAAAAGAGACGCGACTTGTTCTTCCATCGTGCCGCCAGACAAGGCCTCGATTTGGTCCTCAACTGTTTCCAGAGATCCAATTTTCTTGCCGTCAGATTCAACAGATTCCATGATGACCATTTCAACCCCTTTGGTCGGATCATACCCGGCCTTCATTACGGCCATAATTTGCGCCTGAAGCCCAACAAACCAAGGTTTCATGGAAGACATGGATTGAGCGGGAAGTCCTAACTCGCTCGCCAGTGTCGTGAATTTCTCATATTGCGCCGAGGTCATAACGTCCTCGAGCGACTTTCCATCCGAGAACATGGCTTCGGCCATCAATTTTTGTGACATGGCGATCTGGTTTTCGTCGCTCATATCAATCTCAAAATAAACAGTATCCGCGCTATCCAAAGCCGCTTTAAACTCCGCTGTCTGCCATTTGGCTGTTTCCGGCAGCAAATGAAAAGTTCCGTATATGTATATGGTCGTGTCTTCGTCAGCCATTTTCCACATTGCCGGATCACCATCGCCTTGGGTTGATGCGGCTTTGGCAAATGCCTGATCGATACGTTCCATATCAAATAATTCGAGCGAACTTGTCTCAACGATTCCCGACTTTTTACAGGCTGCCGTCATAGCAAGGGTCGCAATAAGCACGGTCGTAAAGGCGGTTTTTAAAGCCAGGCGCATAGTAATCTCCAATAGAATTTTGTAAAGCTACCTTTACATAAGCATTGAAAAACACATGTCAAGCGTCCTTTACTTATTATTGTATCCGAGCTGCCACGGCCTTCGGGCCCATTCTCGCCGGGAAGTCTCAAAAACTATTGACCCATTTTTATTAAAGTAAATGCTGTAGGAACCATATTTCCGGAGTGATCGCGCATCAATTTTGGGTGCTTTGCAGAGACGAGCCGCCCGCGCTCCGAGGTCTCGCTTCGGAATAATAATGAGATCGGCATTTTCGCAATCCTCGTAAATCTCACTGGGATCCTCGATGATTTTTATAGTGTGTTCACCGGTTTGGATGACACATCCAATAGCGTCACAAAGTCCAATATTACCGCGCATTTTTTCAGTTTTGACATCGTTCATTCCCATGGCTTCGATGAATTCCTGTCGCCCGTAACGATCCGAGTTTTTACGATCGACATATAAGGTCGGATTTTCGCCGCTTCGCCAAATTGCGATCGCGCCACTTTCACCGATCCGCATGTCAGGCTGACGGCCCATCAAGAGAACTCCAAAACTTAATATCAGAACGGCAGTTGACGCAATTCTCGCGCGCCAATTGCCGAGGCATAATAAAGTGAAAGCCAAACCGAATAGTCCAATCAACCACATCGGACCGGAGGCCAAATATTTTACCGCGCCGGGCAAATCGGTGACCCAAACAGAAATCGCTAAAATAATGTTGATCCCTTGGGCCATCAGCCATAGTGGCCACGCCTCAAGCCCGAGCGGAATGGCCAGATATATCACCAGCGCGAGCGGCATCACCCAGAACGTAAAAAACGGCATCGCCAGAATATTGCCGATCAAGCCGTAGCTCGCGATCCGGTTAAAATGCAAGACTGCAAATCCAGACGTCGCGCCGCCGGCCACAAAACTTGTCACCGTTAATGCTTTGAAGTTTTCGAACCAGCGCCCTACGAGCGTGTGCCGTCGGCGAAAGTCGCGATACTTGTCCCATTCGCGGTAAACCACAACCAAGGCAGCGACTGCCGAAAATGACATTTGAAATCCCGGTGAGGTCAACGCCTCCGGATGCAGCATCAAAGTAATGAACGCGGCGACTGCGACAGATCGTATCGAGACAGCCTGCCGGTCTAATATGATTGCCAGAAAGATGATCATTGCCATAATAAATGCGCGCTGTGTTGCGACGCTGCCACCCGAAATGACCAGGTAAACCGACGCCGCTATCATACCGGCGATCGCAGCAAATTTACGAACATCATGTCGACGCGCCAACTTATTGATGCGGACAAGCAAGTAAAGCGCTACGCCGAAGACGCCCCCAGAAAACAACCCCATATGCAGACCGGAGATCGCTAATATATGGGCAAGCCCTGCGCCGCGTAGGGCATCAGTTTGAGCCTCAGGAACCCAGGTCCTGATCCCTGTTAGAAGCGCGGTTTGCAGTCCAGCGGTTTTTTCGGGAGATGCTGCCATGATCCGCCCGGCTAATTTGTGCCGAAAGCGTGAGATTTTTCTTTGGATTGAGGCGGCAGCATTTTGCTTAGACGGGCTTGTCGCTTTGGGCCGTGATAACATGAATCCAGTCCCGCCGATCTGTCGATAAAAAGCTCTCTTACCGGGATCATATCCGCCCGGAATTACGGGCCCAGGCGGCGCCGAAAGTTCTGCCAGAAAAGACACATCGTCGCCAGCAATGAAAGTCCGGTCAAATGTGGTCACGCGAACATATTTTGGCCATTTGTCTTTCTCAAGCTTTGAGATATCGGTAACGGCTACCACCCATCTTTGCCGGGGTCCTGATTTCTCGACCGCTCTTATCCAGCCCTCGACTTCATAAGTTTTCTCAAACATTGGCATTATGGGTGACGCGACGGACTGCGTGTGCCAAGCCGCTCGCGCAAGTCCCAATAGCACGATCAGAATGAGCGTAAGAATAGTTGCGAACAAATAGTTTCTACGCCTGACTATATATATACAGACCCCAAGAAGACCGACGATAAAGGCCACAATTGTCACGCGGGGCTCGAAAGGCAGGGCAAAATAAATCCCGATGCCAATCGCCAGAGCAATGACGAAGGCTTCAAAGCGCATTTCCAGCAAATTCATGAAATTGCCCTGAAAATTTGACTGTCCCCCACCGCGATTGCCTTGAAATTGCGTTCGAAATTTCTTGTTTTTTAACAGCGCTCCCCTTAGGAATTGCCCAGGATACCTTATAGGCCATTTTCCGTTATGACCACGACTAAAGTCGTTACACGTTTTGCCCCATCTCCGACGGGCTATTTGCACATTGGCGGCGCGCGTACGGCTTTGTTTTGTTGGCTTTTCGCGCGAAAAATGGGCGGCGAGTTTCGTTTAAGAATTGAAGACACAGACAGAGAACGATCCACACCGGAAGCGACCCAAGCAATTCTCGACGGCATGGAATGGCTGGGCCTGTCTCACGATGGCGCGATTATATATCAAAGCCGCAATGTGAATGACCATGTCGCGGCGGCGCAAAAGCTGCTGGATTCAGGACATGCCTATCGTTGTTATTGCACGGCCGAGGAGCTCGATGAAATCCGAGCGGCTTCACGTATTGCAGGTCATGCTCTTCGATCCCCATGGCGTGATGGCGATCAAGCGGAGCCTGCCGGCGCGTCTTACACAATCCGATTTCGCGTACCAGACGGAGAAACAACGATTACTGATCAGGTACAAGGCGACATTACCTGGCAAAATGATCAGTTTGACGATCTCGTTCTATTGCGCGCCGATGGTACGCCAACATATATGCTGGCTGTTGTGGTTGATGATCACAATATGGACGTTACCCATGTTATCCGCGGCGATGACCACTTAATCAATGCCGGTCGGCAGACCCAGATTTATCAGGGTCTTGGGTGGGATGTGCCGGTCTGGGCACATGTACCATTGATCCACGGGCCAGATGGCAAGAAACTTTCAAAACGCCACGGCGCACAAGCGGTTACAGATTTTCGAGATATGGGTTACGCGCCGCAAGGGCTGAGAAATTACCTCTTGAAACTTGGCTGGTCAAAAGACGATCAGGAAATCTACTCGGATGACGAGGCCGTTGCCGCCTTTACGTTGGAAGATATAAACAGCGCTCCTGCTCGTCTCGACTTTGACAAAATGGACCATATTAATGGCGAACATTTCAAAGTCATGGATGATGACTTGCTACTGGAAGGTCTCTTACCGTTTCTGCGAGATAATCACGATGACATCAAACGCGCTCGGCTCAAACACGCAATGTTTAGCCTGAAAGCGCGATCTAAAAATTATAAAGACATGGCCACTAAAGCGGCATATCTGTTGCTCGACAGACCGCTCGAAATTTCCGGCAAAGCTGCTAAACCGTTAAGTCGAGACGGCGCAAAAGACCACATCAAAGCGGTACTTCCCAATTTTGAAGCGATTGACGATTGGACAAGCGCCCCTATCCATCAGATTTTAGCGGATTACGCAGAAGAAAATGAAATCGGATTTGGAAAGATCGGTCAACCCCTAAGGGCCGCCCTGACTGCCGGCAATCCATCACCCGACCTGTCGGATGTAATAGCCTTTTTGGGCAAAGAAGAAACTATCGGCCGCTTGCAAGATGCTCTTGCCGCGTCCTACAATGACATTTAAGTAAATGATAAGAATGGAGATCACGGATGGAAAATAAAATAAAACAAACCGGCACCGCCACCGTTTCGATTGGCAAAGATAATTTCGATCTTCCGATCTATGAAGGCTCGATGGGTGCGCCGGGAATCGATGTCCGCTCACTTTACAAACAGTCCGGTCACTTCACCTTCGACCCCGGTTATACTTCAACTTGTTCCACCGAGTCGCAAATTACTTTCATTGATGGTGCCAAGGGTCAGTTGCTATATCGCGGCTATCCAATCGAACAGCTCGCTGAAAAGTCCACGTTTCTAGAAGTCGCCTATCTATTGATCAATGGCGAACTTCCGACGCGAGATGATTATCAGGGCTTTAGCGAAACTATCACAAAGCACACAATGCTGCATGATTCCGTTGAAAGTTTTTTCCATGGATTTCGCCGGGATGCCCATCCTATGGCGATGGTTTGCGGAACGGTTGGCGCTTTGTCCGGTTTCTATCACGACGATGCCCATACAACTGAAGACGAGGCGCGTGATATTGCGATCCACCGTTTAATCGCGAAAATGCCGACAATCGCAGCCCGAGCTTATAAATATTCAATCGGCCAGCCCCATGTTTTTCCGACCAATTCGATGTCATATGCGGAAAATTTCCTGAATATGTGTTTCTCGGTTCCGGCTGAGAAATATAAAGTCAGCCCGACTATAATCCGGGCGATGGATAAGATTTTTATCCTCCATGCTGACCATGAGCAAAATGCGTCAACCTCCACAGTGCGTCTGGCTGGATCTTCCGGGGCCAATCCATATGCATGTATCGCAGCCGGCGTTGCCTGTCTCTGGGGGCCGTCGCATGGCGGTGCCAACGAAGCCTGCCTGAATATGCTGCGCGAAATCGGGACTGTCGATCGAATTCCGGAATATATCGCGCGCGCAAAGGACAAGTCTGATCCGTTTCGTCTGATGGGCTTCGGACACCGCGTTTACAAAAACTTTGATCCGCGTTCACGCGTTATGCAGAAAGTCGCGCATGAGGTTCTTGAAGAACTGGACTTAAATGATCCAATATTGGACGTCGCTAAAGAACTTGAAAAGATTGCGCTTGAGGACGAGTATTTCGTCTCAAAGAAGCTTTACCCCAATGTCGATTTCTACTCCGGTATCGTCTTAAACGCTCTGGGATTCCCGACATCAATGTTCACAGTGCTATTTGCGCTGGCGCGTACCGTTGGCTGGATTTCCCAGTGGAACGAAATGTTGGAAGATCCAACACAAAGGATCGGGCGCCCTCGCCAGCTCTATTCGGGATCTGAGCCGCGTGACTATAAGGATGTAGACGCACGCTAGGCGTCATCAATAATTTGTAATATTGCCGAGGCGGCTCTGTTAGATGCAGGGCCGCCTTTTCCTTGCATAATGGCTGCCTGGTTCATCAGGTCGGTTGCTGTTTTCTCTCGCAACACATCGTTGTCAATGAAGGTGCGCAGAGCCGCGATGAGATTTGTGGATTTACACTTATGCTGCACAAATTCTGGCATCAACTCACGCTCTGCGGAAATATTTATAAGAGAAATATAGTCGGGCTTGAACAACAACCACGCAGCAAGCGCCGTCACCGGGCTCAATTTATAACATATAATGGCTGGTACGCCCATGATCGCTAGCTGCGTTGAAACAGTTCCGCTGCAGGCAAGGGCTAAATCCGCTTCGCCAAAGAGATCATATTTATGGTCTTCCGGCAAAATAGTCAGATTTTCACAGCGAGTGTCATTATCCAATTTCTCGCGCAGTAAATGGGCGACACTGTCCGGCACGGGTGAATACATTTTCAAGCCCGGATAGCGCCGTCCGATTTCAGCAATTGTATTTGCAAACGGATCATATAATTTCTCAATCTCAGCCGGTCGACTTCCAAACAATACCGCCATAATTCGGTCCGTTTTGCAGTCATTCCTCGCGCGAAAATCGCTTTTGCTATCCGGATCAAATTTATCGTCAAACATTGGATTGCCAACGAATGTTACCGGAAGCCCGTGCTTTTCAAAATAAGGCGCATCGAAACTGTGAATCGATAATAGATGATCGACGGCATTAGCCAGTACTTTGGCGCGGCCCTCCCGCATGGCCCAGACTTGCGGTGCAACATATTTGATGATTTGTCCTTTGTAGCCTGCTTTTCTGAGAGCATGGGCAACCCGGATCATAAAGCCCCAACTGTCAATGAGGACAACTGCCGAAGGGCTTTCGCCCATGATCAGCTGAACAGCTTGGCGGACCTTTTTCCGTACGACAGTATATGCTTTTAGAGCTTCCGTAAAACCGACGATAGCCAAGGGCGTTATATCAAAATCATCACCAACATTTTGCGCCGCCATCGCGTCGCCGCCAATTCCGCGAATAGTCAGATTTGGGCTTTGAGTTCGCAGTTCTTTCACTAATGCCGCGCCAAGCTGGTCGCCAGACGGTTCGGCCGCAACCAGGAAGATAGACCGGCTTTGCATGTTCAGCTCTCAAGCGGCGGCAAGCCAACGACGAAAATATTGGCCTCATTAGCGCGCTCAATCAGCTCTTCTCTACCGAGCACCAACGCTCCCTCAGCTTCGACAATTATTCCCGCCAAACCAGCTTCTGCCGCAAGCTCAACGGTACGCGGCCCGATAGTTGGTAAATCGACCCGCTTATCCTGATCTGGCTTTACCATTTTTGCCAAGACGCCAACTCGTTTTGATCCATTGCCGCGCAGATTTTCTGGCAGCGTTGCAACCCTCTGAAGCATAGCGTCCGTACCTTCCTGCGCCTCTACAGCTAACACGACACCCCGGCAAACGACCGCGGCCTGCCCTATGTCCATGGCTCCGATTTCGCGGGCAGTTTTCATAGCTTTTTCGGCGTCAGCACGATCGCCATCTTCAATCCGGTGGGCGCCCAAATGTCCGGCTGGCATTAAAAGGGACGCACTGAGTTCCTGGGGTGACAATATTTTAAATCCCTCTTGCTCAAAGGCCTCTATTACATATCTCAGCAGAGCGTCATCGCCTTTCTTGGCTGCCAGCAATGCACCCGGGAGCTTCGTCAACGTCTTGAAATCCGGTTTCAAATCCGAAAAATCCGGACGATCAACATAACCGGCGAGGCAAATATGGGTCACACCGACTTTTTTAAAAACCTTTGAGATTTTACCAAACTCTCCGAGTGAAAATTGCTTCTGCCCGAGCGAAGTGTCGCTCTCGAAATTTTCATCCGTCAATTTACCCAGAAATATTTCGTGGCCGGCTCGGTTTGCCCCATCAAGCACCGCTCTAGGTAAATCACCGCCCCCTGCAAGCAGTCCAATCTTCATTGCCTCAGGCCCCCGTGTGGGGCATGCATATATTCCGGCGATCTTTGGCCTTAATAAATTCGACGATCTCCATAACCAACTCGTGATCATGATAGAGCCGGGCCGTATCAACCAATCGCTCTGCGAAAGTTCCCTCTTCCGCAAATAATAAGCGATATGCAGACCTTAAATCTTGAATTTTTTTCTTGTCAAAACCGCGCCGTTTTAACCCGATGACATTTAGTCCCGCCAAATGCGCGGCATTCCCGATTACAGAACCATAAGGAATGACATCGGTCGTAACTGTCGCCATTCCGCCGATAAAAGCGTGCGATCCAATCCGGGTAAATTGATGCACGGCTGAAAGCCCTCCCAAAATCGCGTGATCTCCAATAGTCACGCTGCCACCAATTTGTACGCCGTTCGAGACAATAACGTGATTGCCCATAATACCTTCATGGGCAAGGTGGCTGCCAACCATCATATAACAATCATCGCCTATGGTCGTTTCGCGGCGACCTGCATCAGAACCCGGGTGAATATTGACGAGCTCACGAAAAATACTTCGCTCCCCAATGCGGATTTGAACCTCGCCGCCCTTATGTTTAAAATCCTGCGGCGGGTGTCCCATAGACACAAAGGGGTATAGCTCGCAATCCCGGCCGATTTCAGTATCACCGTTCAGGCTAACTTGACTAACAAGTTTGACATTCTCGTGGAGCTTTACGTTCGGCCCAACCACACAAAGCGGTCCGATATGAACGCCATCAGCCAGTTCCGCATTCGGATCCACATAGGAGCTAGGATGTATAAATGCACTCATAATTCACCTATTCAAAGGTCATTTCGGCAGCCGTAAAATCGACTGTCGCGACGAGTTTGTCTTTGACGCTTACCCTGCCGGAAAACTTATAGAAAGGAAGGCGCTTACGCACAATTTCCACGTCTACAATCAATGTTTCTCCTGGATATACAGGTTTTTTAAATTTTGCACTATCAACTGCGGAAAAGCCCATAAACATGCCGTCTGACAAATCGTGGGACAGTTTTACCAGTAAGGCACCTGCCTGCGCTACAGTTTCTATTATCAGGACGCCAGGCTGTATCGGCATATGCGGGAAATGGCCTTTGAAGTAACGCGCTTCAGGGTCAAGATTAGACTCTATCTGGATTTGATTGTCCGATAGTTTCGTAACACGATCGACAAACAACATCGGGTCCCTATGCGGCAGATATTGCTGGATCTGGTCTTGGCCCATCGGCAATTTGTAGGTCATGGCGTCTTTTTGGCGATCAATTTTCGAGTCGCTGCAATGATCCGCAACTGTTCTCTTGCCGGCAATGCTGGCGTTCCGCCCCAAAATTCACCTGCCGGTATATCATTCATGACGCCCGAGGAAGCAGCCAGCTGAGCACCGTCACCAATCGTTAGGTGGTCAGCTATGCCAACCGCCCCGCCCATTTTTACGTTTTTCCCGATTGTGCAACTTCCGGAAATCCCCACATGCCCGGCAAGCATTGTCCCGTCGCCTATCCTACAATTATGCGCAATCTGCACAAAATTATCGATCTTTACATCATTGCCGATTTCCGTGTCACCCATAAATCCACGATCGACACAGCTGTTCGAACCCATTCGAACCCGGTCTCCCAATGTTGCGCGGCCGATATGAGGAAGATTGACGATGCCTTTTTCGTCCCCGTCAATGCCAAACCCTTCTCCGCCAATATGCGACGCGGATTTGATGACGCAATCCGACCCTATATCGGCACATTCAACGCTTATATGGGTTGCCAAGACCGTCCGAGCTCCGATTGTAACGCCGCCGCCAATGACGCAATAAGGCCCGATAACGGCATCTGCACCGACCTTAACCTTATCACCCAATATAGCCGTAGCGTGTATTTGCGCCGACGTATGAATATCGCCATCTTTCGCATTACCGGATTTGGCCCTAGACACCATTTTCTCGATAATACGCGCAAAATGAGCACGAGGTGTTTTCGATATAATTGGAATAATATCATTTTTGGCTAGTGCCGGTGCCAGCCGCGCTGTTGTAATGCAGGCTGTCGCCTTCGAGCTTTCAGCACTGTCCGCAAACTTCTTGTGAGACAAAAAACTAATCTGCCCGGGCTGCGCAGACGCCAAATCAGCTGGCGCAGATATCATCTCATCATACAGGCGTTCATTTAGAAGCGGGTCGACATCGAGGTCTTCCAGTAACGCGCCCAAAGAAAAAGGCCCGGCTAATTCGTAAAATCGGCTATCAATCATAGCACGCTCTTACGACAGGCCGAGCCTTATTAAAAGGGTTATACTCTACTGCGCTTGGCGCGGAAGGTGCTCCCGGGTAACTTGTACTGAAGTCATCTGACTATTGAGACGCGACAAGACAACATCAGTTATGTCGGCAGGCTTACCATAAATGATGGCAGAACGGTCTATAACAACATCAGCGTTCCGCTCCAAAACAACTTGTTGGAGTATACCGCGAAGCTGTTCCCGTACCTTCTGGTAGGCAACATATTCGGTTTTTGCGAGTTCACGCTCTTTCATGGCCGCTTCATATTGCTGCTTTTGCGACTTCCCAGCTAAAGTGGTTAGTCTGGACTGCAAATCAGGACGGGTTGAAAAGTCAACTGTACCGGCGGCAGACAAAGCTTCCATCTCAGATTTTAGCGTATTAGCTTCCGACTGAAGGGTTGAGCTCGAAGATTTCAGTTCAGCCGCCATTGTTTGTGCAATCGTATCAAGTTGAGATTCGATATGTTGTCCAACAGTGGACTCTTTGATCACACGCTTTTGGTCCAAAACCAAAATTGTGCTTTGAGCGTAGGCGCCCACACTAATTACCAGTGTGGCGATTGCCGCGATAGTTCCGCGGTAAAATTTAGACATCAGTTTCATTTTAGAACCTTGTGCGTGTTGTAAATTGGAACGATTTTCGTTCGTCGTAATCATATTGTTTCAGCGGCTTCGAGAAGTCGAAACGGATAGGACCAAACGGCGATTCCCAGAAGATACTGGCTCCCACCATTGCCCGGATCGACAAATCATCCACAATGAAAGAACCAAGTTGGTCATTGTCAATATTTGCCACCGTCGTTGGTATAAATTCGTCATCGAGCAGACCCACTCCGCCAGCTTCCGCCCACAAACTACCCAAAAGACTGTCAATGCCAAGCGGGAAACTCACCTCAGTTGCAGCGATACCATAGGCATTACCACCCAAAGAGCGTCCGCGCACCAATGCTGTACTTGTAATGACGTCAGGATCAAATCCGACTTCCCCGCCAGTATAACGTATGCCGTTCTCGTCGAAGCCAACCCGCGTCATGATTCTAGGTCCAATCCCGGCATTATCATAACCGCGAAAATCGAAATTCCCTTTGAAGAAGCGATCATTAATTTGAATGGGTTCGCCGCCCCAGCCCGTCACATAACCGCCAGAGACCCGTGCACTTGCGATAATATCTTTGGTAAGGCCGCGATAAGCATTCGCTGTCATATCCGTCCTTAAATATTGAACGTCCCCGCCGAGGCCCGCAAAATCCTGAGATAAGCGCATATCAAAGCCTTTGGTCGGCGTAATAGGATCATTCCGGCGATCCCAACCGAATGTGAATCCTACGATTGATGACAGACGGTCTCCAATAGGTTGATTGGTTGTCGGGTCACAGAGACTGCTTGAAAATAGCTGCTGATCGGCACCGAAACACGTCCCAAACGGCACTTCGACACTTTCGTTGCGCAGTGAATATCTTGAAACCAGACTGGTATTCTCGGTAACCGGGAACGCCAGTGTAAATTGTCCACCTTGCCGACTTTGACGAAACCCAGCTTCATCCAGGAAATCAAGTGTTATATCGAATAGTTCGACACCGGCTGCCAAGTTTCGACCCAGGAAGCGTGGTTCCGTAAAGCGCAAATCGATCTCGCGTCGGTTGGCGGATGTTCGGACGACAAACCGCATTAACTGCCCGCGCCCGCGCAGGTTTCGCTGCGTTATAGATAAGTCCACAAGAAAACGGTCAGCGGACGAGAAACCCGCACTAAATGACAATTCACCTGTTGGCTGCTCTTTGACACTAACTTTAACGACAGCGCGATCCGGTGCCGTGCCTTGTGCTTCTTCAATTTCAACTTCCTCGAAGAAGCGAAGCGCGCGGATCCTGTTTTTAGAGCGATCCAGCAAGATCCGGTTGAAAGCATCGCCTTCAACCAATTCCATTTCGCGTCGAATAACATAGTCTAGAGTCGTCGTATTGCCCACAATATCAATGCGCTCAATATAAACCCGCGGGCCTTCAACGATATTAAATACGAGATCGACAGTTTTCGTATCGCGATCTCTGCGAATTTCCGGCTGGATGTCAACGAATGCATACCCGGCTGAACCCGCTGCAAAGGTCAAATTCTCAATCGCATCTTCAACTTCACTGGCTTTGTAAATGTCACCGGACTTGATCCGGATAATACGTTTTAAAAATTCATCGTCGAGTTCGTCGAGCTCAGTCTCGACCTGAACTTCGCCCCAGCGATATTCTTCGCCTTCATCCAATGTAAATGTGATGTAGAAATCTTCTTGGTCCGGAGTCAGCTCTGCCACAGCAGATACAACGCGAAAATCGGCGAAACCACGATCCGTATAGAATTTGCGAAGCTGCTCGCGATCATATTCGAGGCGGCCCGGATCATAATTATCGTTGCTGGAGAAGAATTTCCACCAGAGGCTTTCCGAAGTTGCAATCTGACCCCGAAGTCTCTTGTCGGCAAATTCATTATTACCAATGAAGTTAATCCGTTTTACGCCAGTTACAGGGCCCTCAGTAATTTCAAATATGAGATCGACGCGATTTTGTGGTTGCTGAACGACCTTCGGTTCCACCGTCGCAGCAAAACGGCCGGACTGACGATATAGTTCGATGATGCGCTGTACATCGCTCTGGACGCTGGCGCGGGTGAAAATAGCTCTGGGTTCGGCTTCAACTTCATCAGTTATCTTATCTGTTTTGAGGGATTTATTGCCCTCGAAAATCACACGGTTGATGATCGGATTTTCAACGACGCGAATCAATATATTGCCGTCGCGCGGCTCGATCATCACATCGGCAAAAAGGCCTGTTGAATATAGCGTTTTAACCGATAAATCGATGCGGTTTTCGGTGTATGGATCACCGGGCGCAAAAAGAAGGTAGGAAGCGACGGTATTGGCCTCAACACGCTGATTTCCTTGAACCTGAATAGACTTAATAATGGTTGGAGCCTGCGGAGGAGGCGCATCGGTTTGTGCCGCAACCGGTTGAATGAGAAACAGGCAGGCCCAACCAAGTATTGTTAGTGCGAGCATCCGTATGAAATTCGGTTTAATCACATTAATTCCCATTATGTAGATATTAGGACGTCATACTTCGGACGTAGCCGAAGTCGTTGATAGTAAAATAAATCAGCAGAGTCACAAGAATCGCAAACCCTATCCTAAATCCAATCTCCTGTTTATTTTCACTTAACGGACGACCCGCGATTGCTTCATAACCGTAGTAGAGCAAATGTCCACCATCGAGTGCGGGAATTGGCATTAAATTTGCGACACCTAAACCTATCGAAATAGCGGCTGACAGGCTCAAAAGGGTTGCAAACACGTTCCGGAGCTTTTGACCGAGCGTTAATTCATCATTTACGATATCGACGACCGATTTTCCGGTTATGGTTGCTATTTTAACCGGGCCGCCAAATGCCTTCCCATCCTCTTTACCTTGGAAGATCCGCCCCACATAAGATCCAGTGGTCGCAATCATACCGGTAAATTGATCATACCCGAAATTCAGGGCACTAATAGGTCCATGATCAATATAACGTACAAATTCCCGGCCGCCTACATTGACACCGATTGTCCCAATATTATTGACGCCGCCAATATCGTCCCGCCTGGCTTTTCGTTCCGGAGTTAATGTGAGATTGATCTCCTGGCCGTCTCTTAGGATAATGGCGTCCAATTCAGCTCCGCTTCGGATCGCAACATAGGGAATCAAATCATTCGTCAACGATACGTCTTTGCCATTGAGCGTCAAAATATGGTCGCCGATTTCCATCCCCGCTTTTTCAGCGGCGCCGCCCGGCGTTAATTCCGTGACAACAGATTCGTTTTCGGCCGTCCCAAAACTCAGCGCCAATATCGCAAATAAAATAATTGCGAGAATGAAGTTTGCAATTGGCCCGGCCAACACAATCAGAGTCCGCTGCCACACAGGTTTAAAGTGGAAAACATCGCTAATTTTTTCGCTTTGTCCTTGATCAGAAAGTTCTGATTTGATTTCAGCGAGGCGCTGCGCGTCGGGGTTACTGGCCGCGCCGGCATCGCCTAAAAACTTCACATATCCACCCAAAGGATACCGTCCGATAACCCAGTCTGTTCCGGATTTAGCTTTGCGGCGAAAAATCGGTTTGCCAAATCCAATGGAAAAACGCTCAACCGCGACCCCGAAAAACCGGCCAACCGAATAGTGGCCAAGTTCGTGGAAAAACACGAGAAAAGAGATCACCAGCACGAAACTGATCACAAATATTAGAGCTGTTAAAATTAAAGACAGCATTTAATCGGGACTCACCTGTTTATCGGGCTGCTTTGTGGAAGATTTTTAAGACCGACTCAAGCCTTGGATCGATTCGGTTGCAGTTATCCGTGCTTGCTCATCTATCGCAAGAACGCTCGCCAGATCGGACTGTGCCAAATTTGCCCGGCCTAATTTATCAAGTGTTTTCTCCGCAATCGACGCAATATCCAAGAACCCGATTTTTTTATCAAGAAATGCAGCAACTGCGACTTCGTTAGCTGCGTTTAAGATATTTGTCGCTGCGCCGCCCGTATTTAATGCTTCCCGAGCAAGTTTTAGTGCCGGAAACTGCTCTAAATCCGGCTCGAAAAAAGTCAGACCCCCCGTCTGTGTTAAATCCAGTTTGGGAACTGGCGCTGACATTCTCGCCGGATAGGCCAATGCATATGCAATTGGTGTTCGCATATCCGGAGATCCCAATTGAGCCAAATAAGATCCATCGACATATTCAACCATCGAATGGATAATTGACTGCGGATGGATGATGACATCTATCTCGCCGCTTTTTCGGCCAAACAGATGACTGGCTTCAATCAGTTCGAGGCCTTTATTCATCATAGAAGCAGAATCGATTGTGATTTTGGCTCCCATTGACCAAATCGGATGATTTAACGCATCAGACACAGTGATATTATACATCTCTGCCGGCGTACGATCTAAAAACGGCCCGCCGCTCGCTGTTAATATCAAACGCTTCACCGATTCTGGTTGTTTTTGATCTAACACCTGAAAAATGGCGTTATGCTCGGAATCAATTGGCAATAAAGTTGAACCTGACTGTGCGACCGCCGTCATGACAAGTTCGCCAGCACAAACTAGGCATTCTTTGTTCGCGAGACCAACATGAATGCCCTGCTCGATTGCGGCCAAAGTGGGCTCCAGCCCTGCGGATCCAATTATTGACGCCATCACAAAATCAGCGGAGCGCTTTCCGGCTTCTACCAAGGCGTCTGGGCCAACGCCGATTTCGACATTTGAGTCGCGCAAGAGCGTCTTTAAAATACCGGCGTTTTCTTCAGACGCCAGCGCGACAAATTTTGCCCCAAACTCCAGAGCCTGTTCTGCCAATTGATTGGCATTTGAATGTGCCGTTAGCGCAACAATATCAAAAGCGCCCTCACCAGCCCGGCGAACAAGGTCCAGCGTGTTCTGTCCAATGGAACCTGTCGATCCCAAAATCGTAAGCCGTTTCGCAGCCATCGCTAGACAAGGCCCATTATTGGATAGAATAAATTTAAAATGTGCGCCGCTATCATCACCATCAAAAGCGAATCGAGACGGTCAAGCATGCCGCCATGCCCCGGAATAAGATCACTGGCATCCTTTACATTCATTCGGCGTTTCACGGCACTTTCAAAAAAATCGCCTATGACGGAAAAAAGGACAATCGGGACAGCAATGATAGCAGAATTGACCGGACCGAGCTTCCAAACTAGCCCAAATAGCCCGCCGAAAAACGCCCCGAAAAGGATTCCGCACAGCAGTCCAGACCACGTTTTCTTAGGACTGAGCTTGGGAACAAGTTTTGGCCCTTTGAAGTAGCTACCTCCAAAATAAGCTCCGACATCTGCCGCAATAACAACCAGCATAATATAGAAGACGAGTTGAAACCCAGTATCGGAAATGCCCGTCCCCGACCCGCGCAAACCGATCACTGTCAGGCAGGGTATTAGAAGATATACAACGCCGATTGGCGCCCAAAACTTATCGCCTTTAGGTCGCCGGAATCTCTCGATTAAAGCTAACATTGTCGCAATCGCGGTGGCCGGGTAAATCCAATCATGACGGTCAAAATAATAAAACCAAATCACTAACCCCAGCGCGGCGACGGGAATTAAAAATGCCATGGGACCTGGCTTTACATCGGTCATCTCGACCCACTCCCAGATTCCGCGAAGCCCTAACAGCAAAACGGTGAGGCCCCAAAATATTCCGCCAAAATAAAATGGAAGGAATAATATGCCCGCCAACAACAATGCCGAGACAAAACGCGTTCCGAGATTTTTCCAAATTGGTTGTCGGGGAGCGGCCTCAGTCATCACGCGACTTCAGCTTCAGCTAGATTACCGAATCTGCGGTCGCGCTTTTGAAAGTCTTCGATCGCATCTAATAAATGATCCCGCGTAAAATCCGGCCAGAGAACATCGGAGAAGCAATATTCGGCATAAGCGCTTTGCCACATCAGAAAATTACTGGTTCTATGCTCTCCGCTCGTTCGGATAATCAGGTCAGGCTCAGGTATTCCAGCCGTATCCAAATAATTGGCGATGATGTCGTTGGTCAAAGCTGTAACGTCTTCACCAGCCCTGGCTGCTTTTGCAACTGCTCTTATAATTTCATCTCGCCCGCCATAATTGAAAGCAATATTCAGCGCAAAAGAACTATTATCTTTGGTGCGAGCCTCAACCCGTTCAATGATCGACGAGATATCTGAGGGCAATCCCGCACGCGATCCCAAAATCCGAATTTTAACATCATGGCTATGCAAATGTTCTAAATCGGTTTCAACATATTGTTTTAACAGACCGAATAGTGCCGAAACCTCAGCTTTTGGCCGGCTCCAATTTTCGGTCGAAAAACTATATAAGGTCAGACATTTAATGCCGATCTCCGAAGCATCTTCTACAATTCGTTTAACGGTTTTTACGCCTGCCTGATGACCAAAAATCCGTGGTCTATGACGCGCTTTGGCCCAACGTCCATTTCCGTCCATAATAATCCCGACATGTTGTGGGAGATTGGGGTGATATTTTGGACGGGCGATCAAAGCTAAACCTGCATGATCTCCGCGGACTTTTCCTCAAGCGCGCTGTCAATATTTGTGATCACAGTATCCGTCGCTTTTTGAACATCATTGGCATGAGCTTTTTGCTCATCCTCGCTCATACCGTCTTTTTCGGCCTGTTTGAGAGTTTCCATCGCGTCTCGGCGAACGTTGCGAACCGCTACTTTGGCAGATTCAGAATATTGACCGGCAATTTTGACAAGTTCCTTGCGCCGCTCTTCCGTCAGAGGCGGCAACGGAATGCGAAGTGTCGTTCCGTCGACAACCGGGTTTAATCCCAGCCGAGATTCGCGCAATGCACGCTCCACGGCTGCGACCTGGGTCTTGTCCCATACGCTGACAGACAGCATGCGAGGCTCTGGTACGCTTATGCCGCCAACCTGATTAAGCGGCATATCCGATCCGTAGGCGGAAACCGTAATGCCATCGAGTAATGCTGGATTTGCGCGGCCCGTTCTCAGACCCGCAAATTCTGCCTTTAACGATGCAAGAGCACCGTCCATACGACGTCTATATTCCGATAAATTAAATCCGTCAGACATGTGACCTCCTAGTAATTGCCAAACCCGAAAATTATGGCGTGATTAAGTCCCAATAATGGTACAGTCGCCTTTTCCGCGTAATACTGCATCAAATCCACCTTTTTCGTGGATCGAGAATACAATTATGGGGATTGTATTGTCCCGCATCAAGGTGACAGCGGCAGCATCCATGACCCTAAGATCATCGGCAAGGACTTTTTGATAACTCAAGTCCGTGTAGCGTTTAGCGTTTTCATTTTCGCGCGGATCGGAATCATAAACGCCGTCTACTTGCGTACCCTTAAGCAGCGCATCACACTGCATTTCAGCAGCGCGAAGCGCCGCAGCTGTATCAGTTGTAAAATATGGGTTGCCCGTTCCGGCAGCAAATATAACAACGCGACCCTTTTCCATATGCCGATCAGCCTTGCGACGTATATAAGGCTCGCACACTGTTTGCATCGGAATGGCTGACATCACTCGCGTGTGTACTCCGAGATTTTCAAGCGCGCTTTGCATCGCTAAAGCATTCATGACCGTGGCCAGCATGCCCATATAATCGGCGGTTGAACGTTCAATACCGGCTTGCGACGCCGATAGGCCGCGGAAAATATTGCCACCGCCAATCACAAGGGCAATTTCAATATCCTTATCGTGAACGGCTTTGACCTCTTTGGCAATTCGTTGGGTCACGGAAACATCAATGCCGTAACTTTGGTCGCCCATTAGAGCTTCCCCAGACACTTTTAGCAAAACACGTTTATATTTATAACTGCTCGCCATTGTTCTCCCTTTTCCCAATTCGGGCGACTCGTCACCCCTTATAACGTACAAAGCCCCGCCCGCCAGTACAATGGCGAACGGGGCTCTTAATTCTAAGAATTTTTTTGCTTAAGCGCCAGCAACAGCCGCTGCCACTTCTGCGGCAAAATCTTCTTCTTTTTTCTCAATTCCGGCACCTAGCTCCATGCGGGAGTACCCGGCTAAAGTGATATCGGTTCCAAGAGATTCGGCTTCGTTGGCAACGACTTGTGCGATTGAACGCTCGCCGTCCATGACAAAGATTTGAGTCGTCAGAACTGATTCCTTGAAGAACTTGGTCATTCGGCCTTCGACCATTTTTTCAATGATATTTTCAGGCTTGCCAGATTCACGTGCTTCAGCCGCTAGCATGTCGCGTTCTTTTGCGACCACTGCCGAATCCAGATCATTAACATTAAGAGCCAATGGGTTGGTCGCGGCAATGTGCATGGCAATTTTTTTACCAAGCTCATTTAGTTTATCCGCATCTCCGTCTGATTCCAGCGCAACCAGAACACCAATTTTACCCATGCCGTCTGTGACAGAATTATGGATATAACCAGCGACGACGCCATTACCAACCGATTGAGCAGAAACGCGGCGAAGTGACATATTCTCACCGATCTTCCCGACGAGATTTGTCAAATGATCTCCTACTGATACACCAGCAGCAGTTTGAGCACCCTTAAGGCTATCAAAATCTGAATTGTCGACGGCTAAAGCAGCAATCTCCGCGACCGCGCCTTGAAATTCTTCATTTCGTGCGACAAAATCTGTCTCAGAATTGACTTCAACCAGAGCACCTTTCGTGCCGGCAAGGCTCATCGCAACCAAACCTTCAGCCGCAATACGGCCTGCTTTCTTGTCAGCTTTCGCGATACCCTTCTTGCGAAGCCAATCAATCGCGGCTTCGAGGTCACCATCACACTCGGTTAAAGCTTTTTTACAATCCATCATTCCTGCGGAAGTTTTGTCACGCAGTTCTTTTACCAGGGCAGCTGTAATTGTTGCCATTTTCATCTCCTAAATCAAAGGGTTTAGCGCCCCATATGGGCGCCATTCTTCAGAATTCAACTCGGCTGCAGTGCCTAGGCTTTTGCAGCAGCTTTTTGATCGGCCTTCGCGCGTGGCGGTTTACCTGCAAGCATCTCTTTGGCTTGCTCAACCCATTCGCCGGAAACAATCTTGCCTTTTAGCTCAAGTTCTTCGTCCAGCTTAGTGATCCGTGCCTCGTCCAACTCAGCGATTTGTTTCAGCGATGTGATCCCTGCGCCCTCAAGCTTTTTCTTGTAAGTTGGCCCAACACCATCAATTAGCGACACGTCATCTACGATTTCCGTAGCAGGCGAAGAAGCCTGTGCTTCGGCAGTTTTCTCTTCTGGGGCTGGGGCTGGTTTCTCTTCCGGGGCTGCAGCCGGGGCTGCTTTTGCCTCTTCTTTCGCCGCAGCCGGGGCTGCTTTAGACTCTTCTTTCGCCGGAGCTGGAGCTGTTTCTACAGCCGGAGCTTCCATGGCAAGTTCAACCGGATTGGCTGATGCGCCAATATCCACGCCGTCAGCAACTTGAGCTTCGGTCATGCCGTCGAGAACGGCATCAGCAATCAGATCGCAGTAAAGCGAGATTGCGCGTGCAGCATCATCATTACCCGGGATAGGGAAGTCAGCTGAATCTGGATCACAATTCGTATCCAAAATAGCGATAACAGGAATGCCCAATCGGCGGGCTTCTTTGATGGCAATGCCTTCTTTATTCGTGTCGATCACGAACATCAGGTCAGGCTTGCCGCCCATATCCTTAATCCCGCCCAAAGCTTTTTCAAGTTTATCGCGTTCACGCGTCAGCTGCAGACCTTCTTTTTTAGTCATACCGGCTGCGCCTTCAGCAAGAATGCTTTCAAGCTCACGCAGACGTTTGATTGACCCGGAAATGGTTGACCAGTTCGTTAGCATACCGCCAAGCCAGCGGTGATTGACATAATATTGCGCGCATCGCTTGGCGGCGGTAGCGATAGGCTCAGATGCTGCGCGCTTGGTACCGACAAACAAAATTCGTCCACCTTTGGCGGCGACTTCGCGTGTTTGAACCAATGCTTGGTGCAAAAGCGGAACAGTTTGAGACAGATCCATGATATGAATGTGCGAACGGGCACCAAAAATATAAGGTTCCATTTTTGGATTCCAGCGGTGGGTCTGATGACCAAAGTGGACACCTGCCTCAAGTAATTGACGCATAGAAAATTCAGGTAAAGCCATTGGATATCTCCTCTTTCCGGTTGGCCATACACGGGCTGTGAAGACATTTGTCTCACCGGAATCGATATGGCCCTATATGGACCAAACCGTCACCCATGTGCGATTTATTGCGCGCCTTTAGCAGGTTTCAGGCGTGATGCAAGGAATATTCTGTCATATTTGAAGGTCTATATTCGTATTGCACTCATATAACATTCCTCTAAACCTAGTTACGGGAGACAACATGACATTATTCATCATCGGCCTAACCCTATTCTTCATCCCACATTTTTACTCGGCAGTGCGAAGCCGGGCTGAGGGAAAAGACAAGCGTGTCTCCATTGGCGAAGCCAAATATATGGGAACTTACTCCGTCATTACACTGATTGGATTTGTTTTGATGATTTGGGGTTATACCCCAATCCCTGATGGCCCGTCACTGTATGAGGGGCCGCACGAGCTACATCATTATTCTTGGGTGTTTATGCTGCCCGCATTCATACTATTGGCAGCCGCCTATACACCTTTGGGATATATAAAGCGATCCGTCCAGCACCCGATGATGCACGGTACGCTTATTTGGGCGATTTTTCATCTCGCGCTTGGAGGAGATCTGAAACGCATAATTCTCTTTGGCGCGTTTGCGGCCTACGCAATTATATCGCTTGCTGGAGGATATAAGCGCGGCACCGACTTTAAGGGGGTTAAACCTAATTTCATGGGCGATATTTTGGCCATCATCGTTGGCTTGGTTATTACCGGAGCATTTATGCATGGCGGACATCAGGTCTTATTTGGAACATCGCCGTTTTAAAATTTTATGCCGCAATCTCGGTGATTTTTTCGATAATTTTGGTTGCCTTAAGGGCTTTTTGGATGGATCTTTCCAGCCCTATAGTGTCTTTGAGACGCCAATGCGCTTCACGGCCCGGGCCGAGCGGCGCAATAACTTCGACAAACCCCATAGACTTGGACGGCACATTTTTGATTTGCTCAAAACATTGCTCCAAAGCATCGAGAGCTTCCGGCGTCGCGGTTCTTAGGCGGAGTTCAAGCCCTTTAATCTCTGTTTGACGCTCGACAACATTAAGCGAGTTAACAGAATTGGTGAAAAGCTTAATCTCGCCGTCGCGGCGGTCCGCTTTCACAGATACCTCGATCAGCATGCCAGCCTGCAATATATCACGCTGGGTCGCGAGAATGTCTTCTCCCATGAAGACTTCATAGTCGCCTGTCATGTCAGACAGACTAACATAAGCAAAACGCTTATTGCGCTTTGACATTCTTTCCTGACGCTTCCGCACGACGCCTGCTAACATCATGGATGTCTTACCGCGATCATAGCTTGTTTCGATATCTTCGGCTCGCACGGCGCCGCGTGCCGCGAGCGCACTATCGTAACTTTCGAGCGGGTGTCCGGAGAGGTAAAATCCAACTGCAGCGAGTTCATGATCTAGTGTCTCGATATTATTCCACGGCGCAATATCAGGCAGGTCCGGTTCGGCCATGGCTTCGGCGACATCGCCAAATAGGCTGTTTTGCGCCGATTGCCGTTCTTGGGCCGCGCGAGACCCGATAGATTGCAAGACGTTAGCCGACGCGAAGGCCTTTGCGCGATTAGCCTCGAGACAATCAAACGCCCCACTTCGCGCAAGGTTTTCAAAGGCTCTTTTATTGACAATGCGCGTATCAACTCGACGAGCAAAGTCAAACAAGTCTTTGAAAGGGCCGTCTTTTTCCCTAATTTCAACCAAATGCGCCATCGCCTCTAGACCAACATTCTTAATGGCGCCGAGCGCATAAAGAACCTTACCTCCTTCAACGTCAAAATCAGCCGTCGTCGCATTGACGCAAGGCGGCGCGATTTCAATGCCCATGCGCTTGGCTTCTTGATGAAACTGCGCCAATTTTTCGACATTATTGATGTCGAGGCTCATGATAGCGGCGATAAATTCAGTTGGGTAAAATGCTTTAAGCCATGCCGTCTGGAAAGAAATCATCGCGTAAGCGGCTGCGTGCGATTTGTTAAAACCGTAGCCGGCAAATTCATTGACGAGTTCAAAAATGTCGGACGCCGTGCCATTATCGACACCGTTTGCGACTGCACCTTCGACAAAGCGGGATTTTTGCTGATCCATTACCGCCTGGTCTTTTTTACCCATGGCGCGGCGCAGAATATCGGCCTCGCCGAGAGAGTAACCAGACAAGACCTGGGCGATCTGCATGACCTGTTCTTGGTAAATAATGATACCGTAAGTCTCTTTCAGGATATCTTCGATCATCGGGTGGGGATATTCGATCTCAACGCGACCAAATTTTCGGTCGATATAAGTATCAATATTCTTCATCGGCCCTGGGCGATAAAGCGAGATCAACGCGGTCAGTTCTTCAATAGAATCCGGCGCCATTTTTCGAAGTGTATCGCGCATGCCTGAGCTTTCTAGCTGGAATACGCCGGCTGACAGACCCTCTGCTAAATTGACATAGGCTTCAGGCGTTGAAGTCGGGACATTTGCCAAATCAACCGTGGCGCCGCTTTTCTCGGCATATTTGATCGCGCGATAGATGACTGTCAGTGTTTTCAGGCCCAAAAAGTCAAATTTTACGAGCCCGGCCTTCTCCGCCCATTTCATTGTGAACTGGGTCGCCGGTATATCGGACCGAGGGTCTCGGTAAAGCGGAATAAGCTCAGTCAATGGCCGATCCCCGATCACAACGCCAGCGGCGTGGGTCGAAGCGTTTCGATATAAACCTTCAAGCTGCAAGGCTATTTCAAGAAGCTGCCGGATGACCGGTTCGCTGTCTCGCATATCGCGTAAACCACGTTCCATTTTTATAGCTTCTTCAAGCGTTACCGGATTGGCCGGATTCGAAGGGATCAACTTGGCGAGCCGGTCTACCTGCCCGAGCGGGACTTGCAGAACTCGCCCGACATCGCGCACAACCGCGCGCGCCTGCAATGTCCCAAAAGTAATAATATGGGCGACCTGTTCTTCGCCATATTTCTCCTGCACATAGCGTATAACCTCGCCCCGGCGCTCCTGACAAAAATCGACGTCAAAGTCAGGCATGGATATGCGCTCAGGATTGAGGAAGCGCTCAAATAGAAGCCCATATCGGAGCGGATCAAGATCTGTGATTAAGAGCGCCCATGCGACAACTGAACCAGCTCCGGAACCCCGGCCCGGCCCAACCGGTATATCCTGCTCCTTCGCCCATTTGATAAAATCCGAAACAATTAGAAAATAGCCGGGAAACCCCATTTTTTCGATAACGCCAAGTTCTAGCTCCAGACGGTCAAAATAGTCTTTTTCCGATGCCGCCAGCTCGATGGATCTAAGGCGGGCCTTAAGGCCCTCTTCCGCTTCCTGGCGTAGAATATCACCTTCACTTAGGGTTCCATCGCCAAAATTCGGCAGGATCGGATCACGTTTTTCAGATTTAAAGGCACAACGCTTGGCGATTTCGATTGTGTTCTCCAGAGCCTCGGGAATGTCTTTAAATAATTCGACCATCTGCTCTTCGGATTTGAAGTAATGTTGGTCAGACACTTTGCGGCGATTTTTCTCGAGTACATAACTGCCTTCGGAAATTGCCAGCAGAGCGTCATGAGCCCGGTGCATCTCCGGATCGAGAAAATAGGGTTCATTGGTAGCAACAATAGGAAGCTTTTTAGTATAGGCCCAGTCAATCAGTATTTTCTCGGCTTCAATCTCATGCTGAAGTCCGTGACGTTGTAGCTCTACATAAAGACGATTTGGATAGAGCGCCGAAAGTTCATTGAGCCAATTCTCTGCTTCGGCAATTCGGCCTTGACAGATTAATCGATTGAGTGCGCTTTCCGGACCGCCTGTTAAAGCAATAACCCCGTCTGTTCGTCCGTTGAGCTTAGAGCGTTTAATGTGAGGCATGTCAGTTGCTTCAACATCCAGATAGGCGGAACTGGAGAGTTCCATTAAATGCCCATATCCATTTTCGTTTTGCGCAAGAAGCGCAATCGTCCCTTCAGCTTCATGGCGGATTTGACCGGGCTGCATATCCAGTTCCAGATCAACAGATAAAGTTACCCCGATGATCGGCTGGATGCCTTTGGAGATCATACTTTCAGAAAATTCCAATGCCCCGCACATATTGTGCGTATCCGTCAGTGCGAGGGCTGGCATTTTCCACCGCGCGCAACGCTCGGCGGTCTGCCCGATCTTAAGGGCCCCTTCTAAAATAGAATAAGGTGAACGGCTCCGTAGATGGATAAATTTGGGCTGGAACCCGGCCATTTCACCCTCATATTTGGTTGTTATCCGCTGAGGACCATCATCCAAACTGTCATCATGGAGACGAATCCTGCGAGCACCATACCTGAGCACACATCCATTACAACTTGCCGCATTTGAAAACCCCTGAATAAGTGTTTAATTTTATTTGTTCTTGTTTTGTTCTATCGTCTAGATCGAGCTAAGTCAAGTCGTCACTGGACTTTTTTTTAAAAACCCCGTCAAACAGCGCAATGAACTACTATTCACCGCGCACCGCTACCTATCTTATAATAGCCAATATGGTCGGCGTCGGCGTTTTTACCGGCCTAGGACTTCAGCTTATAAACATACAGGACGGGTTTCTTATTCTATTGATGTGGTTTCTCGGCGGGGTCGCAGCGCTGACCGGTGCCATGTGCTACGCAGAGCTTGGTGGCGCCCTACCGCGCTCCGGAGGTGAATATAATTTCCTCGGCCGAATATACCACCCATCGGCCGGGTTTGTTTCGGGATGGATATCGGCCACCCTGGGATTTGCCGCCCCGATTGCCGCAATCGCTATCGCTTTTGGCGCAAATCTTACGCAGGTCTTTCCAATTTCATCTGACCTCAAAAAACCTTTGGCAATCGCCCTTGTCGTGATTTGTACTTTTTTCCATACGCGCAGCCACGGTCAGAGTAGCCGTTTTCAAGACATTTTAACGATCATCAAAATTCTGCTGATATTATTCTTCGTCATTGCCGCATTGGCATTTGCTCAGAATCCTCAAACCGTGAATTTCTCACCGGCCAATGCACCTCTCGACCAAATACTAACAGCGCCATTTGCAATCGGTCTGGTCTATGTCGCTTTTGCTTATACAGGCTGGAATGCAGCCACCTATATTTTGGATGAAATGGAAAACCCGCAAAAAGACTTACCCAAAGTCCTGATCTTCGGAACTATATTCGTGACCATATTATACGTGCTATTAAATTTTGTATTTCTCAAGGTTGCGCCGATTACCGAGATGGTCGGCCTCGAAGACAAAGGCGCCGTTGCGGGCGTTGCTGCCGTTTCAGCATTTGGCCCGAAAGGCGGCGCCGCCATGACGGTAATGCTGGCTATTTTGTTCATATCGTCCGTGGGCGCCATGACACTGGCAGGCCCGCGCGCAATTCAGGAAATCGGCAAAGATCACAAATTATTCAAACCGCTTGGCAAAACCAACGCCGCTGGCCTCCCGATGCGCGCTATTGTTCTTCAGTCGGCTATTGCAATCGGATTTATCATGACTTCAACATTTGAATTTATTATGACGTTTGCAGGCGCCATGTTGGCGCTAAACAGCGCCGTAGCCGTCTTGGGCGTCATTGTCCTCAGGTTTAAAGAACCGAACCTGGAAAGACCCTATAAAAGCTGGGCATTCCCGCTTGCGCCGATTATATTTCTGACAATTACCGGCTTCTTCTTATATTTTACAGTTTTCGAGAAACCGGGACCAACGAAGATCGGACTTGCCGTAATCGCTTCGGGGTTTGTACTTTATATTATTAGTATGATTTACGAAAAATCGATCGGATCTACGCCCGATACGGGACAATAAGACCATCTTGAACGGTCAATACTCGGTCCATATAGCTGATCAGGCCCATATTGTGTGTGGCGATAAGAGCCGCCACTTTTTCCTGCCGGACCAAATTCATCAGCGCCTGAAACACCGATGCCGATGTTGCAGGGTCAAGGTTGCCTGTTGGCTCATCGCCTAGAAGGACTTGCGGATTGTTGGCGATAGCGCGAGCGATGGCGACCCGCTGCTGCTCACCGCCGGACATTTGGGATGGCCTATGTGTCATACGTTCCGCAAGCCCCATTTCGGTGAGCAGGCGCGCGGCTTCGCGTTCCGCATAGGCTTTGGAACGGCCGGCAATTAATTGCGGAATTACGACATTGTCCAGCGCTGTAAATTCCTTAAGCAAGTGATGAAATTGATAAACCATTCCGATTGAACGGCGCCGTATCGCGGTTCGCCTGTCATCCGACAGCCTCAGGCTCTCCTTGCCGTTAATGAAGACTTCGCCGGCATTGGGTTTTTCGAGCAGACCGGCAGCATGTAAAAGCGTCGATTTGCCAGATCCTGACGGTCCAACCAAACCAACCATTTCGCCCGGATAGACGTCAATATCAGCGCCCTTTAGGACATGTAGAACGCCGCCGCCGGATTTATAATTTCGGTGCAGATTGCGGACAGAGAGTATCGGACGTCGACTATTCATAGCGCAGCGCATCCACAGGATCGGTTTTGGAGGCTCCCCATGACGGAAAGAAGGTCGCAATCGCCGATATGATAAATCCGCAAAGCGCAACGGCGATCACTTCGGTCCAGACTATTTTAGTCGGTATTCCACCCGTGATTTGATAAATATCAGGCGGAAACAAAGGCCCGGTGAAAACCTCGATAAATTTTTGAACGGCCGGCATATTGAGGCACAGTAAAACTCCCAAAACCAAGCCGACTATGGTCCCAAGAAATCCAATCATCGTCCCGGCAATAAAGAAAATCCGCAAGATTGATCCGCGCGTTGAACCGATAGTTCGTAAAATCGCGATGTCTTTAGCCTTATTTTTGACCAACATCAGCATTGCCGCGAGGATTGGAAAGACCGAAATTATCACGACAATAACGAAAATAAGTCGCATTGCGATCTGCTCGGTTTTAAGTGCCGCATATTGGGTTTTATTACGATCATGCCAGGTTTCGATCGAAGCTGGCAATGCAACAGCTTCGGCAACAGGTTCTTTGAAGCTCTCGACTCTATCTGGATCGTCTAATCGCATCTGAATTTTGATGGTTTCGCCGCGCGTGCCAAACAGGAGTTTTGCCTGTTCAATTTCCATAAATACGGTCGTTGTATCGGTCGCATATAGACCGGTTCGAAATATGCCGCCCACCGTATATATTTTCGATATAGGCGTTGGAGGCCCAAAGGCCGACGCGCGGGTCTTGGGTGTTAAAATACGAACCCGATCATTGACGTTCAGTCCCATTCCAGCTGCTAGGAAGCCGCCCATCAATATCTGATGATCAGAGCCCCCTCCCAGTCCAAATCCATCGGCATTGCCATACTCAATATTTTCCGAGACAATTTTGAAATCCGCCAGCCCCTGGTTGGAAATACCCATCACTTGACCCGCAAATAATTGCTCATTGGCCATGAAACCCACAGGGCTCGTTGTGATCTCCATCGCGGTTTTCACACCTGGCATTGCGGCAAGACGCTGCTCAATGGCTTTGATGTCATCCGGCGGCATATTAGCGTGTAATATCTCAACAAAAACATGGCCTTGAGTACCCAAAGTTAATTCTAGGACTTTGGCGCGAAACCCGTTCATGATCGACATAATCGTGATCATCGCGGTGATGGCAAGCATGATACATATGAATGAAATCCAAGCGATTATGGCGACCCCGCCCTCGCTTTTCTTAGCACCGAGATAGCGCCGCGCAATCTTTCGCTCTACAGCTCCAAATGGCCGGTTTTGGCCACCGTTAGAATCTGGCGTATAAAGCTCGTTCATTAGGCGGCAAACTCGGAAATAATAAAGTCAGCGGCCGCATCCGGCGTCAGGCTTAAGCGATCGCCTGTTGCTCGGTTCTTAATCTCGACAACTCCTTCCTTTAGACCGCGAGGTCCAACTGTGATAGCATAGGGCAATCCAATCAAATCCATGCGTGAAAACTTCACGCCGCCGCGATCTGGTTTATCATCATAAAGCGGATCAATACCCGCTGCTGACAATTTGCTATAAAGCTCTTCAGACACGCGATCCGCTTCGTCATCCCCGACTTTAAGATTGATTATTCCCGCCCCAAATGGCGCAACTGATTTGGGCCAAATTATACCGTTTTCGTCATGGCTGGCCTCGATTATACCTCCGACCAAACGCGAAACTCCGACGCCATATGAGCCCATATGAACAATCACTTCTTTGCCTTCACTTGTCATGACTTTGGCATTCATAGGCGCCGAATATTTTTCACCAAAGTAGAAAATATGGCCGACTTCAATACCGCGTGCGGATAATTGTTTATCTTTTGGCAATTTGGAAAACGCCTCGGCGTCATGCATTTCGTCCGTCGCGGCATAAAGCGAGATGCGTTCATCAACGAGCGGCTGAAGATCGCTGTCAAAATCAATATTCCCCGGCGCGGGCATATTGACCAGATCGGCGTGGCAAAATACTTCACTCTCGCCGGTTTCGGCCAAAATGATGAATTCATGCGACAGATCCCCTCCAATCGGCCCCGTATCGGCTTTCATGGCAACAGCTTTGAGCCCCATACGTGCATAGGTGTTGAGATAGGTGATGAACATTTTATTATAGGAAATACGAGCGGCTTCGGCGGACAAATCAAAAGAGTAAGCATCCTTCATCAGGAACTCCCGGCCCCGCATTACACCAAAACGTGGACGGACTTCGTCGCGAAATTTCCACTGAATATGATAGAGGTTTTTCGGTAAATCCTTATAGGATCGCACCGACGAACGGAATATGTCCGTGATCATGTCCTCATTAGTGGGACCGTAAAGCATATCGCGATCATGGCGGTCGGTAATTCGCAGCATTTCAGGGCCATACGCATCATAACGGCCAGTTTCACGCCATAGATCCGCCGATTGGATCGTCGGCATAAGCATTTCGATAGCACCGGCCTTATTTTGCTCTTCACGAACAATTTGTTCAATTTTTTTGAGAACTTTAAACCCAAGCGGCAGCCAGCTGTAAATCCCGGCGCTGTTTTGTTTCATCATGCCGGCGCGCAGCATATATTTATGTGATGCGATCGTGGCGTCTGCAGGCGTTTCTTTTAGGAGCGGCAAAAAATATTGAGACAGGCGCATCTAGCCGGGTCCTTATCTGAGGTTTCTATGGCAAATCAGTCAGGCGTTGCTACGCCAAGTCGGTAGCTTATTCAATAGTACCAAGCGGTGATAATTTGGTAATGTCTATGAGGTCGAAATAATCGATCACCAAAAATATTGCGCATAAGATGGCGGAGACGATCGTGGTGACCACGACCTTTTTTTTCATATTGGCAGATACCGGAGCGCCGGGCTCCGATCCTGGAACGACATTATCTTCTTCAGCCTGCCCTCTCACGCCCCAAGGCAGGATCGCGAAAAGGGTTACCCACCAGAATAATATGTAAATCAAAAGGACATTAACCCAGCTCATTTTAGTGATCCTCTTTCGGGCTTTCCATAAGCTCAATCAGAACACCACCTGAATCTCCCGGGTGAAGAAATACAACCAAAGTTCCGTGGGCACCTATGCGCGGCTCGTTGAGGACGCGCATGCCGCGTTCCGCCATAAATATCGAGGCTTCATGAATGTCCTTAACTTCAAAACAAATATGGTGTTGACCGCCCTTAGGGTTGCGTTTCAAAAATTTTGAAATTGGCGACTTTTCGCCGTAAGGCTGGATCAGTTCAACCTGGCCGGACGGTAAATTTACAAAGGCATAAGTCACGCCTTGAGGCGGCAAATCCTTGGGTTCGGTGATGTCATTAACGCCCATAATATCGCGGTAAAATGCGATCGCTTTTTCGATGTTAGGAACGGCGACGCCTACATGATTTAACGGACCTATCATATTGTTTTTCCTACATAAGGTGAGCGGTGATCTCGACCACGGCTCGCTTGTCGGTTTTGCTATTTACAGCCCTTTTTACCTTTGAACGAATGCGTTCTTCTACCAAATCCTCATTGGTGCGGGCCTTCGATGGAATCTTATAAAAAGTCTCCTCGGCAACTTCCGCTACGAGGTCCAAGAGATCATCCATATACTCGCCGTTTACGCCCTCCGGAAAGCCGCTAATCCGCGGCTCAGGGCCGGAAAGAATCTTGCCTTTTTTATTGTAAACAAGGCTGACGCTAATATGTCCGGCATAGGCCATTTTTCGGCGAAGTTTGATCCCCGGATCACCCGCGCTGACAATGATTCCGCTATCCTCATAAAGACGACCACTCGGGACAATGTCGACGATCTCAATGCCCGCTTCCGAGAGGCTGAACATTTCACCATTTTTGGGATCAACAGAATGTTTTACGCCCCATTTTTTAGCTAGCTCTGCATGCTTCATCAAGTGCCGGCGCTCGCCGTGAACCGGTATCGATAAATGCGGTTTGACCCATTCATACATTTGCTTGAGTTCATCTTGGTAAGGATGGCCCGACACATGAATGGGCCGCATTTTCTCAGTGATAATTTCGACTCCATCTTCCGCCAGTGCATTTTGCAGTTTAAAAATTGACTTTTCGTTTCCTGGAATGATTTTGGATGAGAAAATAACGACATCGCCTTTGTGGAATTTAACATTTCGGCGTTCGCCATTGGCGATTTTCGACAAGGCGGCACGGCTCTCCCCTTGCGACCCTGTACAGAGGTACAAAACATTGCCCGATGGCATGCGGCTCGCGCGTTCTTCTTCAACAAATGCGCCAACCTCGGTCAATAGCCCGACGGATTTGGCCGCGCCGACCATCCGGCGCATTGACCGCCCGACCAGACAAACAGACCGATCATGGGCCTTGGCCGCAAGCATGATACTCTCCAGCCGTGCGACATTTGAAGCGAAAGAAGCGACGGCGACGCCCCGCCCTTCATATTCGCCGACCAGTTTGAATAGCTCTTTGCGTACGTCGCCTTCTGATCCCGCTCTGCCGGGTGACAATGCGTTGGTCGAGTCGCATATCATCGCGAGGACATTTTCCTCTTTTAGCCGCGTAATAGCCTCAACATCTATTTGTTCGCCGATTTGAGGATCTTCATCAATTTTCCAATCCCCGGTGTGAAACACGGTTCCCTTGGAAGTTCTCACGGCGAGTCCATTGGGCTCCGGGATCGAGTGCGTGATGGTGACATATTCGAGATAAAATGGCCCCAGTTTAAACCGGCTCTTAAGAGGCATTTCATGGAGCGGGACTTCTTTAAGCAGCCCGGCTTCGGCCAAACGATCTTTAACCAAATACATCGTAAATGGCGTGGCGTAGACAGGGCATCTCAAGCGCGGCCAAAGACGTGCTAATGCGCCCATATGGTCTTCATGAGCGTGGGTCAAAACGATCCCGAGAAGATTATCTTTCCGCTCTTCAATAAAGAGCGTGTCAGGCATGATAATCTCAACGCCCGGAGTAGATAGATCGCCAAATGTGACGCCAATATCGACGATTATCCACTTGCGGTCATGTTCTGGACCAAACCCGAAAAGGTTCAAATTCATCCCAATTTCGCCGCTTCCGCCAAGCGGAAGAAATATTAGTTCATTTTTAGATTTTGCCATTATGCGTTTCTATTGATTTTCCAAATTTGGTGAAGGCCATTGATAGTCAGATTGTGATCATAATGGTCAATCATCTTCGAGGATCCCTCGAAAAGAGAGGCTACGCCGCCGGTTCCAATAACCGTAAAGTCTCGACTGTCTTCCGCGCGGATCATTTCAATCAACCCGTCAATCAATCCAATATAGCCCCAAAACACACCGGATTGCATGGCTTCAACCGTACTCTTTCCGACAATATGATCCGGTTTCTTTATGGCGATGCGCGGTAATTTTGCCGCGGCTTCGTGTAGTGCTCGGACCGAGAGATTGATACCCGGCGCAATAATCCCGCCCTCGAAATGATTATCCGCTGATAATACATCAAATGTTGTTGCCGTGCCGCTATCAACAATGATCAGCGGCCCTTCGTAAGCGCAGCGAGCGCCGACGCAATTCACCAAACGGTCAGCACCCACCTCCTTGGGGTTGTCAATCCGGACACCGATCCCGATATCAATGCCGTTTTCTCCTATAATCATAGGTTCCAGATTGAGATGCCGCCGTACCAAATTTCGCATATTGAACAGGGATTGAGGCACGACAGTGGAAATTACGCAATCCGTGATATCCTTAAATCCAAGCCCCTGCATATTGAGGAGCTGATAAAACCAAACGGCGTACTCATCCGCCGTCCGGGTTGCCTCAGTCGCGATCCGCCACTCGACCACCCATTCCTTGCCGTCATGTATGGCAAAGAGCGTGTTGGTATTTCCACTATCAATCGCGAGAAGCATAGCCGTTCCTAATAAAACACATCGCCCGCATGGACATTTCTAATGCTGCCACTTGCTTGGCGAACCTGCAAGGCTCCGTTCTGATCAAGTCCCAGGGCCTCACCTTCGAATTCTTCTGCAGGTAGGCGGACTTTGACGGGTCCAGGAATATTTTGTGCGCGGGACATCCATGCTTCGCGAATATAACTAAATCCCAACTCGATATAGCGGTCATTCCAATAATTAAACTTATCAGCCAACAAACGCACTATGTCTTCAATCGCCGGCATATCGCCGCAATGAACAACCAACGAGCTAGCCGGATAGGCCGTGTCTTTCGGGTGGCTAATCAGGTTTACACCTATGCCCAAAATAACATATTGCTGCTTTTGGGATTTTCCAGTTTCTAAAAGCAATCCTGAAACTTTTTTCCCGCTCAGTAAAATGTCATTGGGCCATTTAATTCCAAATTCCCCATCCGGGTAGATAGCGACGAGGCAATCAAACACGGCGAGCGCCGCGACAAAACTATATTGCCCGAGCTCTTCCGGGTGCTTTTGGGTAGGAAAAAGATGGCTGATATAAAGATTTCCGGGCGGCGACACCCAATCACGGCCGCGTCGCCCACGGCCATCAAGCTGCTCATCGGCAAGCACCCAAAGCGGACCAAAATCCGCCTTATCGGCAAGGAGCTTGGCCTCGCGATTGGTTGAACCCGTGCTTTTAAGGTGTATTAGCCGCAAAAGCTGTCAAACTTTCCGCCGCATCGCCAATCCAGGCTTGGCCTGTTCCAGCAACGACCGGAATAATCACAATAGCGATCAACAATATTGCGGCAATCATTGAGGTCCAACGCAATGCCGGTACGGGTTCAATGAATTCGAGATCGGCTTCATCAAACCACATGATCTTAATGATACGCAGATAATAGAAGGCGCCGATAACACTGGCGACGAGAGCCAGTACGACCAACCAGATCAGATTTGCATCGACCGCAGGTAAAAAGGCATAGAGCTTACCAAAGAACCCAAGTAGCGGCGGAATGCCCATGAGCGAGAGCATGAAAACAGTCAGCGCGATCGTTAGTCCACGATTGGTTTTCGCAAGGCCTGACAGATCACTAATTCGCTCAACCATACCATCTCGAATACGCATTTGCAGAATACAGGCAAAAACACCGATGACCGTAATAATATAGATCGTCATGAAAATCAGCATGCCTTTAACGCCGGCAATTGTCCCTGCCGCCAGCGGGACCAACGCATAGCCCATATTGGCAATGGACGAATAAGCCATAAGGCGTTTTATATTGGTTTGGCGAAGGGCACCGATCGCGCCGATAAACATCGACATGACGGCAAAGACGATAATGACTTGCTGCCATTGGTCGGTGATCTCGCCGAACGGGCCCATCACAAGGCGCGTTATGAGTGCCATTGCTGCGAATTTGGGTGCCGCGGCGAAAAACCCGGTGACGGGCGTCGGGGCTCCCTCATAGACATCCGGCGTCCACATATGAAACGGGGCGGCGGAAATTTTAAATCCGAGTCCACACAAAAGGAAGACAAGTCCGGTCACAATACCCCGTGTTAGCCCATTAGCTTTTACAGCCGCTCCAATTTCAGTAAAGTTAAGCGATCCGGTAAATCCGTAGATTAGGGAAATACCGTAAAGAAGCAGTCCTGAAGAAAGAGCACCCAAAACGAAATATTTAAGACCAGCTTCGGACGCTCGCAGACTATCTCGATTGAAGGCCGCCATTACATAGAGCGCCAATGCCTGCATTTCGACGCCTATGTATAGCGCCAACAGATTGTTTGCCGAGACCATGATACTCATACCCAGAACGGCATAAAGCGTTAGAACCGAGAATTCATATTGATCAAGTTTCTCTCGTTCTAGGTAGTTCCCAGCCAATAAAAGCCCAAAAGCCGCGGCAATCCCGATGAAGAATTTAACATATCTTCCAAAGGCGTCACCGACTAAAGCGCCGTTAAAGGCTGTGTCGTCAATTGATCCGAGAACATAGCTCAGGACTGAATAGATCAGCAAAATCGCGATAGCGATAATCCGAACAATCGGCGCGCGATTAGTGGTTTTTGAGACACCAAACCCCAAGAGTAGCGATGCAGAAACCGCCAGTAAAATCTCAGGCGCGATGAGTTGTGGGTTAATCATGTTACGACCCCTGCCCGATACGGAGGTTGAAATTTTGAATAAGGTTCTCAACCGACACTTCGGTGATATCGGTCACCAATGATGGATAGATACCTAGTAAGATCACAAAGAACGCAAGCGGCGCCAGAACAATAAATTCTGTCCGGTTTAAATCTTGAATATCATTGAGTTTCTCATTGGTTTGCTCACCAAAAATAACAGCCCGGTAAAGATATAGCGCGTAAACAGCTGACAAGATCATGCCAAGTGCTGCGCCTGCCGCCACCCACGGGTTGACCTTATAAGCACCGACCATAGTCAGTATCTCACCGACAAAGCCTGACGTGCCCGGAAGGCCAACATTGGCCATAGTGAATAACATCAGGAAGAACGCATAGACCGGCATGGATTTGACGAGCCCACCATAAAACTCGATGTCGCGCGTATGCATACGGTCATAGATGACACCAACGCAGAAAAACAACGCGCCTGACACGAGTCCGTGACTGATCATCTGAAAAATCGAGCCTTGCAAGCCTTGCATATTGATGGCGAAAATACCCATCGTGACAAACCCCATATGGGCGACGGAAGAATAGGCGATGAGTTTCTTCATGTCCTTTTGACGATAAGCGACAAGCGACGTGTAAATAATGGCAATGACGCTTAAGGCAAATATAAGGGGTGTGAACTTAACGCTGGCGTCCGGGAACATGGGAAGCGAAAAGCGTAGAAATCCATACCCGCCCATTTTAAGCAGGATACCAGCCAGAATAACAGAACCGGCGGTTGGTGCTTGAACGTGCGCATCGGGTAGCCAGGTATGCACAGGCCACATCGGCATCTTCACGGCGAAAGAAGCAAAGAAGGCAAGCCAGAGCCAGGTCTGAGCGCCAGCCGGTATTTCAAGCTTATGCAGCGCGCGAATATCTGTGGTGCCGCCTAAATTATAAATCCAAAGTACGGCCGCGAGCATCAACACAGAGCCAAGCAGCGTGTAGAGGAAGAATTTATAGGAGGCGTAAACCCGGTCTTTTCCGCCCCAGACACCAATAATTATGAACATCGGGATCAGAACCGCTTCAAAGAACAGATAAAATAAGATGAGATCGAGCGCGCAGAACACACCAATCATAATGGTTTCGAGTACTAGGAACGCGACCATATAGTCGACCATATTCTTTTTGATCGAATTTCGGCTGGCCAAAATACAAAGCGGAGTCAGGAAGGCCGTCAAAACCACAAACAGAACCGAGATGCCATCAACGCCCATCCGGTACTTGATGTTTCCACCAAGCCAAGCGGTCTCTTCGACAAAATCGAATTCCGCGGACGTGGCGTCAAATTGCCAAACCATCAAGAGCGAGAGAATGAGGACTGCAACTGAGACCAATAGCGCCACCATCGGCGCATTTTTATCGAGCTGAGTTCTGGCTTCGCCCTTTGAAATCCGCGCGAAGAACATCAAAGCAATCGCGCCGACGAGCGGCAGAAAAGTAATTAGACTGAGGATAGGGAGATTATTAAACATGTTAACCTCCTATCGAACGCAGCACGAGGCCAATGATTGCGGCCACGCCAATAAGCATGATGAAGGCATAGTGATACAAATAGCCGCTTTGAATTTTTGAAAGGCGCTTGGCACCTGCCATGGCCGCAGCTGCTACGCCGTTTGGACCAAACCGATCGATAATTTTGATATCGCCGATTTTCCAGAATACATCGCCCAGCCATTTGGTTCCGCGAACGATCGTGGCATTATAAAGCTCATCAATGTACCATTTGTTGAGTAGGAATTTATATATCGGGCCGCCTTCGGATGCGATCCGTTTTTCGGTTCCATTATTATAGATGTAAGTAAACCAGGCCATGACAAAGCCGAGGGCTGAAACAATAAAGGGCGCCCAGAGAACCCAGAGCGGATAGTCATGGTGACCGCCGCTGTCCTTAGCAACGTCGCCGCCCGCTGCAGCATATAGATTTCCGTCTCCATATTCGGCATGGCCCATCGGTAGAGCGTGCCCCCAGAAATCATGGGCGTTGTAGGCAAAGCTTTTGTAGAAGAAGAACCCGGCAAAAGCAGCGCCAATGGCCAAAAGGATAAGCGGGATTGTCATAACCAGCGGGCTTTCATGCGCTTGATCGAGATATTTCTTTGGTCCCCGGTGCTTGCCGTGAAAGGTCATAAATATCAAACGCCAGCTATAGAAAGAGGTCATGAGCGCGGCAACGATGCCTGCCCAGAAGGCAAAAGCGCCTGCCGTAACACCGGCGTGGCCGGCATCATAGGCGCTTTCAATGATAAGGTCTTTGGAAGCAAATCCGGCAAAGCCGAAATTACCGGTCCCTGGAATGCCGACGCCCGTAATTGCCAACGTTCCGATGATCATGACAATATAGGTGACCGGAATTACTTTCCAGATACCGCCCATTTTCCGCATATCTTGCTGGTGGTGCAGCGCGTGGATAACCGATCCCGCGCCTAAGAATAATAACGCCTTGAAGAACGCATGTGTGAAGAGATGGAACATTGCAGCGTTATAGGCACCCAGACCAGCGGCAAAGAACATATAGCCAAGCTGAGAACATGTCGAATAGGCGATCACGCGTTTAATATCGTTTTGAACTAGTCCCACAGTCGCTGCGAAGAAGGCAGTAAAACCGCCGAGCACAGCGACAAAGGCCGCCGTTGTCGGCGCAAATTCATAAATTGGATAGGCGCGGCAAACAAGGAACACACCAGCCGTCACCATAGTGGCCGCGTGGATAAGCGCGGATACGGGTGTTGGGCCTTCCATCGCGTCGGGCAACCAAACATGTAAGATAAACTGAGCTGACTTACCCATGGCGCCTACAAACAATAAGAAGGCTATTAATTCGATAGCATTAAATTCCATCCCGAGAAATGGTAGCACCAGATCCCGCACACCATCCTGGTTGGTTTTAATGGCTGTAAAGACTGTCTCAAAATTTACCGATCCGAAGACGAGAAAAATCGTCATAACACCCAGCGCGAGACCAACATCCCCGACGCGATTTGTTATAAAGGCCTTTATCGCGGCATCATTCGCAGAGGGCTTCTTATACCAAAATCCGATCAAAAGATAAGACGCTAGGCCGACCCCTTCCCATCCGAAGAACATCTGAATGAAGTTATCGGCGGTTACCAGCATCAGCATGGCAAAGGTAAATAGAGATAGATAGGCAAAGAAACGCGGTTTTGACGGATCTTCCTCCATATAACCCCAGCTATATAGGTGGACGAGCGCCGATACTGTATTGACGACAACCAGCATGACGGCTGTCAAAGAATCTATTTTTAGGGACCAGTTGGCCTTAAAGCCGCCGACATCCATCCAACGGAACAATTCCACGGTTGTTCCGCCATCTCCGCCGGTAACGCTAAAAAAGGCGATCCAAGACAAAACTGCAGACAGCATTAACAGCACTGTGGTGATCACCATGGAAGGCTTTTCGCCGATACGGGGGGCGCCAAGGCCTGCAATCAAAGCACCAATCAGCGGTGCGAAGACGATAATCTGGTAGAGCATCCGGCCTACCCTTTCATCAAATCAATGTCTTCCACGGCGATGTTGCCGCGGTTGCGAAAATAAACGACCAGGATGGCCAGACCGACCGCGGCCTCAGCAGCCGCAACGGTTAAAACGAATAAAGCAAAAATCTGTCCGCCCATGTCGCCTAAATGCGTAGAAAAAGCGACGAAGTTGATATTGACCGCGAGGAGGATCAACTCAATGCACATCAAAATAATGATAACATTTTTCCGGTTCACAAAAATTCCAAAGACGCCGATCACAAATAAGATCGCGGCGACGATTAGGTAATGGGACAATCCGATAGTCATGAGCCAACACCTTTGCCGCTTTCAAGATCGACCATCTCAATGGCGGTCTCTGGGGTCCGCGCGATCTGTTTGGAGACATCCTGCTTCTTCACACCTTCTCGTTCGCGCAAGGTCAGGACAATTGCACCAATCATAGCAACCAAAAGCACGAGACCTGCAGCCTCAAAGAAGAATGCGTATTCCGTATAAAGGACCTCGCCAAAGCGCTCGAGATTGGATTTCTCGGAATCGAACTTGACCATTTTTTTGCTTTCACCTGAAAAATAGGCAGCGCCGACCATGATCATTTCCGCCAGCAAAATCAGCGCGAGTACAAATCCAAAGGGAAGATATTGCAAGAAACCCTGTTTGAGCTCTACAAAATCGACGTCCAACATCATGACAACGAACAGGAACAGAACCGCGACAGCGCCGACATAGACCATCACCAGGAGAAGTGCGATAAATTCAGCGCCCATGAGAATGAATAGTCCGGCAGCCGAAATAAATGTCACAATCAGAAACATGACCGAGTGCACCGGATTACGGGACACCACCACCATCATCGCCGAAGCGATGGCGACAAATGCCAATAAATAAAATGATATGGTGACAAGCACTTAAATATCCCCTGCAATAGCGCTACCGGTACGGCGCGTCGGTTTCCAAATTTTTGGCAATTTCCCGTTCCCAGCGATCGCCATTCGCCAATAACTTGTCCTTGTCATAATAAAGTTCTTCGCGAGTCTCGGTCGCAAACTCAAAGTTCGGGCCTTCGACAATGGCATCCACCGGGCAAGCTTCCTGGCAAAAACCGCAATAAATACATTTGACCATGTCGATATCGTAACGGGTTGTCCGGCGAGAGCCGTCTTCCCGAGGCTCGGCCTCAATTGTAATGGCCTGCGCAGGACAGATCGCTTCGCACAGCTTGCAGGCAATGCAGCGCTCTTCGCCCGAAGGATATCGGCGCAAAGCGTGCTCACCGCGAAAACGGGGCGACAAAGGGCCTTTTTCGAACGGATAATTGACCGTGACTTTCGGCCGGAAAAAATATTTCAGCGCCAGCCAGAAAGCACTCAGGAAATCCAGGAAAAGCGCGCCGCGAATAAGTTGTTTGAGGCGGGTCATATCAAGCTGCTCCCGTTCCAAAGAAAGTCACCACGGTCGCAACAATCATGATCGCGATCAGGGCTGTCGGCAGGAATACCTTCCAGCCCAAACGCATTAATTGGTCATAACGGTATCGCGGTACAATCGCTTTCACCATGGCAAAGAGGAAAAACAGGAAGGCACATTTTGCGAAAAACCAGAAAAATGGCGGAATAAATTGCACGCCAATATCTATCGGTGCGTACCAGCCACCCAAGAACAATATCGTCATCATTCCAGAGAGCAGCATGATGTTCACATATTCGCCAAAGAAATACATCAGAAACGGAGTTGAAGAATATTCGACCTGATAGCCCGCCACCAATTCAGATTCCGCTTCCGGAAGATCAAAAGGCGGTCTGTTCGTTTCCGCGAGCGCTGAAATGAAGAACAAAACGCCCATATAAAACATCACCGGAAACAGCACCAGATGGGCGGGGTTTTCAAAATTCAAATAAAACATATGCCAGTTCCAGAACCCCCCTTCTTGCGCGGCGACAATCTCTGTCAGGTTCATCGATCCTGTCAGAAATATCACGGTAAGAATGATGAAACCGATCGAGACTTCATAGGAAATCATCTGGGCAGCCGAGCGTAGCGCGCCCATAAATGGATACTTAGAATTAGATGCCCAGCCGCCAATAATAATGCCGTAAACGCCCAATGATGAGATCGCGAGAACGTATAAAACGCCGATATTTATGTCAGATATCACCCATCCTGGCGCAACCGGCACGACGGCCCAGGCCAGAAAGGCCATAACAAGGGCTATGATGGGAGCTGCAATGAATAAAATTTTGTCAGTGCCAGCCGGTATAACCAGTTCTTTAAAGAAAAATTTCAGCGCATCGGCAATCGTTTGCAAAAGGCCAAACGCGCCAACGACATTGGGACCTCGGCGCATATGAACAGCGGCCCAAATCTTACGGTCCGCCAGTACAAGCGCAGCGACTAAAATCGATAAAACGCCGACGAAAAGGCCAACCTGAGCAAACTTGATCAAAAACCACATAAGCGGCGAAAATTCGGAAGAGAGGATCAGATTGGCCATTATTCTGCCGCCTCTTTAATCTGCGCGGCGCTTGCCACTTCTGAACATTCAGCCATAACACTCGATGCCCGGGCAATCGGGTTTGTCATGTAAAAATCTTCGACCGGCGACACAAGCGGCGCTTTGTCAACATTACCGGCTTGACCGAAGGTAGATGGATCAAACAAAAATCCTTCTGTCGGCTCCGCAATGTAAGCAATCCCCGCAAAAACCGGGCAGTCTTGTATTAGCTTGGTCCGAAGCTCTGCAAGATTATTGTAAGGAAGCTCACGATTCATATGTCCGGACAGCGCCCGAATAATAGCCCAATCCGGCTTGGCTTCGCCCTTTGGCGCGACTGCCGCAAAGCCCATCTGAACCCGGCCTTCCATATTTGTGTAGAGCCCGTCTTTTTCAGTATAGGCTGAGCCCGGAAGTATAAGATCGGCTATATGCGCGCCGCGATCGCCATGACTACCTTGATAGATGACGAAAGAGTTTTTCAGATTAGATGTATCAAGCTCATCAGTACCTAAAAGATAAACCGTTTCAAAACCCCCCGACAGGATCGCGTTGGTATCGCTACCGCCTTCACCCGGAACAAATTTCATGTCGAGCCCGGCAACGCGTGAGGCTGCGCCGTGCAGGATATTCCAGCCCTCGCGTCCAATCTTAAACTTTTTAGCTAGCTCACCGCAGGCCCGCAAAATTTGCCCGCCGTCAGCGCGAGCAAGTACACCTGCGCCAATTACGATGGCCGGCTTATTGGCTGACTTCAAAATTTTAGCAAAGCCCTTGGTCGACTTGGCAACTTTCGCAATATCTTCGGCTGTCGTCCCAATATGATCATAATCATACGTCAAATTCGCGGCTTGGCCGATCAAACCGATCGCCATTTCGCCGTTTAGCCAACCTTTGCGTATACGTGTATTGACCAATGGCGCCTCCAGACGAGGATTGGTCCCGATCAACAGTACTGCATCGGCATCTTCCAAGCCGGCAATAGTCGTATTAAATAGATAAGATGCGCGGTTTTCCGCGTTAATCTGAGCGCCGTCTTGACGGCAATCGATACTCTTTACACCAAGGCCATCCATCAAATCTTTCAGAGCCTTCATACTTTCAGCATCACACAAATCGCCGGCGATTGCCGCGATTTTCTCAGGATCGCCTGACAGTTTTTCTGCTGCCAAAGCCAGCGCTTCGTCCCAACCTACCGGCACAAGTTTACCGTTCTTTCTGATGTATGGCTTGTCCAGTCGTTGACGAGCCAGTCCATCCCAGACAAAGCGGGTTTTGTCGGAAATCCATTCTTCGTTGACGTCATCATTAATGACAGGGAGAATGCGAAGAACACGACCCGTTCGAGCATCGACACGGATGTTGCAGCCCACGGCATCCATGACATCAATGCTTTCCACACCTTCGAGTTCCCAAGGACGCGCATTAAACGCGTATGGCTTGGAGGTCAGCGCGCCGACCGGACAAAGATCGATAACATTTCCGGAAAGTTCGGATGTTAGAGACTGCTCGAGATAAGTCGTAATTTCAGCGTCTTCGCCGCGCGAAGCCAGCCCAATTTCCTGCACGCCAGCGACTTCGGTGACGAAACGCACGCAGCGCGTACACTGTATGCAGCGGGTCATGACCGTACTAACCAGCGGGCCCATAAATTTGTCGTCGACAGCTCGTTTGTTTTCCTCGAAGCGAGAAAAATCCCTGCCATAAGCCATAGCCTGATCTTGTAGATCGCATTCACCGCCTTGATCACAAATCGGACAATCCAGCGGGTGATTAATTAAAAGGAATTCCATCACGCCTTCACGCGCTTCTCTGACGGTTGCGGAATTGGTTCTAATATTTGCAGGCGTGCCGTCACGGTTGGGACGCATGTCTTTAACTTGCAGCGCGCAAGAGGCTTGCGGCTTTGGCGCGCCAACCCATTCCACGAGGCACATGCGGCAATTTCCGGCAACCGACAGGCGCTCATGATAACAAAAACGCGGAATTTCCGCTCCGGCTTCTTCGCAAGCCTGCATCAAAGTATATTCGCCCGGCATCTCATACTCGGTGCCGTCTATATTGATTTTCCGAAGGTCAGACATATTCTATTCCGCTGCTTCCATGCGAGGGACAAACACAGGCTTACCAGCCCGGTAATTATTGATGCGATCTTCAATTTCGTGACGGAAGTGACGGATCAGGCCTTGGATCGGCCAAGCCGCCGCGTCGCCAAGCGCGCAGATAGTATGGCCTTCAACCTGCTTGGTCACGCCAAGCAGCATATCGATCTCAGATGTTTCAGCTTCGCCGCGAACCATGCGCTCCATGACCCGCCACATCCAGCCTGTGCCTTCACGGCATGGCGTACATTGCCCGCAGCTTTCATGTTTGTAGAAATAGGCTAAACGAGCAATTGCTTTAACCACATCAGTGGATTGGTCCATAACGATGACTGCCGCCGTCCCAAGACCGGATTGATGTTCGCGCAGCGCGTCAAAATCCATCAAAACCGTATCGCAAATTTCTTTTGGCAAGAGCGGAACGGATGATCCGCCGGGAATTACAGCTTTGAGATTGCTCCAACCGCCGCGGACGCCGCCCGCATATTCCTCGATTAGCGTCTTCATCGGGATCGATAGGGCCTCTTCAACATTGCAGGGCTTATTTACATGGCCAGAAATTGAGTAGACCTTCGTGCCTTTATTATTTTCGCGTCCAAATGAAGTGAACCATTCTGCACCGCGGCGCAAAATCGTTGGCACAACAGCAATGGACTCAACATTATTTACCGTCGTCGGACAGCCATAAAGACCGGCATTAGCTGGGAATGGCGGTTTTAAGCGGGGTTGGCCTTTTTTCCCTTCAAGACTTTCCAGCAGCGCCGTTTCTTCGCCGCAAATATAGGCGCCCGCTCCGTGATGGACATAAATATCAAAATCCCAGCCAGATCCGCAGGCATTCTTGCCGACAAGACCTGCGGCATATGCTTCGTCAATCGCGGCCTGCAAGCGATGGCGTTCGAGAATATATTCGCCGCGCAGATAAATGTAGCAGGCATGGGCGCGCATAGCGAAGGACGCGACGAGACATCCCTCGATCAGCAAATGCGGATCATGACGCATCATTTCTCGGTCTTTACAGGTTCCGGGTTCAGACTCATCAGCATTGACGACCAAGAAATGAGGACGCGCGCCAACTTCCTTGGGCATGAATGACCATTTAAGACCGGTCGGGAAGCCTGCTCCGCCCCGGCCGCGAAGGCCAGAGGCTTTTATCTGATCAATTATCCAGTCGTGACCTTGGCCGATCATCGCCTTTGTACCAAGCCATGCTCCGCGCTTTTTGGCACCGTCGAGACCCCAGTCTTGCAAACCATAAAGATTTGTAAAAATTCTGTCTTTATCTTGAAGAAGCTGAGCCATTCTTATGCTTTCACTTTCGCAAGTTTCTTGGCCTGCTTGACCCATTCATCGCGTTTGATCCGCCCCGGACTTGACCCGATTAAGGCTTCGACCATCCTTATATCCGCGGCTTTCCAAGCGCCGATTTGGCGGAAATAATAGATCCCCTTACGGTTTAAATCACTTTCAAATTTAGGACCTATCCCGTTGATTTTTTTCAAATCATCCGGCGTCCCATCTGTTGGTCCGTCTGTGTAAATGACTTTTGGCTTAAAGGAAGGCTGCGCCGAAGTTTTTAGCTTATTATTTTTCGCGGGTGCGCGTTTAGGACGGCCTTTATTTGGATCGTCGTCGACCAATCCTTTGGTCAAATCGCGGCCTAGATTACTTCCGCGCTTTGTAGGATCTGCGCTGGCTTTGCGATCGGGATCAACCCAGCCGCCGCGTGTCGCGCGGCTGTCTTTTGGGTCCGGCATGTAATAATTTAGCTTGGTTTTTTTATCTGTATTCGGAAGGTTTATAAGCTTGGTTTTGTGATACGGACCGGTCCCGGTTAAGGTGGTATTTCCGCCTTCCGGCTCGGAGGTATAACGGGTATTTTGCGGACCTGGTTCAACTTTTCTACCGGCTACCAAATTATCGAGCAGGTTTTCAAAATTTTCGGCTGTTAAATCTTCATAATAATGATCATTTTTGGCGTTGGATATTTGAGCCATCGGCGCATTTGCGCATGCCCCAAGACACTCGACCTCAACCCAAGACAATTTACCATCGTCAGAAACGGAGCCTCTTGGACCGATCCGGCGCTCCAGTACCGCAATCAGATCATCCGATCCTCGCAGCCAGCACGGCGTTGTCCCGCATAGCTGGATATGATGTTCACCAACAGGTGCCATATTGAACATAGTGTAAAATGTGACGACCTCGTAAACACGAATGTAAGCCATGCCCAAAATATCGCCAATTTCGCGCAAAGCCGCTTCAGGTATCCACCCGCCCGCATCTTTCTGAGCTATCCAGAGCGCTGGGATAAGCGCCGAACGCTGTCTGTCCTTAGGATATTTTTTAACCCAAGCAGAAATCTTTTTTTTCGCAGAAGCGCTGAGCTTGAAATCCTCAGGCTGAATTATGGCCAGGCGGCGTGCGCTCATGAAGGCTCTCCGAATTGGGTAGTGAGTTCATTTTTGATAATTTTGAGCTTTTTATCTGATCTGACTTGGCACCATGATTGCGCAAGTTCAAAAACTTCTGCGGCCGATTTGATGCTGCGCTCCGGACTGGCAAATGATTTGTCAGCCAATTCTCCTGACGACAAGTTGCGCCACCCTTTTTCGCCTTCAGCTCTTAATTCATGCTTCCAATGCGCCGCATAAGCCAGCGCCCCTTTTTCGCCGTCATCATGGACGGTTACATCACAGGCCTGACACATCATCACATCGTCAACCGGGTCTTCGCATCCCATAAAGACATAGGCCGCTGCTACCGGCACCTCCGTCGGCGTCAATTCCATGATCATTGCATTACGAGGATCTTCCACCTCGGAAGACCCACAAGCCGTAATCAAACCCGTCAAAAACACTGTCAATATGGGGGAAACGAACTTCATCGATCAATTTCTCCGAATACAATATCCAGAGATCCGAGAATGGCTGATACATCGGCAAGCATATGGCCCTTATTAAGGTAATCCATTGCGGCCAAATGCGGAAATCCAGGAGCCCGTATCTTACACCGATAAGGCTTGTTGGATCCGTCAGAAATCAAATAAACACCGAACTCGCCCTTTGGCGCTTCGACGCACGTATAGACTTCACCGGCAGGCACATGGAAGCCTTCCGTGTAGAGCTTGAAGTGATGAATTAAAGCTTCCATAGATGTTTTCATCTCACTGCGGCGCGGCGGCGTGATTTTATTGTCATCGGACATCACCGGACCTTCCGGCATCATGGCGATACATTGTTTGATGATACGCGCACTTTCATGCATTTCCTCGACTCGGCATAAATAACGATCATAACAATCGCCATTTTTCCCAAGCGGGATTTTAAACTCAAGCTCGTTGTAAACTTCGTAGGGCTGAGAGCGGCGTAGGTCCCAAGGAATGCCAGAGCCGCGAACGAGAACGCCTGAGAAACCCCAATCATAAGCGTCCTGTTTAGACACGACGCCAATATCGACATTACGCTGTTTGAAAATTCGATTTCCGGTTAGAAGCGTTTCGATATCGTTGAGCTTTTCATGGAATTGATCGCACCAGACATCAATACCCGCTATCAGCTGCGGCGGCAGATCCTGATGAACCCCGCCCGGACGGAAATAAGCAGCGTGCATACGGGAGCCAGAGGCCCGCTCGTAAAACACCATGAGCTTTTCGCGCTCCTCAAATCCCCAAACAGGCGGTGTCAGCGCGCCAACATCCATGGCCTGAGTGGTGACATTGAGCATATGGGATAAAATACGGCCAATCTCCGAAAAAATGACGCGGATGAACTGGGCGCGGCGCGGCACGTCAATATCCGCCAACTTCTCAATCGCCATGCAATAAGCATGCTCTTGGTTCATAGGCGCGACGTAATCAAGACGATCAAAATATGGTAAAGCCTGTAAATAGGTTTTGTGCTCGATTAGTTTTTCTGTGCCGCGGTGCAACAGACCAATATGCGGATCAACCCGCTCAACGATCTCACCATCAAGCTCCAGCACGAGGCGCAACACGCCGTGTGCCGCCGGATGCTGCGGGCCGAAATTGATCGTGAAGTTACGATCTTCGCCCTCGAGGACGGCTTGCTTTCTTTCAGCCATTACGCGCCCTCTCCTTTTTCATCTCCGGGAAGGACATATTTTACGCCCTCCCAAGGAGACATAAAATCAAAGCTGCGATACTCTTGCGGCAGATTGACGGGTTCGTAGACGACCGCTTTGCGCTCTTCGTCATATCGGACCTCGACGTAGCCAGAGAGCGGGAAATCTTTGCGAAGCGGATATCCTTCAAAACCGTAATCCGTCAGAAGTCGCCGCAAATCAGGATGCTGATCAAAGATGATACCGTACATGTCAAAAGCTTCGCGCTCATACCAATCGGCATTGGGAAAAATTTCAGCAATTGACCGGACAGGCTCTGTCTCATCGGTCATGATCCTAACGCGGATGCGATGATTATGCGCCATGGAAAGCAAATGATAGACCACGTCAAAGCGGCGCTCGCGAGCCGGATAATCGACACCGGCAATATCAATCAGACTGTCAAACTTACACTGTCCATCACTTTTCAAAAAAGTGATAACTTGTTTAAGCGACGCGCGGCGCGCATTCACGGTCATTTCGCCAAATTCCCAGTCTATGGAATTCACCGCATCGCCAAGTTCGGCCTCGATATGATCTTTAAGGTCAATCACGCTTACTATCTCTCAATATTGCCTTCCCGGCGAATTTTCTTTTGCAGCTGCAGGATGCCGTAAACCAGAGCTTCGGCTGTTGGAGGACATCCGGGAACATATATATCGACAGGCACGATCCGGTCACAGCCGCGCACCACCGCATAAGAGTAGTGATAGTAGCCACCGCCATTGGCGCAGGATCCCATAGAGATCACATAACGCGGCGCTGGCATTTGGTCGTAAACCTTGCGAAGGGCCGGAGCCATTTTATTCGTCAGCGTCCCGGCAACAATCATCACGTCACTTTGACGCGGGGAAGCCCGGGGCGCGAACCCGAAACGCTCTAGATCATAGCGCGGCATTGACGCTTGCATCATCTCAACAGCGCAGCATGCCAGGCCGAATGTCATCCACATTAGCGAGCCGGTACGGGCCCAGGTAATGAGATCATCGGCGGAAGCGACAAGAAAGCCTTTATCGGCGAGCTGATCGGATAGCCCGTCAAAAAAAGGATCATGCGTTTTCGGGTCATAGGCTGGAATACCATGGGCCCGCGCGCCTTGACCTGCTTTAAGCATTTCATCTGACATGAAGGCCTCCTAATTCCAGTCGAGCGCGCCTTTTTTCCAGGCATAGACAAGCCCCATCGTCAATTCGACGAGGAAGATCATCACGACGGCCCAAGCATAAGTGCCAAGGTGACCGGCCGAAACGGCATATGGAAAAAGGAAAGCGACTTCGAGATCGAAAATAATAAACAGAATGGCGACCAAATAAAACTGCACGTCAAATTTCATACGAGAATCGTCAAAAGCATTGAAACCGCACTCATAGGTCGACAGCTTTTCATTGTCGGGTTCTTTTGGCGCAATGACGAGCGGAACCAGAAGGAACAACAGACTAAGCGCCATCGCGACAACGAAGAGAATGATTACGGGTAGATAGCCGAGCAAGAATTCAGACATTTAATTGCTTTTCTAGGGTTCAAACCAAGACTCACGCCCAAGTGAGGGCGCGGTTTGCGCGGAACCTATAAAGACTGCCCTTAGAATGCAACGCCAAAATGGCCCGAAATTGCGACAAATGCGCGTAAATTTTACGGCGGCATCAGTGAAAATTGGAACGAACTGATTTTACTCATAGGGCTTAACAATCCCCAATTTTTTAGCTTGGTTGGGAATGGTTCCGTTTTTCAGATAATTTCGGGCGAGACCATTACAAAACTATCAGCCTTGCCATACAACTGTTTACTCGCAAAACCAGCAAGTTTCATACTGGGTCGTAGCGCTGCCAATTGGGCTGCCCGGGGGTAAGCGGGATTCGCTTTGGACAGCATCAACACTTTTGGCTGGACGCGCCAGAAACCGTTCGATCTCGCGGCGCATAAACATGGCGTTCGCGCTGCTGCGCCGGCCGAAATCACCCAGAAGGTCCTGTAAGACTTTCTGAGCTTGCGCTTTAACAACAGGCGTAGAGTCATCTGATGAAATTAACGCCATCAACCCATAAGCAAATCGTCGCTGCACCGCTTCGGCCAGTTCGGCCTGACGACCGGAATGCCGAGCGGTCATGACGCGGCGGCGCACCGTCTGGAGCATCTCGCCAAATCCCAACGAGTCAGAATTGCGGCGCTCAAATTCGCTCATGCGCGCGGCGCGCTGCGGGCTCAACAGAACATCAAATGTCAGGCCTGCCGATGTCCCGGCCGCGGCGGTCAAATCAAATGCCGGATAGGCCGTCCCTTTAAATAGCTCTCGATCACTGTCGATAAAAGTCCAGCTCCTTAGAGATGGCGTCAATAGCGCAAGCACTTCATTGGATAAATCCAGCGCTTCCGGGTCCAGCGTTGCAAGAATTGCCTCTAAGGCTTCTCTCTGCCGAGCCGCCTCAACGATCTGAACGTCCGCCGCGCCCTCGCCTTTAACGGCATAGGAAAAGCTCATGCCGCCGAGAAGTTTCCCCGCAGCGGCTGTCTGATAACGATGATAAAGATAGATCGGGACTATGACTTTGTTGAGGTCCGACTGCGGCTGGCCATCATGAATGCGGTCGATGCCAAAATTATCGAGCGCTATTTTACGGACCTGCATGACCTCGTTAAGCGTAGCCACAGAGTCGCTGCCATTATCCCAAATCGCGCCCTGTGGATGGCCGGTTCCAATTCCCCGGCCTTCACTATCGGCAACATATAATAGACCGCGTTCAGCCGCGTCTTTATAGGCCGCTTTGCGTTCATCATCGGTCAGATCACCATATATCATTTTTGCCGAAAACCTGTCCCATTCGGCAATGCCGGTGCCGTATGCATTGGAGAAATCAAGCTCACCGTCAACAATTCTCACATCCGGCGCGGGATAGTCCATCACGGAACCCTTGCCATAAGAACTTGCGGCAAAATTATGGGCAAAGCCGAGTGAGTGCCCAATCTCATGGGCCGAGAGCTGACGAATGCGGTCAAGCGCGAGCTCGACCGGGTCATCATCGGCTCCGGTGTTGGTTTTAGCGGTCCCCGCCAGGCCTTCGAAAATCATTCGGTCTTGCCGCACACGCAATGAGCCAAGATTTACATGGCCTTTGATAAATTCGCCTGTCCGCGGGTCGGTAACACCGCCGCCATAGGACCAACCTCTGGTCTGGCGATGGACCCACTGCACAACATTATATCGAACATCAAGCGGATGAACGTCTTCGGGCAATAAGCGTACTTCATAGCCATCCGGATAACCGGCAGCAGCAAACGCATCTTTCCACCATAGGGCCCCGTCCATCAAAGCGCCGCGAACTGGCTCGGGCGCGCCGCTATCAATATAAAATACGATCGGATCAATAGTTTTTCCGTTCTCATCTTTTTGCAGGCGGTGCCGTAGCGCCAACCGTCTTTCAATCGGCGCTGACAATTGCGCGCTGTAATCAATATAAACGCTCTCCATGGCGCCCATCCGCGGATCGGCGAAAAGCGGTTGGTAATTGTCATCTGGTAAACGCACAAATGAGTGATGTTGAACCAGAGTCGCATCCGAACCATTAGCCGCAGTCGTCGCGACTTCGCGGCCCGGTTCGCCAGAGCTCACCGTCAGAAACGTGTCTATTTCAATATTGTCGGGAAAAGCGAAGCTGTTCGCTGTATCTACAAATGACCTATCAGTCGAAACACTAAAACTGCCTTGCCCGCGATCTTTCAGATGTTGCGTAATTCTTAGGCCATCACGAGTCAAAAAATCAGTTAAATCGACCAGCACCGCGCCGCGTGAGCCCTGTGCGATCACATCAAGGCTCGCCAGAAAACTATCGGCAAAACTTTCATCGACAGCCCGCGCTTCTAGCGGATTATCGGGATTGGCGCGGTAGGTCAGATTTTCCTGATTGATTATGACTTTTTCGCCAAAACGCTCAAAGGAAATAATCACCCCGTCCATCGCCATCCCGCCGCGGTCTAACCCCACAGGATTTGACCCCAGACCTGAACTTAGGCGCATCGTATAAATTGCTTGAAATAAAACCCGTCCATCTGGATCATCATCCGGCAATAAGGCCATAATTTTATTGGTTTTTTCATCAACAAATATGTCGAAAAATCCGGCGCGTCTTTCGGTGGATTTGACGGCTTCTGACAGTGACTGGGCAAAAGTGTCGGTAGCAAATCCAAATAGCGCCACTGCGGCTATAAACCTAAAAACCCAACGCATTTGCGCCTCCCTTAATTCCTTGTATTTTCTAACCGCCGGTCAATGACATATGTCGTGCCACAGCAGGAATAACTCCGCTTTTGTCGATCCTGAAATTATGCTTTTCAGGCTTGTTGATCATGGCTTTATCCATCGCCATCGCCAGTGCATCATGCGGGTTTTCACTGCGAATTGCCGCGCGAAGATCGACGCTGTCATCCTGCCCCAAGCACATATAAATTTGCCCCGTACAGGTAACCCGCACCCGGTTGCAGCCGGCGCAAAAATTATTCGTCAGCGGCGTAATAAATCCCAATATTCCACCAGTTTCACGGACCTTTACATAGCGTGCGGGACCCCCGGATCGGAGCGGCGTATCCATCAAAGTAAATTGCTTTTCCAAGAGTTCACGGGTTTCAGATAGCGGAAGATATTGGTCAAATCGGTCTTCGACGATATCCCCAATCGGCATGACTTCGATCAGAGTCATATCCATGCCTTTGCCATGTGCCCATTGCATTAGGGAAGGGATTTCATGAGCGTTGCCGTTTTTAAGCGCAACCGTGTTGATTTTGATTTTTAGTCCGGCTTCAAGCCCGGCATCTATACCTGCCAAAACCTTGTCCAGAGAGTCGCTCCGCGTGAGCGCTTTGAACGTTTCGCGATTAAGACTATCGAGGGACACATTGACCCGCTTAACGCCGGCCGTTTTTAAATCTCTGGCATATCGGGATAATTGCGTTGCATTGGTTGTAATCGTGATTTCATCAAGGTCGCCGCTTTCTAAGTGGCGCGATAAGCCGGAAATAAACGGCATGATGCCCTTTCGCACCAATGGCTCACCGCCCGTCAATCTGATCTTCCGAACGCCTCGGGCTACAAAGGCCGATGCCAAAAAATCCGTTTCTTCCCAGCTTAAAAGATCTTTGCGCGGCAAAAATGTCATATTTTCAGCCATGCAATAAGTACAGCGCAGATCACATCGATCGGTCACAGACAAGCGCAAATAGGTTATATTTCGCCCAAATTGATCTGTGAGATGTCTACTCATAGATGCAGTTTTATAGGAGACCGGAATAAGCGCAAGGAAATAGGACTGCGCTTTGCCTATATTCTAAAATCTTTTGCCAATCCGAACGCCGACGGAATCAAGGCCTTCATTACTACCATTTGAAAGGATTTTGCCGTGGCTCAAATGTTCATAAACAAGCTCGGCGCTCCAATCATCGCTCAGCCGGAAACCGGCTGCAAATTGTGTCCGGAAAAGCGCTCGGGACCCAAATTCAATATTCTCCCGGTTAAGCCGGTCAAACTCCAAAGCCTGTTCAGGGGTCGTTGCATCGCCGGGTGATGGAAGCTCCAACTCGCCGTCGTGAATAACCAGTCCGAAGGCTAGCTCGCCGTAGAACTTTCCATTTTCACTGGTCCGCCATAACATGCCAGCGCCGCCATAAGACGTGTCGCCGGAGAGGTTGATTGTGCCCCCGGCATAGGGTTTTGGCTTGAGCGCCCATTCCAGAAATTCCGGCGAATCGGCAACATATTCCAAGGTGAGTGCAATGCCTTCTTCCTTGCCTTTGACGCCGCCAATTCCGCTGATTTTGATGTCTTGCGCCATTAGGCCGACTCTCACTTCATCTGCTTGCGCGGGCATGGCAAGTGCCAAGACTGGAACAAGGAAAAGTGGATAGATTGTTTTTCTGAACATGACTGGCCCCTTAGCGATTCATTTTGAATTTCGTAGCTTAATTATAGTCGAAATCAAGCGTTGATTTTGTAACAAAGGTTACGAATGGTCTGGAAGCTGGTGCGGGCGGCCGGAATCGAACCGGCACTCCGAATCTCGGAACAAGATTTTAAGTCTTGCGTGTCTACCAATTCCACCACGCCCGCGATAGAATTTGAAAAGGCGGTTTAGCCAAGGTTGCGAGCGACAACAAGAGAAAATTACCTCTACTCCGTAAAAGTTAGATATTTGTTTTTACCAGCAGTTTTGTGATATGCCGCGCATTGTAATGGGCCGGGTCGCGGGTCGGCGGTTCGGCCAGCTCGGCGTTTGGAAAGCGCTTGCCAAATTCTTCGAGCATGAGCCGGGCCTGTATCCGTGCCAGAAACAATCCAGCGCAAACATGGGCGCCGACGCCAAAGACGATATTTCCATTCAGGTTACGCTCAATATCCAGCTCGAGCGGTCGGTCCCACTGCGCCGGATCAAGGCCGCCAGCTTGCGCGGCAATGATGATCTGCTCACCCTTTTTGACGGTTATGCCTTCAAATTCGACGTCCTCGAGCGCGAAGCGATGCAGCCCGGTTTTGCCAAAGGCCTCATAGCGGAGAATTTCAGTGATAGCGTTGTTGGCGAGGTCTGGATTGGCTTTGAGTTTATCAAACTGTTCAGGGTTGGAGAGCAGCGCATAAAGTAGCGTTGGATGCATGTCGCCGGCCGTATCGCTCCCGGCTGCAATCATGGCGGCGACTATGCCGAGGATTTCCCAATCATTGAGACGATCATCCCCTTCCTGAGCCGTCAGTAATAGGCCGATAAAATCATCGCCTTTGTCGGGCATATCGCGGCGGCGCTGAATAACGTCCTGCAACATCGCTACGCCTTCGAGCGCCGCGCGCAGCAATTCTTCGCGGTCTTCGCCAGTTGTCGCGATACCGTTATAGCGGACCATCGCCCAGCCAAGCTTGTGAAATATCGCTTCTTTTTCCGGCGGTATACCTACTAGCCGAGACATGGATCCGCGCGGAATATCGACTGACAAAGTGTCCGCAACATTGAAAAATTCTTTATCCGCCAGCTTATCGAAAGCGTTCACAACAACGTCTTTAATCTGGCTTTCGATCTGTTCGGTCATGCGCATCGAGAAGGCTTTGGAGGCGAGTTTGCGAACCCGCCGATGGGCTTCTTTATCCAATCGAAAAAGCGCATTGTCGAGCATGCGCTCAAAGTCATTTTTATCGGCCTCAGCCTGCTCGGGCGGCGCGAATTTCCATTTCATGAAATCCGGTGTCAGGCGCGTGTCGGCCAGGATAGTTTTACAAAGATCATGAGAGGTTACGATCCACGCCATCCACGGCTCATACCACCCCATTCGCTCATCGGTCTTGGTAAAAAGGCGATCCACGACCGTCCGAAAATCTTCCAGATACTCCTCGGATTGCGGTTTATAATAGGTTTGAAACGCTGTTTGTTCACCGGTCTCGGACAAGCTCATAGGTTAACTCTTAATCATAAGAGGCCTATCTATGGTCAGACCAGCGATGTGAGTCAAATGGGCTCAGAAAAATCCCGCGCTAGGCTTTTAGAAGCTTGGCGTGCCAAGCGATATGATCGCCCATAAAACTTGAGATGAAATAATAGGAATGGTCGTAGCCCTCCTGCATTCGAATCTTGGCGTTCATTCCGGCCTTGTCACAGGCCGTAACTAGCCGCTCAGTCTTGAGCTCTTTTTCCAGAAAATTATCCGCCGTGCCCTGATCAACCAGAATATGGTCATGGCGCGCGCCGTCTTCGATTAACGCACAAGCGTCATATTCGCGCCAGGAGGCTTTGTCCTCGCCGAGATATCCCGTCAGAGCCTTTTTGCCCCAAGGGCAGTTCATCGGGCTCACAATCGGCGAAAAGGCAGAAATTGATTTGTACCGATCAGTATTACGCAGACCAATCGTGAGCGCCCCATGCCCGCCCATGGAATGGCCGGTGATTGATTGGCGGGACATGTCGGTCATCGGGAATTCTTTGGCGATCAGTGCTGGCAGCTCTTCTTCGATATAGGAACGCATCTGATAATGCTCCGCCCAAGGCGCCTCAGTCGCGTTGACATAATGCCCGGCGCCGAGCCCGAAATCATAAGCCCCGTTCGGATCATCCGGCACGCCTTCTCCGCGCGGTGATGTATCCGGCGCGATAAAGATAATGCCGTGCTCAGCACAAGCGCGGCGGAACTCGCCCTTTTCGGTCACGTTGGCATGGGTACAAGTTAGGCCTGAGAGGTACCATAGGACAGGTAATTTCGCGCCCTTGTCACGCGGCGGCACAAAAACCGAGAATGTCATCTCGGTTCCGGTGGCCTTGCTGTCATGCGCATAGACGCCTTGAACGCCGCCGAAGGTTTTAACTGTGGATTTTATTTCCATTAAAAAACAACCACGCTCCGAATGCTCTCACCCGCATGCATTAAATCGAACGCCTTGTTGATATGTTCGAGATCAAATGTGTGGGTAATCATCGGATCGATGGCGATTTTGCCGTTCATGTACCAGTCGACGATTTTCGGGACGTCTGTCCGGCCCTTGGCGCCGCCAAAGGCTGTGCCTTTCCAGACACGGCCGGTGACGAGCTGGAAAGGACGGGTTGAAATTTCCTTGCCCGCTTCGGCCACGCCGATAATGGTCGAAACACCCCAGCCGCGGTGACAGGCTTCCAGCGCTTGGCGCATCACCTGAACATTGCCGGTCGCATCAAAAGTATGATCCGCGCCGCCATCCGTGAGCTCGACCAAATGCTGGACAACATCGCCTTTAATCTTCTGAGGATTGACAAAGTGGGTCATGCCGAACTGCTTGCCCCAATCGGCTTTGTCGTCATTGATATCAACGCCGACAATCATATTCGCGCCGACCATTTTCGCGCCTTGAATGACGTTGAGCCCGATCCCGCCGAGCCCAAAGACAATGACATTATCACCGGCCTGAACTTTGGCGGTATTGGTCACCGCGCCAATGCCGGTGGTTACGCCGCAGCCGACATAGCAGCACTTATCAAACGGCGCGTCGTCCCGAATTTTCGCGACCGCAATTTCCGGCAGAACCGTAAAATTAGAGAAAGTCGAGCAGCCCATATAGTGATAGATCAGCTTGCCTTTGTATGAAAACCGGCTTGTTCCGTCGGGCATCAGCCCTTTGCCCTGAGTGGCGCGAATGGCGGTACAGAGATTGGTTTTGCCTGACAGGCAGGACTTACACTGGCGGCATTCCGGCGTATAGAGCGGAATGACATGATCGCCCGGCTTAACCGAAGTCACGCCCTTACCAACATCGCGCACAATACCCGCGCCTTCATGGCCGAGAATGCTCGGGAAAATCCCTTCACTGTCAAACCCGTCCAGCGTGTAGCTATCCGTATGGCAAATACCTGTGGCCATTATTTCGACCAGAACTTCTTCGGCCTTCGGGCCTTCAAGATCGACCTCAACAATTTCCAGAGGTTTCTTGGCTTCAAACGCCACAGCTGCGCGTGTTTTCATATCGGTGCTCCCTTTGCCTTATGCATAGGCCAAACAGGGCGCGATGAAAAGTAGCGTAATCCTAATAATTAAGATTATTATCAATAACCTAGCAGAGCTATAAGCGCGGCTTCTGCCGCACCTAATCGCGTTTCATCCGTCCCTCGAATGACGATCCGAAGGCCGTAACCGCCATCATTAAAAAATGGGTAGCTTCCAAACGAAAGGTCGGGGAATTTTGCTGCAAGCACGCCGAGCGGGCCGGCGACATCGCCCTCGCCCATGCCTTTAACCGGAATGGTTCGCTGCAGCACAGCTTTGCCGCCTTTTATCCTGTGGCCGATATCATCGAGCATTGCGCGCATAATTTGCGGCACGCCCGCCAGCGTAAAAACATTGTTGGTTTGAAACCCCGGCGCAAGCGAAACCGGGTTTTTGATCAGGCTCGCGCCGTCTGGAATGCGCGCCATTCGGCGGCGCGCTGGATTGAGGTCTTCAGGTTTGTAACGGACCAACAGCTCATCAATGGCATCTTGCCGCTCGGAAATTTTCAGATCAAATGCGGCGGCGATACAATCCGCCGTAATGTCGTCATGGGTCGGGCCGATACCGCCTGTTGTAAAGACGTAATCAAACCGATTGGAGAACTCCCGAACATTTGCAATGATGATTTCAGTGTCATCCGGCAGCATCCGCACCTCGCCGACCTGTACGCCGAGTGGCCCTAGAAACCGAGCTATATCGCCGGAATTCGTGTCCTGAGTCCGGCCCGATAAAAGCTCATCGCCAATAAGAAGTATGCCCGCTGTAACTGTATTCATATTTTATTGTCTCAAATCAAATTTCATCTGTTCAAATGACCGATTGTCTAAGGACGGCCTTGGTCATTCGTGCAGATATTCAGTGTGTTTAGATCAATCCGGTGCAATTGAAAGGACAATAAATGAGCGCCCATACCCCGCATGAACTCAGAGACGAGTTTCCACAACATACGGACAAAATTCATGAGCTAAAAATGAACGATGCGCATTTCGCGAAGCTGATGAAAAAATATCATAAAAACAATCGCAAAATTCACCAATATGAGAGCGGCGTCAAAGCCACATCGGACTTTCATCTTGAAGATCTTAAGAAAAAACGTCTCTATTTGTTGGACATAATACAACACATAATTTTGCATTCCGATTGATATTAACAGCCCAGGAAAAGGAGAAATCCATGGACATCAAAAAATACGAAAAAGTTCTGAAGGATCGGCTCGCCTATCTCAATAAACATATGCACGAAATAGAAGATCAGCTGGATGACCCGCCTAATCCGGACTGGGATGACAATGCCGCCGAACATGAAAGTGATGAAGTTTTAGAAGATTTGGGTAATATGGAGCTGCACGAGGCCAGAGCCATTATGGCCGCCATGAGCCGGATTAAAGACGGCACGTTCGGAACCTGTATGAAATGCGAAATCCCAATTTCTGAAGAACGGCTTGATCTTGTACCGCATACGCCATTTTGCCGGGACTGCGCCAATTAGAAAATTGAATCGGGGTTGCGTCTGCTAAACCCCTTATGTTTAATGTTTTCAGCAATGAACAAGGTTTTCGAAATTCAAACGCGCGGATCAGGACTGCACGAATTTACCGAGCAGGTCAGCGACTATGTTTCAAGCGCCGGTAAGGATTCTGGACTGCTGACTTTGTTCGTTCGCCATACGTCTTGTTCTCTTCTCATATCTGAAAACGCGGACCCGGATGTGCGCGCCGATATGAACGAGTTTTTCCGGCGGCTGGTTCCAGATACTGATCAAAATTCAATGAGCTGGGTGCGCCATACGTGCGAAGGCCCGGACGATATGCCGGCTCATATTAAAGCCGCTATGACTCCTGTATCAATCTCAATCCCGATCGTAAATGGCCGCTTGGCGCTTGGTACTTGGCAGGGCATATTTCTGTTCGAACATCGCGATCGACCGCACCGACGAACGGTAGCCGGGCATATTTCGGCCTGATCATGCACGAATTATTGACGACAGAACAAATGATCGCCGCCGAGCAGTGGGCTATCAAAACAGGCGTTCCGGATTATGACCTAATGGAGCATGCCGGACGCGGCGCGGCCGAACTTATTATGGCCTGCCATGAGCCGCAGACAACCGCCATTTTGTGCGGCCCCGGCAATAATGGCGGCGACGGATATGTGATCGCGCGCCTCCTTCAAAAGGCCGGTTGGCCGGTCAATATATACATGCTGGCCCACTCCAAAAAAGGCTCTTCAGCCGAGCGGGCTCAGGGTCTTTGGCGAAATCCAGTGAAGAAGATTACCTCGTTTAATCCTGATCAATATTCGCTGATTATTGATGCCGTTTTTGGGACCGGTCTAGAGCGGCCGGTTGAACGGGCATTGGCCGGGACATTTAAGACCATCAATGAAAGCGATGTTCATATTATTGCGATCGATCTCCCTAGCGGCATTGAAGGGACGACCGGTGCCAAGCTCGGAGCCGCGATCAAAGCCGATCAAACCATCACTTTTTTTAGAGCCAAAACCGGGCATGCTCTGATGCCGGGCCTTGACCATTGCGGCAAAACGGTCTGTGTCGATATTGGCATTGAAGATGGCGCGCTTGCGGATCTTTCGGACGCAATAGCCCTGCACAATGATCCGGATATATGGTTGGATATAGTCCCGCTAAAAACCCGCGCCGGGCATAAATATGACTATGGTCATGTCGGCGTGATTGCCGGTGATGTCACCCATATTGGCGCCAGCCGCCTGTCCGGAAAAGCCGCCTTTCGCATCGGCGCGGGAGCTGTCACTCTGGCCGTCCCGCCGGACGCGATACCAGCCCACGCCGGCCACGCTCACGAATGTATGCTCAAATCGGTCGAGACCGAAAAGGACTTAGAGCCCCTGCTCGAAGATGCTCGAATAAACACAATGGTCGTCGGGCCTGGCAACGGCATTTGTGATCGCACGCGAACTTTACTAAAAGCGGCGCTAACATCGGATAAGCAGCTCGTGCTGGACGCAGATGCCATAACGGTCTGCGCCGAAGATCCTGAGGGTTCTTTCGACCTGATCAAAAAGCGCGAAAACGCAACCATCCTGACGCCGCATGGCGGTGAATTTTCCCGGCTATTTCCGAACATTGGCAAGGGCGATTTGTACAAGCTCGAACAGGCCCGGGCCGCGGCAAAGCTCAGCGGGGCGATTATCGTCTATAAAGGCGCCGATACAATCATCGCTGCGCCGGACGGGAATTCCATCATAAATACAACAGGTTACCCTTGGCTGGCAACGGCAGGCTCCGGTGATGTGCTCGCCGGAATGATTGGCGGTCTTTTGGCTCAAGGCAAAGACCCGATTAAAGCTGCAGCCTGCGCGGTCTGGATGCACGCTCTAAGCGCGCGCCTGTTCGGCCCCGGATTAATGGCTACCGACATTATCGCCAACATACCTTATGTGTTGCAGGACCTATTGGAATATGCCGAGTGATATTCCCGGCCCCGATCCAAGAAGGTGTTTTAATTCAAAGGTATAAACGCTTTCTCGCCGACATTGATCTGAACGGCGAAATGATTACCGCGCACTGCGCCAATCCCGGTTCGATGATGGGCGTTCAGGACAAAGGCGCAGCGGTTTGGGTCAGCAAGGCGCAGAATAAAAGCCGAAAACTGAAATGGGACTGGCAGGTGATTGAGGTCGACGGCGCGCGGGTTTGCATCAATACGGCGACGGCGAATCCCATCGTCGAAGAGGCTATTCTGGCTGGTAAAATCCCAGAGCTCTCCGGCTATGAGAGCTTCAGGCGCGAAGTGAAATATGGCCAGAACAGCCGGATCGATTTCCGGCTCGAAGACCCGGCCCGGCCGCTCTGTTATCTCGAGATTAAAAACGTCACATTGTCCCGCACGCCCGGCCTGGCTGAATTTCCGGACAGCCCGACGGCGCGCGGCACTAAACATCTGATCGAGCTCTCCGATATGGTGCGCGAAGGCCATCGCGCGGTCATGCTCTATCTGGTCAACCGGACCGATTGCAGCTCGTTTAAACTGGCCGAAGATATCGATCCGAATTACGCCGCCCGGTACGCAAAAGCGATCGGGATCGGGGTTGAAAGTTTGGTTTTTCGCACCGATATTATAGAGGACGGCATTACGCTGAACAGCGCTCTACCGACCCGAAAACCCTAAGTATCCACGTGGATTATCCACGGAATGTCTCCTGTTCCACGTGGAAACTTTGCCCGAATCCGGCGCTATACCGACAGGGCCGATAATGGGAGTTTTAAGTTGGAAATCATCCCTCGTCCTGATATAGGCTCTCTATGAATTATGTTGATGCCATTGACGCGCCGCTTGAGCGCGACGGATCGATCAAGCTACACGGCCCGGACGGGTTTGCCGGCATGCGTAAGGCCGGCCGAATGGCGGCCGAGTGTCTGGATATGCTTGCGCCGATGGTCAAGCCGGGCGTCAGCACGGAAGAGATTGACCGCGCGGCGTTTGAATTTGTCGTCGATAATGGCGGCACGCCGGCCTGTCTGGGTTATCGCGGCTATCAGCACACAACCTGCACTTCGGTCAATCATGTGGTCTGTCACGGGATTCCGAACCCGAAACCGCTGAAAGAAGGCGATATTGTCAATATCGATGTCACGGTTATTGTCGATGGCTGGCACGGCGATTCATCACGCATGTATCCGGTCGGCGAGGTCAGCCGCCGGGCCGAACGCCTCGTCAACATCACCTATGACAGTCTGATGCTCGGCATTGCCGAAGTTAAGCCGGGCAACACAACCGGCGATATCGGCCATGCGATCCAGAAATTTGCCGAAGGTGAGCGCTGCTCGGTCGTGACCGATTTTTGCGGCCACGGCCTCGGGCGGCTTTTTCACGACTCGCCTAATATTCTCCATGTCGGCAGACCCGGCCAAGGCGAGACGCTCAAAGAAGGCATGTTTTTTACAATCGAGCCGATGATCAATCTGGGTAAGCCAACCGTGAAAGTTTTATCAGACGGCTGGACCGCCGTGACGCGCGACCGCAAATTAACCGCGCAGTTCGAGCACTCCATCGGCGTCACTAAGGAAGGCTGCGAGATATTTACGCTCTCGCCCAATGAACTGCACCGGCCACCTTATATTTGATGGCCGCCGAAAAGCCCCATTATTTGCAACATCGGGATCGCCTGCGCGACCGGTTCAAATCATCGGGCAAAGATGCGCTCGCGGACTATGAGCTATTAGAGCTTTATCTGTTCAATTCGATCCCGAGACGTGATGTCAAACCTGTCGCCAAAGCTCTGATTGCCCGGTTCGGAAGTTTCGCCGCAGCCATAGCCGCGCCGCTGGATCAGCTGATCGAGGTCAAAGGTGTTGGCGACAAGACCGCACTTGATCTTAAAATCGTCCAAGCGGCGGCAAGACGTCTGTCGCAAGAAAATGTTCTGGACGCTCCGGTATTATCGAGCTGGACCGCGCTGATGGAATATTGCCGTGCCGAGCTGCAGTTTGAGCCCAAAGAGCAGTTCAGGGTATTGTTTTTGGACAAGAAAAACCGGTTAATTACTGATGAGATTCTTGGCCAAGGGACGGTCGACCGCGCGCCCGTCTATCCGCGCGAAGTAATCAAACGTGCCCTTGATCTGCATTCGACCGCGATTATTTTAGCCCACAACCATCCTTCCGGCGATCCAACGCCGAGTCAGAGCGATATGGACATGACGCAGAAAATAGTCGAGGCTGGCAAAACAATCGGGCTGGTGGTCCACGATCATATAATAATCGGCCGCAATGATATTGTGAGCTTTAAAACATTGGGGATCCTGTAGTGAAAAAACCGAATAACCGGACTTTTATCCTCGTCATGCTGACGATGGTTTACGGATTTAATTTCGTCGATCGCCAAATTGTCGGCATTTTGGGACCTTTCATTCAAAATGATCTGAACATATCTGACACCCAATTCGGGCTGCTCGTCGGATTTGCGTTCGCGGCGCTCTATACGATCATGGGAATTCCAATCGCCATCATTGCCGACAAAGTTAATCGCGTCTCTCTGATATCGATCTCGCTGGCGGTCTGGAGCGGCTTTACGGCCTTGACCGGTACGGCGCAAAACTTTGTCCAGATATTGCTGGCCCGGGTCGGCGTCGGCATCGGCGAGGCCGGCGGAAGCCCGCCGTCCCATTCGATCATTTCGGATGTCTATCCAAAAGAAGAACGCGCCGGCGCGCTCGGAGTCTATTCGCTGGGGATCCCGCTCGGCATCATGTCGGCCTATTTCGTCACAGCGGCCCTGCTTGGTCTCGGTAAAGGCGAAACTGTTCCGTGGCGCCGGATATTTATCATATTGGGGCTTATCGGTGTCGGGTTTGCGCTCATTTTGAAACTCTTGATCAAAGAACCGCCGCGCGGCGCCGCTGAACTCCAAAAAGGCAAACAGGCGGTCAAAATACCCCTGAAAGAAGCCGTTCCGCTGCTTCTGAAAATACCTTCTTGGTGGTGGATGGCGCTCGGGATCGCATCAGGGTCATTTGCGGCATACGCTTTTAGCGGGTTTCAAACCAAATTTCTGATTGCGCTCGACCCCTCTTATGATTTCCAAAAACTCGTTATGTGGCTCGGCGTCATTAACGGTATCGCTTATACAAGCGGAACTTTCTACGGTGCCCGTCTGGTTGACAAGCTCGGCAAAAAAGATGTTCGCGCCTATGGCTGGGCGCCGTTTGCCGCGATGATGCTGGCTTTCCCATTTGCAGCCGGGTCGTTCTGGGTTGGGTCGGTAAACGCCCACCTGCTCATGACCGTTGGCACGCTATTCTGCCTTGGCATCTATCTCGGGCCCAGCTTTGCGATCGCCCAGACGCTCGCGCCGACCCATATCCGCGCCACCTCGACGGCCCTGTTCTTTTTCGTGCTGAACATGATTGCCATGGGCGGCGGACCATTTACGGCCGGGCTGCTGATGGACATGTTCGCCGTTAATGCGGACAATCTTCCAAAAGAAGAATTTGTTATCACGCGGGAATATTATGAAGCCGTTCGGCTGGCCATGACACTCATCTGTTTGGCCTTTATTGCTGCTATGGTTTGCTTCTTCATGGTCACGCGATATCTGCCCAAAGACTGGGCCGAGGCGGAAAAACGCAATGAGGCCGACGCGCAAGCTTGACCCCAAATGCCAGTTGGGCCAAACCGCACGCACGAAATAAAGTGAGTCCTTATGATCGAGCGCTATGCCCGCAAAGAAATGACCGAAATCTGGTCAGCGGCGACAAAATACCGGATCTGGTTTGAAATCGAAGCCCATGGCTGCGACGCTCTGGCCGAGCTCGGCGTTATCCCCAAAGCCGCCGCCAAGAACATTTGGGACAAAGGCGGCAACGCCGAATTTGACGTCGCCCGCATCGATGAGATCGAACGCGAAGTTAAACATGACGTTATCGCCTTTCTTACCCACCTTGCTGAGTTTATCGGTGACGATGCCCGCTTTGTGCATCAGGGTTTCACCTCATCCGATATTCTCGACACGACTTTATCGGTGCAAATGGCCCGCGCCACTGATCTGCTGCTCGTTGGTATGGACCGGGTTCTAGCCGCGCTTAAGAAACGCGCCGAAGAGCATAAATATACCATCACCATTGGCCGCTCTCACGGCATCCATGCCGAGCCGACGACTTTCGGCGTCAAGCTCGCCCGGTTCTACGCCGAATTTGCCCGCGGCCGTGAACGCCTCGTCAAAGCGCGCGAAGAAATCGCTGTCTGCGCGATATCCGGCGCGATCGGGACCTTCGCCAATATCGACCCCAAAGTCGAAGAACATGTAGCGGGCAAAATGGGCCTCGCCATTGAACCGGTCTCAAGCCAGATCATTCCGCGCGATCGCCACGCCGCCTATTTCGCCGCGCTCGGCGTTGTCGCCAGCTCGATTGAAAATATCGCTGTTGAGATCCGCCATCTCCAGCGCACGGAAGTGCTCGAAGCCGAGGAGTTTTTCTCCAAGGGCCAAAAGGGCTCATCGGCCATGCCCCATAAACGCAACCCGGTTCTGACAGAAAACCTGTCTGGTCTGGCTCGTCTTGTTCGGATGGCGGTCGTCCCGGCGATGGAAAACGTCGCTCTGTGGCATGAGCGCGATATCTCGCATTCTTCTGTAGAGCGCGGTATTGGTCCGGACTCCACCGTTCACTTGGATTTCGCCCTTCATCGCCTCGCCGGCGTGATCGAAAACCTCGTCGTCTATCCAGAGAAAATGAAAGCCAATATGGACCGCCTCGGTGGCCTCCATAATTCGCAGCGCTTCTTGCTGGCTCTAACGCAGGCCGGCGAACAACGCGAGAGCGCCTACCGCCTCGTCCAGCGCAACGCCATGAAAGTCTGGGAAATGTTCCGCACCCAAGGCAATGCCGGCGAAGGCTCGTTCCTCAATCTCCTGCTAGAAGACAAAGACGTCAC